>CAZYGH010000033.1:0-50135 GCA_964647595.1 uncultured Verrucomicrobiota bacterium
TCAATCTCCTCCTCCGGCTCGAACGTGTCCACATAGCGCGGGATATTCAGGTTGAACTCGTTCTCCTCGATCTCGGCGATATCCACGATGGAAAAGTATCGTTTGCGCAATTCCGGATCGGCGAACATGTTCAACAGTTCGGCTTCGACGCGATCCACGGCCTCGCGTTCCTGCCGGGCGCGGGCGTCGGCCTCGGCCAGTTCCTTCCGCATCTCCTCCATATCCGCATCCAACCGCACGAGGCGTTTTTCCAACTTCGTGCGCTCGCCCTTTTTCAGCTCCGGATCGGCAAGCTTCAGCCGGATTTCGTCGCGCTCTTTCTTCTCGTCGCGGTGGCGGACTTCGATTTCGGATTGCTCGAACTCCAGCCGTTCCTGGATGTTGGCATAGAGCCTCGCCTTGTGGCCCGGCAGGATCCGCCGCGCCACCCGAATGTCTCCCCACGCCAGCAACTGGATCAGGATGCGCAGCACGTCGTGCGGCAGCAGGACGTTCTGGTCGGGCGTTTCCTTGTACCATCCCTCACGGGCGGCATAGACCATAAGCACCTTTTCGGCGCGGGCGGCGGGCTTGTCCTTGTTGAAGAACACAATCGCGCCGGGGATGGTCGTGCCGTAAAACAAATTGTCCGGCAGCACGACGATGGCCTCGATCAAGTTGCGCTTGTCCTCGCCAATGCCGGTCAAAAACCCGCGCCGGATGAGATGCTCGTCATCCGCCTTGCGGGTCATGCCGTCTTCTTCCTCGGTCTTGGCGGGCTGCCCCCGGAACAAGACGCCCTGCGGACAAACCACGCCCGCCCGCCCTTTTTCGTCAAGTGACGCAACGATGTGCTGGAGGAACACGAAATCGCCGTTCGAGAATGGCGGAATGCCGTAGATGAAGCGGTCGTAGGGATCGGAAAATTCATCCTTGTCGGGATACTCCATTTGCGGCGAGCCGTTCTTCTTCAGGACGGGCTTGCCCTTCGCATCCTTCTTGGTCGTCCCGTTGAGCCACCAGTTTTCCTCGGAGAACGGAAAATTGGCCCCCACGCGGTCGAACCGGCGGAGGTCGCCCTCCTCCTTGAACTTCGGGTCCTTGAGGGTGTTGCCCTGCTCGACCTTGGCGTCCAGGCCGTGCAACAGCATGTTGATGTTGGCGATGGCCCACGTGTTCCAGATCGTTTCCTGGCCGAACAGGCGGATGCGCCGCGCGTCGCCGCACGCCTCCTTCACGAATTTCGCCCCGTCGATCAGAAACCCGCCCGATCCGCACGTGGGGTCATACAGCGTCTGGCCCGGCTCC
Organism: uncultured Verrucomicrobiota bacterium; assembly: GCA_964647595.1. Classification (GTDB taxonomy): domain Bacteria; phylum Verrucomicrobiota; class Kiritimatiellia; order CAIQIC01; family Lenti-01; genus Lenti-01. The sequence continues at coordinate 1,288 of CAZYGH010000033.1, forward strand.
GGCTGCATGGTGCGGATGATGATGTCGCGCACTTCCGGCGGCGTGTAGAACTGCCCGGCGGTCGCGCCCGCTTTGTTTTCATCGGCAAATTTCTTGATGATGTATTCGTAGGCGTCGCCCAGCACGTCGGGCGATACGTTCGAATTGTCGAGCGGGATCGGGTCGAGGTAGTTGATGGCCGCCGAAACCACCTCCGGGTCGAGGCGCTTTTTGCCGCTACCGTCCGGCGCGGGTTCGTTCCAGCGCACGGAGTTGATGATGCCCTTGAGCAGCGGATTTTGCTCGGCGATGGCATTCACCGCCTCGTCCAGCTTCTCGTTCTTCTGGTCCAGCGGCGCCACTCGGACATCGTGCCAGAAGCACTCCGGCGGAATGACGAAGGCATGGCCCTCTTTCTGCAGCCGCTCGTTCTGCTTCGGGGTCGGCTCCTTGCCGTAGGTCCCCGCGAACTCCTTCACCTTCCGCTCGGCTTCCCATGCGTAGTTGTCCGAGAGTCGCTTGAAGAACAGTAGCGAAAGAATGTAGGCCTTGTAGTCCTCCACCTTGCCTCGCAGCCCGGTGTCGGCAATTCCCCACAAAAGACTTCCCAATTGTTGTTTAGAGAGTGGCATGGATTCCTTTTATCCGTCAGATGTCGGACTTTTTCCAGACGAAACGTTCTCTCATGACGTTGTGCAAACGAATGAGTTCATGGCGCGAGGATCACTTGCTCTTGGAGCACATTCGTCTTGTGCGGCTCGGCATCCGGAAAAACCACCTTCACGGTCTGGGCGCCAAAGCTCTTGGCCAGCATTTCCATCGTTTGGCGCGCGGAGGTCTGCACCTCGGAGCTGAGACGGCGGGCGAGATTTTGTGCGAGCGCTTCGGCCTGCGCCTTGGCTTCCTCCATCAGCTTGTTGCGGTCTTCTTCGTTGAAGCCGCCCCCGAGCAGCTTGTTGACCACGTCGGGCAAAATGATGGGAAGCAACTTGCCTGCTTGCTCGTCGTAGAAGGTCACGTTGCGGACGTGGACCACATAGTCACAAAGCGGCATCTGCAAACAAAAGCGGCCCATGCTTTCTTCCTTCACCGTGAACGATGGATCGCGCAGGTCATATTGAAAATCGATATCGAACTCGAAAATCATTGCCATCTTTTTGGAGGTGATGAGCCACTCGAGATAGCGCTTGCCGAGATCGCCTAATGAGTGGTCGCGCGCCGTCACAATTTCCTTCGTCACCGCCTTGAAAACGGAAAGCACGCCAATGGCCTTGAGTTCTTCAATGGCCGCCGTCGCATGAATCTGCATCCCCTTCTTTCCCCCGCTCTTTCGAGAACGAAACAGCAACACGACAAGCCCCGCCACCAACAACCCCCAAATCACATTCGTCAATACTTGGCTCATGCTTGTTCTCTCTCTGACCGATTCCCGGTCGCTGTCCCTTGCGAATGACAAAATGGCGGTAGGCCAATGTCTCGAATCATGTCGGGCGGGACCACCTCCGCATTCAAGACCACATCCACTTCTAGCCACTTCGCAATATTTTTCAAAAAGGTGATAGGCAAAAATGGGCGAGAGGATGCCTGATAATGTGCGAGCCGCTTCAACGCCCGCAGAGAAGCATATCCTCGTTCCGGCAAGGCCAAATGCAATAGTAAGGCACCCCGAATCGCCTCTGTAGCGCTAAAACGATCGATCTGCGCCTTTTTTACCTGATTCCAGAATTCGCTGAGCCGTGGTGGATAAAAGGCCAGTTCGTACAGGAACTGCAACTGGTCGCGGGGATTTAGCGGCTGGGCATCCATAGCTTCCATTCTAATTTCATTGGGTTCAGATAAACGAACGCCTTCTAGAGGCGTCCATACCTGAAAGCCAATCGTACAGACGATTTTTTCAAGCGGACCTATTGGAATCCAAGTTCAGGTTTGCAATCAGCCCGTCTTGTTTTCCTGTCTTTCCTGTTTTCCTGCTTTTCTTCACAATCAAACCTCATGAGTTCATGAGTTCAAATTCATTCGGTTGAAGCTATGCCACGCTATGTAACTTCTTTCAAAACTGAATAGAGTATATCCGCGCTGGCATCCCACGTAAAGGTTGCGGCACGGGTTTTGGCCATTTCCACTCGCTTCAATCTCTCCGGTGGCGGCAGGTTCGTGGCTGAACGGAGCGCTTCTGCAAAAACAACTTCATCGTGACCATCCGCGTATTGCACCGTCTCGCCCCCAATTTCTGGAATGGAAGCCTCACGCGTGGTCAGCACAGGTGTGCCCGCGCACATGGCTTCGAGCACGGGAAGGCCAAAGCCTTCGTAGAGGGAAGGAAAGACAAACCAATCCGCCCCCTGGTACAGTGCAATGAGTTCGCGCCATGACAAATGGGACAAGCGAATCACGCGCCCTGGCAAGGAATGGCTCAATGCTTCCTCCACCTCGGGCTCTCCCAACCGCGCCTTGCCCACCAACACCAGACGGTGCGGAATGGATGTGGCGATGCGGTTGAAGGCTCGTATCAGCAGCGCCACATTCTTGTGCGGGTAGGTGTGCGCCACGCAAAGCAAATACGGCGCACCCTGCACGGGTTCCGGCGGCGGTCCATTCGGAATACCAAACGCCCGATCCGCCGCCAAAAGAGTCACCGTCACTTTTTCGGGTTTCACCCCGGTAAAATGCATCACCTCGGATTTGGCAAATTCCGAAATCGTGATCACTGCATCGCAACGGCGGGCCGCCAGCGGATACAACACATCCATCGTGCGCGCGGCCAGCCAGGAAACATCTTTTGGAAAGCGCTTGTATTGCATGTCGAGAAGAGAGACCACTTGCGGGCATGAACACCGCACGGGCGCCGTATAGCCCGGCGACCACAGCACATCCACGCGCGCTTTTTTCACCAGCCTCGGCAATGTCGTTTGCTCGGCCAATATGCGGGACACACGATGTGTAGCCTCCACCTCGGTTTCCACAATTTCGGCAGAGGGAAATTCATCCCGTAACTTCTGTTCATTCTCCACATTGGAAAACAAAACAAGAGAAGGAGCCTCGGCGCGGCGACTCAATGCGCGGATCGTTTCGAGCAAATAGGTCTCCGACCCACCCACCTCGCCGGGCAAATAAAAAAGCGTATTAACGCCGATCCGCAGGGCTGCTGTCATCGTCACTCCCTTTGGACACACCCAGTCTTTTTTCCAGCTCGTGAATCCGCGCTTCCAAAATCGCGCAGCGGGAAGCCGTGGCCGCCGCCTTGTCGTTCAAGGCCGACAGGGCAATCGAAAAATGGAAAGATACCAAAATCAGAAAGGTGAACACCACCGCCACCACAGAAGTCACATATTGCATTCCAAACCATTCGCGCGACACATCCACAACCTGGGGGAAAAAGGCCACCAGCGTGATCATGGTCGCCGTCGCCAACCACAACACCGCATATTTTTCGCGCAACTTGTAGCCGCGAATCGCGAGCAAGGTGATGAGAAAAACACCCACGCTCACCACGCCCATCAACACGCGAATCCGCATCATCTGACTCGCCGCCGCCAGCCACGGCCAACTTTTCCAGATGGCGGCGGCCAAGGCCGCCCCTATGATAACCAGTTTTTTCACGAGGATTTTTCCTTCTTTATAAAAGAAGCCGATCCCCGCGGATCCACCGCACGCAACCGATCCACGAACAACGCCAAAAATACTTTGGCCGCAAAATTAACGGTTCCCCATGCGCGAATCGAAGATTCTCCCGCTTGTCGGGGTTTGAAGGCCACCGGAACTTCTTCCAGTGTGAAGCCCTGCCGCCGCAACAACGCGATGGCTTCGGCTTCCGGATAATCCGCCGGATAATGAATGGCGAAGCATTGGAGCAACGGCCGCGTAATCAGCCAAAATCCGGAGGTCGGATCCGTGATGCGCTTGCGGCAAATCACCGACACGAAAACGGCCAACCCTTTTAGTACCGTTCGCCGAAACCAGTTTCCGTGATAGGTGCTTCCTTCCCCGTATCGCGTGCCCACCACCAAATCCGTGGGATGCTGGATCATGGCCTCGATCAAATGGAGAGCTTCGGTCGGCGGATGCTGCCCATCGGCGTCCAACCGCAACAGATAGTCGAACCCGCATTCCAACGCATAGCGAATGCCCGTTTGCACCGCCGGCCCCACTCCCAAATTGCACGGATGGCGAAGCACCCGCGCGCCACACTCTCTCGCCACGCGGGCCGTACCATCGGCGGACCCATCGTCCACCACCGTCGCCAATGCGCCCGGCAACTGCTCGCGCACCTGCGCCAAAAGACCGGGCAACGAAGCTTCTTCGTTGTACGCCGGAATCAGCACCATCGTGCGAGCAAGAAATGACTGGATGGCTTTTTCCATACAGCCAATCACTCTGGCACGGATGCCGGGCCCGGTTCAATCCGAATGATGATCCGCCGCATCGGCACGCCCAGATCGGAATGATATCCACGCAACCCATTCTGTCCGGGATTATACGGGCGCTCCACTTTCAGCGAATACAACCCCGTCGTCGCACGGTCCGAATCATCTGCTGGGCGATCCAACTCCCCCATCACTCGGTGTTCTCCACTGCCCACCTCCAGTCGAAGAGGATTGCCACCCCAAGGCGGCATCACGAGCAACGTCTGCGTGGCCCAATCCTCGGAAGGAGGACTCCACGCGCAGTCGGCTTCGAAAACCACGCGCCTTCCCTTTTCCGGAACGGGACCTACAACGTGGCTTCCCTGCCGAGTCCACGTGGTGCCGTTCCGAAGGTTTCCCCAAGGTCCGCGCAGTCCAATGGGACTTCCATCCAGCACCTTGTCTTGGTCAGCCGTCTCCCCCTCCTTCAGCGGAATCCAGCGTAGAAACTCATTTTTCACAATGCGCTCGCCGCGCGTCGCCGGAAAGAAGGATTTGGAATGCGCGGTGGTAAAACGCCCCGTGACCGAAAATACCGGCTCCAGCTTGGCCCCTTCTTCCAACGTGCAAGGCGACCACGAAGTGGCCACCCACGTTTCCTCTTTCTTGGACGCCCCGGTCAGCCATTCCGCCACTTCCGCCCAGTGTCCTCGGGAAGGTTCGCCCAAGCCCAGCACGCGGTGTTTCAAGCCGGCCGTGTAGGGAACGGCATGCCCATAATAATCAAACACCACGAGCCGATCGCTCCCGATGTTCTGGGCTTGTTCGCGCACCCACGCCGCCGCGCCTTCTTCGTTGATGGACACGTAGGCCGCCGGCCATCGAACCACATTGGCCCCGCCCGCCAGCAACAGGCCCGCCATAGCCAGCGCCTTCCAACCCATGCCGGACATCCGCGACAACCCACCCGACGTCGGAGAAACCAACAACCCGATTCCCAGCAGCACCACCGGCAGAAACCGTCGCTGACTCCACAAGCCAATGGGCGTTTCCACGCCCTGAACGAAAAGAAACAGCAACGCCCCCCAGCACAAGGCCGCCAAGCAGGCCCGCTCCCGAATGGGCCGATCTTTACGCAAAACCAGCGCCGCTCCAAACACCGTCCACAAAGCATAGGGCCAGCGAATGCCGCTCCACACCGCAGCCGACGCCTTGCCCAACGCGCCATCCGCCAACGGCGGCAACGCCGCGATCAGCACCAGCGGCATGCCGCAGATCGCCAGCCACCCCCAGGGATTCATACAAGCGTCCATTCTCCGAACCCACGCGCGCACGGGTGAAAGAAATCCCGCCCACAACGCCACGGAAGAAATCGCAGTCAACACCACCATGACCACGGCAATGGCCTGGTGTTCCGGCGCGAGAGAGACCAATTCCTTCAGCTTCTCCCAACGCGTCCAATCTCCGTAGGGCTGGCAAACCCACCGCGTCAGCGCCCAGAAGGGAAACAGACCCGCCGACAGTCCTGCCGCCAACGCCACAAATGTTCGGGCTTCCTTTCGTTCCAGCCACAACGCCAAGGCCACCGGCACCGATGCCACGACCATCGTTGGATGATAGGTCACAGCCATGCCCAGCGCGAATCCGGCCACCGCCGCCATACCCCCGCGCAAAGGCCGCACCGAGGCCGTCGCCACCACACCCGACACCAGCAAGATGCCAACCCCCTCCGCATGGAAGCCGCGCAAAAACCACGCCGGCCAGGCCGTGCCCAACGTCAAAGCCAGCGCCGCCAGCAGGCCCCACCCGCCGCCCGCGCAAAACCCCGTCGCCAATATCGCCGCCAGCCACAACGAACCCATCAGGGGAACAAATCGCTCCGGTGCCAACACGCCTCCCTGCGCCGCCGCCGCCAGCGGCAACGTCGGCATGAAAAACGGCTGCGTCTCCACCGACTGCCATCCCGACAACTTGAATACCCGATCTCGTGTGGGTCGTCCCACCGGCCCCCGATGCAGCAAAAAGTTTTCGCGCAGCGCCTCGGGTACGTCGGCCAACACCGTGTCGGGATCGTGGAATCCACGCCCCTCCAAAAATGCGTACGACAAATGCCGATAGGTCATGTTGTCCAGCCCCGTGAAACTGTCGTCGTGCGGACGCAGCATCAAAAAGCCGGCGCCCAACATCCAAAGAAGAACCAACGCCATGCGCGATGCCGGCCGCGCCTTCTTCCAACGCGCCGCCAGCGCGGGCGCCATCCACGCCAGCATCGCCGCCATTGGCACAACCGAGGCCAGCCAACATCCCATCATCCAAACGCGCATCATGGGGTCTCGCCCCCCCGCGCCGCCGCTCGGTCCGCGCGAAACACCCCGACCGCAATGTGGATGAGCCATGCCAATGCCACCAGTCCGGCCACCAGCATGGAACGAATCAATTGTTCCGGCGTCAGTTGGCCGCGCCACAGCACCAGCAAATAGACGCCCGTTACCGGCACAAGCCAGAGCGACGACCGCACGGCCCGGCGCGCCCAAACGTAGGGCGAAAGAATGCTAATCATCGCCATGGGAATGGCGGCCCATACGTAGCGCCTCACCAAGCCCAGATGGATCGGATCAGAAACGCCATACATGATCTTCATCGGCAGCGCCGGAAACAGCGTGAAGAACGTCGCGGCGGCCACCGTCAACCCCAACGTGGCCCCCAGCGGAAACAACAGGATTTTGGGATTCTTCGAAATCACGGCGCGGGGAAACATGGCGATGATGATGGGCAGCGGCAAAAAGAAAACGATTCGCGAAAGCGTGGCCGCCTTGCCGTAGGCGGCGAGCACGTCGCCGGAAAACAGGCGGGTGGATACGATCAGATCGGCCTGAATCAGCGCATACAGCGCAACCTGCCCGATCAACACCCCAAAAAAGTATCGAACCATTTCCCTCGAATTCGGAAGTGCGGAAGGCGACGCCGTCGGCTTCATGCGGCGGATCGGCCAATACGAAATCAACAACCCCACCGCAAAACTAACCGCCACCACGCCCAGCACGGCGGCCACCGAACCGCCCAACCAGAGGACCGGCAGCAACAAGAGCAACCGGCTCGCTCCCACTCCGAGGCCGGAAGATGCAAACCATCCAAACCGATGGCTGCCCTGAAGCGCGCCGCCCAGAATCGGGGTATACAGAAATACAAATGCAATGACACCCACCATCACCACGTTGGAAACGGTGGAGGCATGGAGACCCATTCGCAATGCGGGAGAAATGAGACACCAAAGACTCAAGGCCGCCAACCCCCACAGCGTCACGCCGCGCAATCCGCGACGAACCAGCAACAGCCACGTTTCGTCAGCCTCCAGTGGGTCCCGTTCGGCAATGTACCGTGCCATCGTGAGCTGCATCACGCCCGCCGGCACGCTCAGCACGTTCAAGAGCCCCACCATCGCCACGAATTCGGCGTAATCCGCGCCCGCCATCCGTCGACCCGCCAGCATGTGGAACAACAAAAACAAAAACGACGTGAATCCATTGCCCGCAAACAAAATGACGGCATCCCACGTGAAACGCCAGCGCTCGCGCTTGAATCGTTGCGCCATCCACGCTTGAATGAATTCCAGCGCTTTCACGGTGAAATCCCTCCGTCCTGTTTTTTGCTCACGAAAAGGGCCCGAAGGTTTGGCGTGACCTCGCAACGAATCGTTCGCCATTCGTTCGTGGGCAACTGCTGAATATGCGCTTCGAAGATCGAGTTCACCTCGTAGCTGCGGCGCTCCTTCCCGGCGAAATTTTGTGTATCGCCCGTAATTCCACTGCGGACAGGGTCCTGTTCATTGAAATGGTCCAACAATACGAGAACCTGCGAAAAGGAACTCATCCACTCGGAATGCGTTCGCCAAATGTGCTGATCCGAAAATCGCAGATGCTCGTTGGCTCCGCAAACGGACGGCAACAACAGTTCCTGTAAAAAGGGACGATTCATGACCGCCAATGTGCGGCCAACGTCGGCATTCGCCAAGACAAACCGGCGAAGATGTTCCACTGCCGCATCTTCATTCGGCGATAGATTCGGATAGGATTGCAGCATTCGCGACATCCGCACCAACGTCTCTTCTGCCGTGCTGGTTGTCAACACGTGCGTCGGCGGACGCCACAACGAAATCCAGGCGAATAGAATCATGCCGAGCACAATGCCCCATCGCCAGCGGGGCCATGCCGCCCAGAGCCAAGACACAACAAGGCCGCCCAAGCAACCCATCGCAAGAAGAAGACTCCACCCTTCCCGTTGGTAGGCCGTGAACTGCAAAAAACCCGTCGACGTTTGCGCCGCCGCAAGCCCTCCCCATGCACCCACCAACCCCCATCCCAACTTGCGGTTCTTCATGCCCACGAGGATCAGCGCCACAAATAGGCCAAGCAAGATCCCCAACACGCCATTGACCCAAGCGTTTCCCATTCCAATGTGTTTGATGGAAACAAAATCGCGAGCCAAGCATCCCAACGCCGTCAGGCCATCCATCGCACCCGGCTTCACGTGAGCCGCTACCGTCTCGTCTGCCGTCGTCAACATCACCGCCGTCACCGCCAAGCGATGGGATGCCACCTGCACCACCAGCGTCAGCCCCACAATCATCATCCCAATCCCCGCCCATGTGAACCGCCGGACCCACGGCCAAGCGGACGCACACTCTTTTCGGCCCATGCATAGCCAAAACAAGAATAGGACCAATCCCACGTGCATCAACATCATGGGAACCGCGACCAACAAACCCGCAAGGGAACTCAACAACACCGCAACGCCCAGTGCCCGGCGACCGTTCTGAAACGCAAGCAGAACTCCCCAAAAGATCATCGGCAAGAAATAGAGTCCGGCCTGGTTGGCAAAAGCCCCCACCCCCGTCTTCTGCAACAACGCCAATCCCGGAAAACTCGCTACAAGAACAGCTCCCGCCAACCCCGCACGCCGATCGCGGCATCCGTCGAACAACAGCGCACCCACCGCAACCAAAAGCGCCACGCCAAAAAACGCGCCGCCAAACCGAGCCACGAAATAGGGATCCACACCGAACAAAGCCGACGGCAACGCCATGATCCACGCATAGCCCGGCGGATACGCAACGTTGCCAAGCGTACCCTGATCAACAATATCCCGAAACATCGCCAAGTGCGAATAGGCATCCGACTGCCCCAACGCCCATGTCAGCAAGGGATGGATCAAACGAATCGCCATTCCAACCGCCATCGCAATAACGAAACCGATCGTTTCGAAACACGTCGTCGTTTCCTCAATTCCGCTTTTCACGATTCCGCATTTGCGACGAACCACCATGGCAATCGCCAACCACAGGCCCAGATAAATCAATCCTTCCCATCGCGCCGGTTGGCGAATCCACCATCCCCAAAGAAATCCAAGAATCGCTTGGCTCGTCGTCCCGGCCAATACGGCCACTCCTACCCGAACCGACCACGCCTCTCGGACGAGCCAAGGCTTCAAGGCCAGCCAAGGAATCAGCGCATAAAGAAACCACAGCGCCGATTGAACAATCAACAACATGCCCATATCCGTCGTCATGTCATGGTTTCACGGGTTCAAAACTAATGGCATCCAGTCCCACACCCGTCGGTAGGCGCTTCCGAGTCCACCGCTCCTCCGGCAGGTGGCCCATCCACTCTTCCACTTTTCGGTTCAATTGAAACAATCGTTGGTGCGCTTCCACGTACTGGATCACCTGCTCCGGCTGAACGTTGGCAAAAACTCCCGGCCTCCATGTCGAATCGAATGGCGTTCGATCCATCAGGAACAGATAGGTTCCTTCCTTCTCGCGCCATGCGTTCTCCTCACTCACCGCGATAGAGGATACTCGGGATGACCGCCCAACGACCGCCTCAATCAAATCCCCCTGATTGCCATGGAACCCCGTAAACGACCGAGCCACGATGGTCAACGGACGATCCTCCTCCCCGCCGCGAAGGGCAACCTCGCGCGCCACGTCGATCAATTCATCTTCGACCGTGCTGAACGATGCCACATGCCCCGGAGGATGGAACCAAGTCCAAAGGAAGAACACAACAAACACTCCGAGTGCCAACCCGCGCAATCCAATGTTCTCTTTCCTGTGCTCCAGCATGGCCGACCCCACGGTTCCGCCAAGCCAGGCCGTTGCCATGAGCAACGCCCACCCCTCTCGCTGGTATCCCGAAAACTGCATGAATCCCGTGCCCGCCTGGACCGACGTAATCAATCCCCATATTCCCATTAACCGCAATGCGACATTCTTCTTTCTCATGCCAACAAACAAGGCCACGAAAAATATACATCCCAACCCGATGCCCGCCGCATTCATCCGTCCATCGCCATATCCAATCCGCTTGATGGAAAGAAAGTTTTCCAGCATCACCCGTTCCGCGCTCGGGGCGCGGCTCTGGGTTTCGGTCGAATCCTCCGTCGAAGAATGCGCCACCTGCCCCGCCGTCACGATCGCCACCGTGACCTCCCGATGAAGCCCTTGCATGCGCGACGATTGCCACGCCAAAAGACCCAAAGCCGGAACCAGTGCGATCGCCACAAAACCGGTCCTTCGAATCCATGTGGATTCTCCCATCACCCGAGCCATCAAACGATCCGCAACCAAAACAGGCACCAGCGAAATCCACATCATCGGCACCGCCGCCACCAATGCCGCGGAGAGGATCAGTAGGAATACAAACGACCCGCGAAGGCCCAAACGCGAATACGAAAGGAGAACCAACGGCACCAGAAACAGACCCACTTGGTTCGCATAAGCGCCAACACCCGTTTTCATCAACGGCATCCAAGCCGGACAAAAGGCCACCAACGCTCCGGCCATGAGCCCGGCCCAAGGCTTGCCTTCGCCGCGCGCAAGAGCAAAGAGGGCCAAGATCAGGCCAGCGCCCCAAAACGCACCGCCAAATCGCGCCAATTCATAGGGATCCACGCCAAGCGAGATGGACGAAAGAGCCATGATCCACGAATAGGCCGGCGGATAGATTTGATTGTGAATCATGCCGTCCGACACCACGTGGCGAATGAATTGCAAATGACTGTACGCATCGGACTGACCCAGCGCCGCATGGCCCAACGGATGCAGCAAGCGCACCAAAAGGCCCGCCAGCAGAATCGAGCCCAGCCACGCCCCTTCGTTGCCCTGAACCTGAACTGCATTTGGACTGGACGTGGACACACGGGCAACCAGCACCGACGCCACCAGCCAAAAGCCGTAATACACGGCCGCCTCGGCGCTGGGATGCCCTTGGATTTTCCAATTCCATATCAGGCCCAGCAGCCCCTGGCTCGCGCACCCCAGAATCCACGCGTTCAAAACCACCGACCACCGGCATGCGCCACGCCCCAGCTTCCACGCCACGAAAAGCGGCGGAACCATCAGCGCCCAGGCCAAGGAAGCCAACGCAACAATAGATTGGAAGAGCAATTCCATGCCGCTCAATACCCGTTCATTCTAAATCCCCAACACGTTTGCAAACTCGACCCAGGGAAGTATGCGTGCCCGATTCGCAGGTACAGCGCAATCTTTCTTGCCCATGTGAACCTGATAAAAGATTGGAATTCGCGTTCTCTCCGCAAAGTAGGCAATGTTGCGGCTCACTTCCCGATCCCCGCTTTTGCATTCCACCGCGAAAACGGGCTTGTTGTTTTTCACAACCACGAAATCAATTTCCCGGCCCATGGAATCGCGGATAAACTTCAACTCCATGCGATCTCCTTCGCCATCTTCGATGAAATGGCAGTATTTCAACAAATTGGAAGCCACCAGATTTTCAAACTTGGCCGCTCGATCGCTACACATCGACCAATCCCACATATACAATTTTTTCTCTTTCTTTGCCGCCCTCAATTGAGGCAGGCCATACGGCTGAATTCGAAAACACACGTACAAGTTTTCCAGAATGCATATCCAACGGTCAGCCGTTTCAAACGCCACCGACAAGTCTTCGCGCAAGTTGTTGATCGAAAGCGGTGCCCCGACCCGGTCCGGGAGAATATTCGCCAGCAAATCCAACTGGGATACTTCCTTCACGTGTTCCAGATTGACTAAATCCTCCTGAATCACTCGACTCATTCGTTCCCGTTGCCAGCGCTTCCAATGCCGGGCTTCCGCCTTCAGAAACGGCTCGGGAAATCCACCATACTCGAGCAAGGTTTCCAGCGTCTTGGCGGAAGGACTCGATTCCAACTCGTGAATCGACAACGGATGCAATCGGCGATAGTGATAGCGGCCCTGCAAGGAATCCCCACCACGCCGATAATGATCCAGCCGTGCGGATCCCGTAACCAGAAACTGACGCTCCGACTTGTTCACGTCGTACAAGCCTTTGACGAGATTTCGCCACCCCTTGTATTTGTGAATCTCGTCCAGCACCAGAAGGGGCTCATTCGCCGGAAGTTCACCCTTTAACAGGGCTTTTCTCGCGGAGACGTCGTCCCAGTTCAGATAGCCGTGGTGGCGCTCGCTTCCCCCTTTCAGCAAGCCTAACGCCATCGTGGTCTTTCCCACCTGGCGTGGACCGCCAAGAAATACCATTTTCTCTTGAAGATCGGAAACTATGGCCTTTTGTAAATAGCGCTCCATGGATCGTCCTTCTTTCAGATGCACTCTAATTTATGCATGTATAGATTAGAGTCAACTCGAATATAGACATTGATCAATATCCGTTCAGCCGTCGCCCGCGCTGCTGACGAGCCTTCGCCAATAATCCGTGGGCCCGCTGGATCCATGTTCGGTTGGCGCGAGCCACAAGCCACGCCGCCGCCTTGTAAAAACAACCCCGATGGCCGGGGTGAATGAAGGTCCGGTATTGCTCCGCGCCATAGGCCCCGCCTGCGCGCGCATAGAGCAGAAACTTCAGCGAATTCAATCCATGCGCCCCTTCAAACGTGGCCAGTGATTGCTCGCAAACCGCTTCCCCGTACAAAGGTCGCAGGAGCTTCATCAGCCGAGCCCACCCCCCCAGCACTTCAAACGCCATCGGCTGCCACGTAAACGTGTCCGCGGTTCCGCAACGATTCAACACCAGCGGTTTGGCCACCAGATGGATCGACCTCCCCTGTATGGAATGAAAGATAACGCCCACATGCGCAAAGTAGGTTCCAATGTAGGACGCTTGCTGAACGCAGTTCCATAGCGTCTTGTTGACGACGCAACCGCCGATAAATCCAGCCGCCCATCCATGGCGAGAAAGAAAATCCGCGGCCGCAAGGGACGAATCGACATCCAACGGCAACGCCTGTTCTTTCAACACCACGCTCACGTCTTCGTTGACGGTGGAATAGTTCGCGAACACGAAATCCGGATTCCCGGCCAACACCTCTAACATCTCTCCGATGGATTCCGGTATGAGACGATCGTCTTCTCCCAACAGCCAAACGTAGCGGGTATCGCACGTATCCACCGAACACAAAATATTCCGATCGATTCCCAAATTGACTGCATTCCGGACGTGCCGAATCCCGTCGTAGGATCGTTGCATGTCGGCCATGGTTTGCAGATTGGTGTCGTCTCCGGAATCGTCCAGCACGTAGATGGGCACCCCATATGGACGCGCCGCTTCGATCACCGAAGCCAAGCACCGCCGAAGTTGTTCCGGCCGTTTATAAGTAGGAATGCTCACGCCAAGCAGTGAATTCATCTGGGCCTCGCAGGGGTTTGGCGCGGCGGCGGAACGCCCGGCAACGCGCGATAGATATCCGACAACGCGCTCAGCAACGATGGCTTCCACCGCTGGCGAAACGAAAAATATTTTTTCAGCAATCGCCGATAGTCGCGCTGAAACGCCTCGTCCATTCGCAATGAACTCGCCCCCCCCTGCGCATAGTCGGCCACAAGGAGATCGATGTGTTCGAAGGTCAGCGAAGCATCCGCAAAGCAATCCATATGGAAGACCCAATCCGCTTGCTGGGAATATCGCTCGTCGAACCTCCGCCCCTCGAACGCCGCTCGCGGATAGAAAATCGCCTGCTGGCAAATGTTGGTTTGCGCAAGCTTCGCGCCGTCGAACTCCCCCGCATAGCGATCCATGCTTTGGATTCTCCACACGTCTCCATAATAGATGGTGCGGGATTCTTTCAACAGCCCTCTCGCTTCGTCCAAGCGAATCCGCAACCGATCGTCGACCCCAAGGAAAAGAAAAAAATCACCGGTGGCCCGTCCAGCGGCGCGATTCATTGCATCGTAGATTCCTCCATCGGGACGGCTCTCGCCCTTGACACGCAAATTGGTCAAGGTGCGCACGTATTCGGCAGAGCCATCGGTTGATGCTCCATCCTGCACCACCCACTCATCACGGGAGCCCATCGCCGACAAAACGTTTGCAGACAGCGACGGCCATTCATTCATGGCATTCCGGCAAACTGTAATTACGCTGATACGCATATCGCTCATGTCTTTTCCACCAGCGAACGGTACAGGTCCAGATGCCGACGGGCAACCGTTTCCGGCGCATAGGTTTCCTTGGCAAAACTCGCGCAGGCATCCCGCATATTTCCGCCCGCCTCCAGCAACTGGCAAATTCCAGCGGCCAATTCTTCCGGATCGTGTGGGCGCGCCAGAAATCCCGTCTCGCCCGAACGCACCATCTCGGGAATTCCACCCACGGCAAACGCCGCCACCGGGGTCCCGCAGGCCAAACTTTCGGCAACCATGTTGGGCAGGTTTTCCATGCGCGACGGAACGACAACGACATTCGCCGCCACCATGGCCATCGCCATTTTCTCCGGCGCCAGTGTCCCCAATTCATGCACGCGCATCGGCATGGACCCCAGTCCCCCCGCAGAGCCCACCCATACTGATTCCGCATCGGGACATTTTCGTGCCACATGGGCCATGGCCGCTTTCCACAAATCGGCCCCCTTGTTCCAATCCGTCAGGACACCGTGCGCGCCAAAGAAAATCAAGGACGTCCCCTGCGGCAAACCCAGCGCCGAGCGAGCCGCCTTGCGATCCATTGGATGAAAGAGGGACGTATCCACCGCGTTCGGAATCGACTCCATGCGCCGCCCCGCCAGCAAAGACGATCGACTGGCCATTTCCGCCAGCCATCGACTCGGCGTCACCACCGTAAAATCCACGTTGGACCATGCGGCCCTTTTGCGCTGCCAGTTCCAGCGGCTTGGATCCTGCTCCCGCTGCGAGCAGAGTTCCGGACAACGCCCGCAACGCTTCATGAAACCAAGGCACTCCTGCGGACTGTGGCAACCGCCGGTGAAAACCCACGAATCGTGCAACGTCCACACAACAGGTTTCTTCAACTTCGCGATGTCCCGAAGCGACAGCATCCCGTGATTCACCCAATGCAGATGCGTCACGTCCGGCGCGAAATCGCGAATGGATTTTCTCGTCGCTTCGTTGCCCAGCCACGCATTGCCCCAATGGGGACTTCGTCGATTCCTCCACGCCAACGTGGGCAACGCATCCAACAAGGAGCGCCGCGATGCCAACGAATCGCGCGTGGCCAACAGCAACGGATCATCGATTCCTTCCGCACTCTGAACCAGCAGCCTTGCATGGGCACCCACGTCCTTCAGCGCCGCGCACAACCGCCGCGCCGCCACCGATGCGCCGCCGCTCTTCGCATAGGCGTTGACCAGCAAAACCTTCATCCGCGCCTTCCAACACATTCCGCCTTCAGCGCAGCCGCCATCAGGGTCCAACGGCGAAACCGCGCGTTGGGCCCCATGCTCGACAATCGGCTTCGCCGGTACAGTTTCCACCCCTCTCCACCCAGTGCTCGCACCGTGGCCATCGCCATCCGGAACCAAACGTAGTTCAGCATGTCGGCCAACTCGCGCTCTCCATAGGCGCGACAGGTTCCGTTGGCGACTTCCAGCTTCATCAGCCACGCTTCGGTTATTTCAAACGAGTCCGGAACGGCGGGCAGAAGCCCCATCGACGCGGCGCGATGGATTCGAGCTTCGTCTTCCGACGCCTCCAGACCCAGGTGGGCCAGCATTCGCCGATGCACCCGCAGGGTCTGCACGTCCATGTCGGACCACTCTCCGCCCGTCATGCTGTTGCCATGCACGCGATAATCGACCAGCACGCGGGGCAAGTTGCCGCAGGGAAATGCCGCAATCGCGCGGGACCACAGCTCGTAGTCTTCCGTCGGATAAAACGACCCATCGTAGCGAAGCCGTTCACGCTCGAACCATTCGCGGCGAAACGCCACGGTGGGATGGGCAAACGGTGCGTAAAACAACGCAAAAGCCTTCGTTTCTTCTTTGCCAATGGGATATTTCAGAATTCGTTTTTTCCCATCGCCAAACGTTTGAACCCATCCGCCGCAACAGCCGATTTCGGGATGCGCCTCCATATGCGCCACCTGGCGCGCCAGCCGATCGCGGCGCATGAGATCGTCCGCATCCATTCGCGCAACAATCGTTCCGCAGGCTTCGTCAAGACCACGGTTCAGCGCTCCCGCCAACTTTCGACGCGTCTCGTTCCGCAATACCCTCAGTCGCGGATCGCGGCACGATGCCAATATCTCCGCCGTCCGGTCCGTCGACCCATCGTCAATCACCAACAGCTCGAAATCGCGAAACGTCTGATTCAATACGCTTTCTATCGCCTCCGCAAGAAAGGCCGAACCGTTGTAGACAGGAAGAATCACGCTGAGATGCGGTACGCTCATGTTCCCCCGCACTTCACTACGGCTTGAAAAATTCGCGCATGAGCCTCAACCCAATTCTTAGCGGAAAACATCCGTACGGATCGAGCACGCGCCTGTTGAGCCAGTATTTCACGATTCGCCAGTAGATTCCGTATGGCTTCGGCCACCGCTTCCGCAGAAGGCGAATGCATGACTTCAAAATCTTCCTTTCCCGGAATTCCAACACCCGCCTCGTTTCCCACCAATTCGGGAACACCGCCCGTCGATGAATAGACAACCGGAAGACCGCAGGCCATCGCCTCCACCACCAGTCGTGGACAGGGATCTTGCACCTTCACATGAATCAACGCATGAGCGTTCTGAAACAATGCGGGAGCATCCCTTTGCGAGTAGGGCCCCACAAATTCCACCGCTTCTTCCACCCCGGCCTCGCGCACCCATCGTCGGGCCTCGGCCTCTGCTCCTCGGCTCCATACCAGACGCCCCGCCACCCGTAGACGCACCTTCACCCCGTTGTCTCGAACTCGAGCCAGTGCATCGATCGCGACTTGAACCCGATATCCGTCGTGATGACTTCCCGCCACCAGCAACACAGGAGAACCCGTTTTCCCGTCGCTCTCTTGCCGAGGCACAAAGACCTTTGTGTCCACCGGATTGTACAAGACTTCACCCGGCCCTTTTTGCGGACCCAGAAAACGTTCCGCGCAACGCCGACAAAATTCACTTTGGTACACAACCACGTCCGCCATCTCATGCACATGCGCATTCGGTGCGTTCTGCGATTTCCAGTCCGGCCCTGCCCAAGCCGGATACGCCACCCCATTTTGATTCAGTACAACCCTTCCCCCCGCCCGTTGCGCAGCGCGTGCCAACAGTTCACGACGCTCGGGCAACGCGCTACTCACTAGATAAAGCAAATTGGCCTTGTCGGGTGAGTTGGGGAAACGTTCCGCCAGATCCAGACACTTCACAATGCCACCCGATATCGGCTTCTCGCGGGACGGCAATGAATCCATACCGTAATAGACGCGAATATCCCCCGCCTCTTTCAACGCCTCCCATCGGTGAAATTCACGAGCCTCCGCCGCCAAACGGCGAATTCCTTTTCCAACCCATCCCCTCATTCCAGCACTCCATCAAAAAAATCTCTCCACAAGGGGCCTTGTCGATCCCACGCGTTCGCCTCCGCCGTAGATCGGCTTGTGCTCAACAACGCCTGTAGGCCCTTGCCATCCAGCTCCCTCACCTGCTCGACCGAATGAACCAATCCCTCCACGTCCTCCACATCCACCATGAACCCGTTTTTTCCACTTCGCACCAAATCCATTGCCTGCCCCACGCGGGTCGTCACCAAGGGCACACCGCTCGCCATCGATTCCAGCACCGCCTTGGGACCTCCCTCCTGCCGCGACGTCACAAGGCACACATTCAAAGCGTGATACAGTGCCGGAATTTCTTCGTACGTTTTCGTATAAATCGATCGAAAGGGAATCCCCGCCTTCGTCAATCCACGCTTCACATATCCGCGCGCCGGACCACACAGCAAAACGAATAGCTCCGGAATCCGTGTCTTCAAGAGTCGCAACACCTCCACCAGAATATCCGGTCCCTTGATGAGTTTCGGCTCCAGCCCCTCGCCCCATCCGTTTCCATCTTTCTGAAATGAACCCACCACAAAGGCGCTCTCCGGAATTTCCAATTTTTTTCGAATCGCCCCACGGGTTTCCGCTGTTTGCATCGGGAACATTCCGAGACGAATGCCGATGGGAATCACCCGCACTTTTTCCGGCGCAATCCCACTCGACAATACCACATCGCGCATCTCCGAATGGCTGACTTGAATTCGCGACCATCGATCTCGCGTCTTGCGCAGATTGGAAAACACTTCATCAAACTCCGCCGGGCCACTACCGGGTCTCCCATGAAAATAAGCAAAGCATGCGCGATGTTCTCGATCTTCCGGCAAATTCAGCAAGACGAACTGACTGGCATAAAACACACCTTGTCGCCGAGAAACGGGTTCCCACCCCCCTGCCACGGTTCGCAAGCCCAAGCTCTGGCACGTGGTTCGCAAGTCACGAATCTCTTCGTCCAACACCCAGCCCCCTTCATCGCCGGCCAGAATTAATCGGGAATAGTCTTTCCAACCCATGGAAAGCAAACCCGCCATTCGAAACGCCGAATGCCTCAGGAATGCGGTTGCCGTCTGCCGATTCATTGTACCGATTCCAAGAGATGAAACGGGTGAGTTTCTTTCTCCACCAGAGGCCCTTTTCGATACGCCAAATCCTTTCCGGACTTTCTCCGCAACAACATCCATTCACGATAAAGCCATACTTTTGCGCGAGCCCAGATGTCCACGCCCAATACCTTGTGCTGGAGCACGTCCGCAGGGCTCAACCTCGGCAAGAATGACTCCTGCCTCGAACTTCTGCGAACGAACACCATATGCAAACAACGGAACGGACTCTCCTCCCATTCGACATGATGAAAAAATGCATAGACCCCCTTTTTCAAGTCCCACTCGGGCTTCAATGCCATCGTTCCGCCGTGCAGTCGCTGTGGAGCTCCAACCCAGCTCTGAATGGCCCCTAAATGATACAGTTTAGTCATGGGATGTCCGGGTGGAGAAGTATGTCCTCGTGCTAGCCCTCTTTGGGGGTTCAGTCGCGTCACGTTGAGCACATGGCCGTACAATCGCCAATATCCATCAAACTCACCTTGTTGGATGCGGCGTCGAAGCTGAACCAGTCCCGACGGGTCGTACACCTCGTCTCCATCCACCGCCAACATCCAAATCGGTCGCCCGATCCATGGCAAGACAAAGTCATGGCTTTCCGCCACATCACGAATCCGGTGAATTTCCACCTTTCCGCCGGTGGTCGAGGCAATGTCCGTCAATATCTCCAAGGTTCGATCCGTCGAACAATGTTCCAAGACAATCACGTTGTCGCAAAAATCCAACACGTTCCGAAGAGCCTGACCCACGAAGCGGTCATCGTTTCTCACCAGCATCAGTCCGAGAATCTGGCGGTCTTCTTTTACACCGATCTCTGCCCTATTTTTCATGCGGCTGATTCCGATCCATTATTTCCAGCATTCGGGCGCAGGTGTTCTCCCAGGAATACTGCCGGAGAACATGGGCCTGGCCTTCGCCGCCCATTTTTTCCAAGCGTTCTGGATTCGCCAAAGCCTCCTTCACCACTCGCGCGAACTCTTCGGGGGTTTCGTTGCTCAAAATAAAGCCGTACCTCCCGTTTCCACAAATCTCGGGAAATGCGTTTCGGTTCAGCCCCACAACCGGCATCCGACAGGCCAGCGCCTCCAGCCAAGCCATGCCCCACGCATCATATACCGAGGGCATCGCAAACAACGTGTGCTCCTCGAACAGCCCTTGAAGTTCCGTCCCCCCTGGTGGCAACCGGCCCAGCAAGCGCAACCACGGTATCCCTTGATATTCGTCCGGATATTGCGCCGATCCCACCAGTGTCAGTTGCACGTCGATTCCCTGCTCGCGCAGCAAACGCACCCCCGCCACCGTCAACCGTCCACCCTTTTTTTCAAAATTCGATTTGCTCACGAACAGAATATTTCCCCGAGCATACCGCTTGGGTCCGGCATACGGTTGGATTCCCCCAAGTCCCGTGCCCACAGCCGTCACTCGTTCCGGCGCAATTCCATAGTCTAGCTCCAGGAGATTCTTGACATATTGCCCCGCGCAAAACACATGCTCCGCCTGCTCAAAACACCGTCTTTCCCGGTCTTCTAAAGCCTGCAACATCGAGGCCGAAACCAACGGACGGAGGCGCTCCTTCATCCATGAGCCAAACGTCGCATCCACGAAAACATATTGCTGCTTCAGTCTGCCGCGAGACGAGCAAGGAAATTCCCGTGTCCCGAAATGCAAAATCGGCCCTGTGTTGGCAAGGCGAGCACTCCATCGGCGCGTCGCCCACATGCGCGCCACATTCATCACCGTGCTTGTATTCACCGCACGGTCCTGTTCCCGAAGCACCAAACGTCCGCATCGATCCAGCGCCTGCCAGAAAGTTCCCAAACGAATGAAATGGGTCTCTCCCAAGCGCCCCAGACGTTTCAGATCGAGAAATATCCTGTACGGAACGCCAGACCATACGGTGGGCAAGGTGGGATCTCCGAGGGCACAAATCAAATGCACAGGGCTCCCCTTCATCGCGGCGCTTTCCCCTCCATACCCAGAACCGCCAAGTAGCGGGCCGCCACGTCCTCGATGAGCGGAACGCAGATTTTTTGGCCATAATCCCCTATTTCCTGCGCCATCCGGTCCATGAGCACCGGAACATCCTCCGCCTGTTCAAACTTCAATCCCGCTTCACCCACCAGCTCCGGATGTCCCCCGCTTTTCAAATAGATCGCTGGCAATCCGCAACTCAACGCCTCGAGCAACGAGTTGGAACAGGGATCGTTCCGGCTCGCGGTCAAGTACACATCGTGTTCTCGTAGAAGTTTCGCCAACTCGTACGAGGGCATCGGAGAAAGTACACGAATATTCTTCAGCTCCGAAGCGATTCGCCCCACAAACGTGTACTCCACACGACCGAAATCGATATTCCGATCCAGCCATTCATACACATCCGCCCCTTTGTTGCGGTTGTCTGACCAGCTCACCGAAATCACTCGCAGCTTTCGCCCCTCCGGCTTCGTACGCCTCTTTGGCGGAAAGAAAATTTCGGAATCCACGGCGTTGGGAATCACTACCGGTTCTTGAAAAACCAGCTTCATTTCCGTGTGTGCGTTCAAACTGAATTGAGACTGCATGACGGTTCCCTGCGCAAACTCACGATTCCAGTCCGCAATCTGTTGATCGGTTCCATCATCAAATCCACGATAGGTCGCCAACGGACCATCCACGCGATGAATCGTTCGAACTCCCGCTCGCCGTAGAAAACGAAATCGGTCGGCATCAAAGTTGAAGGAATTCAACAAACACGCCCGTGTACTTCCGGATATCGTATTCACCTCCACACGAAATCCGCGACGTTCCCACTCGCGTTTCAAGGCCCGCAAAAATTGGTGTCCACCGCCGGCGGGTGGCGGCGCAAAATCATGAAAAATCGAAATGTCAGAATGGCGGAAAGGCGCGACCATGCGAGCCGCCAACCGGCAGGCGCGGCAAAGAGTCCGTTGGACCATTCCTTTTCCGGGAAACGATCTCATTTGTGACGGTCCAACCAATCCACAATTCGTTTGGACGCTTGACCATCGCCATACGGATTTCCACCCAACGCCATTCGGTCATACGCCTTCCCATTGCGATTCAGGCGCTTCACCGCATCCACAATCTTTCGGCGATCCGTTCCCACTAACTTGGCCACACCTTGTGTAATTCCTTCCGGCCGCTCTGTGGTTCCACGCATCACCAAACAAGGAACACCAAATGTTGGAGCCTCCTCCTGGATGCCACCGGAATCTGTCAAAATCAACCACGCATTTTTCAGCAGTTCCACCATGACCGGATACTCCACCGGCGCCGCCAAATGAATCCGGGGATGCCCACCGAGCAGGCGACCCACAGGTTCCCTCACATTCGGATTCAAGTGAACCGGATAGACCAACTCGCAATCCGAAAGCTCATCCGCGATGTCTCGCAACGCGAGGCACATCTGCTCCATTCCTTCTCCAAAGTTTTCCCGGCGATGGCCCGTCACAAGAATCAAACGGCGCCCCTTCTCAAGAATCGGAATATCCGATGGCCAAACGGGTGAATTTTTTCGAACCAAGCCCACCGCCCAATTCAACGCATCCACCACCGTGTTGCCCGATAAGCAAATCCGTTCCTGAGGAACCCCTTCTCGCCGCAAGTGACGAACCGCGCGCAAAGTCGGAGCAAAATGCGCATCGGCCAACACGCCTGCCATGCGCCGATTGATTTCTTCCGGAAAGGGCGAATATTTGTTGTCCGTCCGAAGCCCCGCCTCGACATGCGCCACTCGAATGCCGCGATAGTACGACGCCAACGCGGCCGCCATCACCGTCGTCGTGTCGCCCTGCACCATCACCCAATCGGGCTTCACTTCGGCCAGCACCGGATCTATTGCCGTTAGAAGCCTCGCCGTCAGCCCGGCCAACCGCTGATTTTTCTTCATCACATGCAAATCGAAATCGGAATGAATCCCGAAAAACTTCAACATGGGATCCAACAATTCACGGTGTTGCCCCGTCACGCACACCACCGAACGGAATTGTTTTTTTTGCCGTTCCAACTCGCGCAACACGGGTGCCAGCTTGATGGCCTCCGGACGCGTTCCCAACATCGTTAGTATGGTTTTCATTTTATTCACATTCTATTGGATACGTTGTTCCACTTCCGCACAGATGTACTCCGCCACCGTCTTTTTGCCGTACGCGCGGACCGCAAACTCGCGGCACGCTTCGCCCATCGCCTCCAACCGCTCTCGATCTGCCAACGTCTCGCGCAACCACTCCGCCTGTTCCCGAAAGCGATCCAGAGGAATTCGGGTTAAAACCCGATAACTCTCCGGCGATGAAAGCGGCGCATCCATGGTGAAGGTTCCCGATTGGGGAAGCCATTCCAGATACTGTTCGCCCGCCGTCGGCATAAAGGGTTCCGGCATCTCCGTCAGCGGAGCCTGTTCAATCAAAATGGGTCGCCCCAAAGAAAAACTCTCCGACGCCTTCCATGGAAAAAGCGCATGCGGAAACGTGCAGACAGCCGTGATCCGCCCATCGCTGATCCGCCGGGAAAACTCGCGTCGCCCCAGATTGCCGCACACGGTTTCGCCGTCTTCCAGCGCCCGGTTCGCGCGGCTTGTCAGCCGATAAAATCCGGGAATGCCCGCCTCCTTCATCGCCCGCATCGCGTGCAGGCGAATCCAAAAATGGTACGTAGCCGGCGTCAACGGTTCATCGTCATGCTCGAACGGCGAACGCCCCCCGTCCCGCACCGCGTTTTCATATACTCCCATCACAAAGCACACATCGTATTTCGGCCGACTCATCCGCCAAAAACGCCGCCGCCGATAATCCCGTTCGAAATCGCCTAGCCCTTCCGAAAAAAAGAGAAACGGGACCAGTTTTCCTTCGCAGTTCTCCAACCCGCCATCCTTCAACACGCGGCGGGCAACCCCCCGATTCAGGTTCGCCTTGAAATAGGCCGAGCACATCTTCAGTGC
This sequence comes from uncultured Verrucomicrobiota bacterium, assembly GCA_964647595.1. Taxonomy (GTDB): domain Bacteria; phylum Verrucomicrobiota; class Kiritimatiellia; order CAIQIC01; family Lenti-01; genus Lenti-01. The sequence goes on from CAZYGH010000033.1 coordinate 25,417, forward strand.
CTCCAAGTCCAGCCGTTGAACGTGGTCGCTCATGTCGAAAAAAATCCAGTGTCCGCCCCAGCGCACCCAGCAGCTTTCATGCTCGCGAGGCTTCATCATGCGCGGCAACGGGCGCGGCTGGTCCGTTCCCCGCGCCCCCGCGTACTCGACGAGAGCCTCCAGAAAATGGCCATAGAATCCATTGAATCCTCGGCGGGCGATCAGCTCAGGCTCGTGAATTCGAATGGTCATCCTGCCCCTTGCATCGCCTTTGCGCTCAACAACTGTTTCACCCGGGTTGCACCAGCCGCCACGCGATCTTGCCAGCCGCCATCGCCCGGAACATGCACCCGCCAGCCCGCCTTCCGAATCCACGGCCTCCAAAAAGCAGGAGACATTCGATCCCAGGCATGGCAACCGAACGGCAGTCGACCGAGACAGCGATAACATTCCGCCGGCTGGGTTTCAAAGGCAAAGCCGAGCGCCTCCTCTTCCGAAGGGATGCGACATTCCGCCTCGGACAGGGCAAGCCGAGCGGCAATTCCCCAGAAGGCATCCTCGTGCCGGTCGCCCCAGATGCGAAGCCACTGCGGTCGCGATTCCAAAATGTGCCGCAGGGGTTTCACCCGGCGAAGGGAAAAGCCGCCATTGCCCACGCGCATCCGGCCCCGCCATTGCTCGGCGCTACCCGCAGGCATGAACGCATGGAGCAACTCGATCCATTCCGAGCTATCGGGAAATCGAACCCCCTGCCAAGGGGCCCCGACATAGTCGGATCCCCGTGCGCACCAGGCCAACAGTTCGTCGCGAAACACAAAGGTGTCGAGTTGATGGATCAGGAGCTGGTCGTACGCCTCGAACCGCGCATAGAACTCTGGAGATAACATCAGGCGATTGTAGTCGCGTACACTACGGAAAAATCCATCCGGAAACCGCTCTGTGCGCAGATGGCGTAGGAAGCGAGGCAATGGCAACCCTTCGGGAGCCACCGCTACCACGGGATGGGACTTCAAGATCGATAGACACTGGAGAACCCCCACCCGATCCGCTGGGGTTAGCGGAGCATGGTGCACGATCAAGGCAACCACCACTGGCAGGCGAGCGGTCATGCCGATGTGCTTCGCCTTTCATGTTTCCTGATTTCGGTGCAAGGTTGTTCATTGAACGAAGCCTTCAACCGGTCTCCATTCCCATCCTTGGGAATTTCAAAGCCCATCGGCTCTACACATTCCGAGAAGCTGAGCGGTCGATCCGCATGAACCTTCCGAACCCGCTCTTCAACCGATCGAATTTTATAATAATACGCCCCACCGTCGGGCGGAGGCGTATAGTTCCCATAGCGAATCCCTTTGCGAACTTTCGCCTTGCACCCGACGTCGTCGTTGATGATGTCGGCAGCCAGAGGAATCTGCGGTGTGGCCAGTTGCAGCCGAAGTCCCTTTTTTCTCACCCGGTCCATCATATCGTCCTCCGCCCCCAGAGATGAATCGATCAGCCTCGCGTGGGGCTTTGTCACGCACCAAGGCCCCAGCTCCCGCCATAGAGACGTTCTCATCAGCGAGGGAATTCCCGATCCCACCACTCCATCGCCAACCGCCCCATAGGTCCACAGCGTGAAGCCATCACGACTCGTACACTTCCGCTGCATCCGAATTCCCCCCCAGCCGAACCGACAGACTTCCGCGCGAAACCGGGAAAGTCGATCTCGAAGCCCCGGCCGAAAAATGTGTTCCAAAGTGCAACGCCGTTGCGCATCCAGTCCCACGCCACCGATATCCGGGTTCGCCTGTAGAATCTCGATCAGGTCCTTCATCCACTCGCCTCGCGTGATGAATTGCACATCCTCAGGCCAGATCAGAACGAACTCTCCCGTCGCCAGATGGACCAGTTGATTCATGGCTTCGGCGTGGGTCTGTCGGCGAAATATCTTCTGCTGAATCCAGTCGCACCCGCGAATGTATTCCTTGAGCCCTGGCTCGACGGAATCATCATCCACCACAATCCATTCCAACTGTGGATACTCAATACATTCCCGTGCCGACGCCAGCGTCGCCTTCAGATAGTGCCCGCGCTCGCAACTCACAAACCCGAGTGTGACCCGTGGCCAGTCAACGGAATTTCGGGCGGAAGCCTCTGCAGGACAGTCACCGTTCGACAGGTTGCTTTTCATCACGTCTTCCTTTCTCGCTCCACGGCGAGCTGACATCGGCTGAACAACCGATCGGCGAATTGTTCTATCGTGGCCTGACAACAAACGGCTTCTCGAGCGGCGTCGCCCAATCCACGAGCCAAGGATCCATCGCTCAGGACTTCCCGGATTCGTTCTGCCAACACCCCGGCATCTCCCACCGGCGTCAGAAGAAGAGTCTCCCGGTCGCGAAGAGTTTTGCGACACCAAAGCCCTTCCGTATCCGACAGAATCACCGGGCGTCCGCACGCCATGGCCTGCAACGTGACGCTCTGTCCGGACGGTTGCCGGGTCGACTGCAATGGGGTCACCACGCATGCCGCCCCCCGAACCAAGTCCCGCAACTCCACGTCCGATAGCCCGCTCCCATATGTTCCCGCCACATGCCGAACGTTGGCGGGTGGATTTCGCAGTCGATTTTTCTCGGTCACCACGACAAAGGCAACCTCCATCTGGCGCGCGGCGGCCATCAAGACCTCATAATCCCGGCGCCCATCATTTCCAACGGCCAGCACATAGCCGCGTTCGGAGGCTGCTCCGGGTTTCCAAAACTCAACATCGACGCCAAATTGATTGACATGAAGATGGTCCCCAATGCCCGGATAGGCCGTCAACATGGGCTGAAACTCACCCTCACCAAACAGCATGTTCTCCATCCTGCGCATCAGTGCCGCCGTGCTGTTTCGGCGCCCCCAATCGATGGGATGATTCAGCAAACCACACTGGATTCCCACCACCGGCACCGAATGGCAACGCATCACGCTCAGCAACGCAAGCGCAAGCGCATGGGCCCCGGTGGTGCCAACCACAACATCGCTATCTTTCCACTGAGAAAACGCATTCCACACAGCCTGTGTGACATGTCCATCCAGCTTGATCGGGCCATGTTGCCCCATGAAATTCAAAGCCGCGCAAGGCCAATGCGGCGGTGTCATCGGATCGGCCTCGATGAAGCGAACATTCAATCCACGCTTCTCCAGTTCCAGCGCTCCGTAAAAGAACTCCGAGGGCGAGTCACCGCGCCGCACGGCATCCAACCGCCGAATGCGCCCCGGCGAATAGATGAAGGAAAGGCTACGCACGGGCATGGGCTTCCCTTTCCAACTCGAGTCTGCGGGCCTCTTGTTTGGTGTGGCGACGCGACAAGCGCGCTGCTTCCAATCGACAGGCGGCCTCTAGATCAAAATCGTATCCGAGCTCGGCCAGAAGAGGGTGCCAAAACGCCGGCTCATGCTTATCCCAACCGTGGCAGGCGAAGGGAACCCTTCCTTCCATTTTCGCGAGACAAGCCGACGGTTGCGTTTCCACCGAAAAGCGCATGGCTTCTTCCGCCGTCGGAACCCGATAGCCCGCCCACCACCAACACTCGGGAACGGCAATGCTGAAAAACCCATCCTCGTTGCGTCCTCCCCACGCCCGCTTGGTCCTTCGAAGCCACGATACCGCTCGATACATCGATTGAACCTTCCTCAACGAGAAGCCACCGTTGCCCACATCATGCCGCAGACGCGGCAGAAAGCGAAACAGCCGACTCCGAATCCAGAACGGAAGCCCTTGCCGTGTCTCCTCCCGGCCGGGCCACTCTTCTCCTATCCACGGCGCCCCGATATAATCGTAGCCTCGCGAACACCAATCCAACAACTCATCCCGGAACACAAAAACATCCAATTGATGGAGCAATAGATAGCGGTAGGATAAAAATCGCCGATAGAAATCCGGCGACAGCATCAACGAATTATACGCGGAGACTCCTGAAAAACAGGATGGCGAAAATCGCTCCACAGGCAATCGATCCAACGGCGAAGGCAACGCTACTCCATCGGGGGCCACGACAACCATCGGATGTCGCCCCAACACGTTGAAGCATCTGTCCACCGCGATTTGCTCCAGAGGCGTCAGCGACGAACGGTAGGCCACAAGCACAACAACAACTGGCTGCGCGGCTTTCAACCTGTCCCCCGGCTGCCCAATGGGCGGGTTTCTGTGGTCCCGTGATCCAACCTTCTGAAGGAATCGCCCCGGAGACGACTCGCAACGCGAACATGCCGACAGGCTGTGCATGTCTTTGTCATGAACGGGATACTCCTGAAGACGGGAGCACCGCTGGAACGTGTTTTTTCACGATTCGCTCGTACTGGTTGATTAAACGATCCACATGCGTTTCAAACGTGTTGAATTTTTTCCAACCATCCGCAGCACCCCGCAACAGCCGGGCCTGCAGGGCTTCGTCTGAAGCCAGTCGGCTCAAAACAGCAGCCAAATCACCCGGAATCATGGGGTCGAACAGTAAACCGTCTCGACCTTCCGTCACATATTCTTTCATCGCCCCCGCTCGGCTCACGATCAACGGCAAGCCACGCGAAAGCATTTCGGCTCCCACGAATCCGTAAGTCTCCCTCCAGACAGAGGGCACTAAACCAAAATCCGCCTCCGCGCAAATTGCATCCAGTTGATCCGCGCGGTAATCACCACCATTTTCGACAAGCGGGCTGTCCAGTCGAGAACAACCCCATGCCAGAAATCTGAACTTATGACCCAACTGAGCCGTTAACAACCCAATCTCGGTTTTCAACACCTCCAGACCCTTGGGGTTCCGACGAACATTGAGCACCAGAATCCGCAGGGGACTTCCTTGCTTTCTTTCAGGAATCTCCGGCGCTTGGTGCTGCACGGTCCTGCGGGTAAAGGTGGCATCCGTCTCCACATTCTTCAACCCCCCGACCTGACGGTACAAATTGGCAGAGAGAGCTGAGTTTCCGTAGATCAAATCAAAACGTCCCAGAACCGACAGCATGCGCTCCCTGCGCTGCCGATAGTCCTCGGCCGAGGAACGGCGCCAGAGCAACGCACGCAGGGAGGGAAGGAACCGCGGCCAAAGATCGCATGCCAGCCAACTGCCGCCGCGATACGGTCGTATCCGCTGCATCCACTGCCCGATCTGATCTTCCACCATGGAATTCCCTTGTCGACAACAGGATCGGCACACCAGATTTGTCGATTCCAGATCGCAGGGACGCCCATCGGGAAGCATCAACTTTACCGTCGGACACAAGGCATAGTAATCATGCACCGTCGCCATGGCCGGAATCCCCCGGCGAAACACCGCCGACAACGATTCAGCGGGGAATCCGATGAATTCGTTCACATGCACAACATCCACCTGGATGGAAGCCAGCCACGTTTCGAATTGCACCCTGAATTCGGGGTCCGGCTGGATTTGAGCGAGAGGGTCCAATGTCCCACGCCCATAGTCCGGCAACACGTTCAAATTATAAAAACAGGTGATGACCAGTCCATCCTCCCGGACCGTGGTCTCGTAATAGACACCTTGGCGAGCCGAATGGCGTTCGCTTGGATTAAGGTAGTGAACGCGATGCCCGCGGGCCAATAATTCTTCGATAACCTCGCCCATATAGGCCGGCAAACCGCCGCTACGCTTATCAGGCAGCCCTGCACTGATCAAAAGAATATTCATTTCAAAGTTTTGCTGAAAAGGAATCCGTCCACTGGAATCCGTTCATCCAGCCCGGACAATTCGGAGCAACTGTTCACACACATAGGCTTGATCTGAGCTCGACAGCTTGCCGAAAGTGGGCAAATTGATGCCCCGCGCCGAAAGACGATCGGCCACGGGGAATGCCTGACTTTGATTCACCGACGCATACATGGGCAAGTGGTGCATCGGTGGAAAGAACGGTCGCGTTTCGATTCCGACGGCAGCCAGTTGCTCCATTACCTTGTCGCGGGACAAGGCGCAGGTCTCCGTCAGCACCACGCTGTATATCCAAAATACATTATGAGCCCAGACCTGCTCAGGTGCCAACTCCAGTTGAGGACAGTCCCGCAGACCCGATTGATAAGCCGCAGCAATCTCTCTCCGTCGCGAAAGATGCCAATCGATCTTTTCCAACTGTGCCAAACCAATGGCCGCCTCGATATGGGTCATGCGATAGTTGTAGCCCGTGACGGGAAACCAATAGCGACGCTGCGGGTCCATCCCCTGCCCCTTCAACAAGCGCATCTTTCGCGCCAATTCGGCGTCGCGGGTGACCACCATTCCACCCTCCCCCGTCGTGATGATCTTGTTGCCATAGAAACTGAACGTGGCAATGTCACCCAATCCACCCACGATCTTTCCCTTGTATCGTGCGCCATGCGCCTCCGCCGCATCTTCAATGACAAATAGCCCGCTCTTTCTCGCAACCGCTAGAACCGGGTCCATATTGACCGGATGCCCATAGAGATGAACGACAATGATTCCGCGTGTGCGAGGTGTAATACGAGCTTCGATCTGCTCCGGATCCAAATTCCATGTGGCGGCCTCTGAATCCAAAAACACCGGCTTCGCTCCACAGTAGGCCACCGCATTGGCCGTCGCCACATAGGTCAACGTCGGCACGAGAACCTCGTCCCCTGGGCCAACGCCATAGGCCAGCAAGGCCAAATGCAACGCCACCGTTCCATTGCAACACGACAGGGCGTAGGGCACTCCGCAAAAGTCTGCAAACGATTTCTCGAATCGATCAATGTACGGGCCGCTGGAGGAAATCCAATTCGTATCTAGACAATCCAACACATATTCTTTTTCCCTCCCAACCAAGGCTGGCGCGGCGACCGAAATTTTCTTGTCTTGAATGATGCTCATGGCAACTCTCCTTAATTAATTTCCTTGATCATAATGACTTTTGAGTCGCTCTCTCCTTCGACCACAATCGGTTGTTCTGACTGGCGAACAAAACCAAGCGACTCATAGAGACGAACTCCCCGAAGGTTGCTCGCATTCACACTCAGCCGAACATGAGAACACCCCTTTTGTTTGGCTGCCCCTAAGGTCCACTCCATGAGTCGGCGCCCCACTCCCTTCCCCCTCAACCGTTCATCAATCACCATGCCGAAGCTGGGAATATCGAACCCTTCATCCCAACCCCGCAACAGGCTCAGTCCAACGAAGCTCTCCCCGAGGAGAGCCGCAAAATAAACATCCCGCCGAGGCTCCAGCGCGATTTGCCGAGCCGTCGCCTCATCCAATCGAAACGGACTGAAATGGCGCAACGTGGTTGCCGTTGCATTGGCTTTGAAAAATTCTCCGAGCCGGGCCGCATCCGCAGGCATCACCTCGCGAATCCGGATATCAAGGGGTTGTTCCATGTTGACCTTCCGCAGCTACGCGCGAAAATATCGCCGCATAGCCCTCTGCCACATCATCCCATGTCGGCCGTGGGTCCTTCATTCCCTCCACGGCGGATTGTTTCCGGGCGTCATTGTTCTCCCTCCATTCGTTCAAGGCAGCCAAGATGGAATCGGGTGATTCCGGATCGAACCAACCAATCGTTGCCGAGCGCCCTTTCAAATGCTCGCGTAACACGGGAATGTCCGAACACAACACCGGCACACCCAGTCGCAGCGCCTCTTCCACAGGATAGCTCCCGCCCCCCTCTGCCAACGTAGGCATAATCAGCGCGGCTGCTCGACGAATAATCCGGGGAATATCTTCATCGGGCACATATCCCAACGCATAATAATCCTTGCCCATGCAAAGCTCATGGCGCTGCAGAACTCCCGTCAGACGTGGACTATCCCCCTGCTTGGGCCACTGTCCATGTTTGAAATTCAGCAATTGCGTGCAGTTTCCCATCAGCACCAAGGGATAGTTCATCCGGTCAGCAAATCGCGCCCAGGCAATAAACAAATTGTAGTGGTTCTTGTGACTGGAAATCGGGGCTGGAAATACAAGATAGCGAGGGGGCAAGGCGTCGGCACAGCTCGGGGGCAACTGAACTTCCGTGGTGGGGTCGGTGGGCAAAATGGCATGGTGAACCAATGCCAGCTTTTCTGGCGGAATATCGAAATGCCGTTTCAATGCGTCTTTGGTCGCCATCGACGACACCACCACTTGGGAAGCCCTCTTCAACCAATGCGCCGCCCGATGCCACTCCCGAATGGTTTCCTTACCTCCCAGCACTTCCGGAAAATCGAAATATATCGCATCCTGAAACGTGCACACGATGGGCTTGGGCACATCTGGAAAATCAAGCCGGTGCGGCCAAAAAGCGTACACCACATCGCAATCGTCCATTTGAGAGACCAACTCCTGTTGATCCGGCGGTAGCGGCGGGCGCGAGCCGAAGCGACGCGCAATTCTGTCCACCAACCGTATCGGCGGAGAAACCGGATCGAATTCGCACCAGCGAATGGCCGGACGCGCCGCTTCGGATATCCGTTCCGGCGAAATGCTTCCTCGGGGAACCACCAAGGTGATCCCCTTGATCTCTGGACGAATGGCCAAGGCGGAGATCAGCCGAATCAACAGCCGGACGCCTCCACCCGGATTCACTAACGGACACCATATCAATAGACGGTATGTTTTCATGTGTTCTCCGCTTGAATTCGTCACACGGTACGCACTTTTTGAAAGTAAAAAATGTTTTGCAACGTTAAATCCGCCGAAGGAATCTGCGAGGTCACAAAGCCCCTGAACTCAAAACCGGTTCTCTCGCAAAGACGCCGAAGCGATTGTTCGGAGAAAAGGCAGGTGTGGAATGCGTTGGTTATATAGTGATGTTGAATTTCGCAATGGATCAGAGACGGAAACACATGATACATCGCACCTGACGGCTTCAGAATGCGATTGAAATACAACCAGCTTTCCAGCGGATCTCCCAAATGCTCGATGACCTCGATGGATACCACCGATCCAAAATAGCCATGCCATCGCGGGTCGAAAGAGTGCCGAAAAAAACCTTCATTGTCATACGGGTAAAAATTGGAAATGTCGCAACAATGAACCGGCTTACCCAACTTCCGAAGCATGAGAGTGACCAAACTGTTAGGCCCGCATCCGAAATCCAAACAAGGATATTTCTGGTCCGTAGCCAACAAACCCAGTGTGATCAGCTCCAACTGATGAGCACTCCTAAAATTAACATTCACGCTTTCATTCGCAACCTCCCCATAGATGCCGTCATAAATTTCAGACACTTCCTTCAAATTCCGGTCCAACCAAGGCGTCCAGAGATGGGCGCAGTCTTTGCATTTATATTTTCGACAGTTCTGACTCTCGGCATGCTTGCGGGAAGGCCCCGTCACAAAACGCGTCGTCCCGCATTCCACAATATCCTGTTGCACCCCCCCGCAGATCGGGCAACCAATCTCCGCCGTCGTTTCCATAGGTCTTTTCTTGTCTTTTTGAAAAACGGATAACAGATTCATGGCTTTTCCTCTTCGCAAAACGGTTTATACTGGAACAAACTCCATCGTTGAAATGGCGATAAAACACCATCCAATCTCACATAGGTCCCTTTACATGCCCCCGAGTCCTTCGTCCGATGGAAACTCTTGCAATAACTCCACTCGGAAAAAACCGGCTCTTGAGGACGATCGATGCCCACCGAAATCCAATACGTGCCAACATTGAACAGGTTGCCAGGGATGTGACAGCGCACAATTTGATGACCCGCCGCCAGACAGGGCTCTAAGGAGAAGTCATGGAACGTAGTCGTGCACAGCGCCAACGCATCCTCTTCCGCCGAATGTATCCGCAAAACAATGCGCACAGGGTTGGCCATGTCACGTTGCGCCACTTGAATCTCAATCTCCATGGACTCACCGGCATCCATCACATCGCTTTCCATCCCTTTTCCATCCAACACCTTCACGCCCTCAATGATCGCCGGGCTTTTATCGAGTAGCGCCGCCTGAACTCCCAAGCCCGTCCGTAACATCGATTCCGCCGTGTAGGTAGACACAATCTCCCTCGCGGGTCCAATGGCATGAACCCTCCCACCATCCAGCCACACCGCCTTTTGACACAACGTCGAGATGGCATGCATATTGTGGCTCACGAATACAATCGTCCGGCCCCCATTCGCAACATCCTCCATTTTTCCAAGACATTTCTTTTGGAAAGCCACATCCCCGACGGCTAACACCTCATCGATGAACAAAATCTCCGGCTGCAAATGCGCGGCCACGGCAAAGGCCAATCGTACATACATCCCGCTCGAATATCGCTTAACCGGCGTGTCGATGAACTGTTCTAACTCCGAAAACTCCACAATTTCGTCAAATTTTGCCTCAATCTCTCTCCGCTTCATGCCCAAAATGGTCCCGTTCATATAAACGTTTTCTCGCCCCGTCAGTTCAGGATGAAACCCGGTGCCCACTTCCAGCAGAGAACCCACCCGACCCGCGATGAGCGCACTTCCGGCGGTGGGTTCCGTGATCCGACTCAGTATTTTTAGCAACGTCGACTTTCCCGACCCATTGCGCCCGATGAGTCCCACGATCTCCCCCGGCTCCACATCAAAGCTCACATCCTTCAGCGCCCAGAAATCCGGATTCCTTTGGTTCGACTTCGCTCCAACTGTCCCCATGTGGGCGACGGGATCTTTTCCTCGCCACTTGAGCCAGCCATATTGGATTTCATCCACCAAGGTCCGGCGGTTGATGGCGCCAAGCTTGTACACCTTTGAAATGTTCTGCACCGATATGGCGGGGCCACTGGAATGCGAAAGTGCGGAAGTGCGGGATGGGGGGATAGAGGAGGTCATAAGCGGGCTTGATTGCTGAATTGCTGAATTGCTCGATTGCGGGATTGTGAACTGAGAGAAATGCCTTTTTTGATGGAGGTGAACAAGCGTAGTAATTCGTCTGACTCGCCCAGCAAAGGATCCAACGCTTTGCGCAAACTGTGGGGCGGCAGAAATAAATCCGACAGGACTTCAAGCCAGAAGAGGGTTTCGTCCGACTCTTTCTCAACGATCCCAATCTTGTGGGCGAAATCGGCCCGAGATTCGGCCCGAGTGGCCTCCCGGTAATTGGCCCCCATCGATGAGGCCGACTTGGCAAGCTGGAATGAAATGACCTGCGTGGAGGTTGCCTTGGGCAGTTCATCGACAAAATGGAACACCTGCACGGCAAACGTGCGAGTCCGAGCCTTAAGCCACTTCTTGAACTCTTCCTTTGTCATCCGTTCCTTCACTTCAACATTCCCACTCTCTCAAATTCATTCCCACACTCCCGCAATCAAGCAATCCGGCACTCCCGCATTCAAGCACTTCTCCATTCTCACAATCCCGCACTCCCGCAATCATAATTCCCCCCCCCTCACACAATATCCACGAAGGTCCGTTGCACACGATTGAATGTAAATACGCCCACCGCCAAAAGGATCAAAGCCGTGAGGATTCCCACGACCACCTGTTCAACGCCAAAGGTTCCCTTTCCTGTCAAGCACTCGCGTGTCGCCTCCACCGCCCAAGACATCGGATTATAGAGAATCACCCAACGCCAACGTTCGGGAACCACACTCGCGGGATAAATGATGGGCGAGGCATACATCCACAACATCGAAAAGAACGGCAGGAAAAAGTTAATGTCACGATACTTGATGGTCATGGAAGACAGCAACAACCCCATCCCCATTCCCAACATAGCGGCATACCCGAGAATGGGGAAAAGGAAAAACATGTGCCAGGCAGGAGGCAACAACGCATCTGTGAAAAATCGGTAATACACCCAAAAACCGGCAAACATCACAAAATTCAATGCAGCCGTCACCGATGTGACCATCACCTTCACGATGGGCACGCTCAACCGCGGAAAATAGACCTTCCCGAAAATTCCCACGTTGCTTGTCAGGGTTCCCGAAATGGTATTCATGCACGTGGCAAAAAAATTCCAGATCAGCATGCCGCTCATGTAAAACAAAATGGGTGGAATGCCGTCCGTTCCAATTCCCGCAATGTTGCCGAACACCACTGTAAATACCAACGTTGTCAACAGCGGTTGCAACACAAACCACAGCGGCCCCAACACACTTTGCTTGTAGGCCGACGTCAGATCCCGCTGCGCCATGATGCCAATCAAATCACGGTATTCCCACAGTTCCCGGAAATCGATCTTCCACCAGGGCTGATTGGCTCGAATGAAGGTTGTGGACATCAGCCTTCCCCCCTCTGGCCTGCGGAAAATCGCTTCATCAGCCGGGCCGATGCCCGCCCGAATTGTTCCGCCAATTCCGGCACGTTCGGCACCCGGGCCTCTTGAATGGCCCGTTGAACGTCGCCCTTCGAAAGAGCGGCGGATTGAAGAATGAACCACGCATCTTGCTGGTCCTGCGGATCGTCCCTCATCAGCTTACTCAACAACAAATCCACGTCGGATAGCCGATACAAAACGATCTTATCCCAAGCGGTTTCAATCCGTTTTCGCTGCTCCCGCCAGTCGGGACGCAGAATGACCATGTCTTCCGTGAAGAAATGGCTGATGTACAGACCTTGGTTGCCGAGTTGCTTGTTCACCTGATCGATGGCTTCCCAGAAGTTCGTCGTTTCATTCAGTTGCTCGGCCTGACCAAGCCAGAAAACAGCGTCGACGTCCAGACTGAGCAACGTGTCCTCTGGCGGATTCGGAAACCCAAGCTGAATGGCGGCGCGTCCATACAAGGTCAACTCGACCCGTTCCTCCAGCCGGGCATTCAACTCATCCAAAATGATGCGCGCATTCATCCGGCCACCAACTTCCAGCCGATGGGGTTGGCTTTTCCATAAGCAAAGAGCGGCTCGGCCAACCGGCTCCAATGGATCAAGGGTTCAACAAACGGCTTCTCATCGGAATACTCCCCCGCAATCCGCCGCCAAACCGGATGGTTGGGCTCCACGTTCAAGGCTTGCGTGGCCAGTTCCTTCAAGGTGCGAGCCGCCCGCTCCATTTTGGCCAGCCGAAACAAAACGCCGACATCCAGCTTCCCGCTCGAAATCAACTGGGCCGGCAACCGCAACAATTGCGGACGGTCTGCGCAATTCAACTGACAAAGCGCCACGACCAGTTCTTCGTCTTGAAACTCGTTCCGGTCCGGCCAACGGGTTCCCACAGGCGATTCCTGCTGACGAAACACCACCGTGGCCCCCCGCCGATTCGCCAGTTCCACCAACCAATCTTCGGGAGCAAGTGTCGGACCTTCTCTGCTTGAATCAAGCCACCGCCGAATCTTGAAGCGAAGCGGCGACTGGTGAATCGCTACGCCCATGCGGTCAGCCAAGGTTGCTATGAGTGCGCTCATCTTGTCCTCTATCCCAGCTTTGAAAATAACTTTACCAGTGGATTGTCCAACAACCGTCCGGCGCGCTGGTTCAGCTGGCGCATGCGGGCCACTCGCCCGGCAAGAAACGGAGCCCCGGCTTCCTTTTTCAGCCGCGACAGCGATTCTTCCGCCTGCTTCAAGTCCGTCTCGAGCACGGCCATCTTGGAGAGAGCAAATTTCAAAATCCCATGCCGCAACGCGGAGCCAATGTCGTCCGCACTCCGATAATAGCGCTTGCGATCGCCCGCCTTCCGCACCCGATGAATCAGCCCCATCCGCTCCAATTGCGCCGCCGCCAAACTCACAGCGGCTTTGCTCAAATGCAGCTCTTTCTCCAGCTCGTCCAGCGAGGCTTCCCCCTCCGTCAGATAGAGGCTCGTCAACGCTTCTCCCGCCACCCGGTTGAATCCGAACTCCTGCGCCAACCGCCCTCCCGACGCCACCAATCGCGATTTGATGACGGCTCCATCGACTTCGGCTTTTTGAGGTGATTTCATGGTCTCAACTTTTACATTTTCATAAAAGTTATAGAAACCGCTCTCGCCTGTCAATCTTTTGGACAAATCCCATCGAATTCAATCACCCGCTCTGGGAATAGCCTACTTGGAATCACTTCAGTGTTTCCATCACCGGCGTCGTGAACGCCCACACGCCCGTCATGCCACCCACTTCGTTGCGAAGCAGTTGCAGTCGCCCCATCAGGCGCGCCGCCATCTCGTCCTCCACCACCACAAAGGCCCCCGAGTTGGCCCCCGGCCACACGTGGTTGTCCATTCGCGCGCCACTCTTCGGCCCGCGCCCCACCATGCGGTTCCAACGCGAAACACCCACAATTCCCAGCTCATCCAACAAGTCCTGCATCTCATCGGTCAACACCACATCGTGCATGATCCACACCATTTTCATGTGCGCACTCCCTTTTCCGCAGAAATCAATTCCTGCCGCCGAGCCCGTCGCGAATGCGCCAAGCTATACAAAATCGGCACCAGCACCAGCGTGACCAACATCGAAAATGTCAACCCGCCCACAATCGTCACCGCCATCGGCTTCCACGTTGCCGCACCCTCGCCTCGGCTCACGATCATCGGAACCATCCCCAGCGTCGTCGTCATCGTCGTAATCAGCACCGGACGCAACCGGGATCGCCCCGCATGGACAATGGCATCCGCCAGCGATTCGCCACGCGCACGCAACAGGTTGATGTAGTCCACCAGCACAATGGCATTGTTCACCACCACCCCCACCAACATAATCATGCCAATGAACGACATGATACTCACGGTGAGCCGCATAACCGTCAAACTGATGGCAACGCCCGTGAACGCAAACGGAATCGCGAACAAAATCAAAAAGGGATCCAGCAGGCTTTCAAATTGCGAAGCCATCACCATGTAGACCAGCAAAATCCCCAGCACCAGCATCAGCCCCATCTGGCGAAACGTCTCGGCTTGATCTTCCGCCGTACCGCCAAAGTTAATTCCCACGCCCGATGGAAGCGGAATTTCGGCCCGAATGCGCTTCTGCAAATCACGCACCACTTCGCCGCTACTGCGCCCGAACACATCCGCCTCCACCTTGATCATGCGCTCCTGATTCTTGCGGTCGATTTGCAACGGCCCCACCCGCTCCACCACCTCCGCTACGCTATCCAGCCGAATCCTCCGCCCGTCCGGTCTCACAATTTCACTGCGCGACACATCCCCCACCGTCTCCCGGAACGGATCGGCCAACCGCATCACCACATCATAATCCTCATCCTCCTCGCGGAATCGAGTCGTCGTGGTTCCATAAAACAGCGTCCGCATTCCATTCACCACCTGCGACACATTCAAACCGTGCGCCGCCGCTTTCGTGCGATCGATTTCCACGTGAATTTCAGGCCGTCCCGGATCGCGCCCGAGCTCCCCATCCACCGCACCCGGGGTCGTGCGCACGATCTCCAACACCTGCTCCGCCACCTTCTGCAAAATATCCAGATCAAATCCCAGCACCTCGATCAAAATCGGCTTCCCGCCCCCGCTGCGCCCCGGCCCGGATTGTGCCGTGTCGACGCTGAATTTCTGCACCTCGGGCCATTTCGATACCACCTCGCTGACAGAACGCCCCATCGCTTGCACCGAACGCTCCCGCTCCGTTTGCGGCACCAGCCGCATCAACACTCGACCCATGTGCGACCCCGACGTACCGCCCACCATGCCCCCCATGTCGCCGCATCGAAACGCATAGGTCAACACATTCTCTCGCCCCACCTTCTCCAACGCCACATCCAGAACCCGCTGACACAGAAGGGCCGTTTCTTCCACCCGCGTCCCCACCGGCGCCTGAATCATCAAGGTCAATCGCCCCGAATCATCCTCCGGCGCATACTCCGAACCCAATCCTCGGAAGAGAACGATACTTCCAATAAAAATCGCTATGGCACCGGCCACCACCACCCAGCGCCGCCGCAATCCGTGTCGCAGCAATCCAGCATAACCTACATCCAACGCCTCAAACTTCCGCTCGCTCCACACATGAAATTCCTCGGCCCAGCGACTCCGCACCCGCCGCTGCCGGGTCGATCTCAATAGCTTGGAGCTCAACATCGGCGTAAGCCACAGCGCACACACCAAACTCGCCGTCAGCGTCGCCGTGAGCAACCCGCCCAATTGCTTAAACAAAATCCCCGCCTCCCCCTTTAAGAAAATCAACGGCACAAATACCACGATGGTCGTTAGCGTGGACGCGCTCACCGCCGTGCCCACCTCGTCGGCGCCAAACATGGCGGCCTCCCTCGGCGCCGTACCCCGCTCCACTTTCGTGGATATATTTTCCAGCACCACCACCGCATTGTCCACCACCATCCCCATCGCAATCGCCAAGCTCGCCATCGAAATAATGTTGATCGTCCATCCCATGACCCACATGAAAATGAACGCCAAAATCATCGCAAAGGGAATCGTCAACGCAATGATCAACGCCGACCGGAAATTGCGCAGGAAAAAGAGCGTCGTCAACACCACAAACACAAACGCCCATCGAACCGTTTGGCTCACGTTCGAGATGGATTGCGTAATCTGGCTGCTCGAATCGAAAATCAAGAAATACTCAATATCCCGCGGCAAGGAAGGCTTGATGTTGTTCTCCAGCTCCCGTGTCACCTGCTCCGCCACGTCAACCGTATTCGCCCCCGAACGCTTCAGAATCATCATCATGATGGCCCGCCGATCCTTCACGCGCACAATGCGCCGCTCCTCAGCAAAGCCATCTTCCACATCCGCCACATCGCGCAATCGCACAAACGCGCCATCCTTCGACCGAATCACAATGTCGCCAATTTCCTCCGGCGAACGATATTCTCCCGGCACCCGAATCGTGTAGTCAAATCGGCCCACCTTCAAATTGCCCGCAGGCAACGTGAGATTCTCGCGCGCCAACGCCACCGCCACCTCTTCGAGCGTCAGCCCGAATCCGGTCAACCGCTCCGGCGACAAATTCACGTTCACCTGTCGCTCCAGCCCGCCGAACAACGACACCGAGCCCACCCCCGGCAACCGCTTCAACGGATCCGCAATCTCGTTGTTCACAATTTCTTCAAGACTCTCAATACTTTCTGTACACGTGATTCCATAAAACTGAATCGGAATCTGCGACGTATTGAACTTCAAGAGAATCGGCGGATCGGCCTCCTCGGGTAACACCTTTCGAATCCGCTCCAAACTGCTCCGAATATCATTCGAGGCTTCATCCAAATTGCTGCCCCAAATAAACTCGCACACCACCGACGATACGCCTTCGATCGTGGTGCTCGACATCGAATCCAGATTGTTCACCGAGCCCAACGCCCGCTCCACAATCTTGGTCACCTTCCGCTCGACATCCTCCGAACTTGCCCCTTCCCACGTCGTCATCACCGTCACCGTCGGCCGCTCGATCTCCGGCATCAAGTCCACCGGGAGCTGCGTCAACATGACGGCCCCCAGCACGAAAACAGCCAAAAACACCATCAGAGTCGTGATGGGATAATGGACGCCCAGTTCAGGCAACTTCATGGCGCCGCCTCCACGGCGGGCGCACCAAAAGCTCCCACACGCTCAATCGAAGCACCATCCGTCAGCTTGTTCTGCCCCATCACCACATATTCATCCCCCTCCGCCAACCCCTCCATAATCTCGATGTCGGCCCCATCGCGAATTCCCGTCTTCACCTCGATCGCCCGCGCCACCCCCTCCTTCACCACGAAAACAATCCTGCGCTCCAGCATGCGCACCACAGAAGACACCGGCACCACCAGCGCCCCTGGACTCGTCGCCAAGGTCAGGCGCGCCGTCGCATACATACCCGGGCGAAGCAACCAGCCTCCATTTTCTTTTGGATTGGGCAACCGCACTTCCGCGCGTGCCGTGCGCGTGGCCACATCTACCGTCGGGAAAATACGCGCCACCTGACACATCGTTTCCTGACCAGCCTGCACGTCCGTCGAAATAGCCACTTCCGTCTTTCCTTCTTCCAACAACGGCAACAGTCGCGCCGGGATCGCCAACATCAGCCGGAGCGGATCCATCTGCACCAGTTTCACCACACCCGTTCCCGGTCCCACCAACGCGCCCGGATCCACTCGCCTCGCCGACACCACGCCATCCATCGGCGCCACCAACGTGGCTTCATCTAAATTGACATTCGCCAAATCCAATTGAGCCTTCGCTTGTGCTTGTGCCGCTTTCGCACTTTCATGCGCCGTCACCGCCGCATCTCGCGCCTGCTCCGTGGCCACATTTTCCGCAAACAGAGCCTCCAGTCGGCGACGTTCGCGCTCGCGATCCGCCTCCGTCACCGCCGCCTGCTGCACTTGCGCCTCCGCCAACGCCAACCGCGCCTCCAACTCACGGCGATCCATCTCCGCCATGATCTTCCCGCGCTTTACCTCAACCCCTTCTGTCACGTTCACTTTTTCCACCCGCCCCTGCGCCTTGGAAAACACCTCCACCGAAACCGGCGTCTCGATCTCACCCGTGAACAACAACGTCTCCGAAATATCTCGACGCTCCACCAACGCCGTACGCACCGCCACCGGTGCCATCTTCTTTTCCCCTGCAGCCGTTGCGTCCTTCTCCTTCGCCTTGGAACAACCGAGCCCCATTCCACAGGCCAACCCCACCACCAAAATCCCGCAAATCTGATTTTTCATATTCATCCTTATTTCAAAACCGGTCCATCTGGAAGCGCACCGTCCGACATCAATCCCATTGCCCTCTGCAACGACACGCGGGCCAGCGCATGGCTAAACAGCGACTGATAATAATTGGCCGAAGCCTTCGTCAACGCCTGCCGAGCGTCGATCACTTCCAGCGGCGTATTCTGCCCCTCCTGCAACCCCGCTTCCACCAAACGGAGCGCCTCTTTCGCCGTCTCTAAATTCTGACTCTGCGAATGCGCAAATTCTTCTGCTGTCTTCAGCGACAACACCGCCTGCCGAATCTGACTCACCGCCCGCTCTTCGGCATCCTGCAACGCAATCTCCATCTGCCGCAATTTGGCCCTCTCCTGAATCAGCGTGCCACTACGATCCAACCCATCAAACAACGGCCAACTCAACTGAACGCCCGCCTGCCATTCGTCGCCCCAGTCATCCTTCGTGGATTGATGAGGATCGGGATTCGACCACACCTGCGCGGCATAGCCCGACACATCGGGCAAATAGCGCCCTTTTGCAGCTTCGACACTTTCGCGCTGCATCCGCATCGCATATTCCGCCTCCGTCAAATCGGCGCGCCGTTCCAACGCCGTTTGCGCCGCTTCGCTGAAGGTCATCTCCTCCGACACCAACGGTATGTCGTCCACCAGTTCCACATCGCTCTCCGGCGAAGCCCCCAGCAACCGGAATAGCGTCGTATAGGCCAAGTCCTTGTTGTTACGGGCCTGCAACACTTGTGCCTGAAAATTGGACACTTCCACCTCCGCGCGCAACTCGTCATAGTTCGACGCCATGCCCTGACGCCGCAACGCCTGAGCCGTCGCCAACTGAGCATTCGCCGTTTCCAGCGCCGCCACATTCACATCCAATAAATGCCCGCTCAACACGGCATCGTAATAGGCCCGAACCACCTCAAAACGAATCCCCTCCGTTGCATCCCGCAACCCCGCCGCTGCCCACTCTTCATATAACTTGGCCGCGCGAAGGGCCGACCCGATGCGCCCATTGAAAAGCGGCTGTGTGAGCTTCAGCCCCGCATTGTATTGATCCTGAAATCGCGTCGTCACATATTGCCCATTTACCGTGCTACCCAGCTCTTCATCGCGCCGCAAATATCCCCCCGTGAGCCCCAAGGATGGCAACGCCTCCGCATACGATGCCTGAATGCGTCCTCGAGCAATCTCCGGCCCCTGCCGTTCCTGTTGCAACGTGCGGTTTTGCTCCATCGCCAACGCCAACGCATCCACCAATTTCAACGGCCCTGAAAGATACACCGCGCTGGGTGTCGTCTGTTTCTCCGACAAATCGCGGATGCGCGTCTCCGCCGACTTCGCGCGAAGCTCACGCATCTCCTTCGCATTCGGAACTCCCACGCATCCCGCCAGCCACACGACCAACAGCCCCCCTACCCACGCCCCTTTATTCTCCACCGCATTTTTGAAAAATTTCAATTCCATCACCTTTTCATCTTTCGGGGAAAGTCGTTTCCAAACCCGATTCGGTTACATCAATCGAGTCAAACACGCCGGATTTATTAAATCCTCTTCAAACACCCGACTTAATTCCCGCCACACTCGGCCCGGTTTTCCATCTCCCACCGAACGGCCCGCAAATTCGGTCACCGCCGTCACATGCGGCGTCGTTCCAAACACCAGCATTTCAGCGGCTTTTTCCAACTCCGCCCGCGGCACATCCGCCTCTTCCACCCCCGCCAAAACGCCTGCTGGCACCAATTTCTCACGCGCCAACGCCAACACCCGCAGCATCGTCGTGCCCAGCAAAATATGCTCTGGCTTCGGCACCCTCAACACCCCCGCCGCCGTCACGATGCCGAAATTTTCTGTGGGCAATTCGGTCATGTGCCCATTGGCATCAAACCCCAGCATGAAATCCACGCCCGTATCGACGGCCTGTTTTTTCATCAACACATTCGGCAAATAATTCACGCTTTTTACCTGCGCAAAAAATCCACTCTTGGTCGGCATCCCACTCACGCCCACTTTCGCCCCTTCCGGATGCCCCTCCATAAATGGGGCAGGCAATCGAATGGAGAGTACCATGAGTAACGGCTTCGGACATTCATACGGATTCGCCGAATGGCCTCCCGGCCCGCGCGAAACAAAAATTCGAACCAACGCATTTCGCTGCCCCCCCACGCAAAGCACTTCGCCAATGATCTTTTGGATGTCTGCTCGGCTCCACGGTAGTTGCAACGCAATGGTCTTGGCCCCGCCCTCCAGCCGGATCAGATGTGCATCGAGATTATAGATGGCCCCATCCACGCACTTGCACGTCTCGAACAATCCATCTCCGCGATGCACCATGTGATCATCGATCGGGACCACCATCAAGTTGGGATCTGTCGTGATGCCCTCCCACCAGCTCGAATACATCGCATAATACTGCGCATGATACGCCGGCCGATTCGTCCGACAAAATTCCACAAAATCCGTCGCATTAAAATCCATCTTCATCGTCGTCTCTATTTTCCGCCCCTGAGGTCATCACCTAAAATGGGTAATTTTTCTTATTTTCCTGTGTTTCCTGTTTTCCTGCTAAAATCTGCTGGCTATCTTTTCACTTCCGCTTATGCGCCGGCGGCACGCCCAGTTGCTCGCGATATTTTGCCACCGTCCGGCGCGCCACCTGAAAGCCTTGTTCCTTCAGCTTTTCCGCGATGGCCTGATCGGACAACGGATGCTTCACATCTTCGTGCGCCATCACTTTGGCCACGGCCTCCTTGACCGCCTCCGTCGAAATGCTCTGCCCATCCGCCATCATCAGCCCCGTGGTGAAGAAAAACTTCAGCTCGAAAATACCCTGCGGCGTCCGCGCATATTTTCCCGAAACCGCCCGCCCCACGGTTGTTTCGTGAACCCCCAGCTTCACCGCCAGCGCCGCCATGGTCAGCGGTTTCAACTTCGAAATGCCGTGCTCGAAAAATTCACGTTGAGCCGCCGCAATCTCCTCTGCCAAGCGCCGAACCGTTTCTCGCCGCTGATGAAGACTGTCCATCAGAAACTTGCCCGAACGCACTTTTTCGGCCAAATATTTTTTCGCCTCCACCGCCGTCTCAGGGTCTTCCATCATGGATTCATATTCCGCGCTGATGCGCAGGCGCGGAAAACCGTCCCTCAACATTTCCACCACATATTCCCCCTCGGCCGTCTTGCGAATCTCCACCTCCGGCGTCACATACACCGCCGGCATCGCCGAAAACCGAAGCCCCGGCTTCGGATCCAGCAACGAAATCATCTTCATCGCCGCCGCCGCGTCCTCTTCCTTCAACCCCGCCACCCGTGCCAAATCCGCCGCCTGCAAATATCCCAATCCCTCCAAATGCCCCTCCACCAACGTGGCCGCCGGCGACCCCGCCCCATGCCCTAACCGGCGCAACTGAATCAACAAACAATCCTTCAAATTTCGCGCCGCCACCCCTGGCGGATCGAACTCCTGAATCACCGCCAACGCCGCTTCCACCACCGCTTCCGATTCGCCCGACTCGCTCGCCACTTCCGCCACATCCACCGACAGCCAACCGTTTTCATCCACGTTGCCGATGATGTATTCTCCCGCCCTCTTCTGCGCCTCATCCATCCCCGACTCGTTCAACTGCTCATCCAAGTGCGCATGGAGCGACGGTTGCGCCGTCAACGAATCCAGAAAATATTGCCGCTTTTCCTCCGCCTCCGACGTAGAAGCCTCGCTTGGATTTTCTTCCGCCGACCTCGGAGCCAACATCCTCTCCAGCGCATCAATGTCCCGCCCGAAATCATCCGGCTCGTAGTCGTTTTCTTGATCCACCTCGTCAAAGGTTGTCGCCGTCACCGGCTCCAGCGACACCAACGCCGGATCCAAATCCGCCGCCTTCTCCTCCAGCACCGGATTCTGTTCCATCTCGCTACGAATCAATTCGCGCAATTCCACCAACGGCACCTGCAAGAAACGAAGCGCCTGCACCATCCGCGGTGCCAGCTTCATTTCTTGGCGGACTTGTTGACTTTGGAAAAGGCCCTGTTTCATCGCTGCTTTTCTACTACATCCAGCCCCCTCTGCACAGCCCATTCCGGCTCAAGGCGCAGGAAGAGGAGATTCGACTAAAGGCTGTCAGCCTGTTCGTGTAGGGGTCAGTTTCATTAATTGATATTTTTTAATCCCCTCTCTCAGCTTCGGACTTCCAATATCCTTTCGGATCGAAACCGGTTGAGGCCGATTATGACCTGACGCCAAAACTCCTCCGCGCCTCCGCGGCTCTGCGGGAAAATCGGCTGTTCCTCTTCCATCTTCATCAACAATCCCCAATCCGTTCTCCCGCAGAGACGCAAAGACGCAGAGGAATGATTTTTCCACTCTTCCTCCGTGCGCTCCGTGCCTCTGTGAGAGACTTTCTTGCTGTTTTTGCCTCTCCTATACAGATGTTTCTAGACCCATTCGCATAAACCAATGCAGAGTTTGAATGCGTTTGCCCTTTTACGTGGATTGACATGTGTAGCCAATGGGATACACTATGGCCATGATTCAGATTAGAAAGACAGACGTCTTCGCCGAATGGATCAATGGATTGCGCGATTTTCAGGGCCGCGCAAGGATACAGGCGCGCATTGAGCGATTGGCTCTTGGACTCGTTGGTGATGCCAAACCCATCGGCGAAGGGGTCTCTGAGTTACGGATCGACTGTGGGCCTGGCTATCGGGTCTATTTCAAGAAAGATGGAATGGAACTCATCCTACTACTGGCCGGCGGAGACAAAAGCACTCAGACATCGGACATCAAACGTGCGCTACGATTAGCGCGTAACCTGTGAGAGTAAAAATGAGTAAAACAAAAACAACCCGATACGACATTGCGGAACACCTCCGAACACCGAAGGAAATGGCCGCCTATCTGGAAGCATGTATGGAAGAGGCAAATGGTGATGCGACATTTGTTGCAAAGGCCTTGGGCGATATAGCGAGAGCCAAAGGAATGTCCAAGGTGGCACGGGATGCTGGCCTTTCAAGAGAGAGCCTGTATAAAGCTCTATCGGGTGATCGAAATCCTGAATTAGGGACTATTTTGAAAGTGGTTGAAGCATTGGGACTCAAACTTTCCGCACAGCCTGCCCACGCATAGAAAAAGCCAAGCGGTGCCCCCCCCACTCGCCAACCTGTTTTCCATGCTTGAAAATATTAAAATATGAAAGTGACCCCGTTACCTCACAGAGTCACAGAGGCTCAGAGAAATGGTTTTCCACTCTTCCTCCGTGCGCTCCGTGCCTCCGTGAGAGACTTTCTTCAGCGCCGCCAAAGCAAGCGCCTCAAGATTTTCGGCGACATCACCCGTCTTGTCGAAGCCCATCCGGACCTTTGGGAACAACTTCCCTCCGAACTCCGCCAGCAGCTCGATAAGCCCTCCTGAGCTATCCGATCTGTCTCTCCCCCCACAGATCCCGCAGCCTCGCGCCGCAGGTGAATCCGGTCCGACTCCGGCGACTCTTGAAAATATTAAAATATGAAAGTGACACCTTTACGGTTGCGCCCTCCCGCGTCGCGGTTGTAACATTATCGCGTTAGATGCCGCCGGAATATATCGCCGTGCAACAAAAGAGAATATAATGAAAAAAGTTACTGTCCTAATATTGGCTCTTGTTGCCCTTCTATTTGCTGTTGATCAAGCGTCAGCTGTTTCGCCCAAATGGAAGATTAAGGGCGTTGATAAGGGCAAAGAGAAGGATGTGTCAGGAAAATTAATCTCAATGGCAATTGTTGTCGCAAGCAAAGGCCCTGTATTCACCGGAACGATGAATGTAGCCTTCGAAGTAACTGACCGCACAAACGCGAAGCGATTCTATACCAAATCAGTTCAAGAATACGGGGGTTCGGTTCAAGAATACGGGGGCGAAGGTCTAATATCAACGCGAGTATTCTATCTTGAAGTTGACGGAATGGAAAATCCGGCATTGTCGGGCTACTCCGTGCAACTGTTCATCCCCGGTCAGCCTGAAGCGGCTGATGAAAAGAATTTCAAATGTGCATCCAAAGAGGAACTGTTTACCCGTAATGCAACATCTAAGAAGATGGCTCCCAAGCCAGCACCAGGCTACCCGCCCTAATATGCCCGCCCGAGGGCGGAGGATTGCATGAAGGGTCAGTTTCATAAATTGATATTTTCAGTCCCCTCCCTCAGCTTCGGACTAAAAATATCCTTTCGGTTCGAAACCGGATGAGATGGATTACGACCAGACGTCAAAACTCCTCCGCGCCTCCGCGGTTCTGCGGGAAAATCGGCTGTTCCTCTTCCATCTTCAACCCCCATCC
>CAZYGH010000034.1:0-47706 GCA_964647595.1 uncultured Verrucomicrobiota bacterium
CGACGAACGCGGCGCAGGTGGGCGACACGATCACGTTCCAAATCACGATCACCAACACGGGCGACGTGGAGATGGTGACGATTCCCGTGGAAGACACGTTCGACTCAACACTGTTGAGCTTCGTGTCTGCCGTTCCGGCCGATTCGAGCAACGATACGGGCGTGGTGTATTGGGACAATATCGGGCCTTTGCCGGTGGGCGAATCGACGAATATCGTCGCGCAGTTCACGGCGCTGCAATCGACGCTGAGCCTGCCCGAAACGAACACGGTGAGTACGGCCCCGACGACGCCTCCCGGCGAGCCTCCGGTGCCTCCGCGCACCAACGAGGCACCGTACAATGTGAGCCAGGCGGGCTATACAATTGAAAAGGATCGCACCGCTCCGGTGGGCCGCGCGGCGCAAGTAGGCGAGACGATCACGTTTCAGATCACGGTGACGAATACGGGCGACGTGGAACTGGTCACGGTGCCAGTGGAAGATTCCTACGACACGAACTATTTGAGCTACGTGTCGTCGGTTCCGGCATCCATCAACAACGACAATGATGGAACAATCAACTGGACGAACATCGGCACCCTGGCAGTGGGTTCGTCGACGCAAATCGTCGCGACGTTCACGGCGGCTTCGACGACGGTCGGGCTGTCGGAGACGAACGTGGCCGTGACTTCGCCGACCACGCCTCCGACGGCACCGCCGGTGCCGCCGAAGACGAACGATGCGCCATACGAAATCCATTCAGCGGGCTATACAATTGAAAAGGATCGCACCGCTCCGGTGGGCCGCGCGGCGCAAGTAGGCGAGACGATCACGTTTCAGATCACGGTGACGAATACGGGCGACGTGGAACTGGTCACGGTGCCAGTGGAAGATTCCTACGACACGAACTATTTGAGCTACGTGTCGTCGGTTCCGGCATCCATCAACAACGACAATGATGGAACAATCAACTGGACGAACATCGGCACCCTGGCAGTGGGTTCGTCGACGCAAATCGTCGCGACGTTCACGGCGGCTTCGACAACGGTCGGTCTGTCGGAGACGAACGTGGCCGTGACTTCGCCGACCACGCCTCCGACGGCGCCGCCGGTGCCGCCGAAGACGAACGATGCGCCGTATGAAATTTATGGCGCGGGCTACACGCTAGAGAAGGAGCTGGTTACGGTTTTAGGGCGTCCAGCCATCACAGGAGAGGTTCTGACCTTCCGGATCACGGTTGTGAATGTGGGAGACGTGAATCTGGTTACTGTTCCGGTAGAGGATACCTATGAGGTTGCGCATTTGAGCTACGTGTCATCTGTCCCTGCATCGGACAATAACATGGACGATGGCGTGATTCAGTGGGCAAATATCGGTCCATTGGCAGTCGGGGCGAGTACGCAGATTGTGGCCACATTCACGGCTGCGGGTACCACGTTGGGTGCGGAACGAACCAACGTGGTGGTGACAGCGCCGACTGTACCGCCTGACGGGCCTCCGGTGCCTCCGCAAACGAATGATGCGCCTTATCAGGTTGATACACCGGCGTCGCTGGGTGATTTCGTGTGGCTGGATACCAATGGTAATGGCATTCAAGGTGGCGGCGAGTTGGGCGTCTCGAACGTTGCAGTGACGCTGTACGACGCGACGACCAACGCGGTGGGCGTGACGACAACGGACGTGTCGGGCGCGTATGCCTTCACGAACCTTGTGCCGGGAACGTACTTCGTGGGCTTTGCGGTGCCGACGGGCTACGAGTTCACGCTGCAGAACCAAGGCGGCGACGCGGCGCTGGACAGCGATGCGGACCGGACGACGGGTTACACGGTGCCGACGACATTGATCTCCGGCGAGAACGATCCGACGTGGGATGCGGGTCTGTATGCACCGGCGTCGCTGGGCAACTTTGTCTGGGAGGATCTCAATGGAAACGGAATCCAAGATTCCGGCGAGCCGGGGATCCCGCGCGTGGCGGTGCGGTTGTACGATGCCCAGTCTAATCTCTTGGCGACGACGCGTACGGACACGGATGGAGGCTACTGGTTTGCCGGCCTGCAGCCAGGGGAGTATTTCGTCGAGTTCGTTCGGCCCGGCGGCTATGCGCCCACGTTGCAGAACCAAGGTGCGGACGATGCTCGGGACAGCGATGCGGATCCTGTCACGCGACAGACGGCGATGACCACGCTGGCGAGCGGCGAGAACGACCCCACGTGGGATGCGGGATTCTATCGGCCGACATCGCTGGGAGACTACGTGTGGCTGGATGAAAATTGGGACGGCATTCAGGATTCGGGGGAGGCGGGCCTATCCGGCGTGACGATGGTGTTGCTGGACGGCAGTTCGAACGAGATCGCCAGAACGGTGACCGACACACAAGGATTCTATTTGTTCACGGGTCTGCCGCCGGGTGTCTACACCGTGCAAGTGGATACGACCACTTTGGATCCTGCACTGGTGGCGAGTCCAACCTATGATCTCGACGGCGCGTTGGACCACCAGACCGCCGTGACGCTGGTCTCAGGCGAGCAGAACCTAGCCTTGGATTTTGGCTACAACTGGAATTTGGCTCCCGGCCCGTCTCCGGATGTGTTGGGTACGATTGGCGATCGGATTTGGGTGGATGCTGATGCGGACGGCGTGCAGGATCCCGGCGAAGCGGGGATTCCGGGCGTGACGGTTCGGTTGTATATCGATGCGGCTGGCAACGGCAACTATACGACGGTGGTGGCAACGGCAACGACCGATGCGGCCGGGTTGTACCTGTTCTCCGATCTAGTTGCAGGAGCCTACGTGGTGAGAGTGGAACCGAGTACTCTGCCGCCGAACTTCACGCAGACCGGCGATCCGGACACCTTTGGCGAGCCGTTGCCTGCCGGGACGGGCGATCACCAGACCACGACGCCGATCGTGTTGTCTCCGGGCGACGTGTTCGTGAACGCCGATTTCGGCTACTGGTTCCCGAACTTCAGCAATCTGGGCGACCTGATTTTCTTGGATATGAACGCGGATGGCGCACACGATCCGGGCGAGCCGGGGATTGCGGGTGTGACGATTGTTCTGCTGGACGGCTCGGGAGAGGTTGTGGCCAGCACCGTCACGGACGAGAATGGCAATTATCTCTTCACCGGATTGCCGGCGGGAACCTATACGGTGTGGGTGAACGACACGGCAGGCGTGTTGATTGGGCTGGTCCAGACGGCCGATCCCGACGGCGGGCTGGATGGCCGCAGTACCACGACACTGGATGGCACGCACGACGATTTGGACCAGGACCACGGCTATGTGCCCGATGGGCATGGCGTGGGCTTGGGGATGATCGGCGACACCATCTTCCTCGACCGCAATGGCAATGGTCAGCCGGATTCGGGCGAAGGCATCCAAGGCGTGACGGTGTACCTGTACGATTATACGGGGCTGATCTTGCTGGCCACTACGACAACCGATGCCAACGGAACCTATTACTTCGGCGGGTTGGGAGAAGACACCTATGTTGTGCGCGTGGAGACCAGCACGCTGCCCAACGGCGGAACAGGGCTGATCAACACGGTGGATCCGGACACGACGAATCCGGGAGACAGCCGATCGACCGTGGCGCTTCCGGCTGGCGGTATCGATCTCGACCAAGACTTCGGCTACGTGGCGGCGATTCCGAACACGATTGGCGGCACGCTTTGGAAAGATTGCAACGCCGACGGCGCTCTGGATGCGGACGAGACGCCGCGTTGGGAGGACGTGAAGCTGGTATTGCGCGACGCCACCGGCCGAATCGCAGGTACGACGTTTACGGATGCGGATGGCAACTATGCTTTCACGGATCTTCCGGACGGCACCTATACGGTCGACGTGGTGGATGTGGCCAACGTGATGAACGGCTTCTGGCACAGCCTCGGAACAAACCCCGGCGCGGACGACAACAGCCAGAGCGATCCATTCTCGGTTACGGTTTTCGGCGGAGAAACAAACACGAGCGGCGACTTCGGCTATTATCTGGTGATTGCCGAGCTGGGCGACTACATCTGGTACGACATCAACGGCAACGGCATCCAAGACGGCGGAGAACCGGGATTGGCTGGCGTCCAGGTGACGTTGAGAATCTCGTATCCCAGCGGTAACGAGATTGTGATGACGGCTTTGACCGACGAACAAGGGCATTACCTGTTCGCCAACTTGCTGTTGGATGAGCGCTACGGCGAAAGCACGATGGACGATCCGACGGTGGTTGGTCTGCCGCGCTTCGAGGTTTCTGTTGTGTCCAGCCAGCGGGTGCTGACCGCCGATGGATATGTGGCGACGCTTGTGGACGCGGGCGACGGGTCTAACGATTCGCGCCAGCATGCGGGCATTTTTGCCTTGCTCAACAAGTGCGGGCGTCCGGTTCGCTACGACTTCGGCTATCGCGGCGGGCCGCTGCTGGCGGTGATCGGCAACGTCGAGGTGATCACGCGCGACGGGCAGGCTGTGGTGCAATGGGAAACCCTTGAATCTTGGAATACGGCGGGCTTCTGGCTCGAACGTCAGGTGGGAGGCGAGTGGGTACGCATAAGCCAAAAGCTGATTCCTTTCCCGCTGTTTGCGCCTTCTGTGATTGTCTATGAAGAAGTGGATCCGAGTGCGGTGCCTGGTGCGACGTACCTGTATCGGCTTGTCGAGTTGGAGAACCAAGGCGAGATTCGCGTCTATGGCCCGTATGAATTGACGGTGGACGGTCCGAATCCGGTCTGCAACGCTTGGGATGCCGGTCATGAAGACTTGGGCAACGGGTGGCGGCGTCTGGATTGGTTTGGTGATTACGTGACCATGGGAACGGAAGGTTGGATTTGGCACAACCAGCACGGTTTCTTCTACATCGTTCCGGACAGCACCCCACAGGGCCTCTGGCTCTATGCGAATGACATGGGTTGGTTGTGGACTGCCAGCACGATCTATCCGTTCTTCTATCGTGCGGAAGATGAGTCCTGGCTCTGGTTCAACGGGTCGAGCGAGCCTCGATGGTTCTTCAATATGACCGCCAACCGATGGGAGAATCGTCCTTGATCCGCCTTCACCCTTGACACCCCAAAAGGGCGTGGATAGCGTTCAGCCTATGAAATGGACATGGATTCCGCTGATGACCGTCGTTCAAGCAAGGACGTGGGCATGAAAATCTTAGTGACGGGATCCACGGGTTATCTGGGGCGACATCTGTGCCGACGTCTGTCGGGAGAGGGCCATGAGGTTGTGGGCGTACACAGCCGCAACGGGGACCTTCTTCAATCGAACGGTTTGGATGCTTTTGCGGGCACGCCGTACGATCGCATTTATCATTTGGCGACGTGGACGCAGGCGGGTGATTTTTGCTTGTATCATCCCGGCGAGCAGTGGATTCACAACCAACTCATCAATGCCCATGTGTTGGCTTGGTGGAGCGAGCGTCAACCGCAGGCCCAGTTGGTGACCCCGCTGACGAGTTGCAGCTATGATCCGACGGGGGGGCATAGCGAAGAAGAATTCCTGATGGGTTCCCCCACCGAAAGCCTCTATGGCTATGGCATGGCCAAGCGCATGCTCCTCGTCGGGTTGCGTGCGATTCGCCAGCAGTTTGGTCTTTCATATCTCGCGCTGGTTCCTTCCACGCTCTACGGGCCGGACTATCCCGTGGACGGAAGGCAAATGCATTTTATTTTCGATCTCGTTCGAAAGATTGTGGATGGGAAACGGAGTGGAACTCCCGTGGTGCTATGGGGCGATGGTCTTCAGCGGCGGGAGTTGATTCACATGGATGATTTCATCACGGCGGCCTTGCGCCTTTCCAACGAAACGCAAAACGATCTGGTCAATGTGGGGAGTGGCGAAGGATATTCCATTCGAGAGTTCGCGAGGATGATTTGCGACATCGTGGGCTATGACGAACAGGCCATTCAATATGATTCCACCCGCTATGTGGGAGCCCGCGAAAAAGTTCTTGATGTTCGAAAGTTGCATCGGCTTCTGCCCGATTTCCGTTTGCGACCGCTGAAGGAAGGGCTGACGGAATTGGTGGAGTGGTGGGCTTCCTCAATACGTTAAATTAGGTGCGGCACGGGAAGGTCATGAACATGGATCCCTTTATAACGCGACATGTGTCTGAAACGGTCGATATTCTTCAAGCGCTGGACGTGGAGGCACTGGCCCGCATGGTGGAGCAGTTGGATCACGTTCGTGCGCGCGGGGGGCGTTTGTTTCTGCTGGGAGTGGGCGGGTGTGCGGCGCATTGTTCTCATGCGGCGAATGATTTTCGGAAATTGGCGAATTTTGAAGCCTATGCTCCCACGGACAATGTGGCCGAACTGACGGCACGCACCAACGACGAAGGATGGGCGGATGTTTTTTCCAGTTGGTTGAAAACAAGTCGCCTGAAAACGAAAGACGCTGTTTTGGTTCTGTCTGTTGGCGGCGGGAACGGCGAAAAGAATATCAGTGCCAATCTGGTGGGCGCGGTGGATTATGCCAATGGCGTGGGGGCGACGGTGCTGGGAATAGTGGGACGCGACGGGGGGCATACGGCTCGTCATGCCAACGTATGCGTGCTGATTCCGGCGCTATTTCCCGATTCCGTCACGCCTCACACGGAAGCGATTCAATCGGTGATTCTGCATTTGATGGTTACGCATCCGCTGTTGAAAACGGTGTCGGCAAAATGGGAATCGATGAGTACGGCGCCGTGAGGATAACGAACGTACCCCGTATCCTCACCCGAACACCGCTCCGGATCACGCTGGGTGGCGGAGGTACGGATTTGCCATCGTTTTATGAGGCTCACGGCGGCTTTGTTTTCGCCATGGCGATTCATTCAGTCGTACAGGTTTCTCTTTGCCGTCGACCGCCATCCGTGCGATGCAGTTGGATGGAAGTAGGCGAGACGGATTTTCCAGCAACGGTGGATGAAATTCGCCATGCGGCCACCCGTGAAGCCTTTCGCCGGATGAATGTTCACGAATCCATCGAACTCAAGAGTCGCTCCGATTTGCCGTTTGGAACGGGATTGGGATCGTCCGGGGCGTATTTGGTCGGATTGCTGGCTGCTCTTCATGAGGTTCAACAAAAACCATATTCGCCACAGAAGCTTGCCGAAGAGGCCTGTCACATTGAGATGAATGTGCTGAAGTGGCCGGTGGGCAAACAAGATCCCTATCTGGCAGCCTTTGGTGGATTTCAAGCGCTGACCCTTTCACGCGAAGGAGGGGTTCATGTGGAAAGCGTTTCTGTGAATTCCGTGACGGCGATGGAATTGGCGACCAAAGCCCGATTGTATGACACGGGTGTTCGACGATCGGCGCGGAACATTTTGCATGCGCAAGATGTGGCGGCACGGGAATCGCACGCGCCCGATCATGGTCGCGTGGTGGATGCGCTATGTCGAATCAAGGAGTTAGGTCGAGTGGTGGAGCAAGCCATTCGCCGAGGCGATGTGGATCGATTTGGCCAAGGAATGGACGAGCATTGGGCTCTCAAGAAATCTCTGTCTTCCTGCGTGGGGTTGGCGTCATTCGATCCGATCTATGAACACGTGAAGCGCGAGTATGGAGTGTTGGGTGGAAAAATCGTGGGCGCGGGAGGAGGCGGATTTGTTTTGCTGTACTGTCCTTCACAGGCGCAGGCGCTTGACGAATTTATGGCCGCACAAGGGTTTCCACGCGTTCCGTATGAGCCCTCTCCACACGGGGTGCAAGTCGTGGACGACGGGATGGCGGAATGAAACAAGTGGTCCTTCTGGCCGGTGGACGGGGCACCCGGATGCAGTCGGTGGCGCGCGGGCTTCCCAAGTCGCTGATTCCGGTGGCGGGAAAACCTTTTTTGAGCTGGCAGTTGGAACGCTTGAAAGATTGCGGCATTCAAGAGGTTGTGCTGTGTCTGGGCGTGGGTGCCGATGAGATTGAAACCTACGTGGGGGATGGCCGGGCATGGAACCTGCGAGTGGTCACTTCGCGGGAAGACCCGGCTTGTCTCTTGGGGACGGGCGGGGCTCTTGTTCAGGCGATGCCGTTGTTGCGGCCCGTCTTTGGGGTGCTATATGGCGATTCCTATTTGCCAATGGATTTTTTGCGCCCATTTTCACTGTTGGAGAAATCTCCGGCTTCCGCCGTGATGTGTGTTTTTCTAAATCGCGATCAATGGGTTCGAAGCAATGTTCGCGTGGAGGGAAATCGGGTTTCATTTTACTCCAAGTCCGTCTTGCCGGGGGAAGCCGATACCATTGATTATGGGTTCAGCGTGTTTCGCAAAGAGGTGTTGGCCGATTATATTGGAGCGTCGATGCCCTTGGATTTGTCGGAGGTGATTCGACCCTTGGTGCAGGCGCACCAATTGATGGCCTGTTGGGAGAAGGAGCGATTTTATGAAATTGGCTCACCCGCGGGTTGGCGCGAATTAAATAAGAGGCTGATCGGGAACACAAGGCGCGCGATATTTCTGGATCGAGATGGAACGCTCAATGAAATGGTTTTCAATGAGGGCGGACCGGATTCACCCATGCAACCGGATTCGGTTCGCTTGCTTCCGGGGGTGGCCCGGGCCATGGTCGAACTTCGCGCCATGGGATATTTTCTGGTGGTGGTGACGAATCAGCCGGGCGTGGCGAAGGGTACATTGGACGTGGCTCGCTTGGAGGCGATTCATCAACGGCTTGCCGATTTACTTCAGCAAGAAAGTGGCGCGAAATGGGATGCGTTGTTGTATTGCCCGCATCATCCAAGCAAGGGAATTCACCCCGAGTATTCGAAAGAATGTTCTTGTCGAAAGCCGAAGCCCGGCCTGTTGTTGGAAGCGGCTCGACTTCATGGAATTGACCTAGCCAACAGTTGGATGGTGGGCGACCGCCTCGTGGATGTGGAAGCGGGGAAGGCGGCCGGATGTCGAAGCATTTGGTTGGCGCCGCTGCCTCCAGAGGGGGGGGGTGCTGATTTCGTTGTGTCCAGCTTGGCGGATGTGCCGGACTTGATTCGAGAGAAGGAATGGAACTCCCCGTGCGAGGAGCCATTGACATCGCCGGATTCGAAAGATATACCCGCCCCATGACCGAATCGAACGCATCCTCACCTTGTTGTGGCTCCGCAAAAGAAGCGCTCGAGCCCTGCGTGGTGTGGGACAATCGAAAAACAACCACAGCCCGCTTAGCCATTTTGATTCCGGTTCATGACGACGTGCGGATTTTTGCGCTATTGGACGCGTTGAAGACGATGGTGGACGATCGGGTTCATCTCTACATACTGAACGATTTTCAGCCCGAGTCCTTCCTTCACGAATTACCGGAGCCGCTTCAGGGTGTGCTTTTTCATTCGGCACGGTGTTGGACGATTGCCGCAAAAACCCAATACCTGTTGGACCACGCAACCTGTGAATGGCGGGTGATTGTTGAATCCGACGCCTTGCCGCACAAGGATTGGTTGAGCGAAATTTTCCACATCATGGAAAACGGGGATCCGGCGTGCGTGCATCAAGGGGGGGAAATATTTCGAAAAGTTCGAACGCTGAACAACATTTTGACGCATCGCCACTTGAGGGCGCCGCGCCATCCGGGAGAGGTCCAAGCGGCGAACGACATCGCATGGTTTTTGGCGTGCGACGAGGCGGGCATTCCGGTGGTGGCCCACGATGTGGAGGCCATCTTGTTTCACGATCGGCGTCCGCTGGAGGGAGACATGCGATTCATTCAGTATGCGCGAGACAATGCGCGCCTGGCGATTCGCTATCCGAAGGCGGCCCCGTTGAAGCGGCGCGTGTTGGCAGAAGGCTATTATCTTGTTCGCGGACTGGTTTCCCTTCCGGTGCTCTTGGCGTGTTATGCGGCGGGGCGAATGCAGTTATTTTATGAGTCCCTGTGGAAGGGAAGAAGGGTGAAGTAGAGATGGAGGAGGCACAACCAACCGGGAAGATCCTTCGAAAGCCAACCGTCCTTGCGTTGTGGATTTGTCTGTTTGCTTTTGGGATGGGCGTGATTTTGTTTCGTTCGTTTCTTTCGGTGGACACGATTCATTTGACGATGGATGACGGGATTGGTGCGTTGAGCGCGGGCAAGCAAGTGTTGCCGCAAGGATTTCTGAGCTGGTGGGATGACAGTCGCTGGGCGGGCGCGGGGCGAGACATTTTGCCCTCCTTCACGATGTTGTTGTTCTGGCTGTTGCCGCTTCCGGTTTTCGTCAACTACTTGCATTTGATCATGCTGGGCTTGGGGGCGTTGTGGTTCGGGCTGTTTTTGCAGCGGCGCGGATGTCGGTTGCCGGCCATATTGCTGGGCATGCTGACGGCCTATTGGCTGGGCTGCAATTTTACGCTTTCGTATGCGGGGCATATTGGCAAATTCGGATTGCTCATGGCCGCTTCGCTCTTTCTTTTGCTGGTGGATGTGGGGGCCAAGCGCGGGGATTGGCGCTGGCTCGTTTTGGCGGGCGGGGCCTTGGGAATGATGTTTGTCGAGCAGGGCGATGAAGCCTTGTTCTTTTCGCTGATTTTGGGCCCGTATGCGGTTTACGCCCTGTGGCGCGACGCACCCAGGCGATCGTGGAAGGTTGTGGCGATTCGGCTGCTGCCTATCGGATGCGTGGCGTTTGTCATCGCCGCGCACGCCTTGCTGGGGGGATATCG
The DNA here is from genome assembly GCA_964647595.1 of uncultured Verrucomicrobiota bacterium. GTDB lineage: Bacteria > Verrucomicrobiota > Kiritimatiellia > CAIQIC01 > Lenti-01 > Lenti-01. The sequence goes on from CAZYGH010000034.1 coordinate 10,578, forward strand.
AACCGTTTTCCAGGCGGGCGCTACGCCGGATTTTGAAGATGAGCAGACCCAATTTGATTTTGCCACGCAGTGGAGTTGGCCGCCGGAGGAGAGTTTGGATTTCATCGCGCCGGGCTATACCGGATGGCGCACAGGGGAAATCACGGGACCCTATTGGGGACGAATGGGACGCACGGCTGGATGGGAATATACCCGCGAGGGATATGCAAACTTCAAATATGAAAATGTCTACTTGGGAGCCATTCCGTTCTTGTTTGCTTTGCTTGCTTGGGCAACGGCGGTGTTTGCAAAAAAGGGTCGAGAGCAGAACATGTTTTTTCTTTCCGAGACTGGGGAGGGTTCTCATTGGAAAGGGGATATCTATTTTTGGGTCGCGATGGCGGTGCTGTCGTTGTTGCTGGCCTTTGGAAAATTCTTTCCGTTGTATGAAGTGCTGTTCCAACTTCCAGTCATACGTTCGATTCGTAATCCAAACAAGTTCCTTCAGGTCTTTCAGCTTGCGATGGGGATTTTGTCTGCCTATGGATTCACCTTGGCCTTGCGAAAAGCGGATTCCATGGCGATTCAGACGGAAAACACAAAACTGAATCGATGGATTCCGTGGTGCCAGTATTTCTTTTTAGGCGCGTTGGGAATGGCGGTGTGGTTGGCTCAATTCGGAGCCCGCCTGTTGAAGGGAAGTGGTCAAGAGGCGGCACAATGGTTTTCACAGGGATGGGGCGAATTGGCGCCGGTGATCGTTTCCAACAAGGTGGTGGCCGTTTGGCATGGGGCTGCGATGGCGCTGATGGGGGCGATGGCGCTGTGGGCATTGTTGCGGAATGAATCGCGGCCCGCCCGTTGGCGAACGAGGGGGGTGGCGTGGGCATTGGTGATCCTCGTGGTGGCAGATGCGGTTTGGCTTTCCAAGCCGTACTTGCGGTCTCTGGCACCCAGTTTTCTCGAGGAAACCTGCGTGGTGAAAACCTTGAAAGAGAATCAAGGTTTTCAGCGGGTTTCGTTGGCGTCGCCCGAGCCTTTTGTCAATATCTGGCTGACGTATACGTTCCCGTATCACGGCATTCATCTGTTTGATTTTTCACAAGGTCGCTTGCTTCCGTCCGATTATGCCCGCTTGCTCGGCGTTTTGGATTCCGTGCCGGAACGCTTGGGGCAGTTGTGTGCCGTTGGATATGTGTTGGCTCCCACGAGTGTCCTTCCTGCGCTCAATGATTTGCCCAGCGTGAAAAACGGATATGAAGTCATTCACGACTATCATGTGACCGAACTTTCGGATCGGGAAGAAATTCGGGTGACGCCTGGAACAAAAGAAAATCCGGGGAAGTATGCCGTCTTGCGTTTTACGGGAACCGCACCGCGATATGCGCTTCTGAAAGGTTGGGTGGCGGCTTCGGATGAGGAGGTGTTGGCCAATTTGGCGAACCCTCGCTATCCTCTTTGGAATACCGTCATGCTGGCACCCGAAGATGCCGAGCAGATTCCAGCTTCCACGGGATTTGGATTGGCGGGTACTGTGAAGGTGAAGGAGTATGCGCCAGGGCGCGTGGTCTTGGGCGTGGATGCTCCGGCCCCGTCGGTATTGCGAATTTCAGAGCGATATGATCCTTTCTGGAAGGTCACCATCGATGGAAAAAGGTCGAACGTCATGCGCGTGGACTTCATGTTCCAAGGCGTGTTCGTTGAGCCGGGCGTGCACGAGGTGGTGCTGAACTATTCGCGTTCGGCCTATTCGCTGGGGGTCTATTTTGTTGGCGTCCTGATTTGTTTGGGTGCGGCCCTGACGCTTCTGCTTTCCCGGACGCGGGGAGTCCATCCCTCCGCGAGGGGTGCATAAGATGGGCCATTTGGGCTTCCATTTGGCTTGTCGTTTCGCCGGCGCTCATATGCCGGGAATTTCCGATCGCTTGCGGCCTCTCAAATTGACGGTGGCGGCGACCTATCGATGCAATCATCGCTGCCGCCTCTGCAACGTGTGGAAAGTGTCGCAGGCGGGTGGTGGAGAGGCTTCGCCGGAACTGACACCGGATGAATATGAAAAGGTCTTCAGTGAGCTGAAGCAAAGCCTCCTCTATTTGGATTGGGGCGGGGGCGAACCATTTTTGCGGGAGGATACCGCCACGATTATTCGCTCTGCCGCTCGACGTTGTCCGCGGTTATCCGAGATTGTGTTTTCGACGAACGGGTATTGGACCGATCGCATTGTGGCCACGGTGGAGGAGATGGCGCGCGATTTGCCGAAACATCGGTTGGCGATTGGGGTCAGCCTCGATGGCGTGGAAGAACTGCACGATCACCTTCGGGGTGTGAAGGGCGCGTTTAGGGCCACCATGGAAACCCTGACGCAGTTGAGAACTTTGACGAAGCGATTTTCTACTCTCAGCGTGAAGATGAGCTACACGTTGTCTTCATTGAACGCCGGACAATTTTCAACATTTCAGAAGGAGGTTCTTCGGCCCTTGGGATGGGCTGTGGACGATGTTGGATTCAATTTGGAGCACACGGGAAATCTGTTTCACAATGTGGGAGAAGAAGGACGGAACCTTCCCGATGGGCGACAAGCGATGATTCAAGATATTCAACAGGTGGTGAATTCCACGCGGGGATCCGGTTCTACCAATCTTCAGCGAGCGAAGTTGGGCATGCGCCTCTTTTTTCTCCAACAGATTCCGCGATATTGGGAGAATCCGGGAAAACAGGTGATTCCCTGTCAGGCCACGCGAAATTCGTTGTTTCTGGATCCGACTGGAGCTGTGTATCCCTGCATCATCTGGGGAAAGCGTCTTGGGCATTGCCGCGACGGCATGGCCACCCTGTTGTCCAGTCCCGAAACGAGAGATACCCGGAAGCAAATCGCGGAAGAAAAATGTCCCGGTTGTTGGAACGCCTGCGAAATGATTCCCAGTCTGTTGACCTCCACCCGCCTCTTCTCCGTGTTGAGGGCAGCGCTGACCTCGGATCGGCACTACGGGATTTGTTGCACTCGGTAATAGCTTTCGGTGGCGGGATAGGTTCCGGTCCAACAGGTCGCGTGGATTGGCCATTGGTTGGTGGGCTCCACCGGGGACCAAGAAGGATGGAGTAGCCCGGAGCTTTGCTCAACGCGGAATTGCCCGGCGGTGGACGTGCGGACCCAACTCAAGACCAACTGGTTGTTTTGCATCCACAGCGACTCCACGTCCGGAAAAAAGGAAAACTGCGGGATACGGAAAAGGCCTACTCCGCCGTAGGGACGCATATACAGCGTTTCCATGCCGTCCGGCATCATGTGGTTCACGTCCAGAAATTGGGCCACGCAACAGGATTGGATTCCATAGAACAGCACTCCGTTGGGCCGGGCGGAGGGGCTGAAGATGAGTCCGACTTCGCTGGTCCCGTTGGTGTCGAGATAAGCGCCTTGGATGGTTTCGGTCAGGTTGGTGTAGGTCAGCAAGGCTTCCGTGGGCAAGACCAACACCACTTGGTGGGTCGGCACAACCCAGAGGCCTTCGGTCGGATCATTGGGTCGCTGCCAGCCCACCGTATAGATCATTTGGATCAGGTTGCTGGCACCCACGATCACGCTCGCTCCGATGGCTCGGCGATTCCAGAGATTGCTTTCTCCTGCGACGGTATAGAAGTTGGTCTGGAAGGCAGGCTCCGTTCGCCAATAGGCATTGGTGATCAGAGAGCCGAGCGGCAGATGGCGGGCGTGTTGTCCATCCGTGACATTGGAGACGATCTGACCGGATTCGGCATCGATGTCAAAGACCCAGGGGTCGTAATCGCCGAAGGTGTAAAAGCGGAACCAGCCGTTCGTGTCGGGAATCTGCACGGTGGTGGGGCTTCCCAACATTTCACCGGCCGGAAAGGACCAAAGGATGGAGCCGTCCTCCGCGCTGAAGCAGTGCATGAAACCCAGCTTGTCGCCCGCGAAGAGCCATTTCTCGTTAAAGGAGAGATCGGGGGAAGTAGCCGTGTTTTCGCCGCTGTCCATGCGTCCATCGAACAGGGCTTGACCGAGAGCGGGATTCGTATAGGCATAGTTGAGAATGAGCAATCGGTTACTCGGGGGCTGGGTCGGATCAAAGTCCACACGGTACATGACCGCGTCTTGGGTGTTGGTGTCGGCATCGGAATCAAAGCGGGCTGATTCCGACGACTGGCGCCCCGCGATATACAGTCGGCACTTGGCTGCGTTGGTGGGATCTCTTGCCATGCAGGGATTGTTGGCAATCATGGAGCCGGTGCCAAAAGTGCCGGCCGCCAGATAGGCTTTCAACTGGCAGGGATTCATGAAGTAATCGAGGTCTGGGTCATCCGTGTTGGAGCCGGTGGCCCAGATGCCAAAGGTGATTGGATTGGAAAGCAAAGGGGAAAGAGGAACATTGTGTTCCGCGAAGAATTGCGGGTCACAGGGGGAGTCGTTGCTCACCACTCCGAGCACATTGGTTTCCAGAAAGGCTTCAGCGAACAGTTCGCCGTTGGTTGGATTGAAGAAGAAGAACTCTCCCTGCACCGTTGTGCCGCCCACATAGAACTGTCCATCCACCTCCGGGCTCAGCACGAAGCTCATGAACGGATTGCTTTTGGTGTCCCCCGTTTCGGGATCGCTGGTGGGAACCCAGAGCTGGTCCTCTTCGTGATAGACCTTGAGGTTGGGCATGACCCTTCGCCACAGAAAAGGTTGATTGCCGTCTGAATCCAGCGCCCTCTCCAAGGGGTAACAATACACGTGATGACAATCGGCCAGATAGATGCGACCGTATCGATCCACGGTCGGGGCGATGGTCAACGCGCATGATTCCGGGCCTGGATTGATGGCTTGGGTAGGCGAGGAGGAATGCCAATACAGGCTTCCATCGTCCATACTAAACACATAGAGATTCGGCGTCTTGATTTTGCCAGTGGTTACCACGAAGAATTCATTGCTACCCCACCGAGCGATGGTCCCTCCGCCAACACAGACCACCGGATTATTGGTATCTCGAAGCCACCACACCCGGTTGCTCAGCACACCTGCCGGATCAAAGGCGGGAAAGGGTATCGGAATATAATCCGAATTGTGGGCATCATGGTGCTGGGCTGGCCAGCCTTCAGGATTATACGGGGCTGGAAGCGCGACAGGGTCATCGCCCCATGCTAAAGCCGCCATTCCCACCAGCACGATCAGGACTATGCGGTTAATCTGTTTCATTATTCTCTGATTTCTTGCGCCACAAGGCGACAAAACCGCTGACGCTGGCCACTGCAGCCATGCCGTAGATCAGTCGGAAGGCCATCCGCACGGATTGATCCCCTGGCTCAATGGTTGCTTGGAGTCCAAAGGCGCAGAACAGGAAGATTCCGATGAGGAAGGCGGTAAGAACGATGCGAAGAGGTAGGGTCATGGATTACTCCGCTTCGTGTTCATCATCCTTGAGTTGAGCATTCTCATTGTCTGTACTCCTAATTGGGTTGCTGAACAGCACCATGATCGGACTGGCCCACGGACAATCATCATAGAGAATGAAGCGGGGGAAGGCTAGTGTATTGCAGTCACTTGAGGAACGAAAACAAAGGGGCTGACGTTGGCGGGTGGAGGAGGCCGCGCCAATAGCCGATGCCGTAGCTGAGGTGGCAGAGGCAGAAGGCGGCGAGGGTGGGAAGAAGATCGCGGAGGGAGTGGCTGGTGCGTAGGCTTTCAAGCAGAATGGCCACTAGATAGAGGAGTGCGGGGAGGAGAGGCCACGGTGTGTGGAGGAGGTGGCAGACGGGAACGAGGGCCAAGAGAACCAACACCCAGGCGGCGGGGGCGGCATTCCACAAATGGGAGGCCGTATGGCGCGAACGAGCGAGGACGCCCTTGAAGAGTCCGTAGAAAAAGAATTGGGTGAGAAGGGGTTTGAAAATGGTTCGTCGGTGATGAAACACCACCACGTCGGGGTCATACAAAATTTTCATGCCGCGAGCTCGGATGTTGGCGCAGAAAACCATGTCGTCGCCCGTCTGCACATGTTCGGGCAACTGGCATCCGGGTAGGCGGCGAACGAGGAGATTGCAGGTGGGGAGTTCGTTGATGAAATGTGGAGGGCGTGGAACATGGCGAACGAAGGCGGCGCCAAAACCCAAGGGGCTGCGCATGACATGGTCCGAAATGCGTTCGCCCCATGGAGCCAGAGGAGGCAGCAGGTTGGGGCCGCCCACGGCGCCTACGTCGTCTTTGAGCAACGGCACGGCGCGCTTTAGCCAATCGGGGCGGGGGTAGGCATCGGAATCGCTAAAGGCGACAATCTCCGTCCTGCATTGCGACAGTCCGATGTTACGCTGTACGGGGGCGATGGCGGGGCCGACATGCACGATGCGAAGACGCGCATCCCCCCACGTGTCGAGTTGCTGTTGAATGGGTGGGGGTGGCAGATGATCGGGGATGAGCCACAGTTCGAAGTGGGGATAATCCAGCTTCAGGCATTGTCGGGTGCATTCCACGACTTGCTCGTTCCAGTCTTTGACGGGAATGACGACGGTGACGGGCGGCCAAGCATGTTCACTCGGTGGAGGGGTCATGGTTGCTCGGAGAATTCGACGTTGAAAAGAATGAGATCGGTTTGATTAGGAGAATCGGTTTCGATTCGTAGGCTTGAAACGCCAAGGGGCAAGACTAAGAAGGGGGTCGATAGGTGGGTCGGTTGGTTCGGGGGAATGGCGGCATCCATTTGAATGTCGGGAGGTAAGGTGAGATGGAGTGCGGCGGTTTCGTTGGATGTCCAGACGGTGCCGGAGAATTGGAGAACGCCCGAGATGGGGGATTCCCGAAAGTTATGAATGCGAAACGTTCCAACGGGTTCGACGAGTTGGCGGGCATATTCAGTTGGGTTGATTTCGATACATTGGAAACCTTGTATTTCCACAAAGACGGAAGCTCCGGCGTCCCTCGCAATGGAGATGGCATCCTCGGGGGTGTTGAAGAGGATATCGCGGGCTTCCGCATGAAGATTGTCGGTGTGAGCATCTGGGAAAATGCCCCGTCTTCGAAGCGTCTGAATGGGAAGATTGCGAAATTCAACCCGGCGTTGGAACAGGGAATCGGCTTCTTCCCAGCAGTACGCAGGATTTCGAAGATAATACGAGACAGGGAATTGACGAATGAGTTCTCGTTGGGTTTGGCGAACGGTCTGTTCGAAATTCAGCCCATTCCATGCGATCGGGATGGTTGGGATGAGATGGGGCACGGAGTAGTAGCCGGGAATGTAGCGCATATCGAAGCCACCGCTATCGTAGAAATAGGGGGCGCCGGGAATGCCGTTTTCGTTGAGCCATCGGGCCGACGAGGCGTGAGGATAGCCTTTTTCTGTGGCGCGAAAGAGGGGAGGAAGAAAGAGGAAGATGTGAATTCCGATGACGGTGGTGGTCAGCAAAATGTAGATCCAACGCGAAGCGGAAGGATGTCGAAGACTTTGCGCCAAGGAAGTGGAAAGAATCCATAGACCTGCCGCCAAGGTGATGTAGACGATAGGCACGAGCAAAGCAAAATAGCGGGAGGAGGCGTATTGGGAGTATTTGCAGAGGATGGCCAACACGATGGAGATCAAGAGAAGCAGAAGAACAGGGATTCGTGTGGATCGTCGCCGGTTCCAAAGACACACGAGGCCCGTGAGAAGAAGAGCCCACGCGGCGATGGAAGGAAAGAGATGGTCGCCCAAGAAAAATTTGCTGACCATGTCATTCAAAATCTGGAAAATAGAAAATGGAGCTTCAGAGGCCACGTGGACATTGTTGGCGAGGAGGATCCGAATCCAATAGGGCGTGACGATGAGGGCGGCCAAGCTGCATGCCAGCAACGCTCGAAGAGCTTTTTGAGAGGCGATGGGCCGACGGGTTTGAATCATCCAACGCCATCGGATTGCAGAAATCAACGTCATTGCGGCTAGGGCGACGCTACAGCCGAAGTGGCACAGGCCTAGGCTCGCAGACCCCAGAAAGAGGAGCCGTGTGGTGAGGGCGGTGGAATGGCGGTCGAAGAGTGCCTTGTGAAAATAGAGGAAAGAAAAGGTGGCGAAGCACATGACATAGGGATAGCAGTAGACCTCGCGCGAGTAATAAACCGGGAAAAATAAAAAGGTGGCGAAGGCTGTGGCTGCCCACTGAATTTCACTACGCACCCATCGGCGACCCAGCGCGTGAATTCCCAGCACGCTTGCGACACCGGCCAGTGCACCTGGAAGTCGAAGGGCAAATACCTGATACTGAATTTGAGGAACAAACAAGCTCGCTAGATGCATGTAGGCATTCTGAACGACACCGGGGAGTGGCAGTTGCGCCATGCTCACGCAAATGTCCCAGTAGCTCAAAAACACCTGCCAAGGGGATACTTCGATATTGGCCATGATGTTGACGAAGAGAATTTCGTCTCCCCACAGTTCGGTTCGACCCAAAAAGAGAAAACGAACGATTCCCGCTGCCAATGCGATGGCGAGGAGAGATAACCCGGAATTTTTCACATGCAGATGAGTCATGGTGACCAAGAGAAGAAAACAAAAGCGGAAGTCTCGGATGGGGTCAAGGGAAATGGGCATCACGCATATGGGTTCACGCCCCCTGCCGTCTTGCAAGGCAGGAGCGGAAAATGGGCTGACAACGTGTGCCCCCCACCTGATTCACCCGCGACACAAGGTCGCGGGGGTCTTGGAGTGGCTGTGGCTATAGGTCAAGGGAAATGGGCATCGCCATTGACAATGTCGACGGGTCTGCTTACATATCCCCATCCTTTCCGCATGGATGGTTGTGAGAAATGAGTCCATCCGGCTTGAGCAGAACCTATGAACAAACCACCGTTGCTTCTTCTGAATCTGCCCGGAAGGCGAACCTATTTGCGGGATTACTATTGCAGTAAAACGTCGAAAGCGGATTACTTGCTTCCGCCAACCGATCTGGTGTTTCAATCCGGATTCCTGAGTGAAGAATATGAGCTGAGCGTTCTCGATTCTGTGGCTTCCAATAAAAGCCCACGGCAGGTGTTCGATCATATCGAGCAAACGCAGCCCCAGATTGTTCTGTTTCTGGCTGGTGCCGTTTCGTGGGAAGAGGACCGTGAGTTTTTGAGGCAACTGCATCTTCGGTTTCCGGAGATTCGACTTGTTGGAACAGGGGACGTCTTTCTGGAGGCGGGGAAGTCCTTGATGGAGGAACTGCCGTTCTTGGAGGCGGTGTTGATTGATTTCTCCATGCCGGATTTGGCGCGATATTTAGCGGGTGAACGAAGCGAGTGGCCGGCACTTCTCTGGCGCGAGGGCGAGACGATTCATGTGCCAACGAAGGCTGTGGTCCGCGAGAAATCCTTTACCCTTCCTCTGCCGCGTCATGAGTTATTCTTGCCTCTTCCGTATCGATATTCCTTCTGTCGGCGGCGTCGCTTTGCCGTGGTGCTGACGGATTTTGGTTGTCCCTTTTCGTGTCGATTCTGCGTGATGCCGGGATTGGGATATCGGCAGCGCGAGGTGGACAACGTCATGGCCGAAATTCGCGCCTTGCATCGAATGGGCATTCGGGAATTCTTGTTTTTGGATCAGACCTTCGGGGTGGGGAAAGAGCGAACCCATCGATTGCTGGACGAATTGAGCGTGCTGGGCATCGGGTGGACGGCCTTCACGCGTGTGGATCTGATCGATGAGGATCGCTTGATTCGCATGAAGGCCGCGGGATGTCATACGCTCATTTTGGGTGTGGAATCGGGCAGCGAGCTCATTCTGAAGGCGCACCACAAGCAACTGACAAAGGATCAAATTCGGGAAGGGTTTAGGCTTTGTCGGCGGCATCGCATTCGAACGGTGGCCACCGTAATATGGGGATTGCCGGAGGAAACCCGCGAAACGATGGAAGAAACGTTTTCGTTTCTTCGGGAGATTCGTCCCGATACGTGTTCCTTCCATGTGGCGGTGCCACGACAGGGGACTCCACTACGAGAAGAGGCGGTGAAGCGGGGGTTGATCGATTCAACATCGTTGAGCATGGATCAGTCGGGTTCGTCGATTGCGATGTGCCCAACGGGATTGACGCCGATGGAACTGAACCAGCACTTGCGGCGGGCGATTCGAACATTCTATTTTCATCCCGTATTTTTGCTGCGGCAATTGGGGTCGGTTCGCAGCGCGTACGATTTGGAACAGTTGGTGCGTCAAGGATGGGGAGTGGTTCGACATTTCTTTTCGTTGCGGCGGTCGATGGAGGAACGTCGGCATTCCGTGGCCCTTTGGTTTCGCTACGGGGCGGCGGAGCACACGGAATTATTTCACGCCTTGCCGGATTTGATTGAACGACTGTCGAAAGAGGTCACTGTTCATTATTTTGGCATGCGCAGTCCGAAGGCGATTTCCGAGCGAATCCTGCGCCATGCGGTGATTCATGAGATGCCGTTCATGGTGAACCGAACGTCCACGATGGATAAAGCGTTCAAGATGTTGTGGTGGTATGCTTGTTTGCCGTTCATCGGGTTGCGCTGTCGGTGGATGGGGGTGAAGGGCGTATTCATTGATGACTACGTTCCGTGGGTGGGCGGATTTGCGCGGATCTTCTTTGGGGTCCACGTGGCGTGCGTGGTGGGAGATTTTTTGCATGAGGACTATGCGCGAAAATGGATTTTCCTGCGCCCGCTGGCTTGGGGGATTACGCACGGTGAACTTGTGATTTGGCGACGGCTCCCGTTGATCTTTGTCAAGGTGGAGGCGGCGCGACGATTTTTGGTGAAGGAAGGAATTCCGAACGAGCGAATTCACACGGTGTATGATCCGTGTGACGAGGCGCTCTTTCATCCGGTTTTGCGGACAGAAGCGAAGCGTCGATGGGGCTATGGTCCGGAGCAGTTTGTGTTGGTGCATCATGGCATTTTGCATCCGAACAAGGGGTTGGACGTGATTCTGCGCGGGTTGGCCCCGATGTTGCGCGCGAGAGACAAGGTACGCTTTTTGGTCGTGGGATCTGGATCGGAGCTGTCGGCTCTTCGGCAGATGAGTCGCGAGCTGGGGGTCGAGGAGTCGGTGCAGTTCACGGGGTGGCTTGCCACGCCAGACGAGGTGAACATCGCGCTGAATGCGGGAGATGCGGGGCTGGTGATGCGGAAGGGAAGTTGGTCGGACCAATTCCATTTGACGGGCGCGTTGGTTCACTCCATGGCGGTTGGCCTGCCGATTTTGGCGGCGCGGCTTGCGGGGGTGGCTGAAATTGTGCGCGAGGGTGAGCATGGCTTTTTGTTTGATCCGACGGACATGGAGGAGTTTCGGTTGAAGCTGGGGCGGTTGATGGATGACGAAGCGGGGCGTTGCCGAATGGGTGAACGGTCGCTTGCGTTGGCGCACGACCTGTTCAACCAGGCGGACATTGTGGAACGGTATGCGCGGCCCCTGTTGGCGATGCTGAAATCGTGAGAATCGAATTGCCTTTCAGGGGAGTCGCCAGACAATATCGCCCCATGACAGATTCTATCCAACCCGCTTTATCGGTGCTATGAGCGATCGCAGGGGTCTTGCCTTTTGTGTTCTTGGTTTTTCGCTGTTGGCAGTGTTGACGCATGCCCACATCTGGTTGAGTGGCACGTGGATGTTGCATGTGGAAGAAAGCGCCGGATGGCTGGCGACGCGAAAGGCGTTGTTGCCCGAGGCGTTCCGGGTGGCGTGGGATGACGGGTTGCTGATGGGGGTGCGCACGCTGGTGCCGTTGGATTGGGCGGGACTGATGTTGTGGTTGTTGCCGTTGCGCGTGGTGAATCAGGCGGGGATGGTTCTGAATGCGGTGCTGGGATCCGTGTTTCTTGTGGCTTTTCTGCGCGAGCGAAAATTGGGTTGGGCGCCGTCTGTGTTGGGCGCGCTTGCGGCGTTTTGGCTGGGGCGCAACGGGACGGCGTATTTGGCGGGCGGGTTGGGAATGAGCAGTGCTCTGTTGTATTTTGCCGTGTCGCTTTGGATGTCGCCCCGGTTGGAACAGCGGCGGGGATGGGCGTGGCCGGTGTTGTTCGGGGCGTGTGCGGGCATGATGGTGATGGGGGGGCGAGGGTTTGGTGTTATTCTTTCTCTTGTCGCGTCGCTGTTTGTTCTGTTGAAAATGGGGCGACGGTCCGTCCGCCTCTGGCCTGCGGTGGTTTGTGCGGCGTTGTTATTGGGGTTGCCGGCAAAAGAAGGGTCGAGGGGGATGTTGGCGCGGACGAGTAGCGACGGGGAACGAATCGAGATTGCGGGCCCAGACACGGCGCAGCGGCGAAGTTGGCCCGCTCGGGAATTTGTGGAATGGCTGGCACCGGGTTTCATGGGATGGAGTTCAGTGGACCCCTCGGGCCGCTATTGGGGAAGCTATGGCGTTGCCACAGGGGAGGATTCCTTTCGCGTGGAACGGCTCGACACGCCGTACCTGGGGCTGACCGTTCTCTTACTGGCGGGCTGGGGGCTGGAGGTGGGATGGCGTCGCCGTGCGGGACGTCGATTTCTGTGGTTCTGGAGTTTTTGTTTTTTGTTTTCGGTGGGCTTGTCGTGTGTGCCGCGTTGGGTGGGTGGACTTCTTGATCCGTACGATGGGCTGAGGGTGGCGCAGTGGGCGATGGGGCTGTTGGCGTCCGTGGGGCTTCAGTCCGTGTTGCAAGGCGGTATTCTCCATGCGGAGTGGCGGGTGCGGTGGGAGCAGATGGTGCGCTTTGTGAATCGGTTGGCGTGGCTGGCGGGGATATTGGCCTTGTTGACGCTGGCCACGTGGCCTTGGCAAATTGCGATATTGAATCAGTCGGGATGGGGGCCGCCGCCGGATGGCTCGGAGCTGGCCTCGCCCGCTGTGGCCATTGTCCGCACACGTATAGGGGCCTTGGCGTTTGCGGCCCTCACGGCGGCGGTATTGAGTTGGGCGTGGCGAGCGCTGTTGGAGAGCCGTCCGATTTCGATGCGGTTTCGCCGTGTGTTTCCGTGGGGGATGGTGGCCGTGAGCGTGGTGGATGTGCTGATGCTTTCGCGCCACTATGTGAGGGGAGAGCAACCGTGGCTGTCGCGCTCCAACGTGCTGGTGGAAGCGTTGCAACACGATGGTGCGGCTTCGCGGTTGTGCCTGATGGGGCCGGGGCTTACATTTGCAGAGCATGTGAGTTCGCTGTTGCCGTATCACGACATTGCCACGATTCATCCGCGGGGGACCTTTCCGTTCGACGCATCCGACGCCGAGTTCATGGCCGCATGTGCGGGTGATTTGGAGCGTTGGTGGAATCTGACGGGGGTGAGCCATGTGCTACTCTGGCCGACGAGCGGATTCGACGCGCAACAGAATGCCCGGTTTTTGGAAGATTGGGAGCCCCTCCTGCGGTTGGAGATGTTGACGGATCAGACGGGCGATATTCTGATTCGTTCGGTCGCAGGCGATGAGGGGGAGTCGTTGATTCTGTTTCGTCGCAAAGTTCCGACGCGTTTTATGCTGGTGGACGATGAGATGAAGAGCTCCTCCGATTTCGAGCCGGGGTGGGTGAATCTGGTGCACTATGACGCGCAGTTCATGGTGTTGAAAACGGAGGCCGAATGGCCCACGGTACTCCGCGTGGCCGATCGGTTCGATTCCGATTGGCGCGCCACGGTGGACGGGCAGCCGAAGGCGATTCTTCCGTACGATGGGTTGTTGCGCGGCCTTGTTCTGGAGGCGGGTTCGCATACCGTGGCCATGGTGTTCACGCCCAGCCGATTCTGGTTTGCGCTTCAAGGGGTCGGCTATGCGTGGGTGGCACTGGCGCTTCTTTTTGTTTTGCCGTCGAAGAGGAAATTAGAATGAGCCGTCGAATGCAGCGTGTCGGAATGGGATTTCTTTTTGCCCTTTGCGTTTGGGCCATGACCAGTGTGTTGTTGTTTAATCCGCTGGGCTTGGGCCATGAGGGACAGTTTGAGTCGTATGAAGCGGGCGAGGTGGACATTCTTCGCGCCACCGTTGGGAAAACCGTGGAGCAAGGGTTGTGGGTGAATGCCGGTTTGTTGGAGCGTCCCGTGGAGGGGCCGTACACCAGCAATTGCGGTTTGAGCAGTTGGCTTCCCGCCTTGCTGATTCGCGGGATGCCGTCCTTGTCGCTGGACGAGTTTATGAACCGATATGAGATTCTCACGGCCGTTGCCACGGCGCTGGTATTGGTCACCTTTGCATTTTGGGTAGGGCGCGAATTTGGCGCGGTCACCGCCGTGGTGCTGGTGCTGTTGTTGAGCGCATCCGATGTGTTTGTCTTTCTGGGTCGAAATTCGGCCCGGCTTCTTCATCAATGCTGGTGGCCGTTCTTGTTCACGTGGGTGCTGTTTCGTCCAGTGTTGGAGCGGCGCTGTTCCCGGTGGCTGTTTTGGGGCGGGCTGTGGGCGTTGTTATTTCTGCGCGCGGCGAGCGGCTATGAATACTATAGCAACGTGCTGCTGGCGGCGTGCGTGGGGCCGATCTATGTGGGTGTGCTGCAATCGATGCCGTGGAGAGAGATGGCCGGCTGGTTGGTGCGCATCTGGCTGGTGGGTGTGCTGGCTTTTGGTTTGGCCCTTTTGTTGAATGTGATCCAAGTGTCGGTGCTGGAGGGATCTCTCGAAAAGGGATATGAACGGGTGGCCGCCAAAGCCATGGCTCGAACGTTTGGCGCGGACTCGGGCAACAGCCGATCTGTCGAATTTCAGAACGATGCCCGCTCGGGGCTCGTTTCGATTCCGGCCATGGTGGACATTGCGCTCCGGGCACCCGCCACTACGTTCGGGTTCGGGGTGCAGGCAAAACCATACGCGTTGCAGTCGTTTTCGGCCTTTTTCGCGTTATGGATTCCGCTGTGGTTGCTGGCGTTGATGGATGGGCGCGTTCTGCCGGTGTTGGCGCGGCATCGGCGGCAACTGCTGGGCTTGTGTGCCGCGCTGACGTGGGCGATGCTGAGCTCGCTCTCGTGGATTGTGCTGGCACCGGGATGGACGGAGCACCACTTTCACATCCTCTCGATGGGACTGTTTGTGGTCTATATGCCGTTCTTGTTTGTGGTCGTCGGGCGCATGTTGACGTTGGGGCTGAGTCAGGTCGGGGAATGGTTGCGCGGATGATGGACGATGTGTGACGTGGTTTTCATTCAGCCGGCCCTTTCCCAGCAAGAGCGCTATGGAATTTCATTCAAGGCGGGTGGGCAGACGCCGCCGACGGGGCTGGCGCTGCTGGCGGCGGTGTTGAGGGAGCGTGGGTGGTCCGTGGGGCTTCTGGATGCGGCGGCCTTGGGGTTGAGCGTGCAAGAAACGGTTCAGCAGGCTCTGATGCTGAACCCAACGGTGGTGGGGCTGACGGCGGTTTCCATCAGCGTGCATCATGCGCACGAGGTGGCGCAGGGCATCCGGAATGCGGCGCCCCACGTGAAGACGGTGTTGGGTGGTTCGCATGTGACCGGCGTGCCCGAGGAAACATTGCGCCGATTTCCTGCCTTTGATTTGGCCGTTCTTGGCGAAGGGGAAATCACCTTTCCGGAGGTACTGAAGGCTTGGCGGGAGGGGCGAGAGGATCTGTCCGATGTTCCGGGCGTTCTATTTCGCCGTGGAGATGCGCTGGTCCGCACGGCCGATCGTCCTCCGATTCTGGATTTGGATTCGCTGCCATTTCCGGCGTGGGACTTGTTGCCTGACTTGGCTCGCCATTATTCGCCGCCCGCCCACACCGTACGGCGATATCCGGCGGCCTTGCTGGTGCCCTCTCGCGGATGCGCGGGACATTGCATTTTTTGCGACAATCGTGTGTTTGGGCGGATGACGAGGTGCTATTCGGCCGGGGTTGTTCTGCGGATGATTCGCCACTTGCAAGAGACGTACGGCATTCGAGAAGTCCAGTTTCGCGACGACAATCTGATGGCGTTTCGGCCCATGCTGGAAGAGCTTTGCCACCGCCTGATCGATGAACACGTGGATTTGACGTGGAGTTGCGCCGCGCGTGTGGACATGGCCGATGCCGAGTTGCTGGCGCTGATGAAGAAAGCCGGGTGCCATCAGATCTGGTATGGCATCGAAAGCGGCAGCGACCGCATCTTGCGGATGCTGTGCAAACAGATCGATGTGGCGACCATTCGCAAGGCGGTGGAGCAGACCCATCGGGCCGGAATTGATGCGTGCGGATTTTTCATGATTGGCAATCCCACCGAAACGGAAGCGGATATCCACGCCACGATGGACCTGCTTTTGGAATTACCCTTTTCAGAATTTCACATCAGCCACTTCACGCCATTTCCCGGATCGGCGATTTTTCGAACGGCGGCGAGCTATGGTTCATTCGACGACCGCTGGGAAATTCTGAATGGGTGGACGACCTGCTTCGTGCCCGCAACGCTCTCTCGCGAGAGGCTGATCCACTATTCCAACCTCGCTTTTCGAAAATTTTACCTGCGGCCGCGTATTTTGTGGGCGACTCTTCTGAAAATTCGCTCGTTTCGGCATGCGCGCGCCTTTTTCTTCGCCTCGCTTGGCTTTTTTCAATATGTTCTCCAGAAGCGGCGCTGATTTCGCTTCGGGTATGACCAACGCATTCATGCATTTTATTGATCGCGTGGCAGGGACATTCTTGTGCCTGCTGGTGGCGCCGTGGGGGGCTTGGAAGAGGTGGTTTGGGCGTTTGGAGGCGGCTCCGGTTCGCCGAGTGGTGTTGTTCAAATTATTCGGAATGGGCAGTTTGATTGCTGCCACGCCGCTTTTTTTGGCGCTTCGGCGGCATTTTCCGGGGTTGCGTCTCACGCTGGTGACATTTGAGAAAAATCGGGTGTTGGCGGAGTCGTGGAAAGAAATCGACGAGGTATTGACGCTTCGTTCGGATGGTCTGGCGCATTTTTTGTGCGATGCGGCTCGCATTTGGGAACGATTGCGTCAAAATCGAAACGATGTGGCAATCGATTTGGAGTTTTTTGTCCTATTTACGGCGCTGATGGCCTTTGCGTCGGGATGTCGTCGACGGGTCGGATTTCATTGTGCGACGGCCGGTCGGCATTTTCTGTTCACGGATACGGTTCCTTTTGATCGGAATCGGCATATCAGCCAGAATTTCATGGCATTGATGCGCCCTTTTGGAGTTTTGGAGGATGAATTGGATGTGGAAAGAGCCGTTTTGGCCGTTCCAGAGACGAAAAACGTGAATATAGAGTCCGTTTTCGAGCGATTGAGGCTCAAAAAGCCGTTTGGAGTGATGAATCCAAACGCCAGCGGGCTGGCGCTGGAGCGCCGCTGGCCGATGAAGTCATTTCAGGAACTGATCCGTCGTCTCATTCAGATTCAGCCGGCCGTCCAAATCGTTTTGATCGGGGAATTGGGCGAAAAGGGCTATGTGGAGGAACTGCTCGCGACAGGCGATGTTCCGCTTGGAAATCGGGTTGTGAATGCGGCGGGCCAGACCACGGTGCTGGAATTGGCGGAACTGTTGCGTCATGCCGCGTATGTTGTCACAAACGACAGCGGACCGATGCATTTGGCGGCGATTTTTCACACTCCAACGATTTCGCTGTTTGGTCCGGAGTCGCCGGTGTTGTATCGGCCCATGAATCCTCAAAATATCTCCTTGTTTGCCAGAAATTTCCCCTGTAGCCCCTGCATGAGCCTTTCCAACGCGAAACGGGCGGCTTGCAACGGAAAAAACAGATGCATGGAGCAAATTTCGGTCGATGAAGTGGTTCAAATCGTCCAAAAATGGCTTCCGAGTCAAAAAGGCCCACAACATGAAGTCTAGTCGTCTTGTTTTGAGACAAGTTTCGATATTTATGGTTCTGATAGGTCTTTTTCAGGCCAGTTTTTACAATAATTGGCTTCAGTTGAAGTCTGGAATTTCCACTTTTGAAGAATTTGAGATGAAATCAGAGCAATCGGTGGTGCAGATGATGCACCGGACGCAGCGGGATGGATTGGGAAGCACGGGAGGCTTGTTGGCCAGCGAGGGGGGGGGCGATCCGGTCTATTTGTCGGCTTTTGGGCTTCAAGGACAGTTTTTTTGCTGGCTCAACGTCCTACTGGGGGGCGAAACAGAGAAAAATGCAGAACTTTTCAGATTCTTTGTGGCTTTGTGCAGTTCGGCACTCGTTTCGCTGTTTGTTTTGTTTGCTCGACGGGAGTGGGGTTGGGGAGCGGCGCTGGGTCTACTTGTAGGAATCCAGACCTCTTTCTGGATGGTTTTTGCAGCCAGAAACATTTACATGCTGTATTTCCTCAAATTTCTTCCATTTTTTGTGGTATGGTGGCTCTTTCCGGTGTTTTTGGAGCGTCCAAAGCAAAAAATGGGCGGTTTGGTGCTACTGACGAGCCTGTTGGTGCTGTTGAGCGCGCTTTGCTACTACGATTATCTGAGCAATACGGTGTTGGGCTTGGTGACGGCGCCTCTTTATTATGGAATTGTGCGCGGAATTCCGTGGCGGCGTGTGGCGCGGTGGTCAGCGGCGTTTGTGGCGGGGGGCGGGGTGGCTTTGGGGGTGGCGGTGGTGGCGAATGTGGCCAAGGTGTCGCTCTGGGCGGGTTCATGGGCGCAAGGGGTTGGGCACCTGCTGGCGGTTGTGGAAGCGCGAACCTATGGAACGGCGGATGCGGTTCGGTCGGCGCCGGTGGACGTATCGTTTTGGGACGTTTGGTCGGGCTATTGGCCCTTACCCATTCTGGCATGGCCGTTTGGGGCGGTGGAAACCTATACCATCGGGTTTTCGCTGTTTGCCTGCCTGATGGCGTGGTTGCCTCTGGCGGCGCTGACGGGGTTGGATGGGCGGCGATTTCCGGTTTTTGAGGATTCCCGCACAAAGCTGGTGGGTTTGGCCGTGGCCACGGGTTGGGGGTTGCTGGCGGCATTGTCGTGGGGATTCCTGATGAAGGGGCACATGGCGCACCATTACCACATGAATGGCATGATGTTTTCTCTGCCCTATTTGCTGATGCTGTTTTTGTTGGCCGGGGCGGTGGGGGAGGCGGTGGTGCGGGAGGCGGGGCGGAAACTCAAGACTCTTGAACCACGGATGCACACCGATTGACACGGATGGGAAAGGGGGATGGAACGTTTAGGAATGGCAATGAGTTAAGACCTTGACAGGACGGGGGGGGAAGCCTGACTATTTGAACAGTCTGGGGCGAAGTGTGCCCGGCGCTCGTCAGGAGGTTGATATGCGGTATTTGTACAGCAAATTGAGCTTGGTCCTCGTGATTCAAGTGGTGCTGGCTCTTGGAACCCTTTCGGTTTTTGCTGACGTCCTCGGGGCGTGGAAAAAATGGAACACCTCGACCGGAACTTATCCGGCGGACAATGGCACAGCGCCGGCTCACGCGCCGGCTGGATATCCCGTTGAGGCGTGGTCCAACCATCCCAAACTGTTCGGGACGGTTCCGGATTTCAAATCGGGAAAAGGAATATACTGGTCCAACACCCTCAATTCTGTGGGCCGATTCTATACCTACAACGACAATTCGTGGAGCTACATGGAGCCGTGGTCCACGGGGGTACTCGTCAATGGCATTTCGGCCAGAAGCCAGTCGAACAAGGTGGGGTCCCTGTATAAACCCCTGACGAACTACGTGACGTTCCGGTTCAATGTGTCGAATGGCTACAAGGTGAACTTCACACAATTTGTCACGCGTTGCATGAATGACGAGGTCAGCTTGAACCTGCAATTGCGGTGTAGCGCGGACGACTATACGGCGGACATGATCGTGGCCAGCGACGCCTACTCAAGCAAGATTAGCGCGGCAACCATGACCGAGCGCAATTATATGGCGACCACCAATTTCTTCCGCACCTATACGAATCGGCTGGATTTCAAGAATGTGAGGGGGCCCACGTTCGACGTTCGCATGTATGGTTCGCGTTCGAAAAGTCAATGGGTCTATACGTATTTCACCAACGTGTACACGGTCGTCAGCGATGACAAATATGCGTTTAGGTTTTTTGGAAAAGTACTTCCATTGGTGGACATGATTCCCAGCAACGGGCCGATGGCGGGTGGTTACACGATGCTGATCACAAATGCCTTCAAGGAGGGCTCAACCAACCTGTTTGGCGCCGGGGGATCGGACATCACGAAGATTGTGGTGAACGGCAATGAAGTCACCACGATTCTAGGACAGGGGACCAACTGGGCGCGAATCACGATGCCGGCGTCGACCAATTCGGGGGAGGCCAGCCTATATGCGTATTCGACGACGTATGGAATACATGATTTGTCTGGAGAGTTCATCTACAACCCGACGGGCATTGTGCTGCGCGCATCGCCTACGAGCGGGGTGGCGGGGGCATCGGTGAGCATCATCGGGTCGAACTTGTGCAACGGAGCGAATGGCGACGTGACCAACATGCTGTTTGGCACGGGGACGGTTGTGCCGACAAGCCTTTCGCCGACGCAGATTGTCGTGAATGCTCCTTCGGGCGCGGGCAGGGTCGGCGTGAAGATCTGGTCGACCAGTTACGGCTATACGGAAAACACGAACATCTTCACGTATGAAGGTTCGGTCTCTTCACCCGAAATTCAGGTGCTGGGCACGAACAGCGCGATCATCGCCAGTGGCGCGGCGGCTTCGGTGCAGGCGGGCACGGATTTCGGAGCAGTGGCGCGCGGCTACGGGCGGACGAATCTGCTGACCATCACCAACAACGGCACCGAGGCGTTGACGATCAGCGGGGTGACGACCGGCGGCACGGGCGCGGCGTACTTCCGGGTGACGGGCGTTCCTCCATCGCTGGCGGCGGGGGCATCGGCGACGGTTTCGGTGGCGTACGCCGTCTCTGTCGGCGGCACGCATGAGGCGAGCGTGAGCATCGCCAACAATTCTCTCACGACGCCGTTTGTGGTGAATCTGGCGGGGACGACCCTGCCGGGCATCATCGGCACGGTGGCGGCGTCGGGCGTATCCACGGTGGGAGTGGTGGCGGCGGCGACCACGTTTTCGGATCCCAGCCCAATCAAGCTGGAATATACCTACTACCATCAGCAGCATGTCTACTCCGCCGCGCAACTGGCGGCGGCGGGGCTGACCAACGTGCAGATCGCGGCGATGGGGTTTGACGTGGCGCAGGCGCTGAGCCCGCACATTCAATCCAATTACGTGGTGCGGTTGAAGGAAACGGCCCGCACGGGATGGACGGGCGGCGACAAGGCCATGGAATCGTCGGACTTGGCGCAGGTGTACAGCAATGAAACGGTTCCTTTCGTGGTGGGCAGCACACCCAACTTGGTCTTGGACTCGAGCTTTGTGTTGGGCGATCCCACTTCGTTGCTGGTGGACTGCGGATTTGCGCGGAAGACCTTCGGGTTCTTGGACGGGCGAGTCAACGTTCAGTACGTCGCCAACAGCGTCGTGTTGTTGCAGCGGGAAAGTTCCGATGCGCTTTCAGTTTTCGACGACGGGGCCAACGCCGTCACCAATCTGTTGCCGGTGATGACCGTGGCTTGGCGGCGCATGGCCAATGCGGGTGTTTCTCCCGCGATGTGTCCGTCCACGGGCGGCGTGGTGGTGACGATTTCCGGTACGAACTTGTGCAACGGGACGCTGGGCGACGTGACGAGCGTGAAACTGTGCGGTGCGGCGGCGACGGTGCAAAGCGTGTCGGGCTCGACGCAGCTCGTGGTGGTGGCCGGGGCGGGAGGCGCCACCGGGCGCGGCGAGGTGGAAATCGTTTCCGCCCAATGCGGGCGCACGGCGGTGGCGAATCTCTTCACGTATAATGGCGCGGGCGTGATCCGCACCGTGTCGCCAGCCCTTGGCACGAACGGGATGGCGGTGACGATTTCCGGCACGAACTTGTGCAACGGGACGCTGGGCGACGTGACGAGCGTGACGCTGGCGGGAATCGCGGCGGCGGCTCAGAGCGTATCGAGTTCGACGCAACTCGTGGTGGCGGCCGGGGCGGGCACGCCGGGCTTGTCGGGCGACGTGGTGGTGAACTCCGCTTCGTTTGGCTTGACGACGGCGACCAACGCTTTTGCCTATGCGGCGCCGCAGATGCAGGTGCTGGGAACGAATCTCGCGCCGATCGCCAGCGGCGACGCGCCGGCGGGCACGGTGGGCACCTATTACGGCGTGTGGAAGGCGGGTCAGGAAACTACCCACACCTTTGCGATCACGAACGTCGGCATCGTGGACGTGGACATCACCGGGGTTTCGACGAATGAATAAGACGGTTCAACAACGAAAAACGCGAAAAGCTCGAAAAGAAGACAAGGCTGTCGAGACGAGTTCGCATGTCAAAATGATGTATTGGCAGGATGGCGATTTCTGGATTGGCTATGTGGAAGAGTATCCCGACTACATGTCGCAAGGTCTTTCTCTCGATGAATTGAAAGAGAATTTGAGAGAGATCGTTATGGACTTAAGTTCCGGGGCGATTCCATGTGCCAGAAGGGAAGCCGAGTTGGTTTTGGCATGAAACGAAATGACTTGTTGAGAAAGCTGTTGGAAATGAAGTGCAACTTGATTCGGCATGGCGGAAAACACGATTGGTATCAAAATCCGAGAACAAAGATGGCTCAACCGGTTCCGAGGCATAACGAGATTAATGAGTTTCTGGCAAAAGCGATTCTGAAAAAACTGCGTGATGGAGAATGAGAACGCACCAGCAAATCGATCAACGCAGTCTGCGCTTGGCGCGGGCGGTGGTGGAGAAACTCGAGCGGGGGGACCCGCGTACGGGCATCGATTTGGCGCGGGAGAACAATCGGCGCTGGCGCGAGATGAATCCCTCCCGCCTGCACGACGCCTGGGCGACGATTTTAAGCGGCGAGTGGACGGGCATTCGTGCCGTGTTGCTCGACGAATCCGAGCGTGGAGCGCAATTGAGGCAGAACAATCCGTTTTGCGGCGTTTTGACGCCTCCGGAACGCTGGGCCATTTATCGAGAGTTCGAGATGGCGACGGAAGCGTGTGTGCGGGAATGAAGCGGGAGCACATGGAGCATATTTTGCGGGCGGCGGCGGCCATCACCTCCGAGCGTGAATTCATCGTGCTGGGTAGCCAAGCGCTGTTGGCCGCCGTGCCCAATTTGCGACCGCCGCTGGATCAATCCATGGAACTGGATATTTACCCGGCGAATAATCCTGCGGCGGCCGATTTGATTGATGGCACCATTGGAGAACTGTCCCCGTTCGACCAAACCTTTGGATATTATGCGCATGGGGTAGGGCCGGAAACGGCTGTTTTGGCTCCAGATTGGCGTACGCGTGCCTTCACGGTGGAAAATGAAAATACGGGCGGTGCCCGTGGAATCTGCCTCTCGCCGGTGGATGTGGCCCTATCGAAACTGATAGCCGGACGCGAAAAGGATTTGAAATTTGTATCCGCGATGCGGAAAGCGGGTTTGGTTTGCGCTGAGGAAATCGAAAGGGTGGCGTGCGGCTTGGAAGAACGGGACCGCCTTTGGGTACTCGAGCGATGGAGTCGGATGAGCGACTGCAAGAGTTGATGGATCGTTGTGGGAGAGAACACATGAATATGACGTGTACGGCTAAAGGGTTGGTGTGGGTGACGGCGGTTCTGCTGATGGCGGGAGCGCCGTTTGCCCGTGCGGCCACTTTTGAGGCGGCGGGGATTGCCTCGAAGGTGTCGCCGGCGGCGGCAGCCAGCAATTTCACGGTGCGGTTTGCGCCGACGGCGCAGGGCGAATTCACGGCCTCGCTGCAATTGACGAACAACACGTCGGTTTCGCCCTACGTGGTGAACGTGAAGGGCTATGCGTGGACGGCCACGCAAACGCTGTCGCAGGTGTTCGGTCCGGCGGCGGGCGGCAACACGCTGACGCTGTCCGGTCTTCCGTTCGGCTGCGGCACGGACATTACCAACG
This sequence comes from uncultured Verrucomicrobiota bacterium, assembly GCA_964647595.1. GTDB lineage: Bacteria > Verrucomicrobiota > Kiritimatiellia > CAIQIC01 > Lenti-01 > Lenti-01. Next base: position 34,311 of record CAZYGH010000034.1, read on the forward strand.
TGACGGTGGGAGGAGTCTCGACGACGATCACGGGGCAGGGCGAGGATTGGGTTTCGGTGACGGTGCCAGCGGGGACGGCGGGGAACACGGTGGATATTCTCGTGCAGTCGGGTTGCAAGGGCGACACGCTGTTGGATCAAGTCTATACGTATCGGCCGACGGGGTCGATCGGGGGCGGCTCGGGAGGGGGAGAGACGACGACCAATTTGTACACCATCGGCGCGGGTGCGAATACGTCTGGGACACAAGAACCGGACCCGGTGAACATCTGGTATCGGTCTCGGCATATGCAGTTTATTTACACGTCGAACGATTTGGCCACCGCAGGTTTCACGGGAACTGGACGAGTGACGAAAATTGGCTTCAACGTGGCCGGGCAACCACTCAATTCGATGCCGAGTTTTCTGGTGAGAATGAAACATACGACGGCATCCACGCTGACGGCCTTTGAATCCGAAGCCGGATTGGTCGTGTGTGCGAGCAATGCCGCCTACCGCCCGCCAGCGGGGGGATTTGACATGATCTCCCTTTCCTCGCCCTTCAACTTTAATGGCACTCAGAACATCTTGCTGGACACGGCATTTGCCCAAGCGTCGAACTATGATCAAAGCGGACAGTCGAAGTATGACGCCGTGGCGGGGAGAACTTGGCATCTTCAAAATGACGGCATCGACCAAAGCTACATTTTCACCGGAGGCGCTGTGCAGGCTCGCCTCCCGCAACTTCGCTTGGAAATTGTGGTCACAACCCCCGCCACCATCGGTGTTTCGCCAACCAGCGGTCCGTTCACGGGCGGGGTCACGGTGGTCATCAGCGGATCGAACTTGTGCAATGGAACGGTGGGCGACGTGCAGTCGGTAACGATTTGCGGCGCGGCGGCCGAAGTGCAGAGTGCCTCGGCGACGCAACTCGTGGTGGTGGCGGGATCGGGCGGATATTTGCTGGGCAACGTGGTGGTGCAATCGACGGAATATGGCAGGACCATTCGTAGCAATGCGTTCACATATGCGGCGGCGCCGTCTTCGCTGTTCCGCATCCGCGGCAACACCGTTCTCATTGCCAACGGGGCCAGCGCTTCCACGGCGGCGGGGACGGATTTTGGGCGGCGTCAGATGGGGCGGGCTTATACGAACACGTTTGTGTTGCGCAACGAGGGCAGTACGACGTTGACGAATCTGTCCACGGAGATCGTGGGCGCGGGAGCGGAGGCTTATGCGGTGACGGGCATTCCCGCAACGCTGGCACCGGATGCCACGGCGACGGTTTCGGTGGTCTTTACCCCGGCCACAACGATTGATTATTCGGCCATCGTCGTGGTGGAACACAACTCGCCGGAGGACAACCCGTTTGTTTTGAATTTGGCGGGCTCAGGCGTACTCAACGAGCAGACCCTCCTTTTCACAGCCATCGGCAATCAGGCCATCACCAACTCGGTGGGCCTTGTGGCGACGGCATCGTCCGGCATGCCGGTGACATTTGCCGTGCAGGACGGCCCCGGTATCTGGGATGGAACGAATTTGTCGTTCAACGGAGTGGGGAGCGTGACGATCTTGGCGTCGCAAGCGGGCAACGAAAATTATTCTTCGGCCTCGACCAGTCAAACCGTCGAAGTGAGTTTGGTTCAGGCGGGCATCACGGTGGAGGGGCTGACCTCGACGTATGATGGTTCGCCCAAGGAAATCAGCGTTGTCACCGATCCGCCCGGTTTGACCGTGCTGACCAACTACGTGTCATCCGCAGGCGCTCCGGTCAATGCCGGCACGAATTATGTCGTTAGCGTCGAAGTGAAAGATCAGACGTACGATGGTGATCGTGTCTCTACGCAGGTAATTGCCAAGGCGTCGCAGACGCTGTCGGATTTCTTGCCGGCGAGTGCCAGCGAATTTTTTACGACGAACGTCGTGGGGTTGGGTGCCAGTTCGAGTGTGAGCCTCGATCCGACGTTTGAAGTGGTGGGCGGTCCGGGATCGCTCGATGGGGCGACGCTGACGTTCACGGGGGCGGGTTCGGTGACGGTGAAAGTGTCGCAGGCGGGGAGCTCGAATTATCTGGCGGCGGCGGCGCTGACGAATGTGTACACGGTGAACAAGACCGCCCAAGAGTCGCTGTCGTTTCTGCCGACCACGCCGCAGGGCTACAACACGACCAATGCACTTGCGCTGGGGGGCGGTTCGGGCGCAGGCGCGATCAGTTTTGCGGTGGCATCGGGTCCGGGCTCGATCGTGGGTAGCACAAATCTGTGGGTCCAGAGCGGCACGGGCACGGTGACGGTGGTGGCGACGAAAGCGGCGGATGCGACGTATGGCGCGGCGGCGGTCACGGCGGAAGTGGCGTGCGCGAGGGCCGTGCAGACGATGGTCACCAACAACGTGCCCTATACGCCGGAACCGGAGGGAACGAACGAAGTGGAGTTGCTGAACGTTGCCGTTACCAATGTCTACGGCCTGTTTGGCGAGCTTTCCAGCGGATTGCCGGTCACGTTCAGCGTGGTCGAGGGGCCTGCGGTGCTGACGGACGGAACGAATTTGACTTTCACGAGCGCGGGCCGCGTGCAGATTCGCGTGAATCAGGAAGGCAACGATGATTATCTGTCCTATTCGGCATTGTACATTTTCAAGGTGTTCAAGTTGCAGGCGACGGTGGCGCTGACGAATTTGACGCACTACTACGACGGGACGCCCAAGGCGCCGACGGCCACGACGGTGCCGGAGGGTTTGGTCGTGGAGTACACGTTTGACGAATCGCAGGAAGCGCCGTCGGCCGTGGGGACGTATGTCGTGGTGGGAACGGTGAACGACAAGGTCTATGAGGGTGCGGCTACCAACACGTTGACGATTGTGCATGAGCCGAAGCTGGACGTGCGGTCGGCGGCCGACGATTCCATTGCGAATGGCGCGGGCGCGAGTTCGACCTTGGGCACGGATTTCGGCACGGTGGCGACGAATGCCAGCCGCACGGCTACGCTATCGATCACGAACGCGGGGCTGGGCGATCTGGTTGTGAACAGCGTGGAAACCAACGGCGTGGGCGCGGCCTACTTCACCGTGAGCCATTGGCCGTCCACGGTGGCGGCGGGAACGGTCAGCAACTTCACGGTCCAGTATGCGCCAGCCGAACTGGGCGCGCATTCCTTGGCGTTGTCCATCGCGAACAACGGAACGAATACGCCGTTTGTTCTTCAATTTGCGGGGACGGGCATTCGTCCGGGCGAAATCTATCTGCCCGGCGCAAGCCTGACGTTCGAGGGGCGTTATCCGAACGAAGCCATTTTGGCCACGGCAAGTTTCTCGGTGCAGAACACGAATCCGGCGGCGGCCGCCTTTGGCTATACGAACGCGATTGAATATGCGAACGGGGCCGACTGGCTTTCCATCGCGGCTCCGACGGGATGGTTGGGCGGCGGCGAGTCGCTGGGTCACACGGGCACGGTGAGTTTTGCGGGGCTGAACGCGGGGACGTACCAGGCCACCAACTGGATCGTTTCGGGCGAGGCGGAGAACTCGCCGGTGCCGATGCGGGCGACGGCGACGGTGCTGAAGGGCACGCAGCACATCGAGTTTGTGGCCAACACCAACCAGATCACGACGAACGCGGTGGGCTTGTCGGCGACGGCGTCGTCGGGCTTGGCGGTCAGTTTCCGCGTGGTGAACAGCGCGGCGACGATTTCGGGCGGCACGAATCTGGCGTTCACGGGCGCGGGCGAGATTGTGGTGGTGGCATCGCAGGCGGGCAATTCCAATTGGATGGAGGCGGTGGAAGTCACCAACGTGTTCAACGTGACGAAGGCCGAGGGCACGGTGGCGTTGACGAATTTGAGCTACACGTATGACGGCGGACAGAAGAGCGCAACGGCAACCACGGTTCCGGCGGGGCTGTCGGTCAAGGTTTCCTATCAGATCGGCAGCGAGTGGACCTCGGTGGACTTGCCGAGCGGCGCGGGCGATTATCCAGTTTGGGCGGAAATTCAAGAGCCGATGGTTCAGGGATTGGCCACGGGGATTCTGTCGATCGCGAAGGCGGAGCAGACGATCACGTTCCCGCAAATGGCCAATCAATTTATCACCAACGTCGTGAGGTTGCAGGCCTCGGCGTCGAGCGGTTTGCCGGTATCCTTCACCAATCTGACGACCAACGCGGTGATTTCGAACGGCACCAATCTGACGTTCATCGGCAACGGGGCGTGCTCCATCGTGGCGATGCAGGATGGCGCGGGCAACTACCACGCGGCAACGCCAATCACGAACGTGTTCACCGTGAGCAAGGCGGCGTCCCAGGTCTTCATTTCCAAGCTGGCGCAGATCTACGACGGTGCGGCCAAGCCCGTGTTGGTGGCAACGGATCCGACGGGGTTGGCTTATGAATTGACTTACGACGGCGACACAAATGCGCCCATTGCGGGCGGCTCGTACACCGTGGCGGTGGCGGTGGTGGATGCCGTGTACGAGGGCGTGGCGACGGCGACGCTGGTGGTGGCGCGCGCGTCGCAGACGCTGGACTTCGCCAATCCGGGCAATCAGTGGGTGACCAATCGCCTGGGGCTGAGCGCAACGGCCAGTTCGGGGCTGGCGCCCGAATTCACGGTGAGGGGCGGGCCGGGAGTTCTCGCCGATGGAACGAATCTTTCGTTTACGTCCAGCGGGCAGGTGTCCTTGCGGGCCTCCCAACCGGGCAACGGCAACTGGGCGGGGGTGACCAACGCCGAGGTCACGTTCACCGTGAGCATGGTTCCTGCGACGGTCTCGCCGAGCAATGGCCCGCTGGCGGGTGGGAATGCGGTCACGGTGAACAACGGCTACATCGGCGTGGTGACAAATGTGCGCGTGGGCAGCGCCAGCGTAGTGCCGATTTCACAGGGCGATTTCTGGTTCACAGTGACGATGCCCGCCGGAGCAAACACCGGGCGGGTGAACATCGTGATTCAAACGGAAAGCAACGGGGTCAGCACGTTGACCAACGCCTATTCGTACAATCCGGCCGGCCAGATCGGCGGCGGGAGCAGTGGCGAGGGATGGCAGGGCTTGGGGCAGGCGGTCGTGGCGGGCCAACGCGATGCGAAGGGAATGAACAATTCCGTTTATGGGTTGTCGGTGGGGACAAACCACACGCTGTATGCTTCGGGTTCCTTCACGAATGCGGGCGGATCGAATATTGCCCGGGTGGCGCGCTTCGACGGCACCAACTGGAGCAACTTGGGGGCGGGGATCACACAGTTTGCCAACGCGAACTGCGTATTAGCGAGTTCCAACGGGACCCTCTATGCGGGCGGCTATTTCACGAACATTGGCGGGACGAACTGCAAGTCGGTGGCCAAGTGGACGGGCGCGAACTGGGAATCGATGGGCGAAGAGCCGCTGGGCGGAACGTCAAAAGGCCTCTATTTCTCGAAAAACGTCAACGGCTACTTGAACACGCTGTTGCAATCGTCGAATGGCACCCTCTATGCGGGAGGGTATTTCACAAATACGTCGGATCGCTACCAGGCGCGCTACGTCGCGAAATGGACGGGAACGGCGTGGACGAATATGGCGGGCAGTTTTAGTAATACCGTAAATACCTTGGCGGAAGGGGCGGATGGGATGATCTATGCGGGGGGAGGGTTCACGAACGGTCCGGTTCCCGGGTTCCGGATGAATTACGTAGCAAAGTGGAACGGGACGACCTGGACGAACGTGGGACTGGGCTTTGGTAGCCGGGTGACGTCGTTGCTGAGAGCCCGCGACGGAACGCTCTATGCGGGCGGGTGGTTCACGAATTGCGCTCCTTCGTATACGGGAATTGTCAGCCCGGCGAACTATATTGCGAAATGGGATACGACCGCCCAGGCCTGGACCAACATGGGGGCGGGCTTCAATAATTGGGTGATCTCGTTGGCGGAGGGGCCGGATGGAACGCTCTATGCGGCTGGGACGTTCACGAACACGTGGGATGCGGAAGGAGTGAACAACAATGCAACGAAAGTGCGTGTCGGACGCATCGCGAAATGGGATGCGACGGCGAAGCGCTGGCGTCCGATGGGCGGCAATGGAGGCTGCGGATTCAGCGACACCGTTCAGTCGGTGGCCGTGGATCCGGTGGACGGGACGGTCTACGCGGGAGGTCTATTCAAGCTCGCCACACAACCGGACGGAAGCAGCACCAACACGTGGTACGTGGCGAAATGGGTATCGGGAGGCGGTTCCGGCCCGGGCGTCGTGCCAGACACGGGCATTGGCGCAGGCGGCTATACAGTCACGATCAGCGGCACGGATCTCGGCAACGGAACGGACATCACCAACGTGATGCTCTGCGGCGCCAGCGTGCAGTCGATCTCCAGCCAGTCCGCAACGCAGGTGGTGGTGGTGGCCGGGCCGGCGGTGGCGGCCGGGTTGGGCGACGTGCGGGTGTACTCAACGGGCTACGGCGTGACGGTGGGCAGCAACTTGTTCACCTATACCTCGCCGATTCTCGGCATGCGGGGAACCAACGGCGCGGCGATTACCAACGGCGCGGCGGCTTCGCTTGCCTCTGGCGCGCGATATGCCCCCACCGTGGTTGGGACGACGAGAACCAACACCTTTAGCATCACCAATAGCGGCAACGAGGCGTTGACGATCAGCGGATCCGGCTTGTCGGATTCGACGCACTTCAGCGTTTCGGGCCTGCCGGCCAGCGTGGCCATCGGCGGCGTGAGCCATTTCACCGTGCGCTTTGCGCCGACGGCGGCGGGCGACCAATCCGCCGCGCTGCGAATCACCAACAACGCGCCGGGCTCGCCCTTTGTGCTGAATCTCGCAGGACTGGGCTACGCGGTGAACGTGCTTCCAAGCAGTGGCCCCTACGTGGGCGGCAACACGGTCATCGTCACCAACGGCTATTTTGGAACCATCACGAATGTCATGGTCGGAGGCACGGGTGTTGTTCCCTCAGCATCCGGCTCGAATTGGTTCTCGATCGTGATGCCCGCGCTCGGCGCATCCGGGGCGGTGACGCTGGTGGTCCAAACGTCCGACAATGGCAACACGACGTTGGCCAACGTCTATACGTACAATTCGGCAGGATGGATCGCGGATTTGGGTCTTGCCGAGGGGGGGGCGTACATCGCGGGCGGGGGGCATCACTCGCTGGGCTTGAAGTCGAACGGCACGATTGTGGCGTGGGGGGACAACTTTGAGGGCCAGACGAGCGTGCCTGCGCCGAACACGGATTTCGTGGCGGTGGCGGCCGGGTATGGTCATTCGTTGGGCTTGAAGTCGGACGGCACGATCGTGGGGTGGGGGGGGAACCTTTATGACCAGAGGACCGTGCCTGAGCCGAACGTGGATTTTGTGGCGGTGACGGGGGGAGATAAACACTCGCTGGGCTTGAAGTCGAACGGCACGATCGTGGGGTGGGGGGACAACGGTTCTGGCCAGACGAGCGTGCCTGCGCCGAACGCGGATTTCGTGGCGGTGGCGGCCGGATATGAGCACTCGTTGGGCTTGAAGTCGCACGGCACGATCGTGGCATGGGGGCGGAACAGTTTTAGCCAGACGAACGTGCCTGCGCCGAACACGGATTTCGTGGCAGTGGCGGCCGGATATGGTCATTCGCTGGGCTTGAAGTCGGACGGCACGATCGTGGCGTGGGGGGACAACTCTTTTGGCCAAACGAGCGTACCTGCGCCGAACACGAATTTCGTGGCGGTGGCGGCTGGCTACTGGCACTCGCTGGGTTTGAAGTCGAACGGAACGATCGTGGCGTGGGGGGAGAACACTTTTGGCCAGACGAGCGTACCTGAGCCGAACACGAATTTTGTAGCGGTGGCGGCCGGAAGTACGCACTCGCTGGGTTTGAAGTCGGACGGCACGATCGTGGGGTGGGGGAGGAATTTAGAGGGCCAGACGACTGTGCCTGCGCCCAACACGAATTTCGGGGTGTATGCGTATGGCATTTTCCCCGCCTCCGGCTCGTGGACGGGCGGCTATCCGGTGGTTATCACCGGTTCCAATCTCTGCAACGGCGCGGATATCACCAACGTGACGCTGTGCGGGCTGGCGGTGCAGTCCATCGTCAGCCAGTCGTCCACGCAGGTGGTGGTGCTGGCCAGCGCGTCCAGCGTCGGGGTGCTGGGTCACGTGCGGGTGTTCTCGACCAGCTTTGGCGAGACGATGCGCAGCAATGCCTTCACGTATCTGGCGCCGGTGTGGGTGACGCTGGGCACCAACGGGGCGGCGATCACGAACGCCGAGCCGGCCAGCGCGGCCAAGGGCGACGATTTCGGCTCGCTGGGCTGGGGCTTTGCGCGCACCAACTGGTTCTCGATCACCAACGTCGGCAATACGCTGCTCCAAATCAGCGGCGTGACGACCAGCGGCGCCGGAGCGGCGGCGTTCAGCGTGGCGGCGCTTCCGGCCGCCGTTGCGGTCGGCGCGGTTAGCAATTTCGCGGTGGTCTTTGCTCCACCGAGCGTGGAGGCCTATGACGCCGCGTTCCAATTCGCGAGCGATGACGTGCTGAGTCCATTTGAATTGCGCGTGGCGGGCACGGGCATCCAACGGAACCAAACCATTTTGTTCACCGATCCGGGCAACCAGATTGCGACGAACACCGTTGGCTTGAACGTGTCGGCGAGCAGCTTGCTGACGGTGACGTGCAGCGTGTTCAGCGGAAACGCGACGATCGAGGGCTACACCAATCTGTCCTTCACGGGCGATGGATCGGTGGTTCTGCGCGCGAATCAAGCCGGCGACGCGCTATGGAATGCGGCGCCGACCGTGTCGTGGACGATCACCGTGGCGAAGGCCATGGCGACCGTGACGCTGACGAATTTTGCGCACGTCTACGATGGAACGGAAAAATGGGCGACCGATCAGGTCAGCCCGACGGGTCTCCCCGTTGTGGTGACCTACAATGGCATCACGAATCTTCCAATCAACGCAGGCAGCTATGCCGTCACCGGCGCCGTCGACGACGTTCTCTGGCAAGGTTCGGCCACGGGTACGCTGGTGATTGCCCGGGCCGACCAGACGATTTCGTTCCCGGCGATCGCGCCGCAATTCACGACCAACGCGGTGGGGTTGGCGTCGACGGCGTCGAGCGGCTTGGCGGTCACGTTCACCAACTTGACCACCAATGCCGTGGTCAACGGAACGAACCTGACGTTCATCGGCGCGGGGTCTGTCACCATCGTGGCGAGCCAGATTGGTAACACAAACTGGAACGCCGCCCCCAGCCTGACCAACACGTTCGACGTGAGCAAGGCGCAGGCGACGGTGACGTTGACCCACTTGACGCAGACCTTTGATGGCACGGCGAAATCTGTGACCGCCAGCACCGATCCCAACGGTCTTTCCGTAGATTTGACGTACGACGGCAATGCGTGGGCGCCCACCAACGTGGGTACGTACTGGGTCACGGGCACGGTCAACAACGTCATGTACCAAGGCGAGGCCGTCGATCGGCTGGCCATCGAACTGGCCGGGCAAACCCTTTCCAGCTTCTTGCCGGCGGATGCCTCCGCGTTCCACGTTCGTGATGCGGTGGGGCTGAGCGCTACGGCGGATTCGGGGCTGACGGTTGAGTTCGCGGTGGGCGAGGGCGAAGGGACTCTGGCGGGCAACACCAACCTGACCTTCACGGGGCTGGGCGCCGTGAAGGTGACCGCCAGCCAGGCGGGCAACGCCAACTATTCCGCGGCGCCGACGTTGACCAACACCTACGCGGTGACCGGCGGGTTGTTGCGGGTGGTGGGCAAGAACGGCGAAGAAATCGCCAGCTCCAATGCGCCGTCGGTGGCGAGCGGAACGGCCTTTGGCATGGTCTACAACGACACGACGGTTTCCTCCATGCTGTCGATCAGCAACGCGGGCAACGCGGCGTTGGCCATCACGGGCTGGACAACCAACGGGGCGAACGTCTTCACGATTACCGGCATGCCGGCGGTAGTGTCGGCGGGCGGCGTGAGCAACTTCTGGGCGGTGTTTGCGCCGACCAATTCCGGCCCGCACCAAGCGACGCTGGTGTTGGAAGGCAACGGCTTGCCGGCCACCTTCGACTTGCGCCTGACGGGCACCGGATTGAAGGCGGGCGAGATTTGGACGGACACCGGCTATCTGGGATACGAGGGCACCTTCGGCGGCACGAATCCGGCCGTCCAGTCGTTCCTCGTGACCAATGCCGGCGAAGTGGCCTTTGGCTACAGCAACGTCGTCACGTTTGGCGATGGATCCAGCAGTTGGTACGTGGTCGCCCCCGAAACCAATTATCTGGAAATCGCGGGCGAGCAATCCCACACGGGCACGGTGGACATCGCCGGACTTAACGCGGGTACCTACTACGCAACCAACTCCATCCAGTCCGGCGTGGCCACGAACAGCCCCGTGGATTTGCTGGTGGAATTGACCGTGCGCAAGGCGGCGCAGACCATTACCTTTGCGGCCATCGATCCGCAACTTGCCACCAACGAGCTTGTGCTGTCGGCGACGGCTGTCAGCGGCTTGCCGGTGAGTTTTGCCGTGGCCAGCGGCCCGGCGAGCCTGGCCGGGGGCACGAACCTGACGTTCTCGACGTCGGGAACCGTCAGCATCGTGGCCTCGCAGGCGGGCAACAGCAATTGGCTGGCCGCGCCGAGCGTGACCAACACGTTCAACGTGACCAAGGCGTCCGCGACCGTCACGCTCACCAACCTGAGCCAGACCTACGACGGCAGTCCAAAACCCTCTAACTATGAAACCGTGCCTGCCGGTCTTTCGGTGGTTTTGAGCTACGACGGCAGCTTCACGGCGCCCACGTTCCACGGGTCCTACTCCGTGACCGGCGTCGTGGAAGAGGCGCGCTATCAAGGGGCGGCAACCGGCACGCTGACGATTGCCAAGGCGGCCGCGCAGGTCTTCCTCTCCGGTCTATCGCAAACGTACAGCGGTGCGGCGCGAACCGTAACCGCCACGACGATGCCTGCCGGGCTGACGGTCGAGATCACCTACGACGGCGGCGCGACGGCGCCCACCAACGCCGGCAGCTATTCCGTGACCGGCGCGGTGAACCATGCCAATTACCAGGGCAGCTCCACCGGCACGCTGGTGGTGGCGCAAGCCGGTCAAACCATTACGTTTGGTTCCATCGCTCCGCAGAAGCTGAGCGCATCCGTCGGGCTGTCGGCGACGGCGTCGAGTGGACTGGGGGTCTCGTTCAACGTGGCGAGTGGACCCGGTTCCATCGCAGACGGGACCAACCTGACTTTCTCCGGTGTGGGAGACGTGTTGGTTGTGGCCTCACAGGCGGGCAGCAGCGACTTCTCAGCCGCGCCGAGCCTGACCAACGTCGTCAAGGTATTCACTGTGACGCCCGACAGAGGCCCCTACGCGGGCGGCAACATGGTGGTGGTGAGCAATGGCAGCTTCGGCACGATTACGAACGTGCTGGTCGGAAGCGCGAGCGTAACGCCCGCTTCCACGGGCGCCAACTGGTTTTCGATGGGGATGCCGTCGGCGGTGACGAACGGCCCAGTGGACATCATCGTCCAGACCTCCGACAACGGCAACATCACGCTGGCGAGCGCCTATGCGTACAATCCGGCGGGCGTGATCGGAGCGAATGTCAACACGGCCATACTGGATAACACGTTGAATGGTACCGCTTCGCTGACCGAAAGTTTGGGGTCTATCACCCTGAACAACTGGAATGCGAAGGTGATTTCAACACCAGAGGGCGAGCCGACATCCCTCACGGGAATGAAGATGAGCCTGTACAATACGTTGGCCGCTGGGATCAATACGTTCAACCTAAGTCTGTATGATGTGGATGCTTCCTATAATCCCGTTGGCAACGCCTTGACCAGCACCAATGTGGAGCTGAATCTGACCACGACAGCGGCCTATTATGATATTCCATTGAATGCCGAGCAATGGATCTTGCAGCCGGCGACGAACTACGCGCTGGTTTTCAAAGGCAGTACACCGACCATTACCATTTCCTGGACCGTAGCCGGCGATACCAATCCGTATGTCACCACGAATGGGTTTGTCTTCCTGGCAGGACGGCGAACGACAAGCGGCGGTTCTTCGTGGTTCGCTAGCACCTTCCACAACGGCCTGCAGCTTCTGGTGAACACATTGGACATCGGCGTGGACCCCGTCAGCGGCTCTTGGACCGGTGGCTATGAGGTGGTGATCAGCGGCACGAACCTGGGCGACGGCGGAGATGTGACGAACGTGACGCTGGCGGGCGTGGTGGTGGATTCCATCGTGAGCCAGTCGGCGACGCAGATCGTGGTGGTGGCGGACGCGGCCGACTTCGGCGGCGCGGGCGACGTGGTGGTGCAGTCGACGAGCTTCGGCACGACTATTAAGAGCAATGCGTTCACGTATTTGATGCCGCAGTTCATTCTGCAGGGAACCAACGGCGCGATCGTGGCGCATTCCAACGCGACTTCTTTGGTGGACGGAACGGATCTGGGCGAAATGATCGTGGGGCAGGGAAAGCTGACGAACACGTTTAGCCTGACCAACAGCGGCAACGTGGCGATGACGATCAGCGGCATCACCACGAACGGACCCGGATTGACCAGTTTCCGGCTACTCAATCCGCCATCCGTGGTTCCGATGGGATCCGCGGTTGAGTTCTCCGTCGTCTTTACGCCGAAGGGCGGACGCCAAGATGCCTCGTTCACGTTCACGCACGACGCGACCAACTCGCCGTTCGTCTTCAACGTGACGGCGTTTGGCATGGGCGGCGGGATTGCGCTGGCATCGAACCAGCTCGACTTCGCGGCGACGTACGTGGGGACGGATCCGGCGGCGCAAACCGTGGTGATGACGAACGTGGGCGTGAGCGGGTTCACGTGGACCAACCAGATCACGTACGGCGCGGGCGCGTCGGGCTGGCTGACGGTGGCTCCGACGGGCGGCACGGTGGCGACGGGCGGCGCAACGGCGTTTACGAATGTCGCTAGCGTGGCGGGGCTCAACGCGGGAACGTTCTGGGCGACCAACACGATCTACGCGGCGGACGCGACGAACGCGCCGCAGTCGTACGCGGTGCGGATCGTGGTGGGGCCGGCGGCGCAGACGATCAATTTCCCGAATCCTGGCACACAGCTCACGACGAACGTGACGGGGCTTGCGGCGACGAGCGGCAGCGGGTTGGCGGTGAGCTTCGCGGTGGCGAGCGGGCCGGCGACGTTGTCGGGCGGGACGAACGTTTCGTATTCGACGGATGGAACGGTGGAGATTGTGGCCTCGCAGGCGGGGAACTCGAACTGGCTGGCGGCGGCGAGCGTGACGCAGAGCTTTGCGGTGGCCAAGACGCCGCAGGCGGCGCTGACCTTTGCGCCGACCACGCCGCAGACGTTCGGCACGACGAACGGTTTGTCCATCAGCGGTGGATCGGGCACGGGCGTGGTTTCGTACGCGGTGAGCGCCGGCATGGGCGCAGTCGTCGG
>CAZYGH010000035.1:0-46497 GCA_964647595.1 uncultured Verrucomicrobiota bacterium
ACGAGCGCATCATGAAGTGGTTTCGACGCTACATCGAAAAACACTTTCCGCGTCGCGGACCGGGTCGACCTAAAAACGGGTCGTAAAAGCCCGACCGACCGAAATCCTTCTTCAACGCCGCCCCGCCGAAGGTGGGGTCTGCCCTGATTTGCCGTCTTTCGACCGGGATCGGGTCAAAAACACTCCGACATCCGCTCTGCCGATGCCAATCAGGCCGCTACGAATGAAATTTGCCGTTCTCGGTCCGTATTCACCCCGCCCTGAAACCTTCCCCGTAGGGTATAACCCCAAAACCGGGACAGTTGGCTCCAATTTTGGTCCTTCGCTAATGATTGAGGTTTCCGTTTCCCAACACCAAGAAAAACCACCGTTGACGGAGGGGAGGTAACCGTGGTACATCCAATCAGGCTTGCGTTGGAAACAACGTAGGACGCATCGGTCGGGGCGTAGCGCAGACTGGTAGCGCGTTTGCTTGGGGTGCAAAAGGTCCCGAGTTCAAATCTCGGCGCCCCGACCACTTCTAACCCCTTGTTTTACAAGGGGTTTTAAGTTTTTCATGCGATTGGTTGAAAATTCATTTTTAAAAAAGTGGCGATTGAAGTGGCGATTGAAATGTCGACACGGTGTCGGAGGGGCTTTGGAAACGCAGGAGAATTTTGGTGGATTTGGCGACCGGCAATCGCCTAAATGCAATAATCAGCCGCCGAGGAGGCCTTGTTGTTGGCCGTTTTCTGGGGGGCGGACGGGATAATTTTGTCCATGACCGCCACGGCTTTGATATGGGCCTCATCGTTGTTGGCGATGTAGCGGGTGGTCGTTTGAATGTTGGAGTGGCCCATCAGTTGAGCAATTACCGCCAGATTGACCCCGTTCGCCCCCAGCGCGGTGCCAAAGGCGTGACGACAACAATATGGAGTTTTTGTCTCCAGTCCTGCTCGTCTAGAAGTCTTTTCCAGTCGGCGGCGGAGGACATCACCCGTGTAGGGCTTGCCATTGCCGTTTAGAAAAACGAATTCTGATTTCGGGTGTTTTTGAGACTGCCGTTCGAATATTTCTAACGCCTCTGGGGACAAAGGAACGCTACGAGTCATATATGTCTTTGCCGACTCGGAGGTTTTGTGTTCTTCAATTCGAATGGTTTTTACCGTGCCTTGAATTTGGATGTGGGATTTTTTCAAGCCCCGCAGTTCAAATGGACGAAGTCCCGTGGCTATGGAGAACCTTATTAAATCGGCAAAATCAGGCGAGGAAATCTCCAGTAGTTTAGAAACCTCTTCTTTTGTGAACTTCTTTGTCTTCGGTGGTTTTTCAGAGGCGACGGGGAATCGTTTGACTGGGCAATCACAGATTTCATGCTCCTCGCCCCATTTGAGCAAACTTTTTGCCGCTCTTAGGGCGTGGTTGCCACCGTTGACCCCACGGCTGTGATGTTTTCTGCAATAGGTATAGAACGAATCCAAATCGGCAAAGGTAATCTCCGACACCATCTTATCGCCGACATAATCCAGAAATTGGCAGACGAAATACTGACGGCCAACGAAAGTGTTCTTGGCACGATTGGCCTGGACCCATTCCAGATGTTTGACCGCCAGTTCCTTGATGTGGATGTCCTTCTTCCCGCCAACCGTCATCTGGGTCGTGCCAGTCCCGCCGACAACCACGGTCCCCTTGGCCAGATCGGACTCCAGTTCATGTAGCTTGATTCTGGCCTTCTGGAGATTTTTTCCAAGGTTGATCCGACGGCCTTTGACGCGGGCATAGTAGTAGCCGTTGGGATGCCCCTCTGGAATCCTCCGCCTCACGCCGACTTCCTCCGTGGCTTGAGCAGTTCAGACTCTACAATGTGCTGGGGAAGGCGAGAGGAAATTCTGATCGGCGTTTCTTCGCGCTGAACGACTCCATAGTGGCCACGCAGAAATTGTTCCAGATCGGATGCCAGAATTTGAATTTTTGATGCAATCTTCAACACGGGGATATGCCCTTTGTTTATCTCCAGACGCAACGCGCTTTCGGAAACTCCAGCCAGTTTGCTTGCTTCCCTGACGCTGTGCTTTTTCTCCTCTGCCAGAGACCGCCTTTCAACGCCACCACCAGATAACTCCTGTGAATTTTTAGCAAGAGCATCTGAAGGCAGGAGTGCTTGGGCACCGTCTCCTGAGTTGATTTTGTTGAGATTCGATTGCACGAGCTATTATACAACAATCCGTCGAGACGATTCCGAATGAAGTCTGGGATGGCCACGATGGTGCGGGCATGGAGCTGGAGTTGAATTTGAACACCGATGTCATAATTGGTCGGGATGGGTACATGACGATAGCCCATTGCGATTCAACTATTCCGAAATCGGGAAGGTTGACGCGCTATAGCCGATGGTGGCGACGGCGTGCGGGGATGAGACTTGAAGGCGAATTTGAACCAGTGGTTCAAATCGGGTGGCCGGAAATCGCCCCTTGAAGCCCAGGTTGCTCAACGCCGGCATTAAAATCAGGAGAGTTGAAATCGGCGCGAGAATGGCCAGGCGTTCAGGGCCGGGAAACATGGTGATTTGGGCTAGATGAAATGGAGGATTCTAACCCTGCTCGTTGCCAGAAATGCGTGGTCGCCGGCGCTGAATCTCAAATTCATGGAATTTTACAAAGAATCGTGATTTTGGACGAATGGCGTAAATGTATGAATCTCGAACTATCACGGCCTGAGAGGGTTGCAAATACCTGCAAAAATATTATCGACGCAACGGCATTTTGATGTGGTCGCCTCAATATAATGCTTGTACGTCGAACCAGCGGGCAAGGTCTCATGTTGGGAAAACCCTACTGGTGGTGACGGATATAGGGAAAATCGAATATGAGAAAAACACATAAGGAAATGACGGTTGCGGCGGTTGAAAGCCAGGTTCAGGAGCGGCCCAACGGCGATGGAGTAGGTGGGTCGGTCACTCAAACTGGCGACGGCTCCGCACGAGAAATAGTCACCAAGAGTGGGATGGCAGCGGTAGCGGTGACCCAGCCCCAACAAATCCACTACACCGCAAAGGAAAAGAAAATCATCCTCTCGATTGCGGAAGCTTTGCGAACTGTCGAGAAGGCTGGCGACAGAATCGGAAAACTCGTCGATCAATTGGTTGATGAAAAGGGCGGAATCGAATACGGCGGAGAGACCATCGAACGGATAGCCGCCCATCCGGACATCAACTGTTCCGCCCAGCATTTGCGGAGGTGTTGGAATCTATATCGGTTCAACAGTGGCTATAGCGGCATGATATCTCCCGAACACAAGAAAGTCTGTCGTTCGGCCAAGTATCAGATTGCGCGCCTCCTTGACCTTGAGGCGGACGTGAAGGAGATGTTGGTCATTGTCGAAGAATGCATTCACCAGACTGTCGAACGTAGACTGACGGTGGACGAAGTGCGGGATATGGTCAGCCGGAGACTCGACGAGTTCGGCAAGTCGCGGAAGAAGCGCAAAATCAAGAAGCCTAAGCCCGCCGCCGAGGCCATGGTGGTGGCGACAGATGAATATGACCTGATCAATATCGCCGACAGCATCTCCTACATGTCAGATCCCGAGAAGTTTGATGTCCACCGCATCTCTTTGGGGGAAACGAGAAAGGGACTGACGAGGCTCATCAGCGAGGTGGTCTACATCTTGCGCCGTCTTTCAGCCTCGGGTCCTGACCAGAACCTAGGTCAAGTCCTCATGAAAAGAGGAGATGAACTCAAGGAAATCGGCAAGAGCCTTTTGGAGCCTGAAACCAAGCCGGAGGAGGCAAAATAATGCGCGATATTCTTACAGAACTAAGGCCCAAAACCTTCGCCGACTTTGCCGGCAACGTTGAGATTGTGGAGGAACTCCGGCGTCTCATCGCCAAGGATCGGGTCCCGTCCGCCATACTCTTCAGCGGAGAACCGGGTAGCGGAAAAACCACGTTGGCCACGATCCTCGGGAGGACATTAAGTTGTGAACGCTGGAAGCCAGGGGTCAGCGATCCCTGCGGTGAGTGCCGCCCATGCATCTGGGGCAAAGTTGGTGCCTACCCGTTTAATGGCTATCACATTGCTCCCGGCTCCAAGCCTGGCGAGAAGGCTTTTACAGACGCCTTGGAAGCCATCGCCTGCGGCGTGGTGCTCTGGTCAGAGTCTCACAGGGCCGTGATGACAATTGACGACATCGACGGACTCCCGCGCCCCCTGCAGATCATCCTGCGGGGCAGCTTGGACAATCCATGGCCTGCCGGCAGTCTGCTGGTCACCTCGGCGGAGCCCGGGAAACTCGATTCGCCGCTACGACAGCGCTTCATAGAATATCAACTTCAGACGCCGGAGGCCTATCAAATCTCCACGTGGTGCGAGCGGGTGCTCCGTGATCGGCTAGAAATGAAGGTGAAAGACAAGAGTGTCGTCGAGAAACTGGTTGAACTCGGAAATATGAACTTCAGGAGCGTTCTAAAAATCGTCCATGCCTTGGCGGCGAACGGCGGAGAGGTCAATCTGAAGTCGGTCAAGATGGCGGCTCTGGAATGCGGCTATGGATGCTGATGCCGATTTGAACCACGTGATTCAAATTGGGTTCAGTCATCGAATGGCAACTCAAAATCCTCGAAGTCCGCCTCTGGGAGCAGTCTGGACCGTTCCACTTCGGCGGGAGGCTCCGGATTCTGGTAGTCCAAAAGATGCACGGGGATCTTGAAGGCGCAACACTCCGGGTGAAACATTTCAACGCCAAAGTAATACGGATAGTGCTCCCATCTGAGTTCACATTCTGTTGGTTCGTGAACATTTTCATCTTTCTTCAACTCGCGAAGGAACCAAACGGCCTTGGCGACGACATAGTCCCTTGTGAGAGAGATGAACTTCCGAGGGTCGAATCCGACCTGCCTATAGGAATTGCGGATGTAACTCCAGTCATTGCGGTCTGGCTTTATAGCAAGCTTAAGCCCGGTCGCTTTCAGCAAGGCGTCCAGCCATTCTACATAGTCCTTTCAATGCCGGCCTGTCCCGATCTTCCGCCTCACCGCTCCTGATCAGGTCAGCCACTGCCCCGGGGTGTATCCATGGGGTTTCTCGGGTTTTGGCGATTTTCTCTTCTGCTTCTGAAGATTCTGTATTTTTCATTTTGTTCCCTCTTATGCAGGGGAACCGCCTGGAGACGATGAAGTATGTAGGGGAAGGCGGTTTCCGTGATTGGTTTCTGTCCTCTGGCCTCCCTTGCGCGGGAGGCCTTTCTATTTGTCAGCGTTGCTCTGCCATTGCGTGGATGTCTTCAGCCGCCATTGGATCAACGATGTCCAAGATTCTGCTGATCAGCACGTCGCCGATGGTCATTCCAGTCAACGCCGCATGGACTTTCAGCCTTCGGTGCTGATCCTTTGGCAACAACAACTGGACTTGGCGGACGCCTCTTTCGTTTCTCTCTTTTGCTCTCATTTGAACACCTCCTATAGTTATGGGTTCGGGTGTTTATTCGGGAGGTTCGGAGGAAAGTCCTTTGTCGGATGAACAATTAATTATCACAATATTGGAATGGGGTTATTCACCGTGATAACCGCATTTCTCTTTATTTTCTGCAATTTCCGCATTTCTCGCGTCCCCCATAAAGGGTTTGCATTTTTCTCTGTATAATCTTTCCAGAAATTCGAAGGCGTTTTTCTGGTCGGATTAACAACAGGAGATAAAAATGGAAAAGAATGAGAATCAGAGTCAGGTTGAAGCAATAGGCGAACAAGGGATTGGGGGCAGGAAAGTTAAACGGAGGGGTTATCTGTCGGACACCGTAAGCAAGAAAGGCAGCAGAGTATTGGCCTGGTCGATTGGGATGCCCAACAACAAGTGTCCCTTCGAATCAGAAATATGCAGAAGGTATTACTACGCGGATTCAGGCCAGTTCACTTTTCACAACGAGCGGTATGCCGAGAACTTCGCATTCACCGAGACGCCAGAGTTCGTGGGGACGATGACAACCGAGATCGTCCAGTTCGCGGAGAACCATCCGAACGAGCAAGTTTCCGTCTGCCTGCACGAAAAGGGTGAAATCTACAGCTTGGACTATCTGAACAAATGGGAAGAGATCGTCTCTGCGACGGAAGATCTGACTAATCTGAACTATTTCATCTATACAAGGGCGTGGAGAAATGAAGAGTTCCGAGATGCCCTGGAGGAGATGTCAGCAAAGCACAATACGGTTCGGATCAATTTGTCCACCGATAGCGACATGGTTGCCAAATTCGGGATGCCGAAGCCGATTGGCAACGGATTGATCACCTTTTTGGCCGAAACAGATTTGGACATCCCACCTGCTGGAGTTGATTTAGTCTTCCGCAACCTGCGCGTCCGCCATGACACCCCGATGGAGCGGTTAGGCGACGCCCTGGTGTGTCCGTACGAGAGCAAACATTTCATCGCAAAGAACAAGAATGGGGTTCCCGCGCTGGAAAACGGCAAATGCAAACCCATCAGATGCCAAGAGTGTCGGCTTTGCATCGACCGCAGTTTTGGAGAATGGGATGCCATCAAAGAACGGTACGCGGGGACGCCTGGCCAAGAGCCTGTCCGACAAACCGCACCGGCTCCTACCCCAGAGACGGAATGCCTGTTCGGGGCCGGAGATTTGCAACTGCTCCTTCCGGCCGATCTGGTGGAAACTTCCCGTGCGACGTCAGAAGAAGAACGCCACTGGCACGACAAGATCGAACGGGCGGTGACCCGATTCCAGTCCGCCGTAATCGAGACCTACCTGGACGCCGCCGACCATAGCACGACGATAGCACCATATACCCGAGACAGGCTCACCAACACCGCCGTGATGATCTACCAGTTTGCCAACAAGATCCTGCCATTGAGGGAGGAGCCATGAAAACAAAAACATCTGGGAACATCCGGGATACGATTGGATTATCCATCATGGACGCCGCGACCGCCCTCGCCGAACTGGCCCGCATGGCCGAAGGGATTCATTGCGATAAACGCCGCTCAATCTTAGCCAATGCGCCAAGGCCGATCGAAATCGGCGACAACGATAGCGCTCCGCTTCGTCAATTCATCGACATGTTCGGCGGGGTTGGCGCATTCCACATCGGCCTTGAACGTTGCGGATTGAAGTGCGTGTTCGCCTGCGACAAAGAACCGTTCTGCCGGGCGACCTATCTGGTGAACCATGGGATTCTCCCCGCTCCCGACATCTACAAGGTTCCGGCGGAGCAGGTTCCCATGCACGACGTGGCCTGCTATGGAATACCCTGCCAGGCTTGGAGCCAAAGTGGTTCGCAAGGGGGCAAGAGCGATCCTCGGGGCGTCCTTCACCTGGAAATGCTTAGGCTGGTCGGGCACCATAGGCCGAAGGTGGTTCTGGCGGAAAACGTTCGTGGTTTCCTGTCGCTTCACGGGGGGCCAGCGTTTCGAGAGATCGTCGAGACGCTGGAGGGATGGGAATACGTCGTCTACCATAATGTTCTCAACGCGTCCGGCTTCGGGGTCCCCCAGAATCGGCAACGACTTTACATCGTCGCCATCCGCCGAGATGTCCTGATTCAACCCTTCCGTTTCCCAGAGCCGAAGGAACACAACATCGAACTGGCGTCGGTCTTGGAGCCGCCCGAATTGACCTACAGGGCTGCGACAAACATCAGGGATTACAGGCGCGTGCCCCCCGACAAGGTCCGGTGGGATCGGATCGGAAAAGGTCCCATCAAGTTGGGCGACATTAACGACAATTCACAAGGCGACCGCATATATTCACCCCGCGGCCATTCGGTGACCCTCACCGCCAGTTCCGGCGGCCATGGCGCGGGCATGGGACTCTATGATGTGGATGGCGTGATCCGCCGCCTGACCCCGAGGGAAGCCGCCCGGTGCATGGGGTTCCCCGAGTCCTACCGATTCCTATGCGCCCCACGCGTCGCCGGATCGCAAATGGGCAACGCCGTCGTGGTCAATGTGGTGGAGGCCATCATGGGGCAGGTGTTCAAGGCCGTTGGCCAGCCCTTGCCTCTACGATTCTGCTCACATTCTGGCGAAGGAAAGAATGGCAACGAGGAAAACCATGAAGACGCGGTTTGAGAATCACGACAAGGACAGCATAGACGGCGGGCAGATACTTACTACCACTGTCGAGGCCGTTGCGACAGGCGGCATATATATCCTAAGTTCACAGAAAAGATTCCCATCTTTCTTGCGACTATATTTACGACGATACATCGCAATTTCATACAGGCCACTTTGGGCCAGTATTATCGGTATTCCCTGCATTTCATGCCCTTTCCCCGTCCCTCCCAGCCCGTCCAGCAAGGTTGCATATTAATAAGAAGTATAATCGATGCAAAGCCCGAGGAATGTCCAAAGGGCAAGGTTCCATAACAAGGAGAAGTCAAATGCAAGATAGTGATAATCAAAATCAGGTTGGGTTCATAGTCGAAGATAGTTCGACAACAAGAGTGGTCACAAAACGACAGGAGCCAGTATGAGGTATTACGATCTAACAAGAGATAATGACTATCTGTGCAATTTTAATCATACTCAATGGACTTTGTATTTGGAGACGATTAAATTGGCTGGGTGGGAACCAAAGGGAACAATAATGTATTCCGATTGGCATCCAGAAATGGTCGAATTTGGCTGTGAGAAGAATAAGCTCTCACACTATAGAGCTGATGATAGCTATCCATTGTGGACCCCTGAGCAACTAGCAAAGCAAGAATCCAACTATAGTAGCCAAAGCTATGAAGAGCTTTTACAGTCCTATAGGAATCAGTGGAAAGCCAACCGCATTGAATTCCGCATTTATCAAAATCTCAACTGGTCGGGATCATATTTTTCGCGCTCGACGGTGTATGTCACAGAAGCCGATGCCATAGGAATGTCAAAAGCACTACAGAAGATTGCTGATTACCTTGAGACTCACCGCTCCGTCATATTTCCCGACGACAGTCCGTGCGGGAAAACTCGCGTAGCCAGATCTAGATACCACTTGGAATATTCCGTCCGTGAGGACTGGAGCTATTTTTCGCGCCCTAGTAGAATAACGTTAAAGGCCGCTCCTGCGTTTCATAAGTTTGCTGATTGGGCATCGAAGGGAGAATTCAAGTTGATAACCACATTCGACGGCCGATGATTCCATTTGTGGGCGTTTCAGGGCATGGTGATCATAAATCTGTCGCTGTGAACAAATACCCGCCAAGAGAACTGTACCCAGGCCATATTTGTAAAAAGTCTATGGTGTACTAGTCGCCCCAAGGAAACCCCGCCAGCCATTTTCTCGATTTACTGAAAATCCACTTCTGCCTGTGAATCCACAAAAACCGCCCTCGACAAGACCCCGGCAGCTAGCTCGATGGGCTCCCCCCGCCCATGCCATTTTGATTTCAGTACCCCCGCCCCCCTTCCCCTTGGTGAATTTTTGGAAGGAACTGCGTCACACGCCGAAGAAGAACATTGGCGAAGGAGCGTGTACCACCATGATATGTCCAAGAACGAAATATCTTTCCGTCAGGGTGACCCATAAATTTGACGAGTTTCTCAAGACCGTCGCCGACGAGTTCGGTGTATCCATGTCCCGATATGCCCGGGTCGTGCTGGCGGACGACCTCAAGCGCCATAAGGCCAGGCGCCATCTCCTAGGACTGGATCGGCCGAAAGCACTCCACTCTCATATTTGAAACCAGTGTTCCGCCCCTCCCGCCTGAAGACTTCACTAACCCAAAGGCGGTCCAGTCAGAAATATTCTGGCCAACAATTGGGTCAGTTTCTTAATTGAAATACCAATAGTTGGAACCGCCTTGTGAGGAACTGGGCCAGCTTCTTATCTTCCGGGTCTAGATAGAACCCCTTCCGAATGGAAAAGTGCAGGGAGATCAGGCCGAGATGGCTTCGGCGACGCTCTTGCGCTTCGCCTTGCCCAGAGAGCCAAGCAGTTTCTCCATCGCATTCATACCTGCGATGGACTGCTCTGGTGAAATGTCCGCATAGACCTGCGTGACAGTCAGCGAAGAATGCCCAAGCTGTTTTTGAACGAGCCGAAGCGAATTGGTCGCCTCATAAAGCACTGTCGCGTTGGTATGCCGGGCATCGTGAAGGCGGTGGTTGGGAACATATTTCTTCCACCTTTTGTAAATCCCACTCGGCGCATACTTGGGGCTACGTTCGCTCCGAAGGAAATAATCTTCTGGCGACTGAATCTCGCCCCTCTCGACCTTCCACTTCAGATACCACCGTACGTCGCTGGCATACCCCTTCGGCAAATGGACATGGCGAGTCTTTCCGCCCTTGCCCCTGCGGACCAAAAGACGGCTGTTGCCACCGAATATTGAGAAATCCCCGCAATGAAGTTCGCAAACCTCGAAGCGCCGAAGGCCTGTATAAATGAAGGTTTGAATGATCATCCAGTCCCTGATGAGTTGGGGACGTTTCTTGGCGATCCCGATGGTCTTGATCTCTTCAGCCCGCAAGAGCAGAGCCGTCAATTCTTGCCGGTTCAGAAACTTTTCAGGCGTGATCTCCCAGTTCGGGTTCATGATGCGACCTCCTGTAGAGTGGCGAACATTTCCCTGGCCCGCTCGGTAGCCACCCGTCCCCTGGGAGCCCTGCGGATGAGACCCACACGGATCAGGTGGGGTTCCATTGCCTGTTCAATTGTTTCCACCGTCTCGTTCAAAGCCGCTGCGACGGATGTTAATCCAACTGGCTGGTCAGCATTAATGAGCATCGATAGATATCGCCGATCCTGCCCCGTCAGCCCACAGGCGTCCACGTCTCGCATCTCAAAAGCCTCCCGAACGGCATTGAGATCGGGTTCAACTCCCAACCCAGAGGAATACTCGACCAACCAGCGAAGGTGGCCAACCGCGATGCGAGCAGTGGAGCGAGATCTCTTGGCGACTTCCAGAGCTGTTCCAAGTTCCAGTTCAACACCCATCGCCCTGGAGGCCCGGAGGACAATACGGGACAGATCTTCGAGACTGTAAGGTTCCAAAGTCAATTCATGGGCGAAACGGCTACGCAATGGTGCGGAAACCAACCCCGACATCGTGGATGCTCCCAGTAAAGAGAAAGGCGGAAGGGCGATCATCTCGGTGGCTGGCTTGGCTTGGACGCCCAGAGCTTTCATAAAGTCCGAGGCTTCCGACTTCACTACAGAAACCATGCCGTCTTCCATCGCTGGATACAGGATTTCAAGTATGTTGCGACTCGTGGCGTGGATTTCGTCAATGAAAAGGACATCCCGGGGCTTGAGGGAACGAAGTAATCCAACGAGTTGCTCCGGGGTCTGTAAGTTGCCGCCGATGGTCTCAACTAAACGGCTATCCATTTCCTGGGAAATTATACGTGCGAGGGTAGTTTTTCCAAGTCCTGGACCGCCAGAAAGAAGGATATGGGAAACGGCGGTCCCCTTGGCCTTGGCCGACCTGCAAAGGATCTGGAGGACTTTTCTGACTCGTTCCTGGCCGATGAAGTCTTCAAGGCTATTTGGGCGGATGTTCATATCTTCTTCACTGCTTCTTTAGTGCAAATATACAAAGAGAAATGTGCGACTGAGCATTCTCACTGGCTGGAGTGATCATTATTCCCTGCGGTACGGATAGTGACTCCCAGGTGTTTCAGACACCGCCTTGGCTGGCCCTTTAACGAAATCCTCTATATTAGTTGTGCGCCCTGGCCATAAATCCGCCACCGGTATGCTCCACAAAAAATACAGACATGGCCTCACAGCCCTAGCCTCACGTCCAAGTTCTCAACCTTTTAGTCTCTAGATTCTCTCCTACTTCTGGCTTATCCAATCCAGGGCTCCTAGTCTAGCTTTGTCCAAAACATGCGCATCCAAGAGTGAAAATTCATCCAAAGAGGCAGGACTCAAAGGCCGGGTCTCACTTGCCATCCAAATTCTGCAAACCGGACAGCGAAAAGTGTGAGTCTCATCAATTCGAGTCGTTTCCGGCCTTCCTCGTCCCCAAGCCGCCCAAAAAGGTTTTCGACTTGTTTGATCGCCATCTCGACAAGGGGCGGACAGTCGGTCAATTCCTTGTAGGCACGGCCAGCAATATGCTCCAACCATTCCTTGTGTTCGGCCTTGGCATGGAGGCACGCCGCAGTAACTGCCGTGTAAAATACCCATGACTGGGAAAAATATTTAATGTCAAAAAGATATTGTTCCAGTCCCGCCAGGTCCCCGTTCGCAACCGCGTTTCGCGCAGTCTCTTCAATCTCGGAATCCCAAGGCATGAAAGGGAGTTGAATGGTCTCGCTGCTCATGACCTATCCACCAGACAGGTTACTTTGGTCTCCAATGCATGTTCCTCAACGGGGTATGCTGCCTTTTCGCGGATGCCTGATCCCTCTGGGGCGTCGGAGTCGAACCATGCGGAACAGAAGTCTCCACCGGGCCAACGTTGTCGGACCGACTCGGGGAAACGAAAAATCACAATTATGGGGGGAGGCTTGTTCCCTTCCGCCCATACCGAGGCGGTCAGGTTGGCATCAAAAAGCCTGCCGACCCAATCATTCCAAGCATCAATCCCGCATCTGCAAACGATCTCTTCTAACCCTCGCTCGTCAAAATCAACAGAGAGGCAGATATGGGAGACGCTGTCACGCACGGCTTGGCCCCTCATTCGCATATTCAATCCACATAGCCTTCTTGGTGCGGATAGACTTGAACCCACGAACATCCTCTGCCTTGAGGCCTAGGGGCAGGATCACGGGAATGCAGAGGCGGTCTTCGATGGTCAGTCCGTTGGAATTGCAGTGGTGTTTAAGGGCGAGTTGAGGATCGGAGATAATATTAGTAATCACATCCTCGATTGATCCTCCGCTACCTTCCGATGCCTTGATGGCGACAACAAAAACGAAACGGCCAGCCTTGATGTCCTCCAACGCCATAAATATCTTTCTGGTCAAATGGCTGAAGTCGGTCATTTCATCGTCTCCAATTGATCCTGCCATGGAACCCGTCGACGATCCGTTCGATGTTGATCATCCCTTTGCCATCCCGCCTCAAATCCTTGGCGAAAACGACGGGGTGGCAACGATACTTGGTGGCATCCAACGCCTTGGTTTCGCAATAATCGGCCAGAACCTTCTCGGGAGGGTGTTGGATCAGACAAAAGACCAGGGACTCCATGAAGAGTGAACCTGCTGGAACTTCTTCCTTCGGCGGATCCACGGGCACGATGATATAGGGAAAACGCCTGACCTTCAGTCCCTTGCCGACTCCTGTATTTTCGATGGGATACATCGCCGACCTCCTCATCCGATCTTGAGGGTCACGTGGTCTGCCTCCCTTTCGATGTAGAACCCCGAACGGCAGGACCTGTGGCGCTCCCCGGTCGGCGTATCCTTGGCCGTCAACAACACCTGGATGTCGTAGGATGCGAGTGTTAGGCTCTTCCTGGCCGCCTTGGCATAGAGTTCCCTCCAGGTCGGAAGCGGGAGGCCTTCGGGGAACGAAGCCAGCACGTCGAAGGCGAGCGCGTAATTGCTGCCCTCCCGGAATGGATTCTTGGCGCAACGAGCGTACATCGCCTTGGAGTTCTTCTTGGCGCCCCTGCCGGTCTTTCCCGATTTCGGAATAGTCGGCCGGGGCTTCTCCTCCGCATTCATCTCCCCGGCCTTGTTGCTGGCCAAGCGCTCCTCGATGCCGGGCACCAGCTCCCGCATCTTGCTGGCGGCCGACCCACTTACGGAAGCGGTTCCGCCCAGGGCTTTCCAAAGGCCGGTCAGACTGGTGGGCTTCGAGGATTCGAGGGCTTTACTGATGGATTCGACGGTGATTTGGACGGATTTTGACATGTGATGCACCTTTTGGTTTGAACACCACACCCATGGCATCGATTTTTCAATTTGTCAGCTGCCCCAGATGCATTTTCTTCACATATTTTCTGTGAAGTGGAAAACGGGCCTTCATCCAGCCCAACCCAAGCCTGAGCGGCGATCTCCCAGGCCAACAGTTCTGATGGCCGGCAGGCTGAAGAAGAGCCTATGGCTTTACTATTCCCATGGTAGCCTGTGATTTCCCAAGGGAAGAGGGGTAGGGGTGATCCAAACGCTCCCCGGGGAAGGTTTTCATCGACCGATAGCTTGGCCGTCTGTTCGAGGGAGCGGGGCCATATTCGCTAAGAAGCTTGGACATCATGGGAACAACAGCGGGATATCGGGGTCCCCCCGCGGTTGAAGCGGGTCGTAGCCGTCGTCGTCGGGCAAGTCAGGCCGTTTGAGCAGCAGGGTAGAAAGTTCGTCGGCACGTTCGTTTTCGGGTTGGCCGGCGTGACCCTTAACCCAGACAAATTCCACCCGGTGCTTGTCGCAGGCGGTCAGGAGACGTTTCCATAGATCTGCGTTAAGCGCCATTTCCTTCTTCGTCCTCCGCCAGCTCTTGGCTTTCCAACGGCGGGCCCAGCCTTTGGACATGGAATCGACCAGATACTTGGAATCGCTGTGCAGCCTGACTTTGCAGGGGACCTTGAGGGCCTCCAACCCGGCGATGGCGGCAAAGATCTCCATGCGGTTGTTGGTTGTCATGCGGAAGCCACCCTGCAGTTCCTTTCGAATGTCGCCATGGATTAGAATCGCCCCATAACCGCCCGCGCCTGGGTTTGGTTCGCAGGCGCCGTCGGTGTAGATAGTCACTTCTTTGAATCCGTCATCGTTGGCTGTCATAGGTCATCCGGCCTGTCGTATGGCATCCAAAAGCCTGTCCGAATCCAGAGAACCGGCATCGGCTATTGTTCCTGTACTCTGTCTGTTGCAAACCAGCGAGTCCAGCATGTTCCCTATGCAGGTCCCGATTGCCTTGGCGAGCAACGGAGGCACTGCGTTGCCGATCTGCTTCAGGATGTCGCCCTTGGATCCGCAGAATCTGTAATCATCCGGAAACGACTGGAGCCGCGCCCATGACTATGGATTGCCTACACCCAAGGGCCTGCTCATCGTCGGCGTACCCGGCACGGGCAAGAGTTTGGCGGCAAAGGCGACGGCCAGTCTGCTGGGTAGGCCGCTACTCAAGCTGGATGCAGGCAGGCTCTATGGTGGGCTGGTTGGGCAGTCGGAAGGCAACCTACGCGCCGTCATCGCAACCTGTGAGGCCATCGCGCCGTGTGTGCTATGGATCGACGAGATTGAGAAAGCCTTTGCCGGTAGCAAAAGCTCGGGCATGACGGACGGTGGCACTTCAAGCCGCGTATTTGGCAGTTTTCTAAGTTGGATGCAGGAGAAGAAGTCGCCGGTGTTCGTTGTCGCCACGGCAAACGACGTCACCCAGCTTCCGCCCGAGTTTCTCCGCAAAGGAAGGTTCGACGAGTTGTTCTTCGTGGACTTGCCTACTCGGCAGGAGCGTGAAGCCATTTGGAGCATCCAGATCGCCAAGTACGCCCGCAAGCCTAAGGCTTACAACCTTGGCGCACTGGCCATCGGGAGCGACGGCTTCACGGGTGCCGAGATCGAGCAGGCGTTTATCGAAGGACTGTACGAGGCGTTCCCCAAGGGCAGGGAGCCCGACACAGTGGGGCTTGGAGCCATTCTGGCCAAGCAAGTCCCGCTGTCCCGCCTGATGGGCGAACAGATCGCAGCGCTGCGGAGCTGGTCCATAGGCAGGGCGAGGCCGGCCACGAAGCCGGATGGCGAGAAGACCACGCGTAAGATCGCAGCGTAGGAGGGAATTGGGCGGGCCGCCGGGATGCGTCGAGATGGCGTGAACCGGCGGCCTGCGCGGTAACAACAGGAGGAACCGTATGCTGATAACGAGAACAAGCCCGATCAGTGGGACAACGCATTCCCTGGAAGTGAACTGCACGCCGGAGCAGCTTGCCGCGTGGGAAAGTGGCGTGCTGATTCAGATCGCCATGCCGGACGTCGAAGCCCCGTTGCGGGAGTTCATCAAGAGCGGGATCACGCCGCAAGAATGGCTGGAGACGCTTGGGCCGCCGCCATGGGCGAAGCGGCGCAAGCAGGAGTAGGGGCAGGGACGCTTGTCGGGGGAAGGGCTACGGGATGTCCGCGCCCTTTTTTTAGTTATCTGTGCCATCTACATGGTCTCACGGATGGCTGGAGTCGGGCGGGCCATTCGAAATTCTTGCGCCTGAAAATCGGTACAAAATGGTGTTAAATTGGTACTGAAAGGCTCGACAGGGGTACACTTGTGATGGCTTGTGTGAAACGTGGGCTATTCTGGAAACCGGCATACTCACTGTGGGGCAACGGGTTAGAGTATATATTGGCTGCATGAGTGTCCGCGTGGCGCGCTCCGTTGACATTTATTTATACGCATAGAGCTCTGGATGGACTTGGGGTTTCTGTAACAGTCGGCGAATCAGTTCTTGTGTTGCTTGTTCGGGCTGTTCACGGTGGTTCCAGCGGAAGGCCAATGCAAACAAGTAGAGTTGGACCTTGCGGGGATTGATGGCGCCCCGATAGGTTTTCCGTAAGAAGGTCGCCACCTGTTTGAGCACTGGAGCGCAGAAGGGCAGCGGCTTGTCTTCGGGTACCTGGACCAGCTCGGGTTTGATGTTCCAAGAACGCAATAGACCTTCGATTTCTTCAGATCGCGCAACAACTCGGGTTTTGACCAAAATCGGTAGTGGGATGTAGGGGATCCAAAAAATGCCTGTTGGTTCGGGCGAGTACAGGAGGGCTATCTTCCCAGTTTTGCCTTTGTCTGCTTCTTCGACAGCCACGATAACTCGGAATGTCTTTGACCCTCGGGCCGAATTCAGATTGGCAATTCCACAGTCGACGTGGACGGTACCCCTGAGCCTATCTCGGTTATCCGGTATGGTTACGATGTGGAATTTCCTGATCAACCTGTCCGCCGTAAGCGTGTTGGTTAGACCGGCTTCATGTTTCAGTTGAATTGCGCTGATACCATTGTCTGCTCGCAGAAAGCAGGCTACGGCTCTCAACAGGTTGGATGGAGGCACGCGTGAGCCCGCCAACAATGTGCCTGAAGTCAGGGACACGTGTTTTCCGCAGCCCGGACAGACAATCCGTCCGCGTGCCCTGGGGAGCAATGAAAACGAGGAGATGTTGGAACTTCCAGCCGCGCGAAGCTGCCTCTGCCTTGTTATGGCCCACTCCTCCGAGACTTGCCAGTCGCACTCTGGACAAACGAAGCCGCCGGGCCACCGGATGGTCTGGAAATATTCCCAAATCTCTCCGTCGGACGTCCCGGTATGAAACGCCGGAGGCATTGTCGGGTGACGGGCACTGGAATGGGCGGAAGCCATGGCGGATTTGTACGCCAAATCCAAAATTGAGCCAAGTAGTTTGGTTCGAAACAGGCCTCGGAGAAAAATCTTCAAATGGTGCGTATATCAACTTGACGATTCCAAATGTAGTGCTAGGTTTCGACGTGGATAGGGTCACCTCTATTCGTTGTTGCGGTCTGCGCGGATTGAATTCATCCAATCGTTTTCAAAATCCAGCGCAACCGTTTTCTCGCTTCCAACGCGGGAGTTAATCTGCGGCGTTCTTGCCGCCCACCAGCATCAGCAGAGTAATGCGCACTCGCGCAAACCAACCAAGTTCTCCGCACGTTCAGTTTTCTGCGGCGAATCGGTTGCGTCGTTATTAACAGCATAAGCAACACGCGTCCCAAGTATTCGCTTCCGTCTGTGTGGACGAGAATCGGACTTGGCTATTTGCAAACCGGGGATTCAGCGCGACAGGCGAGATCTCCGACCTGAAGACTTCAAACGAAAGGTTACAGACACATGGGAAGGCCATTGCCTACACTCCACGGTTTCGTTGGGCAACGAAGCATCGTGGAAACTCTTCAAGCCCACGTTCAAGGAGCAATCAGCAAATCGGAACCGCTTCCGCCGACTTTGCTTATTGGACCTACCGGCGTCGGAAAGACGGAGCTCGCGAAGGCGATCGCCTCGGAAACGTGCACCAACTTTATTGAGCTGTACAGCCCTGGCAATCCCCGCAAGTGGCAGGTGATCGAAACCCTGCGGTCGCTAAAACCGTTGGACGTCGCCTTCATCGACGAAATCCACGCGTTCCCGTACGAATGCCAAGAGCTTCTCTATCCAGCCATCGATTCGCGCCGCGTGCCCGAGGTGGATGCCGACAAGCACCGGATTGATCCCGACAAGTGGATCGATCTCGCTCCGTTTACGCTGATTGCAGCCACGGACCAGCCCGGGATGCTTCGAAAAGCACTGAAAAGCCGCTTCGTGATGCAGTTCCAAATGGATTACTACAGCGTTTCCGAACTTCGGCAGATCGTGCTGAACCACGCCGCCGAGATCGGAATCCTGCTGACGCCCCAGGCCGCGACGCGCCTCGCCGAAGCGGCCAGAGGTATTCCCCGACTGGCCTGCCGCCGGCTCGATTCATATCGGATATGGACGCAGGATCTGGGGCAGGAGGTGACGCGCGGCATGATCGATCGTTATCTTTCCAGCCTCGGCATCGGCGAAAATAACCTGACGACAAAAGACATTCGCTACCTCGAGATTCTACGCGACCGCGGAGGCCGGGCGTCGCTGGATACCCTGGCACTCCAACTCAACCTCGACGCCATCGCAGTCAAATTCGATGTCGAGGCGTATTTGGTCCGCCGCGGACTCATCGGAATCGAACGCGGCGGGCGCGTTCTGACCGGGCAAGGCAGACAAATTCTTTCAGACGGAGGATTGTCGTGAAACTCAAAGCTGGACCTGATATTCACAAAGTTCTGAAGCTGGCCTACCGGGCGAACACTCCGACGATTCTTGAAGGACCGCACGGCGTGGGCAAAAGCGAATTGGCGGTACAGGCGGCCAAGGATCTGGGCATCCAGAGCATCGTGCTCGATCTGTCTCTGATGGAGCCGCCTGATTTGATCGGGCTGCCGTATCAGAAGAATGAGCGAACCGTGTACGCGCCGCCGAACACGCTGCCGACAACGGGCCGAGGATTCCTGATTCTGGAAGAGCTGAACCGGAGCGAGAAGTACATGCGGTCGCCGTGCCTGCAGCTCCTGACCGCGCGGCGGCTCAACGACTATGTTTTGCCACCAGGGTGGCTGCCAATAGCGGCCATCAACCCCGACGGCACCGGCTACGATGTTCAACCGCTCGACCCGGCGCTTCTGAGCAGATTCATCCGCGTCCAGGTCGTGCCCGACGTGCCTATGTGGTTGGAGTGGGCGCAAAACAACGGCATTCACGATGCCGTCCGACAGTATATCGAGGCAGTGCCCAAGATCTTCGACAGTGCGCCTCCGCGTTCGTGGACCTATGTGTCGAACACGCTATCGGCGTTCGAGAACGACAAGGATGACGAACGCCAGATCCTGCTCGCCGCCATCGATGGCCTTGTCGGTCCGGTGCATGCCCAGGCCCTGTTGAAGATCTATCAAACCGGGAGCACCGTCACCATCGATGCGGAGAAGATTCTGAAGCGATATCCGGCGGTCAAGGCCACCATCGTGGGGTGGGCGAAGGCGAAGAAAACGGACTTGCTGGCGAGCCACGCCTACAAGGTGCGCGTGGCCCTTCAAAATTCCGACCTGTGCGCCGAGATCACGCGCAGCAAGAAAATGGCCCAAAATCTGAAAGACTTCGCGAATGACCTTCCCGCGGATATTGGGCGCGACGTCCTTAAGTCGGCTAAGGAAGGGGGTGCGCTGTGATTTCCAACGCCCCCGCCCGGAATCGAATCGAGTTGGCGATCAAACGCCTGGGCCACGAGTATCCGCTCCACGCGGGCATCCTGGCTTCATGGTGCATCAAGGAATCCGCGACGGTCTCTACGATGGGGGTTGGGTTTCGCGGAAACCGCCTATGCCTCGTCTACGCTCCCGAATTCATCGAGTCGATCGGCATGAACGAACTCGAAGGCGTATTGCATCACGAAGTTAACCACGTGTTGTTCAACCACATCTTCCATGAGCCAGATGACGAGGAAGACACGGACGCCCGCACGGCCGCCGAGGAGGTCACGACCAACGAGTGGGTGCCGGAACCTTTGCCCGGCAAGCCCGTGCTTTTGTCCCAGTATCCGTTCCTGCCGGAGAACGAAACCACGGAGGTGCGCTATGGCAAGCTGCGCGGCCGCGCGTCCGGGGCGAAACGCGGGAAAGCCGGTTCGGGTTCCGGACCGCAATCTGCGGGTGCCTGTTTAGGCGTCACCGGCAAATCCGGAGGGCAGGGGTCGAACGGTGCAAAGACCGGCGGCGTGCCGACGGTGGACGACCACTCGATCTGGGCGGAAATCCGGAAGGACTCCAAAAAAGCGGCTCGCACCGCCCAAATGGATATCGCCATGGCCTGGGGCGGCCTCACCAATAAGCAACGCGATGCCCTGCCCGGCCCTGTCGCCGAAAGCGCCCGGAAAGCCACCGAGGCGAGCGGATTCGATCCCGCCGTTGGTGTTGGCACGGAGTCAGGCGACGAAGAACAGAAGATAGAGCAAGGATCGGCGCAGATACCGTGGCAGGTTGTCTTGCGCCAATACATCGGCCGGATCCGGGAACGGCGCCCGGTCTTTGGACGTCCGCCCCGCCGTTTCCCCACCATGGCGGGAATCATTCCGGGCAAGGGGCGCTTCAACCGGAAGCCAAAGGTGATGGCGGTCATCGATACATCCGGCTCGATGACGAATTCCATGCTGGCGGATATTTCAGCCGAGCTTGGTCTTATGGCGAATCACTGCGAAGTCGTTGTGGTCGAATGCGATACGGAAATCCACCAGGTCTATTTATATCGGCCGATCGAATCCGTCAAGGGGCGCGGGGGGACGGACTTCCGCCCTCCGCTTGAGCCGGATTTTCTAAAGGCGCAGCAGCCGGACGTCGTCATCTATTTCACCGACGGCGACGGGCCCGCTCCGGAGAAGCCACCCGCCGTGCCGGTCGTTTGGGCCATCACGGAAGGCGGGAAGAAACCGGTCCCGTGGGGGACGGAAATACCCCTTTCGGAACCCAAAATTGGGTCAAATGTACTCAATTTCGGTACCAAACGGTGTGTGTTTAGATTTTGGAGGCATATGGTTTGACCTCCCAGTGAAGATGAATCCAGGAATGGCTACACAAACAACAGGATAGGAGATTAGTTGTATATGACTAACAAGGATAGAGTTATAGATGGTAAAGCGCCCGACGCGGCGTTTGGAACCAAAGAGTGGGCGGCTACAAATGTAAACATCCAGATTGGATGTGAACATGGGTGCCTCTATTGCTATGGCCAGTGCATGAGCGTTCGGTTCGGACGTACCACGGGGAATACATGGACCACCCCGGTCATCAACCGGGGCAAGGTTGCCGAGGGATATCGCAAGCGGAGGGGGACCATCATGTTTCCCACCACCCACGACATCACGCAGGCGAATCTGGAGCCGTGTCTGACTGTGCTAAAGAAGATGCTGGCGGCAGGCAACGAGGTGCTCGTGGTCAGCAAGCCCCACCTGGTTTGCGTCAACCGACTGTGCCAGGAGCTGGAAGCCTACAAGGATCAGATCCTGTTCCGGTTCACCATCGGCTCGGCCGCCGCCGCGGTGCTTTCCTTCTGGGAGCCGCACGCGCCTGCGTACCCCGAACGGCTTGCCAGCCTGAGGGAGGCGTTCCAGCGCGGTTACAAGACCAGCGTCTCCTGCGAACCCATGTTGGATGGAAGCATCCAGCGGGTGATCGACGACGCCCGGCCCTATGTCACGGACGCCATCTGGCTCGGGAGGGTGAACAACATCCGGGGCACGCTGGTCCGGAACGCGCCCTACAACCAGGTCGCCCGCGCCAAGGCCGACGAGCTGTTGGCGCTTCAGACCGATGACTGGGTCAGGGAAATGTACGAAACCCACAAGCACGATCCGTTGATCAAGTTCAAGGACTCGTTCAAGGCCGTGGTCGGATTGGACAGGCCCACGGAGAAGGGACTGGACATCTGATGGCGACTGCCTTGGGTCGGTAGGTAACGCTCGGAGCGGCGTCGGCGTCAGGTCAAGCTTGTGAACGAAATCAACCCGTTCACGGCTAGATCTGCCGGCGTCGTTCTGTTTAGTCCGGCGCTGCATTTCGTGGCTTTCAGGCTTCGGGCGTAGCTTCTACAGTCGTTGCGGCGACAACAGGAGGCCGGCCAGGCGCGAAAAAGCGAAGAAAATCACGCGGAAGAAACTGTACGAGAAGGTGTCGACGAAGCCGATGATCGCGATCTGCAAGGGGTACTATGGACACGGGTGACATTTCGCCCATGGCGATTGCCACGGCCACCTGTGTGCCGGACCACCAGAGCACCTTGCGCCGTTCACTGAGCTACTCCAGCGACATTGTCGGGCTATGTGTCTTTTATCATATACAGGGGCTGGTGACCCGGCGTGCCAGCAGGCGCGCAGGCGAAAAGGGGAAAATGGCCTTGGGCTGTTGTCGCCAAGTCGGGGATCACGCCTCGTGAATGGCACCAGACGTTTGGCCTTCCCCCGCGGGCAAAAATGCGCAAGCATGCGAGGAAAAGCAGGACCGTTGGTCGATTGGGGCCTTGGCGGACAGGGAAGATTGGAACAATCGATTTATGAAAGCGACACCTTTACCTCCCCCCCTTTTTGCGTGACACGCCGATTTACAATGATTACTTTGACTCGACAATATTAGGAATATGGAAAAGACACATCCGCATGAAATTGAAAGTATTAAGGGGTGGGTGGTGAAGCGCGGAATGATCGTGGCGGGCATAAGCTTTGGCGTTTGGCTAAGCGGGTCAGTTCTGGGGCAAGAAACCGTGGTGACCAATCTGGTCGTAGAGGGGTATTTGGCTGTGGAGGGAATCATCGAACAAGGGGATTCGACAGCAAGGGGCATCCAATCCTCGGCTCTTGGAAATATAACGGACGCTTCCGGGAACTACAGTTTTACCGAAGGCAACCAGACGATGGCGGCAGGAGCAGCGAGCCATGCTGGGGGAGCATTTTCCCGGGTCCGCCCGCAAGACACGAACGCTTTCATCCATGCCTCGGGCACCGCCGCGAACAGCATGAAGGAAACCCGGTTTCCCAACACCGCCCATTTTGACCACATCGTGACATTGTCCCCAGCACACGAGGATGAAAACGCCATCCTATCTCGCAGCGAAAATGATGCCCGCTACATAATGATAGCCCATGGGATCCGGGGGGGGCGACTGGCGACCACCGGGAGCGTGTCTGCCACCCAATACCTGAATCCCCACAATAGCGTTCTGGATGCATATTCATTGGCCATCGGAGGACTGTATAATCTGGCCGACGGCACTTCCGTCGTTGCGGGCGGATCGTCCAATGCGGCGACACAATCCCATTCCCCGTATTCAACGAATCCGGTTTACGGCTATGCCTTTGTCGGCGGGGGGCGGAATAATACGGCCAGCGGGTATTCAGCGGTTGGCGGGGGCGAGCGAAACTTCGCGAATTGGGTGTCGGCTATTGGTGGCGGACGCGACAATATGGCAAAAAATTGGAGTTTTGTGGGGGGGGGGAGCGGTAATGTCGCGGCGCCTCCTGGATCTTGGGGCGCTTTTGTGGGTGCCGGCCAGAACAACAAAGCCTATGCGCAATACGCAGCCATTGTCGGAGGCTCGGACAACATCATTTCCAATTTTGCGTTGTATTCCGTGATTGGAGGCGGTCAAAGCAATGTTCTGGGCGGCAGGGGCTGGTCTGTCATCGGCGGCGGGTCGGGCAATATCACCAAACCCAACACTTCGGGGCCGAGGGGCGGGCGCATGTCGTTTATTGGCGGCGGTTCCCTGAATGAAACAGCAGACATGAGGACCTCAATCCCAGGCGGATTCAGCAATCTGGTTTCCGGTTTAAATGGAACGGCGGGTGGTTATGGTGCCCAATCCCTGCATAGCGGTTCTTGGGTTTGGGCCGATGCGCAAGGCAAACCGTTTGCCTCCAGCGCGGCCAACGAATTTGCCATCCGCGCAGGGGGAGGAGTGCGGTTGGAGGCCAAGCTACGCGTCAGTGACGAGGCCCGATTCATCAACCCCATTTTGGTGCAACCAACCGGCAATCTATCCATGGGGGGCTATACCAATGGCGTGCGGCCGGCAGGGCAGGGGAGCGTGCCATGAACACGACAACCAAAGGCCGGGGCAAGGATTCAACGAATTTCCATCGGCAGCCATTCTCATCCATTTGGGACTGCGACGGTGAAAGTATTGCGGCTGCGGAACAACTCGAACGGATTCAGAAACCAGGGAGGCAGGTCATGAGGATCATCATCATCATGTTGGGTGTATGCGGGGTGTTTCTTTGCGGACCAGCATTGGGGCAGGAAAGCCCCGGCCAGGAAACCGTGGTGACCAACCTGGTGGTGGAGGGTTATTTGGCGGTGGAAGGAACCATCGAGCAGGGAGATTCGATGGCAACGGGCGCCAAATCCACGGCTTTGGGCAATCAAACAACTGCCGCCGGGAACTACAGCCAGGCGGTCGGCAATCAAACGGTAGCCGCCGCGGCAGCCAGCCATGCGGGTGGTGCATTCGCCCGGGTGCGGCCCGAAGATACCAATGCCTTCATCCACGCCACAGGTGCTTCTACGAACGAAATGAAGGAAACCCGGTTTCCCAACACCGCCCATTTCGATCACATCGTGACATTGTCTCCGGCTCTCGATGACGCCGCCGCCATCCTGTCTCGCGGTGAAAATGACGCCCGCTACTTCATGAAAGCCCATGAGACCCGGGCGGGGAGAACATCGAGCACGGGAACCGTGTCCTCCACTCAGTACCTGAATCCGAACAATACCGCGATGGACCTGTATTCATTGGTCATCGGAGGGTTTTCCAATCTGGCCGATGATTTTTCCGTGGTGGCCGGCGGACAGTCCAATGTGGCCGCCCGAGCTGCTGGAACGAATGGCTATGCCTTTGTAGGCGGGGGAAGTTGCAATACGGCCCGCATGGTTTCAGCCATTGGCGGTGGCTTGCGAAATCTGGCGGAGGGGCAATCGGCTATTGGTGGTGGAAACAGAAATACCGCCAGAAACATGAGTTTTGTAGGAGGGGGAGAGAACAACATTGCGAATCCAACGAATTCGGACGGTGCCGCATTCATTGGCGGCGGCGGGCTGAACCAGGTGTATGGAGACAAGTCGTCGATTGTTGGTGGATCGGGAAACATCGTCTCGAATTTCTCTTCTAACGCTGTCATTTGGGGCGGGTCCCGCAATCTGATCACCGGGAACGGGGGAGGGTCTGTCATCGGCGGCGGATATAGCAATATAATAAGCATATCCAATGTTTTACTCTCGCCCAACGCGTTTATTGGCGGGGGGTCCCTGAACAGAATTGAAAATCGGTGTGCAACGATTTCCGGGGGCTTCAGCAATCTCGTCTCCGGGGCTTATGGAACCGCCGGCGGTTTTGGGGCTCAGGCGGTGCATGATGGGACCTGGGTTTGGGCCGATGCGCAAGGCAAACCGTTTGCCTCCAGCGCGTCCAACGAATTTGCCATCCGCGCAGGGGGTGGAGTGCGGTTGGAGGCCAAGTTGCTTGTCAATGGGGAGGCCAGTTTCAACGGGCCGATTTTAATCCGCCCCGCCGGCGATGTGCGCATGGGAATTTACACCAACGGAGCGCAACCGTAAGGGCGCTGGAAACCAAAGGGCCTAGCCATGAAACCCAAACGTACCTTTCCCGGTGCAAGATGGTGGATCGTCACCCTAGCGCTTATTTTCTCGGCGGTGGCCTTGACCGCATCCGAGCCAGAATGGTGGCACCGGCGCGAGGTGATTGATCCCCGCCGTCCCGCCCAGGACTTCGCCGCTGCCAACCAAGGGCAAGTCAAGTATTTCGCCTATCAAGCCTATCTCGACATGCAGGATTCCTGGGAAGGTGGGGCGGGGGAATCCATTTCCAATATGGTTAAGACTTTCAACCAGGAAGGCAACTATTCCCCGGTCAATCTTGGCCAGTTGAAAGCGGTCGGGGGCCTTTTTTATAGTCGGCTGAATCAACCTCCTCCCTGGCAGGGAGGCACGAGTTTTTCGGCCGACTATGCCATGGCCAACCTAGGCCAAGTTAAGAGCGTGTTCAGTTTCGAGATTCCCCGCGCGTTGGTCCTAACCTGCCCCCCGGATATCCAGATCAGCTGCCACACCGCGACGAATCCTGCCCTTACAGGCTGGGCGACAGCCACCGGTACATGTGCAAGCGCTGCAACCATCACCTATGAGGACAGTGTACGCCTTCCGACCCAGAGCGTATCCATCGCGGCATGGAATTTCCCGGACGCTACGGCGGATGCGTTGGCAGATGGCGGAACGGAGGACAACATCGGCTATGCGCCACTTGCAACGAGCGGGCTGACCGGATCCATCGGTTTTGACCAGTCCGGTGTCGCAACCCGGTCCGCCAATGCCATTGGTTGGCATAACGGCAATGGTACGAAGGCTTGGCATGTGGAGTTCTCCACCGAAGGCTTTGCCAACCTGAAGATTACATCCAAGCAATATAGTTCACCCACCGGACCCCGAGACTTCAAACTCCAGTACAGCCTGGATGGTCTGGTCTGGGCAGACGTGGCCAATGTTCCCCCCGTTGGGGAAAACTGGACCTCCGGCGCACTCTCGAATCAGTCCCTGCCGGAAGCCGTCAACAACCGATCCATTGTGCGTTTGCGCTGGATCATGGCCAGCGATGCCTCGGTGGCTGGCGAACCCAACGTGGTGGGGAACACCGGCAACAGCCGCATCGATGATATCCAGATCGCGGGCGATATCGTGGACACCCGGATCACCCGTACGTGGACCGCCGTAAATTCCTGCGGCAACCGGGATCGCTGCAAGCAAATCATCACGGTAGTGGACAGCCCGCCTCCGAGCATTGCCTGTCCACCGGACCTCGCGATCAATTGTAACGAATCTACCGCGCCCGCCCGCACCGGCCAGGCCACAGCCTCCAATTCTCTGGGGCAACTGATCCCCGTGACCTATGCCGACACCCTGGTGGCAACCACCCAAATCGTCTCCGTTGTCGAATGGACCTTTCCGGAGGCGGGAACGCCGGATGCGTTGGCCGATGCCGGATCGTCGGCCAACAACGGCATTGCGGAACTTTCAACTACCGGTGGCACGGGAGCCATCGGTTATAGCCAGGCGGGTGCCCGAACCGGAATGAAGGCGGCCAATGCCGAGAAATGGCATGATGGAAACGGCAGCAAGGCTTGGCAGGCAAAATTCTCCGCCGCCGGATATGCCAACCTGCGGGTTTCCTCGAAACAGAACAGTTCCTTCCTCACTGGCCCCTGCGATTTCAAACTCCAGTACAGCCTGAACGGCTCGACTTGGATTGATGTGGTCAACCTGCCCCAAGTTCTCGACAACTGGACCTCCGGGATACTGATCAACCAATCGCTTCCTGCCGCCGTGAACAATCAGGCTGCCGTTTACCTGCGCTGGATCATGCTCGGCAATGCTTCGGTAGCCGGCGGAACCAACGTGGTCGGGATCACGGGCAACAGCCGCATTGCCGATATCGTGGTAATCGGGAATCCCGTGGGCAACCACATCCGGCGCACGTGGACCGCCGCCGATGCCTGCAATAACTCGGCCAGTTGCGTGCAGGCCATCACCGTCATTGCGAAAGCCGCGCCCATCATCACCTGCCCGCCCGATGTCGCGTTGGCCTGCGGCGAGTCGTCCCTGCCCGGTCATACCGGCTGGGCCACGGCCACCAACGACAGCGGCGGGTTTATTTCCATCTCTTATGCCGATACCAATCTCCCGCCCGCTCCGAATACCAAGGTGGTGGAGTGGAACTTCCCGAATAATCCAGACAATGCGATCGCCGATGGCGGCATCGCGGCGAACTTGTCTAAGCCCCTCACGGCCGTAGGTGGCACCGGCGCCATTGGCTTCACCCAGACCGGTGCCAGCACCTATGCCGCCAATGCCGGTAGCTGGCAAGATGGTGCAAATCTGAAGGCCTGGCAGGTGGAGTTCAGCACCGTGGGCCACGGCAACATCCGGCTGTCTTCCAAGCAGATCAGTTCCCCCACCGGTCCGCGCGACTTCAAGGTCCAATATAGCCGAAATGGGGTGACCTGGGCGGATGTGGTGGCCGTGCCAGCCCTGGGTTCGGCGTGGACGGCCGGCATCTTGGCGAATGTTGCGCTGCCGGAAGCGGTCAACAATCAGGCTTCCGTCTTCGTGCGCTGGATCATGGTCAACAACACCAGCATGGGTGGTGGCACCGTGACCAGCGTCGGCAATAGCCGAATCGACGATATCGTCATTCTGGGCGACACCCTCAGCGGCGACCACATTGCCCGCATCTGGACCGCCACCGACGAATGCGGTAACAACGCCAGTTGCATGCAAGCCATAACTAGCAATTGCGACCATCGCGACACCGACGGCGACGGTTTACCCAACTGGTGGGAGGATCAATACAGTTGTCTGGACAGTTTGTCGCCAGATGCCTTGGGCAACCCGGACGGCGATTCCCTTAACAACTTCCAAGAATGGATATGGGGCAGCGCTCCCTGCTAGGCCGATGCCTTTATGGGAGTTTCGGCCGGATCGACACACAGTGTGGCGTTGAAGCCGGACGGAACGGTTTGGACATGGGGAGAAGCGCTTCATGGCAAGTTGGGGCATGGCGATTCATGGGATTGCGGGATACCCACCCAAGTGGCAGGATTGAACGATGGGGTTGCGGTGGCGGCGGGTCGTTTTCACAGTTTGGCGGTCCTGTCGAATGGAACAGTGCGGGCGTGGGGCTATAACTATAACGGCCAGCTAGGAACTGGAACAAATGGAGTCGCGACATCCACGAATCGTCCGGTGCAAGTTTCGGATATGCACGATGCGGTGGGAGTCGCAGCAGGAGGTTCCCATAGCTTGGCGCTTCTCTCGAATGGGACGGTGTGGGCGTGGGGCCGTGGTGAAGAAGGCCAGTTGGGAAACAGCTCGAATTCACCTGCGAATCGTCCAGTAAGGGTGTCGATATTGACTAATATCGTGGGTGTGGCAGCAGGCTACAACAGCAGCTTCGCACTTGAGTCGGACGGGTCGATGTGGGCTTGGGGGGCGAATGGTACTGGACAACTCGGCATCAATTCTACCACTCCGGCGAATCGTCCAATCAAGGTTTCGGCATTGAGTAATGTGGTGGCAATAGCGGCGGGTATGCAACATACCGTCGCGTTGCAGGGGGATGGGACGGTGTGGACATGGGGGGCGAACGGAAGCGGGCAGTTGGGGATCGGGGTGGATGGGGGCACGAGAAATTATCCGGTGAGAGCCGGGGGCGGAATCCTGCCGTATGTGATCGGGATTGGCGTGGGCTACGATTACACGATGGCGGTGGACACGAACGGAACGGTATGGACATGGGGCGGAGGTGGCAACGGCTGTCTGGGTCATGGGACGAACGGCAGCACGAATATTCCGGTAGCAGTGACAGGGTTGAGCAACGTGGTGGCGGTGAGTGGCGGTGACTATCACACGATGGCGGTGGAGGCAGACGGCACATTGTGGAGCTGGGGAAACAATGGTAATGGCCGTCTAGGGGAGGGGACGACGACAGATCGATGGAGTCCGGTTCAGGTCATGATCCTGGAGTTCATTGAGCGAGTACGGCGGCCAATGTTGTTGCCGGACGGAGGACAGTATTTAACTGGGCAGGTTGTGACAGTAACGAGTCCAGACCCGGAT
This sequence comes from uncultured Verrucomicrobiota bacterium, assembly GCA_964647595.1. GTDB lineage: Bacteria > Verrucomicrobiota > Kiritimatiellia > CAIQIC01 > Lenti-01 > Lenti-01. Next base: position 29,596 of record CAZYGH010000035.1, read on the forward strand.
GCGCATTTGCGCTACACGCGGGATGGGAGCGAGCCGACGGAGGAAAGCCCCTCGATCTCCTCGGGTGGGACGCTTTACATAGGAACCACAACAGTGGTGCGCGTGCGGGCCTTCAAAGCAGGTGTGGACCCTAGTCTAGTTAAGAGCGCGCTCTATGAAATTGGCGGAATAGTTTCGGCGGGTTCGAGCCACAACGTGGCATTGAAGCCGGACGGGACGGTTTGGACATGGGGGTATCAGTATTATGGCAAGTTGGGACTTGGTGACACAACGGATCTTCTGATTCCCACACAAGTGTCGGGCTTGGATAGCGCGGTGTCGGTAGCGGCAGGAGGATCCCACAGTTTGGCGGCAGGAGCGGACGGGACGGTATGGGCATGGGGATATAATAGCGAAGGCCAGCTGGGGATTGGGACGAACGGGGTTTCGTCATTCACGAATCGGCCGGTAAGGCTGGAGTTGAACAATGTGGTGGCGGTGGCAGCGGGAGACAACCACAGCTTAGCGCTATTGTCGAACGGAACGGTGCAGGCTTGGGGTCGTGGTGCAGAAGGCCAACTGGGCAACGGATCGAATGCCAAAACGAATCAGCCGGTACAGGTGCAGGGGCTGAGCAATGTGGTAGCAATAGCGGCAGGCTACAACTATAGCTTGGCGCTGAAGTCGGACGGGTCGCTGTGGTCTTGGGGCGCGAATGGATATGGCCAATTGGGAATAGGCATAGGTGGCGGTCAGAATGTGCCGAGACAAGTGCCATTGGTTGATGTGGTGGCGATGGCGGCCGGTTCTCAGCATTCGGTTGCACTGAAGGGGGATGGGACGGTGTGGACATGGGGGGCGAACGGAAGCGGGCAGTTGGGGATCGGGGTGGATGGGGGCACGAGAAATTATCCGGTGAGAGCCGGGGGCGGAATCCTGCCGTATGTGATCGGGATTGGCGTGGGCTACGATTACACGATGGCGGTGGACACGAACGGAACGGTATGGACATGGGGCGGAGGTGGCAACGGCTGTCTGGGTCATGGGACGAACGGCAGCACGAATATTCCGGTAGCAGTGACAGGGTTGAGCAACGTGGTGGCGGTGAGTGGCGGTGACTATCACACGATGGCGGTGGAGGCAGACGGCACATTGTGGAGCTGGGGAAACAATGGTAATGGCCGTCTAGGGGAGGGGACGACGACAGATCGATGGAGTCCGGTTCAGGTCATGATCCTGGAGTTCATTGAGCGAGTACGGCGGCCAATGTTGTTGCCGGACGGAGGACAGTATTTAACTGGGCAGGTTGTGACAGTAACGAGTCCAGACCCGGATGCGCATTTGCGCTACACGCGGGATGGGAGCGAGCCGACGGAGGAAAGCCCCTCGATCTCCTCGGGCGGGACGCTTTACATAGGAACCACAACAGTGGTGCGCGTGCGGGCCTTCAAGATGGGTACAGCTCTTAGTCCGGTAAAAAGCGCTGTATTTACCATCGGTTCAGCCGTAGCGGCCGGTTATGCCCACAGCATGGCTATTAATTCGAATGGCATAGTTTTGAATTGGGGCGATAACAACTATGGTCAGTTGGGGCTTCAAGGTTCAGAGTATAGGCTTATGCCCGCATTTTTTTCGCCATCAGTGCATTTTGTGGGGATCGGAACGGGCAAATACCATTCTCATGCGCTTAGACCCGATGAAACGATGTGGAGTTTCGGGTATAACGAGTATGGCCAGCTTGGAATCGGAAGTGTCGGCGGGTATTTCAACACGCCTCAGTCAATGCTGCATATGGTGGCGATGGACAAGATTGTGGATTTTGATGGAGGTGAATCTCACTCCATAATCGCTGATAGGCAAGGAAGAGTGTGGACCTGGGGCCGGAATTCTTCCGGACAATAGGGTTTGGGAACTACAGAGTTGGGGGGTGGAACCCCCCAACGGATAGAAAATCTCAATGGTGTTGTTCGTGTAAAAGCCGGGGGGCGGCACTCGTTGGCCTTGAAATCCGATGGAACAGTATGGGCTTGGGGTGGGAATGGGTATGGCCAGTTGGGCAACTCCACAAAAGATTCCGCTAACGCACCTTGCCAAGTCATCATCGACGATGTCATGTATATTGATGCATGGGATGAAAATTCAGTGGCGCTGAAGGGCGATGGGACCGTTTGGGTTTGGGGTTTAAATTACTTTGTGGAGAATGATGTCGTATGGTCTTGGAATGGCGATGTCGATAACCAAGCCATTTTGAAGCCGACACGATTGCCGGGACTTTCAAATATCATCCAAATAGCAGTTGGAAATGGATGCTTATTGGCCCTTGCATCCGACAGGACTGTATGGGCATTGGGTGTGAATGAAAGCGGCCAGCTTGGCAATGGGGGGTCCTTGAGCCGAAGCCCTGTCCATGTCTTGGGTCTTGATCATATCAGCATGGTGAGTGCAGGCAGCAAGCATTGCCTAGCCGTGAGGTCAAAGGACCTGGAAACGTTTTGGGCGTGGGGCCTGAATGATCGCGGCCAACTGGGCAACAACGCCACAAATACGGCCTTTGCTCCCGTTCTCGTCCAATCCGATGAGGCCACTGTGGATCGGGATGGAGATGGCCTGCCCGACTGGTATGAGTATCAGTATTTCGGGAATCTCGGATTTGTGGGCGCGGATGATCCGGATGGAGACGGACTGTCGAATGCCCAAGAGCTTGCGTTTTCCTGGGCTTCGAATCCGTCGCTTTTCGACACGGCCGGAGATGGCATCTCGGACGGCTGGGCTGCGGAATGGGGCATATCTCCGCTATCTTCTCATGGTGTTGTGACAGCCGCCATCCCGTTCAGCGTCGATTTCGAATCGGAGGATTTCCAGTCTGGATATTTGCATGGCCAAGGCGGTTGGCGGGCAGTTCCCTCGTATGGGGCGCTGGTTCTCACAAATGATTGCGTGCAGATTGGATATTCTCGCATTGGTGTGTATCTCGGGCAACGTTCCGCCGGATGCGAAGCCCTTTGGTTCTCGATCCGGGCGATTCTTCCGGAATACGCGTCTCCACCGCGCCCTGTGCGGAACCGGCCATTTGACTTGTTCTACGTCAATACCAATGGTTGTTTCGTGGGCTTCGATGGTACGCAATGGAAGGTATCTGCCGTAGTCACAAATTCAGATGTATGGAAGGACGTTGCAGTCAGGATGGATTATGCTGCCCGACGCTGGTCTCTGTTTGTGGATGGCGTGTTGGTGTTCGACAAATACTCGTTTGCAGAATCGGGGCAAACGGATGATTTTGTCGGACTTTCCTTGGACAGTCCGGGGCAAATCACGTATTTACGCCGTGTTTCCGTGTCGACCAACTCTCCGGGGTATTACGACACCGACGGCGATGGTATGCCCGATGATTTCGAAACCGCACACGAGTTCGATCCATTCGATCCCGCCGATGCCATTCATGATCTGGATGTTGACGGCTTGACCAACCTTGAAGAATACCGGCATGGCACAGATCCAAACAATCCCAACACCGATGGCGATGGGTTGACCGACGGCGAAGAGATTCATACATATGAAACGGACCCGGCCAATGCGGACAGCGATGGCGATGGATTGACAGACGGAGACGAGGTGAAGGTGTATCGCACGAACCCGCTTGTGGGAGATACCGATGGCGACGGTCTCTCTGAAAGCGACGAAGTGGGCAGGGGCACGGATCCGTTGGCCGTCGATTCCGATGGTGATGGCTTGCCGGATGGCTGGGAAGTGCAGCGTGAACTGAATCCCCTATCCGGGCTGGGCAACTCACTTGTGGCGTGGTGGAAGTTCGACGAGGCCGACGGCACCAATGTGTGGAATTCCATTGGCACGAATTACAATGGGTGCATGGTCGATATGGACCCCGCTTCGCGGGTGTCGGGTCTGTCTGGCGGAGCGCTCTGGTTTGACGGAACGAACGACATGGTGGTTGTGCCTCAATCCCCCGGCATTGTGGCCGGTACGCCGTTTACAGTTTCCGGGCTGGTCTGGCTGGACAGCGACTCGACAAACGATTGGCCGACGATCATCGGCGATACGTACTTGTGTTCAGGCAACTATCCCGGATTCTGGCTGGGCGCTTCTCCGGACGCTGTTGCGCAGGTGGGGACCTGTACCGGCAGGGCAAGGGTTTCCGCAGGAGCATCCAGCCCGACCGGGGGCTGGCATCATGTGGCCATGACGTTCAACGGAACCAATCTGATTGTGTATCAGGATTCGAGCCATTCGGCCTATCCATGGTCTGCATTCCAAGCCTCCACTCAGGCTATCTACATCGGGTGGTGCACGGATACCAACTATAGTTATCGTTGGAAAGGCCGGATGGATAATCTGCGCATATACAACGCGGCCTTGACCGACTCCCAAATTGCCGCCCTCTATGCAGATGCCCGGGCTGACCTAGATGGGGATGGACTCTCGAACCTCCAGGAATATCAAGAGGGAACCGACCCGGGCACCACGGACACGGATGAGGATGGCGTGTCCGACTTTGACGAAGTGAGTACGCATTGCGCAGACCCCAACCTTGATGATACGGATGGGGATGGCTTGTCCGACTTTGACGAAGTGACGGTTCACCATACCAGCCCATGCAATTCCGACACCGACGACGATGAAATTCCGGACGCCGATGAAGTCCGGATGGAAACGAGTCCCCTCGTGCCCGACGATTTCCATATTGTTTTCTTTGATGACGCCACCCAGGGACCCCAAACAAGGGGACTCGCGGGAACGGCATTTCTGCTGGGCAGTAACAATCTCCAATGCAAAAACAAGGAAGTTGGAAGAACAAAGGATGGCATTCCTCAATTCTGGTCCAGCAATGTGCCGCTTTCTCGGCCACCAAAGTTCTTCATGAATTATTCAATTAATTTTTCTAAAAGGTACATTTGTGATTCTCTCTCCTGTGGTGAAGACAAGCGCCTTGGCCTTTGGGATGAGAATACCTACTCGTGGGCAGATTCTTCTTCTCCAACATGCTTCCCGACATGGGTGTCTGCAGGAGGGCGAGGAAGCAGCGCCTCGGGGCATGCCAGTGTAGAGCGACCCTTTGACCCCGGCCCCAATACATGGAAGTACACGCGCAATGACGATGAGATTGAATGGACCGCCAACAAACTGACTATTCAAATACAAAGAAAGAACAAATGGAAACAATTTTACGCCTATTGCGATACACCGCCAATCGCAGAAACAAATACGGTCACCGTTACTAATTGGTCAACTAATTCCACCCGGTTTGGAGCTCCTGATTCCATGGATGTACTCTCCCCGTCTCGGAAGCGTCTTGATTTTCCCGAAATTACCAAGCGGACAACGGATGGATGGACGATTAAGTCCAATTTATCGATCAACGTCACGCTGGGAAACGAATATACGGACGACATGCTTTCCGGCCTGGTCGCGCAAGACATGGGGGCGATGCCGGGTTGGTCGGCAATCGCCTGGACCAATCGGATTTCCAAGCGGGACAATTCTGCGTGGAAGACGAACTTGGCCTATGGTTGTGCGTATCATTTCTTCAATAGGCCCACCAATGGGGCTGCCGCCTCTCTCACAAATATATGTCTGCGCTACCAGTGGAAGTTTGATGGCGAGTATGGCAAAATTTATAAACTGGTCTGGCGGGAGCTGTTCCGTCCCACGCTCGAAGATGGCACCTGGGGCGAGTATGATTTTGCGGGGGCCCGGGCGCGCCATTATTTTGTCCGTTCCTGGGGCGGCACAAGCTATTCAGCGGAATTCGAAATCCAACCACCTACGGAAAACGGTCAGGTGACGGTGGTGGGGATGATGGCGGATATCGATAATGGCAGCGGTTGGTTTTCGGAGGATAGCGAAGATTTGTACGGCGGGGTCGTGCTTTGCAAGAAGCGCGATACCGATGTGGTGCCGCGCGTGCCGGTGGTGCTGCGCCGGGGCTCCCCCACGTGGTGGCCGTCGCGCCAGATACTTTCTCGCAGCAGTTCGCGCCTCAATATCTACCCCGCCGAGACCGGCGGAACACCCCTGTTGTTTGATGGCTATGACAACGCGTTCGAGACCAATCAATTGCCGGTCACCTTGTATGTGGAAGGGGGAAAAGATCCAAGTCCCGAGGCAAAAGCGGACTGGTTGCAACTCGCCTTTGAGGATCAGGCCGACGTCAAGGATCGGGTGGCATTCACCGTCTTGGAGCTTGGCGTGCATGTGGATGCAAATTATGATGGAAATATCAATGATTCGGATGAAGACGCGAAGCTGGACCCAGGCGGCCTGGTCTCCGTCAACGATGATGATGACAACCTGAATGATCAGGCGGACAAACTGGATCCCGGCCCCGTGACCATGGAAAATAACCTCGAGCGCATCAATCTGATATTCAAACCGGCATCGCTATTGGACGTTTCCGGGTCTGTTCAACTGACGGTTCGAAGCACGGGCGGATCGATTGCGGCCTGGACCGGAGCTGAAAAGCAAGCGCCCATTGCGCTGGATATGACCTGGACAAAAACCACCGGGCCGATGCCTTCAAAAATATATATCGAAGGCATCTCTCCCAGTACGGATGCGCGTGATGTTTCCTTGAGGCTGGACTTTTCCTATTGGGGCTACCGCTATGCCGACTCGAACAACCTGACGGTCCTCAAGACGACGATGGTTCCGGATTACAACCACGATCGCAAGATCGACGTAGCGGATGAGAACAGGGCGGCGGCTTCTGAGCCATTCCATTTTTGGATCAATGATGACAACGATGATGGCGATGTAGCTAGCGGGAATAGCGATGTTCCCGGAGAAGGCAGCGGCAATGCGAACAACGACGAGGTCGATGGCCGTTGCGATCTGCTGGACTTCTTCCCCGTTTGGCTGGACATTAGCAAGGCGATGGAACTTCTTCCCAATACATATAATTGGTACTATATTTTGCGCCAGGCCAATGGGGCTGTCAGCTTCTTCGAATCGGATTTGACTCAAACAAATTCGGGTGATTATTTGATCAAGGAATCATCAGACTATGGATGGGGTTATCCCGCCCATGAAATCCCCGAAGTCGTGAATGTTTCCGCCGACGGAGTGTATGCGGATGAGGGTGGCCCTGACTTGTTGCAAAAGATCCAAACAAACCCCGAAAAGGGGGTACTGATCATGGAAGGGAAGACCCAGACAACATCCCCTCTTGTCTTGGAAATCCGCAAAGGAAGCAAAACGGGCAAACTGGTTTGCGAGACGCAATTGCCCTTGAGCTTGTCGGGTGTTGAAGACATGTACCGCTGGATCAACCTAAGATCCACCTACGGACTGCCTACCTCCCCTCGCACGCGAGTCGGGAACCCAACAAATTTCCCGGACGCATCGAGCAACGGCAAACATATCATCTTCGTCCATGGGTTCAACGTGGATGGACTGGATGCCGTTGCCGCCGCCTCCGAAGTCTTCAAACGCCTTTACTGGTCCGGCTCCCGCGCCATGTTCACCGGCGTGACATGGTTGGGAGACGAAAACCCCGGAATACACTCGGCCCTGCACTACCACCTGGACGTCAAAAACGCTTTTGCAGCGGCCACCGACCTGGCCCAATCGGTGTCTGGTCTTCCCGGCACGAAATACATCATGGCCCACAGTCTGGGCAACATGCTCGTCTCCAGCGCCATCAAGGATTACGGCTTGAGCGTAACCAAACATTTCATGCTCGATGCCGCCGTCCCCATCGAGGCCTACAACTCCGCCCAACTCTCCATTGACTACATGCGTCACGCCGATTGGATCGCGTATTCCAACCGCACCTGGGCGGCCAACTGGCACAAGTTATGGTCTTTCGATCCTTCCGATGCCCGAAACCACATAACCTGGCTCAATCGGTTTGGCGACATCCCCAACGCCGTCAACTACTATTCTTCCGGCGAAGACGTCCTCTCGAACAGCCCTATTAATCCTTCATTTATTGTTCCAGAGGATTTCCAAGGCACTCTGTCTTGGGCCTTTCAAGAAAACATCAAAGGCCTATGGCAATCCAGTATTCTCTTTGGAGAAACCGCCCACGGCGGATGGGGGTTCCACAAAGAAGTTGTTGGATGGACCCCGTCCCCATTTGGTCCCCAGCCGATTTTGTATCAAAAAACGGTGGAGGAAGCCAATGCGACTTCAGAGGCCACCCTTCGGACAAACTCCATCTTCACCCACTTCTACGATTCAGACATCTATGGAACCAACGGCAGTGCCATCGTTGCCGATCCCACCGTCCGCGCCAAACTCCTCGCCGAAGCCATCCCCGCCCTCTCCTTCGCCACCGGAGCAAATGCGGTGCCCGCCAAATTTGGCGGTCCCGACAACAACGTGAACATGAACGTGGAGTTCAAAACAGTGGGGATGACTTGGCCTAGACCAAGTATGAACTGGGAACATGGTGATTTCAGGGCCGTCGCGTATCCATTTAATTACAAACTATATGACAACATTCGAGATCGGGGACTATTGAAATGAAACGACATTATTTCTCACTTCTGTTGACTTGTCTGACCGCTTCCGCTTTTGCTGGTTCAGTTTTTGCCGCGCCTCTAAAAACGGCATCCTTCATTGTGCGCACTGTTGATGAAGAAGGGCGACCCGTAAGCAATGCGGTGGTGGAGATTGGCTTTAATCAAGGTTACGGTCCCGGAATGATCCATGAATTTGAAAAACTGAGTGCTACCACCGATACCAATGGACTGTGCACCCTGGCCGGAAAATGCGATGGAACTTTAGGGGGCAATGTCCATAAATCTGGGTATTACCGGAGTTTGTTAAACAACATATCCATCACCAACTCCACCCTCTCCCACTGGCTGCCGATTGACAAAGAATATAAAGTCATCCTTCGCCCAATCCTCAACCCGATCCCGATGTATGCGAAGAGGACAAATCTTCGCATTCCTGTATCTGGAGATTCGCTGGGATACGACTTGGAAAAAGGTGATTGGCTTCTACCCTATGGTAACGGGTCGACCGCAGACTTTCTCTTTCGGGTGCAATGCGTATGGAGTGGGGAGGAATCCCCGTATGGTGAGAAATACTATGACGCGACAGTTGATCTAACCTTTTCCAATGAAGATGATGGCATTATTGAATTTGCCGACTCGCAGCCAGCATCGGAGGGCAGTATTTTCCGCCTTCCTCGTTTCGCCCCTGAAGTCGGCTATGCAAGTCATTGGTCGCTTCAGCAATTCATGAACGCCGAAGGTTCCCATTATCAGACGGACAGTCAACGCGAACCCCTAAATTATTTTATCCGGGTTCGGACGAAAAAAGACGAGACCGGAAAAATCATTGCCGCCAACTATGGAAAGATACGAAAGCCTCTGCAATTGGTTGTCACGCCTGAAAACACATGGGTTAGCATGGCCTACTACTTCAACCCCACTCCGAACGACCGGAACATGGAATTCGATCCGAAGCAAAATTTGTTCACGGATTTGGAACCCTTGGAAAAAGTCAATGACCCATAAGCGCTTTGACGGCTCGCCGGCCAATGAAATGCCCCCAAAGGTTAACTCCATGATGAGGCAACGGCATGAATAGAGAAACCACTTTAGCAAACATCTTGAAGTCGACGAAACGAGTCCTATTGCATGGGGTTGGACCCGGCGGCCAACAGGTACGTCCCTGCCCGATCGGTTCCGTCCGATCTTCTCGGCTGATCTGCTCCCTGCTGTCGGTCTTGCTTTTGGCCGCAATGGTTCCCACGGCCTTCGCGACCAATCCCGTTCGCGAGGTCACCTTCTCGATTGACATGAGCGTACAGATCGCCGCCGGGAAGTTCAATCCGGACACCATGACGATGGAAGTGCGCGGTCAGTTTAACAACTGGGCCGATGGCTTAAGCCTCATCCGCGAGGGCAGCAGTGGCATCTACTCTGGCACCTTCTCCGTCCCCGGTGCTGTGGGCGAAACGACGTCATACGCGTTCCTGAGCATCGACGGACCTTACCTCATCACGGAGGCCTTGAACACGCGCTATTTCACGCTTGGCCCGGCCGACGAACCGATGATTTTGCCGACGGTGTATTTTAACAACCAGCCGCCACCGGTCACGGTTCTCGTCACTTTCCGGGTGGACATGACTGCGCAAATGGATGTCGGGCGCTATAATCCGAACACCATGGGCATGGAAGTGCGGGGTGATTTCAATGGCTGGTCCGAGGACTCGGGGCTTGCGCGCGAGGGGACTTCCGGCATCTACTCCGGCACGTTTACCGTGTCCGCAGAACCCGGTACGGAAATGGAATATTCTTTCTACGGCACGGGCGATCCATTCCGTCTTGGCTTGGAGAGTTTCATCCCTCGGTCATTCGTGCTCGAGCCCGGTGGCGACCCCGTCATCCTGCCCACGGTATATTTCGGTGATATTCCGCCGCCGCCAAGGATTGACGTCACTTTTTCGATCGACATGGGTGTGCTAATAGCCGCCGGGAATTTCGACCCGGAAACCATGGGCGTGGAAGTACGCGGCAATTTCAACAGCCGGGGCGGGACCTCGGTCCTCGCCCGTGCGGGCAGCACCGCCATCTACTCCGGCACCTTTGCCATTGCCGTAAATTCGTGGGCCGCGGCGGAAATAAACTACCTGTTCCATGTCACCGGCCATGGCGGTCTTGGCGCGGAGAGCATTCCGTCTCGGGTCTTCATCCTTGCTCCGAATGATGATCCGGTCATCCTGCCGACGGTATTTTTCAACAACCTTGCCCCGGCGGTGACGGTCGATGTCACCTTTTCGGTGGACCTGAGCGTGCAGATCGCCGCCGGTGCGTTCCAGCCGGACACGATGGGCGTGGAGGTGCGGGGTAGTTTCAACAACTGGGCCGGCGGATTGGCTCTCGTCCGCATAGCCCCGACCAGCAGCGTCTATTCAGGCACGTTCAGCGTTTCCAACAATCAGGGAGCGACGATCACTTATACATTCCATGGAACCGGCGCTGGCGGGCTTGGGTCGGAGACCAATGGCAACCGGAGCTTCTTGCTGGGCCCGGACGGGGTGCCACAAGTTCTGCCGACGGTGTATTTCAACAACCAGCTTCCGCCAGTGCCGGTCGACGTCACCTTCTCGGTGGACATGGGCTACTACGTGGAGGCGGGGGAATTCAATCCCACCTCGGCGTGCGTGAAGATCTATGACTACTTTGCGGGTTGGAATAATGGCTCAAATCTCGTTCGGCAGGGCGAATCCGCCATCTACTCCGGCACCCTTTCCATCCTGGTCGATGCGAATGAAGGCAAGGAAATCCATTATAAATTTACGGCCGACTGCGGAAGCGGACTAGGGGTGGAGAACATTTCCCTCCGCACTCGACTCCTGCGCCCGGAGGATCATCCGCTCGTCCTGCCGACGGTCTATTACGGCAACCAACCCCCGCTGCCCAAGGTGCCGGTCAAGTTCTCGGTGAACATGAGTGCGCAGATGGCCTTGGGCAACTTTAATTTCGCCACCATGGGTGTGGAGGTGGATATTTACAATTATTACAACGGCACACCCCGCTGGGCGGGGGCACTTGCCCGCGAGGGCGGCAGTGACATTTATTCCGGCACGTTCATCGTTCCAGGCAACGCCGACGCCACACGCCAGTACCGGTTCCGAATCACCCGTACGAATGACGTCGTGGAAGAGTCTTTCTACCGGCTCTACGATCTGGGCCCTGCCGGGGCGACCCAGACCCTGCCGATCGTCTATTTCGACAATGTCGGACCGGAGGTGACGGTCGATGTGACCTTCGCGGTGGACCTAGGCGTGCAGATCTCGGCCGGCGCCTTCAATCCGCTGACCATGGGCGTGGAAGTGCGCGGCGGCTTCAACACCTGGGCCGGGGGCGCGACTCTTGCGCGCGTGAGCAATTCCTCCATCTATGCGGGCACTTTTGCCGTCACCGGCTGGAGTGGCGGGGCTCAGGAATATATATTCAACGGCACCGGTGCGGGCGGGCTCGGATTGGAAACGATCGACAACCGCTCCTTAGCTCTGGGCCCCGCGGGAACACCCCAAGTCTTGCCATCCGTGTTGTTCAACGACCAGAAACCCCCGCCCAGCCGCAATGTCAGTTTTTCGGTCAACATGAGCGTGCAAATGGCCGCCGGGGTGTTTAATCCGGGCACCATGAGCGTGGCGGTGGGCGGCGATTTTAATGGCTGGTCCTCCAGGATGGTCCTATCCCGCGCGGGCACGACCAGCAACTATTCCGGGACCTTTTCCGTTAGCGGCATCGAGGGGTGGGAGCAGGGGTATCGGTTTAGAATCCTTGACGGGAGTTCCATTATCGAAGAGACGGTTCCCCAGTTTCCCCGGTTCTTTGACCTGGATTCCCCGGGATCGACTCAAGATATGCCGATCGTCTTTTTCAATAACCAAAGCCAACCATTCAGCGTCGCCCATGTCACATTCTCGGTGGACATGCGCGCGCAGATGATGTCTGGCGCGTTTGATCCATCCACCATGGGCGTGGAAGTGTTTGGCACCTTCAATAGTTGGAACCGGGGCCGGGTCCTCACTCGGGCAGGCACGAACAGCATCTATTCCGGGACCTTTGCCGTTCCCGGCATTGAGGGGGCAGAGGTGCAATTCCTCTATCTGTTTAGCGGCAATCCCGACGTCGTTGAATTGGTCCTACAGCCCGCCCGAAGCTTTGAACTTGGATCCGCAGGCACGACCCAAGTCCTGTCGACGGTCTATTTCGACAACCAGTCCCCGCCGGATCCGCCGCCGCCCGGAATCACCGCGTTTCGAATGGTGACGGGGCAACTGGTCTTTGACATTCCGGCGGGTTATGCCCTTCAGTCCGTCTACGGCGCCGATACGGCGCTGGTCAACGGGGCTTGGGTTTGGACCCTGCTGCAACCGGGGGTGCATTATACCGTCAACAACGGTTCGGTTACCATTATTTCTCAGGGCCGCAAGGTGATCCGCATTGGGCTGGTCCAAAACTGAAGGAACCCAGCCAGTCCGATATGGGAAATGTAGACAGTTTCCAATATAGGGGGACGCTACTGGGTTTGCAGGGGGGGCATTGATTGGTAAGCATCCGGTTGAAGACCTCGGCACAGGGCCAGTTCCAGAGCGGAACGGACGGGCGAGTTTTGGGGGCGGGGCGAATCACACCTGGGAGGCGGCGCGGACTTGATCGCGGGTGGCCATCCACTGGGCGTTGGTGTGTAGCGCGCTTGGCAGTCTGATTGGTCATGGTGGGCAGGCGCGGGAGGACGTCGAGCAGGTAGTCTTGCGGATTGATCCCCAAGGTTCGGCAGGATTCCAGCAAGCTGTAGAGAATCGCAGAGGTTTGGCCTGCTTCCTCGCTACCGAAGAACAGCCAGTTCTTCTTGCCCACTGCGGTGGGGCGGATGGCGTTTTCGACAAGGTTGTTGTCAATCTCCATGTGGCCGTGGCGGGTGTACACCTGCAGGCGCTCCCATTGGTCCAGAGCATAGGAGATTGCTTTGCCGGTCAGGCTCTTGGGAAGGTGATGGGCAGCGGCGGTGCGTAAGTCTTTTTCGATCTTCGCAAGGATCGGCAAGCTTTCGCGCTGGCGCGTCGCCAGCCGCAAGGCGTCGTCGGCCTTCTGTTCGCGCAGCTCCGCCTCGATCCGGCAAAGCTTCTGGACGTTGGCCAGCACCTGGGCGGCCAGCGGACTTCCTTCGCGGGCTTCATGGAACTTCCGCCGCGCATGAGCCCAGCATCCGGCCCGCTCCACTTGATTGCGTAGCTCATGGTTCTTGGGGTTGGAGTAGAAGGCTTCGTAGCCAGCATAGCCATCGCTTTGCAACTGACCGCGAAAAGTGGATAGCATCTTGGTTAGGCAGTCCGAGGCCCGGCTGGGGAACCATTCGAACAGCACCCCACGGTCTCTGGCTCGATATGGCGCAAACTTTCATAGATCATGGCCAGTTGGTGCGCTAGGCTCCATACCCAGTCGCACATCGTTTTACGGCTGAGTTCAACCCCATAGCGAACCTTGAAGATTTGTTCCTGGCGATAGAGCGGGAGATGGTCGGCGTATTTGCTCAGCAAGATGTTCGTCAGTAAGCCCGCAGAAGCAAAGCTGTTTGAGAGGATCCGCTTCGGAGCCGGAGCCACAACTGGAGGCAAACGGCGGTCCGCCAACATTACGTACTTCGGGCGGATGATCAGGCGTTTGAAGAAGCGGGCGGGAACCAGGTCCAGCTCCATCATCGTTTCTTCTCCGATCTTTTTGTAGGCCTCCGGATGGGCCCGCACTTCTTCGGGCTCGATCACAACGGTCTCGACCGGCAGATTGTCCGGCAATCGCGCCGCCAACGGACGGCGCTTGGCGCGAGGGTGAGCTGGAACCGTTTCTTCTGCGGCTTCTACGGCCTCTTCTACGGCGGCCAACTGCGCTTGGGCGTCGAACAACAGAACCAACTGGTTCGGATCGATCTTCTCCGACTTCGCCCCGAACAGTTGTTTGAGCAGGTACTTGACCTTCTCGTTCAGGAATTGAATCTCGTCCTTCAAAGACCGATTCTCTGCCTTCAACTGCTCGAATTGTTCGACCGTGATTTGCACGCCGCACAACATACGACATGCATAGAAAATTGCTTGGCAAAATCAAAAATATTTTAACTTTTTTTTCAGCGCTCGTACCACGATCGTAGCTTGGCCCCACGCAGGTCTACACCATCGAGCAACAACCCCAGTGCTTCCGGCTTCAGGTTCATCTTTTCTTTCTTCACCTCTGCGCTTTTCGGCCAACTAAACGTGCCCTGTTCCAAACGCTTTGTCGACACCCAGCAGCCCGTGCCGTCAAAGCACAACACCTTCACCCGGTTGCGCGGCCGATTGCTGAACACAAACAGAGCCCCTTTCTCCGGAGACTCCTTCAACTGCTGCGCCACCGCATATAATCCATGAAAACTCTTGCGCAAATCCACCGGCTGCACCGCCAATACCACCTTCAAGTTTTGGTTCATGTGAAACATTGTCGGTCCCTTTCTGTAGAACCCCACGATGCCTCATCCCGGCGCCTCGGTGAAGACGGTCGTCCTTCGGACGCTTACTCAGAGGCGCCGCATGCCCGCTCAACAGCCCCGAGAGAGCAACTTAAAACCCCGTTTTCCACAGTGTGGATAATATTTTTCCACAGCCATCCCACAGAAATATGGGTGGGATAAAAAAAGGCTGGCTTGAAGTCCTACACTTTGCCACTCAGCAAAGGATGAAAAAGAAACCCAAGCCAGCCAAGAAATCGCCTTACACTGTTCTGAATCAGATTTGCAACCTCATTCCGCCGTTGATGGTGCCGAATCTGGCCCGGGAGTACGGGGTGGACAAGAAAAGCAGGACGTTCAGTCCATGGAGTCACGTGGTCAGCCTGATGTATGCGCATCTGTCGCATGCCTTCGGATTGAACGACGTGTGCGACGCGATGGGACTGCATGCCGGGAAAGTCTGGAAGAATCGCGAGGCGACGCCTCCCTGCCGCAACACCTTTTCCCACGCCAACGCCGTCCGGGACAGCGCCATGGCCGAGGCGCTCTATTGGAAGTTGCGCGAGGACTGCGCGCGACGCGCAAATTCGTTTGTTCGGGGCCAATCCCGAGAAGGGTTTCTCCGGCGGTTGAAGAAGCCGATCTTTGCCATGGACTCCACGACCATTTCACTGGTCGCCAACTGCATGCCGTGGGCGAAGCACCGCCGGAGAAAGGCGGGGGTCAAATGCCACCTGTCGCTGAACTTGCAAAGTCACCTGCCCGAAGCCTTCTGCGTGGAAGAAGCCTGTCATCACGACAACACCCAGTCCCGTTTCCTATGCAGTTCCCTGCAGGACGGCTCGATCCTCGTGGCCGACAAGGCCTATTCCGACTTCGGCCACTTCCGGGAACTGACGGAACGGGGCATCATCTGGGTGGTGCGGGCCCGGAGAGACACCGCTTTCCAGACGACAAGCTCCTTGCACACCACGGACAACCCTCGCATTCTGGCCGACGAGCTCGTGGTGCTGGAACGCCCGCAAACGGCCGAGAAGCATCCCGAGCCGATGCGGCGCATTCGTGCACTCGTTGAAATCGACGGGAAGGACCGGGAGATGACGTTCTTGACCAACCAGATGGACTGGAGCGCCTGGACCGTGGCCGAACTCTACCGTTGCCGCTGGGACATCGAAGTGTTCTTCAAGGAGATCAAGCAGACACTCCAGCTCTCCGATTTCCTTGGCAACAGCGAACACGCCATCCGATGGCAAATCTGGTGCGGACTGATCGTTCACCTGCTCCTGCGTCTTCTGCGCTATCTGAACCAGTGGTCACACTCATTCTTCCGCCTTTTCGCCCTCTTGCGAGCTTGCCTGTGGGACGAGAGGAATCTGCAGGACTTGCTCCGACTCTATGGGACAGCCTCTTCGCCGCCACGATGGCGTGCCCTGCCCGAACAGGCTTATTTCCCGGGGTTCCCCTGAGAAATCCTGTGGGACAGCACCCACGCCAACTCATCGGAGAAATGACCCCTAAACAAACCCCTCCCAATTCACATCCTTGAACCTTCCAACGAAATCCTCAGCATTTCAGGCACTTTCATGTCCCCGTTTCGTCCTTATGGGATGATAGTGATATTTTTCCATAGCGTGGAAAAACCGCGAAATAGTTTTCCATACTGTGGAAAACTCTTAGGAAGAGGCGAGTTGAAAAGTCCACGGGTCTTTAGATCCTGCACGTAAGGGTTACTTACTAGATAGAATTGACCCGCGGGGAGAGGGTTGAGGCGTACTGAGGCTGGCTTGGCAGGTCGCGAAGAGTGGGATGTTACTGGATTATAGGACAGTCTCTTTTTTATCTGCTAATATGTGGGTATCCTAGGTTGTGCCTTTTGGAGGTCTGAACGAATGGTAAATTACAACGGATGTTCCTGTAACTGCTGGGGTAAATATTTGCGTAATGCATTGGAAACAA
>CAZYGH010000036.1:0-46188 GCA_964647595.1 uncultured Verrucomicrobiota bacterium
CCGTCACGCATTGCGATGGCTAGGGTCAGAGCGTCGACCGGTGTGGCTCGCCTCTGACCCCTTTTCGTGATTTCCAAGGAGAAGAGCAGTCCGACCAGCTTGTCCAGCAGGGTGCGTCGTTCCCGGTTGGTGAAGACCGCGCCTTCGTGGATTCGGCAGGCCAAGGGCAGGGCGAAAAAGCTGGAGGCGGCCCGGACGACGACAGCGATGGCTTGGCAGGAATGACCAAAGATGTACTCGGGCTTGGTGTTGTTCTGGGACTCCTGATGCAGCTTTTTGACGCCGGGCATTTTCCGTCCGGTCTTGGGAGCCTTGATGCCGTCGGCCAGCAGGACGATGCGCCCATTGACGACCAGAAGAAACGGTTGAAGGATTCGCAAAACGAGCGCCGTCCATCGTTGCGTCAACTCCGGGAGTTTGACACTGGGACTGTGGAAGAAGTCGAGGAGCCGATCATAGCAGGCCTGCCGCAACCCCAGAGTGCGGACTAGGCTGGTCACCCCCCGCAGATCCACCCGGGTACAGGTGGCCGCCAGCGCGGCGGCGAACCACAGAAACGTGCGGTTGCGGGCGAAGGCAGGGCGCAGTTCGAGGACCCACTTCCACCAAGTAATCCAAAGCGTCATAAATAGACTCCTTTTCCGGGTTGACATAGTAGCGTATATATGCTACCCATTATCCGAAATAGGAGGATCCATGTCAACGGCTATTGAGAAATTGAACGAACAAATCGAGCACATCAAACGGGAGCTGCAGGCGCTGGGCCCCATGCGGCCCGGCACCATCAGCCGCCAGTACCGAAACCCCAAGGAGAAGAAGCGGCCCTTTTACCAGATCAGTTACACCCACCGAATGAAAAGCCGGTCGGAATATCTCCGCCCAGAAAATTTGGCCGCCCTCCGGATCGAGACCGACAACTTCAAGCACTTCCGGAAACTGGTGAACCGATGGGTGGACTTGGCCCTCAAACTATCCCAGCTCAAAACTCAACAGGGCCAGCATTCGGCACCGTCTTGACGGTCAGAGCCCGACACTCTCAAGTATAGAACACACTGTTCAATTATGAGAAACCTTTTCAGTCCACAATCAAATAGGTGAACTTGTTGACGCGACGAAAGAAGGCTCGATTGGCCAATCGACGAACAACGTATGTGCTGTACATCCCTAAAAGGGTTTCAGCCATGCGCCGAGGCAGTTTTTTCTGAATCGCCCTTAACCATCTTTTATAATCCACCACAGAACGGGAGACGCGTTGGAGCGGGAGTTCAACTCCTCCCTGCTGGGAGGGATCCCACGCCTCGATATAGTCGGATTGAAAAACGCTCAAACCTCCGGGTTCGAGTTCACGTGTTTTTTTGGCCAAAATCATCATAAACAGAGGGTGTCGATTCACACAGCAAACCCGCGCATTGATGTCGGCAGGGTCGCGCACCTCATACCATCGAGAAGAAAATGGCCTCTTTTCGACCAAAATCATCGATAGAAGTCGGAATCCATTGATTGGACTGAATAATCGAAAGAATAGTTCCGGACTGAACTGGTAGAATCCATGCCCACACTCATTATTGGCGGGGGTCCAAAGGCACACGCAGCCGCCTGTCCGGCACAGGTTCATGAAATTTTCGATGCCGACGGGAAAATTATAGACATGCTCCAGCGTTCCCCCGTCGAAAACAAAATCGTATGACTGATGAAGCTCTTTCGGCACCGGCTTGCTCAGGTCTTGGAGGATCGTGGCCCCTTCGTACGAAGAGTGATCCATAAAGTCCAGCTTCTGAGCACCAAGAGATTTCCATAACCCATCCGCCCACAACGATTCGGCAACCGGGGCCTTGATTCCCAAACTGGCTAGACATTCCTGAACCATTTTGGGTTTGGCAAATAACCAATGGCGTCCCAGTGTCAAAGTGTCGGTAAACGGAATTCCCGCCTTCTTTGTAGCAACTAAAAATCGAACGCATTCGGCATCTACACCCATGACGACGTCCTCCTGCAAAATTCCAATATGCCAAACGGCTTAATCACAACTTTCAACTTCCATCTGTCCACACCCGCTAGAAAAGAGTTCTTTAGCAGGCTCACTCAAAAATTGCAAATCTGGGGCTTGCCATACGGTGTGAACATCTGCAGTATCTGCCCTCATCACACGCGGCATGGCAAGAAATGTTTCATCGATCCTCGCCTTTTGGCGTATTGGGAGACAACGAAATGGCTTCGGATGGATACTGCCATTTTCTACGCATTTCGCCCAAACGAACTTGATCAATTTTGTACACCTCTCCATCTTCTGCCGAAAAAACAAGTTTGGCTCTGTCCGTATACTCCGCTTGCGCCAAAGCCTGAAAATGAAGCTCTTTGTAGCTCGATCGTCCGATTTTTACAATAATCCAAGCTGTATGATCGCCCTCTTGAAACTGAGGAACAACATCAATTAAATCCCATACTCGAGGGGAAAAGTCATAGGTCTTGGCATAAAAAACCATCGGCCCCACCGCAGGAGCCATCGAAATATAAATATCTTCATCGTTCCCTTCCGTTTTCAAAAACTGGATCACTTGCTCGGCCGCCGCAAAATGATCTCCGGTTTTGAATTGGAAATGTGGAGAATCTCGAAGCAATCCAAGCCCGATTGCTCCCGCAACCAGCAGACAACAACCGATAGTCATCCATTTTTTTACATGAACCAAACAACATCGACCCAGCCAATACGATACTCCTCCAAAAATCATCGCATAGAACAATGGAAAGAAAACGAAATACACCCTCGTATATGGCACGGCTCTTTGCAGAAGGACCGGAACACAAAAAGAGATGACCCCAACAAATAGCCACAGGGGGGGACCGCAATGAGCCTTCCTTGATCTGGCGATGGATCCGAGCATGCCAACGGGAAATAGAATAGCCGCCAACCAACTGGGACGGAGGGAAAAATCAGACATCAAGGCAGGGAGCATTTTCCCCAGCTCTTGTTGAAGATAAGCCCATGAATTCCCCCCTGCCAACGATTCGTCCTTAACGATAAGGGTCCAGTCTGTGGCGATATAGGCCGGCGCATATACCAAGGCTACGCCGGCTCCAACCAACAAGGAAAATACCGTAAGCCTACCCCACCCAACAAGGCGCCCCCGATGATCGTCCTCTTCCGGACGGGACAAGCCCATCCATAGCATCGTCCCTGCAAAAGAGTACAACATCGTTGGGATTGTGAAAAACCCGGCCACGCTCGAAAAAAGAGCAATCAGCCAAACCAAACGATTGTGCGGATACCGAAGCAGGAACTGACACGCCAAAAAAAGGATATACGAAAAACAAAACAGCATCGTATAGCCCCGCCCCATCGTGGAATACAACACGAATGGTAATGCCATTGAACCATAGGATAGAATCAACAGGCCTATAGATTGTGAATAAAACTTCTTTCCAAAATAGTAAACAATTGGAAGAAATAGAACCCCCGCAATAAACGCTGGCATGCGTAACGCGATGAGACTATTGCCGAACGCCAGATAAAATACATGAACGCACGCGGTGTGAAAAATCTGATTATTCGGGGCCGACCAGTCGGAAAGCAATATGGGCAACGGACGGGACGCAAAAGCGATGAATGTTGTAGCTTCGTCCGCCCGAACAGGCTGGCCAAGAAACACAATACGAATCGCCACTCCGGCAATCATGAGTCCCCAGAAAAGCCAACGATATCCAACCCATTTTTCATCCGATTCCGCCAGCCAATCTCCGAGCTCTTTCACATCGTCGCGAACGTGATCCCAAACAAAGGAAATGACTTTCACCGCCCGGCGCCAAGCCACGAATGACCCCACCCCTGCCAACAATACGATGAACCCCACACGGTGACTTCGAGCTACAACACCATCATAATACTCTGGAGAGAAGAAGCGAACCCCTCCAGAATAGGAATACACATCTAACGCAGCTTTTGCCTGCCCATACGGCATCCACCACTCGACCATGGCCAGCCCACCCCCTAGGACCACGAGCCCTAGCGCCCAAACAAGAAAGGCGATGGTGAATCCCTTGTGCGTATCGCTCATCTGGCGTCCTCATTCTTGAACAAAATCTGCCTATAGAAACGCGCAAAAGAGTCAAGCACGACCTCGGAATGATAACGTCCCTCTACGGTCTTCCTTCCCGCCGCCCCCATCAGCCTTGATTCGTCGGAGTTCTTCAATAGGGAAATCCATTTGCTTGCCGTCTCTATAGCCTTCGCATTTTCAGATACCACCCATCCGGTCTCCCCATCGCGAACCAATTCTCGGTTGCCTCCGCAATGGGTGGCCAATACGGGCAACCCGGCTGCCATGTATTCCAAAATGGTATTGGACAAGCCTTCGTTCATCTTTGGCACAAGCGCTCCCACTTCACACAAGGGCAACAGAGCCGGCACGTCCATCACCTCGCCCAAAAAACTTACAAACTCGGCCACACCCAGCGAGAGGGCCTTCGCCTGAAGACTCTTCATTTCAGTTCCATCGCCTGCGACGATCAGCACCGCATCGGGAATTTCTCGCCTCACCAGCGGAAGGGTCTCAATCAACAGTCCTGTGTTCTTTTCCGTATCCAGTCGATTCACAATCACCATGCGCCGACCGGAAGGCAACCGATTCATTTTGGAAAATGGCTGCCGTGCCTGTAAATCAAATTCGTCCAAATCTACCATATTCGGCAACACTTCGATCTTGTGCGCAAGACATCCCTGTTCGATAAAATGATCTCGAACCGCTTCAGCGTTCGCCACCACGCGTACGGCGATGCGATCTGCACGTCGCATCAGAGCCAGCTTGTGGGGAGGATAGATCTGGCCAAGGTCGCGGTGACTGGTCACGAGTTTCACCCCTGCCCACGGGGCGGCAAACTGCCCAAATATCGCAGAGTCCGAATCCCACGCATGCAAAATATCAATCTGCTCCCGCCGCAAAAATTGAGCCAAGCGGACCACCTCGCGCAGAGTCGATGGCCTCGCAAAGTGGCGAATCGCCACCTCGTGAACGGGACCACACGCCAATTCCACGGCATCCAGAAAAAATCCACGTCGATGGAAGGCAGCTACCCGATGAGGCAACCCTTTTTGAGCTAGCCCCATTGCAATCCGCGCACATTGACCTTCTGATCCACCACGAATCAGATCAAAGACAAGATGAAGGACCTTTGGATGACAAGTGGAAGACATAGATTCAAGCAGACATCTCAATCTCAATACCTCGCGGCCGGCAGGGCCATCTTTCCCGCATTTTCCTGTCGCAAAATGGCAACCAGCGCAGAGGCGCTCCCCGCTATAAGCATCATCGGCGGGTTCCAAACAATGGGGCAAAAATATCCCCCAACGGCAAGTGCAACGGCTTGGACTTCGAAGGTCCAACCCAAATCCCGGACAGCAGGCCAGTCCGTTGCGTTCCGCCGAACCCAGCGGCCACCAAAGAAAATAACGCTAATGAATCCGACATAAAGTCCCATCCCAATCAAGCCCATTTGCTTGCCGGCAAAAAGAATCTCGCAATGCACATCACCTTGCGCCTTTGGAAAGCGTTCCGAAAATTTGCTTTGGTCTGGATTGATCCCCACACCAAAAACTAGGTGTTCCTTAATCAAACCCCATGTTTGCGAATTTTTTTCTTTTCGCTCATTGGCGCTTTGCTCGTCTTGAGTCATCGCTCCTTGCGGTTTTTCATCCCCAGCACCAAAAAAGGAAAGGAAAGATTGAGGGATTGTGCGAAAGCGCTGCTTGTTCCCCTCTCCCGTCAACGGGTAAATGAAAAATACAGCCACAGAAATGAGTACTAAAGAACGTAAACGGCGTCTCCCATAGTGAGGTAGTAGAAACCCGCCCACGGCAATCAAGGTGACCATACCCGTTCGACTGCCGGTATCAAAAACTATAAAAATCGCACAAAGGGCACATGCCAAAAAAAATACCTTTTTCCACTTTTGAGATACCTGCTGGTAGGCGTATAGATAAAGTGGCAAAAATACACACATTAAGTAGGCAAAACTATTCGGATTATCAATCAGGGATACGGCCGCACCCATGATCCGGTCTCCCGCATAGGTGGCCCCCGTTGCGGAAAGGCGCAATCCCCCTTTCACCCACCACAGGGTGGAAAAAAGTGCTGTCATCTGCACCGCCCAGACCCTTTCCACAGTGGTAGCGAGTGCCTCCACCATGATCAATAGTACTGAACTTTTGACAAGTGTATCATAACTTGGATTCCACCCTGAAGATATTTGATAAACTCCAACAAATTGGGAGAGAGTCGAAAAAAATAGCAACAACAGGGCGAGAATAGTCCCTGGCCCCATTTTGATCAAAGGCCGTTGATTCTCCATGCAAGAAAGTATATGCAGTACGCCCCCAAAAACGAAGGAAAGGTAGGCAATCCGCAACGGCCAAAGGAACAGAAACCGATTTTGCGGCTGCACCAGCAAAATGCATACGTACCACAAGATAAATCGAAAGGCCCAGAGACTCATGCGGACTGAACCTTGGATTGCCTCTGGATCAATATCGGAATGATTTCCACTCTCATATTATTTCATGCACCATGCCAGTATGGCTCGTTTTGCAACTGGCACTTGCTCTTCCAGTTCGATTTATTGTATTTTATTCAGTCGTGAGTGCAATCTATTTTACAATTAGAAAAGTAGCACCGAGTAATCCTATTAAGTCCGATCAGGGCTCCAGAGTTCGTTTGTCATGATGAAAGTCGCCTATATCTGCGAGCCCCAAGTGGGTGGAACATTTGTGTTCTTCACCCAACTCCGCCCACATTTGGCGGAGCATGGCATCGATTTTCACTGTATTCCGCCATTCGACCGCTCCGCCTACAAAAATTCCCGCTACAACGGCATGGACGGTGTCGACTTCCTTGATCTCGCTAACGATGTTCCCACTGCTCTTGGTCAAATCATCCGCCACCTCAAGGCACAGAATTTCCGTGCGGTGCTGACCTTGCCAGGCTGCGACCCATTGGGAACCAGCCTCCCTGCCTATCTCCCGGCCCATATCGGCTGTGCTGCCA
Organism: uncultured Verrucomicrobiota bacterium; assembly: GCA_964647595.1. Taxonomy (GTDB): domain Bacteria; phylum Verrucomicrobiota; class Kiritimatiellia; order CAIQIC01; family Lenti-01; genus Lenti-01. The sequence goes on from CAZYGH010000036.1 coordinate 7,035, forward strand.
AAATTCCCCACAATGGGCGTGGCACTTATCTCCCCACTCAAGAGTTTGAGCCCTATATCGACCAAATCGCCCCCGTCAACCACTTGCTCGCAGATGATTTAATCCAACGATATGGTATACCGGCGGAGAAAGTTCATGTCATTTTCATCGGTATCGATCCGATCCACTTTCAATATGTCGCGCGGCACACTGAGCCAAATATCCCCCTTCGCCTCGCCGTTGTTGGACGTCTCGAAGACCTTCAAAAGAATGTTTTAAGCTTACCCGATATCGTTGCGGAGACGATCAACCGAGGCGTTCAAGTCCATTGCATGGTTGCAGGGCAGGGACCCGATGAGAATCGTCTGAAAAAGCGTATCAAAGAGTTTGGGCTGGAGTCCAACTTCACCTTAGCCGGTGCGGTACCTTACGACCAAATGCCGAATCTTCTGCAGCACTCAGATGTTTTTCTAATGCCAACGCGCTTCGAAGGTTGCCCCCACGCCCTCCTGGAAGGCATGGCAACGGGTTGCGTCCCGGTGGTTTCCCATTTGCGAGGAACCCTTGATCAAATCATCGACCATGGTCGTTCCGGTTTTCTCGTAAAACTCGGCGATATCCATGGGTTTGCCGAAGCCATTTTCCACTTGGCAACACATCCAGAAGTGAGACGTCAAATGACGATTCAGGCTAGACAAGTAATAATCGACCACTTCACGGTTGCCGATATGGCTGCCGCCTATGCAACAATCTTGAAACGTTCGATTGATAATCCTTCTCCTTTGCCTTTGCCACGCCCAATAGCACAATATAGCCCCCCCCATAGCGCTTCCCCTACTTGGCGTCGCTGGATTCCCATGCCTGTCAAAAAGATTGTAAGAACCCTCTATGGCCGCCTTGGAAAATCCATATGAAGCGAATTTTGCTCATTGGCCAATTCAAGTCTTCTTCGGGATTGCTTGGATATACAAAGTCTGCTCTGGAAAAAAGAGGTTGTGAAGTCATTCCTGTCGATTCCCATGCACTATTTTGGCCCAAGTTGTGGCCCACCTTGAGGTGTTTCTCTTTCGACAAAGATATCTGGTACCGTCGTCGGTGGGAGACCAATCTATATTCTCCCGACGCCTGGAATCGCAATACTCGCCTGAATGGACGACTTCTGGACCGAATCCGCCGTCCCGGAGACTTTATCCTGCACATGAGCAAAGAGTCTTTCCCTCACCCCCGCTATGAAACATTCCCCTATTATGTGTTCGTCCAATCCTGCCTCTCAAATGAGTTAGCTGGCGGAGTCGCACCTTGGGTTCCCCAACCTGAGGATCGTCCAGCATTCAGGCAACGAGAGTGCAACCTTTTCCAGAAAGCGAGAACGGTCTTTACTGGTGCTCTATATATTCAGAATGTTTTGCAAAACGACTACAACATTGAATCGAAGAAATTAGCTTTGGGGGGAGGGGGAGCAGACGATTTCTTTATTGACCATATGCCAACATCCACTCCGACAAATCTACACCACAACATGATCATGGTCGGATGGGATTTTGGAATGAAAGGAGGCCGCGATGCGGTTCAGGCCCTCTCCATCGCCCGCCAAAAGATTCCCGACCTTACGCTAACCCTCGTTGGCCCCCCTCCCAACACCACGCCCAACGCTCCAGGCCTGATCAAGATTGGTCCGCTCCGCGACCGAAACCGCCTTCTCGAGTTATACCGCCAAGCCGATCTTTTTGTTCTTCCCTCTCTTTACGACACCTTTGGCTTCGTCTTTTGCGAAGCCATGAGCCAAGGGCTCCCCTGCATCGGCACCGATTTCAACGCCATCCCTGAATTGATTCACGAAGGCATCAACGGCTACCTAGTTCCGCGCCGAGATCCCGCCGCCCTCGCCTCCAGAATCCTCCAATTCTATGCCAATCCATCCAACCGCTTCCAAATGGGCACAGAATCCCTCCGCCGCGTCCGCCAAGAATTCACATGGGATCACGTCGCCGACCGCCTATTGACCGGTATGGAGGACTGTTTGTGAATGCCGTAGATGTTTCCGTTATCATTCCGGTTCACAATCGTGCAAACATGATCGGCGATGCTGTACATAGTGCACTGAATCAAGATACCGACGCCACCCTTGAAATCATTGTCGTTGATGATGGTTCAACCGATGGCAGCGGCGAGATTGCCGCCGCCATTGATCCACGCGTACAAGTCATTCGCCATGAAATGGCCCGTGGTCCCGGGGCAGCCCGAAATTCCGGACTAGCTATTGCCCAAGGCGAATATGTTGCATTTTTAGACTCGGACGATGTGTTTTATCCAAATCGAATTTCTTCGGCATTGAGCTACCTCCAATCACATCCCAAGGTAATCCTGACCTGTGGAGGAATGTCAGGTGGTAATAACCCCTTCATGCTTTCATCCGCAGCTTCCGCCCCCGTGCACTGGACTCGGCCCCTACAGGAAATGCTTAAATGTGGAAACCCCATCTACACTCCGACTGTAACAGCGCGTCTTCAAGCTATCAAAGATTGCTGCTGTTTCGACGAAACACTCTACTGTTCACAAGATTACGATCTTTGGATTCGAATGGCCGAAAAAGGCGAATTCACACATTTAAGTGCGATTGTTGCCCAATTGCGCAGGACATCTCATGGCCAAATGACCAAGCGAGATGCGCGCCTCAACCCAGCGATTATTTATGCGCGTGCTTGGCTAAAAGCAAATCTCTCTGATGAAGATAGAAAACTGGCTCGCCCCGTATTTGCCACCTATGTCCGCATGCGTTTAGCTCAATTGGTTCGCGAAAAACAAGGAAAAGCGATTTGGAAAGACATGGCCACCTTCAGGGAAGCACTAGCTTGGCCAGAGCGCATGGTTTGGCGTATGGCTGCCATAGCCCTCTGGCCGTTTTCATGTCGCGCGATAGCGCCAACACCATGACCTCCCCGCGCCACATTCGTCAAAGTCTGGCCTTCGCCCCTCCTTGGTGGGCTATTTACAAGCCTTCCTATATAATCCGGAGAATACTTTTCCACGCCGTATCCAGATATGCGGCAAACTGTTCTGGAATCGTGCTCGACTTCGGTTGCGGGCGCCAACCTTACAAACTATTGTTCGCGCATTGCACCCAGTATCTTCCAGTGGATTTCGCCGACACCAAGACCAAGTTTTACGCCAACGGAGATGTTCTGATTTTCGATGGCCAGCGTATTCCCTTAGCGGATTCCAGCATGGATCACATCCTGTGTACCGAAGTATTGGAACATGTTTTCACTCCAGTCTCCGTGCTTGCCGAGTTAAACCGCGTTTTGCGCCCCGGCGGCACCATGCTGATCACTGTTCCGTTTGCCTGGGAAGAACACGACTGCCCCTACGATTATGCCCGTTACACTCGATTTGGCTTGAAATATTTGGCTGAACAAGCCGGATTTGAGGTGGTCAAGGAATCCCGAGAGGGCAATTACATCCAAACCCTGACCCAACTCGCCTGCACTTATTTGTGCGGCCGAATCATCCCTGCCAACCGCTTCTTGGGTCGCCTGCTAGAGTTTCTGCTTATTGCACCCCTTAACCTCTTTGGAGCTGCCCTCTCTTTTCTTCTCCCCAAGAGCAACGACTTATTTCTCACAACCGTTCTGCTACTCCATAAACCAACCCGTGGACAATACAGTACCGTAAAGCTAAGAAAATGACACTATTCTCCGCCCAACTGAAACCCGCCTTCTCGAATTCTCATCCGCGGGTCACCGTATTGATGACGGTCTTCAACGGGAGCTCCTTCCTCGGGCGAGCTATTGACAGCATCCTCCGGCAAACCTACCTCGATTTTGAATTCATGATCGTCGACGATGGTTCGACTGATGACAGTTTGGCAATTATTGAATCCTACGCCCACCATGAGACTCGAATTCGCCTCTTACGGAACGAGCGAAATCAAGGCTTGGCTGCAGCGCTAAACCGAGGTCTGGAGGAGGCTCGGGGAGATTATATCGCTCGCATGGACGCTGACGACTCTGCTCGCCCGAAACGATTGGAGCTGCAGGTTGAATTCATGGATCGTCACCCAGACGTAGGCATCTGCGGGGGGCAGATTCTCGTGCATGAAAAAGGGAAACAGCATCGGGTCTGCTATCCAATTGAACACGCAGAAATCCACGCCGCTTTGCTATTTCATTCTTCTTTTGCTCATCCGGCAGTGATGTTACGGCGCATCTCCATTGTACAGTACGGTTATCGCTATGATCAGCAGTTCATAACTCCGCAAGACTACGATCTATGGTCTCGCATGGTAGGTCCACTCAAGGCGGCCAATCTTCCCCAATTATTGATTGATTATTACTGTCATGGCAATCAGCTAACTAAGAACAACTATCAACTGTATATCCAGCAACGCTGCATAATTAGAAAACCGCTTATAAAAAAACTTCTTCCCGGCGCAAAACAGGAAGACTTTGAGCTTCACGATCGGATTAGTTTTCCATTTGATATCTTTGACCTAAACTCGCTTTCACGCGCAGAACAGTGGCTAATACGCCTTATTGATGCCAATCGATCAGCTTGTGTGTACGACGATATGGCCCTGCGCCGGGTTTTCGCTCGTCGATGGCTCACCATCTGTGGTCAATCGGCCTATATGGGAATGCAGACATTCTTTGTTTTCTGGCGAAGTCCGTTAAGGAACTTTTCTCTGTTACCTTTTCACACCGCCAAGTTGTTGGCAAAATGCGCCATCCGACATAAATACGGCTGACATTGGAAAACGAAATGGGTCACATCCGGCCTGTTACCAGCGAAATGAACGCTTGGAAGAAGAGAAAAACACAGGCATTGATTTTGCGCCGCGCCCTGTCGGTGCTGGTCGGATTTCCATTGTCCGCACAAATTCAACACGCTCCAAAACAGCGACTTTCAGATATCAACCTCTCCAACCTCCGCCTGAACAGATTCTGATCCATCTGCTCTTCAGTGCAAGCAGAGCCAATCCCAAACCTGCCCGAACGGACTCTCCATTGACTTTTGGCAAGTAGATTTCCGGATGAACCAAATCAATTGGCATTTGTAGCTCAGAATCGCCTGTATCAACCAACTGCAGTTCGGAGACTCTGTTCCGGGAAACAAAGAGAAAAAGATTCTGCCGATACCATGGCGAAATCGTCTGATCCCCCCAAATTTGAGGCCGTATCCAATCTTTGGCCACATATCCCTGTTTTCTGAAGAGATCGATCCAGTATGATGGCCATTGTTCATTTAAATGATTGCGCCCACCCTGAAAAGGAATTGCGGCGGAAAACAAGACATAATCTGCTAATGTGGTCAGTTCCATAACAAAACATTCTGCCCGGATTGCAGGAAGATGTTCTGCCACTTCGAGAGAAATAGCCAAATCGAATCTCCGTTCAATATTCAATGGTTGTGCCAAATCCACACTTTTAAAGCGATCCAAGGGAATTCTTAATTCACATTTATCCACCCAAGGGCCATCAATTCCAAAAATATCTACTACTCCGTGGTTTTGAAGATATGAAAGCCATATTCCGATTCCACACCCCACATCCACAGCGGAATGAACTTTTGGTATACGAGGCAGAATGATGTCCATAATTTTGGATATAGACGAGATTGGTTCCGTATTAAATAAATAGAAATTTTTGTTGTAGATATTGTCCATGCGATTCTTTTCTCTTTGTAACACCGTTATAAATTGTTTGTAGATCAACCTACTATTGGGAAACTGGCAATCATCTCACGTCATCATGCCATGTACAGATAGTACTAAACATCTGTTAACAATACATCCTTAGAAATGCGAAGCCCGAAAAACATAATCCAACCAGCGACTTGTGCATCCATTCACACCCTCTTGGTAGAAAGAATAGCCAAATCGAAAAAATATGCATTTTCTATTTTTGAGCAAGCGCCCAGACCACCACAGGGAAAGCAGGCTCATTCTCAAGGGTGTGGATACGACTGCAATAACACCTCCCCCTAAAAGAAGCTGTCACGCATGCGCGATTGCCCCATGCGCCCACACGCACTTTGTCGAGAGGGAATCCAGCTTCCTCAAGGAAATAGGCCATGCCCTGGGGCGTCCAGCGAGAACAATCGTTTGGATAGGCATGTATGCGGTAAAGAAACGGAGTGGTCAGGAGAAAATACCCCCCCCCTCTCAGCATCTCGAAAACATGCCGAGCGGCGCGCGATGGATACAATAAATGCTCGAACACCTGTTCAGCAATAATGATGTCATAGGATTCTGCCAACGGCTTTTCGCACACGTCGTATTCCGGATACCATATGGACTTATAGGATTTGAATGGAACCCGACCGTCCCAAATTTTTCCTGATATCTCCAGCGCCGTCATTTTTTCAGTTTCGAGGGCTTTAACCCATTCCAAAGTTTCGCGGTTCATCACCACCCTTTCCCAAGAGTTCTCGGTATGCCCGACCAAAAGACCCGCAATTCTCTTAACAAATTCAGGAACCGTTCTCTTCACAAGATCAAACACATTGTCGCCTATCATAATGCGCTTACCTCCAATTTTAGACCACGTAGCGGCAAATTTAAGGTGGAATCCACGTCATTCATTTTTTGTCTTGGCGACCAACAATACCGCCGGTTCCCGCTACCGTCACGGAGCGCAGCCCGTCCCCGAAGAGGCGGCCCGGAGGGTCGAGAGCGGAGCAATGGTAGCGCTCGACGTCATTTATGGGTCACTCCTGACAGAAATACTTCAGCCGGTGTCTTCTTGTCCAGCGCCGAGTGCTTTCTTTTCGCTCGTGCACTTCAAACTGCGACCCATGGTCGTTGCTAATTATCCCGGACGTTCCTCGAGACAACGCACGCTCCAGCGCGGTCACGCAGAAACGACTTTCGAGACTGTTTGACCAGATACATGAACCCGTGCCGCAGATGTAAGAGATGTCGGTGCTCCAGACCTGATTCACCCCGCGCGGATATTTATCTGTCGGAGCCGGAACAAAAGTGAACAGCGACGGTTCAAAAGTGGAATTCTGCAGTTGGGCGAAGATGGGAGTGGCTTTTTCCGTTGGGGAGGGGAGAGACTGCGGGTAGCACGTGCAGAATACGGCTCTGCCGGAGGGCAACCGGAGCGGCATGTGCTGCCAGAGGGGCTCCAGGCTCCTGACCGTGCCGAGGCGATACTTCGACACGGTCATTTTCTTGGAGTCAAGAGCCTCTTGGCACAAAGCGGCAAACTCCGGGGGTTTGGGGGCAGAGCCCCCAAGGAGGAGATTGTCCTTTTCCGCAGCGGGTTCGATCGTCCATGGTGTTGGGCTATGAAAAAAACAGCTATCCCGTAGGTTCCCTCCGATTTTCGTGCGGGAGGTTTTGGAATCGTTCAATGCCGGAACTCTCGGTGCGGCCGAGGTGGAGGGTCAATTGGGAATCGGCCGAACCCGCCTGTACCAGTTGCGGACCGCGTTTCTGAGGGACAGGAAGACCTATTGTCCCCGAACCAGCGGAGGAGCTCATCGGGGCGCGTGGCCGCCGGATATCCTTGGCTTTCTGGAAGAATTCTTGCCGTTGCAGAGTCCGCCCAACTACCAACTCGTGGCCGACGAGTTGCTTCGGCTCCATGGATTCAAGAGGGCGCGGTCGAGCATCGCGGCCTATGCGAAGACGCACTTGGCCCATCTGGTCCCGGCGACGAAGAGCGACAGGAAGGTCTACCGGCGGTTTCGCCGTGCCCACGTTGGCGAGCTCTGGCAACACGACAGCAGCATCCACCCATGGTGGCCGGCCGCGACCAAGCAAATCCTGCTACTGACGGTGGACGACTGTTCCGGACTGATTCTGGGAGGTCAGTTTGTTCCCGCGGACACGACCTGGAACCACTTCGAGCACTTTCGACGTCTCTTTGAGGAATGGGGCATCCCCATGGCCATCTACACGGATGCGTTGAGCCTTTTCGGCGCCAGCTCTAGCGACGACCACGCCGATCCCGTCAGCGAATTCCAGCGCGCCCTGCGCGGATTGCAAGTAGCCCATCTCGTGGCGCCGACCCCACAGGCCAAAGGCAAGATCGAGCGCCGATTCGGAACCTTTCAGCGCCGCATGGTTGCACTGCTGGCCCATGCGGGTGTTTCGGACTATCCCGCAGGCAACGACGTGCTCCAGATGGAAATCCAACGCCAAAATCAAACCGTCCTGAGGACGACGGGGAGAAAGCCGCTGGATGTCCTGCAAGAGCAAGTCCTCGCCCAAACGGCCAAATTGCGCCCCTGTCCGGCCCGTCCGTTGCTCGATCTTCACTTCTCTTTGCGGGTGCAGCGCCGAGTGAACAACGACCAGACCATCGATTTCGAAGGGCAAAACTACGAGATCACGGCCACCGCGAAAAAGTACGTCAGCCTCTTACACCATCCCCAACGCAAATTATGGATCCTCGAAGAGCGGCCCAAAGATGTATGGCCCCACGTGCTCGGAACTTACACCCTCTGACATCTGTTCACTTTTGTTCCGGCACGAATTCCACTTTTGTTCCGTCGCCGACACGCGCGGATATTTATCTGGAGAAATTTTCCAGAAAAGATTTAACTCTATTCCCTCGACTACCCTAACCCTCTGCCGTCTGCGGTTGTGCTATATGAATCCAACACTTAAAACAGTTATCCCAAAACCAATCCTAAAATTCGCACGCCACGTGCGAAGCCGATTTTTCGCAGATTACCAGAAACACCATGCGGAACTCTCATTCTGGCAAGGTCGCTTCAAGGCGGACAAGGGCCACTTCCAAAACAGTCATTATCGGAGAATCCTGCTAGCAATTGCTGGCGAGTCTACGGACGAATTTACAAGAGGAAAAATCGTGGCCGATTTTGGTTGCGGCCCCCGCGGCAGCTTGGTTTGGGCGACTCCCGCCCTGCTTCGCGTCGGAATCGATGTGCTTGCCGACCGATATTTCGATGAGTTCAAAACGGACTTGGCTCTGCACGACATGATCTATCTGAAATCAACGGAGAAATCTATTCCTCTTCCGAGCCACTTTGTTGACATTGTTTTCACGCTCAATGCCATCGACCACGTAGATCATTTTACTGCGATGTGCAGTGAAATCTTGCGCATTCTCAAGCCAGGAGGTCTTTTTATTGGAAGTTTCAATTTAGAGGAGCCGGAAACAGCGACCGAACCGCAACGACTAACAGTCGACTTGATCAAAACATATTTATTGGGCCCCATGACGATCGAAACCTATCGAATCTCAGAAAAAGGACCAAAAGATAATGTCTATGGTCCTCTTTTGGAGAACAATGAACTGGTCTACCGCAAAGGCAATGAAGGCATTCTTTGGGTTCGGGCATCGAAGCCTGTGGCACAGTTTACTCCATAGGTTATTCTCCTTATGTGTGGCATTGCAGGAATTGTATATGAGAACGCCCAAAGCCATTTTAAGGCGCTTCAACGAATGCAGCAATCTCTTGAACATCGGGGTCCAGATGGTAATGGACATCTAATTTTCAACCGTTGTGGTCTTGTTCATACCCGCCTCAGTATTGTGGATCTGGATGGCGGCCAGCAACCCATGGTAACGATGGACAAGAAAGTGGCGGTGGTCTTTAATGGGGAGATTTCCGGGTACAAGCTTTTGCGAAATCAGTTGAAATACCCTTTTCAAACTCATTCCGACACCGAATGCCTGTTGGCTCTCTATGAACAATATGGCGAAGCTATGCCTGTTCATGTGAAGGGCATGTTCGCATACGCCATTTGGGATGAGAGAAAACAAGTTCTCCATTGCGCCAGAGACCGATTTGGAGAAAAGCCATTTTTTTATGCTTGGGGCCAACATGGGGAATTTATTTTTGCATCCGAGATTAAGGCCATTTTATCAACTGGACTAGTCGACCCCCAATTGGACGACGATTCTGTCGTTCATTACCTCCAAAAAATGTACGTTTCTGTCAACAAGACGATTTATAAAAACATTTTTACCTTGCGACCCGGGCATGTGTTGCAGTTCGATCGTGCGGGCTTAAAATCAACTCCTTATTGGACCCTGCCACCTCCACAGATCAATCCCATTGGGTTTGAAGATGCATGTGAGGAGTTCACCCGCTTGCTCGATATCGCAATGCAAAAACAAGTAGTGGCGGACGTCCCGGTTGGCATATTTCTTAGTGGAGGATTGGATTCTAGCGCTCTTTTTGCGTCCGCCCATTCTCAAGGCATGAATATCAAAGGTCTTACTCATGCATTTCGAGGAAGTGAAAGTGAGTTGCCCAATGCCAACCAAGTGGCTCGCCATTACAATTCTGAGCTCATTGAAACACATGACGATAACATCGATTTGGTGAAGAATTTATCCTTGCATAGTGCGTTGGATGAACCCGTGGAAGGATCCCATATTCCATTTCTATTCATGTGCAAAGCGGCTCGATCCTACTGCAAAGTGATGCTTCAGGGTCTGGGGGGAGACGAATTGCTAGGGGGATACACCTGGTGGTATAGCCGCCTGTGGAAATTAGAACATATTTATCCCCACACCTCCAAAATGATGAACGTGGCATATAGTCTAGCCCGGATTTGCCAGAAAATGGGCTTCAAATCCAATGCACTTGATTCATTCACCCATCACTATGGTTGGCGCAAACGAAGCCAGTCCATTCCTGAAATCCATTGGCAACAGGGATTACATTTTTCTACCGAGAAATTAATATCCATGGGCTTTTCGGTTCCTGACACTGACTTCAATATGTGGCCCAATACGTTGGACTCCGCTTTTCGGACGGATTTAACGGATTACATGCCGTCTTGCCTTGCCGCAACAGACAAAATTTCGATGCTCACAGGCTTGGAATTGCGTTCTCCTTTTCTCGACGTTGATCTCGCGGAGTTCTGTATTTCCTTGCCATCCGACTATAAAACCGACGTTGCATATTCCAAAAAATTGCTCCGATTTTCTCTTGTGGATAGACTCCCCTCAACCATCGTTTGGCGAAACAATAAGCAGGGGTTTGGGGCCTCATGTCAGTCTAGGCTAAGAGCTCCCGGATTGCGCGAATATGCCCAGGATGTGCTTATGGACAAAACCAATCCAATTTTCACCTATTTCTCACCCAAGGACATTCAGCAAATTCTGGGTCAATGGGACGAACAAACACTGATTGTTCTCATGCTGGCTATTTGGCTTTCAGCGAGGAAAAGTTATTGGGCGAAAAATGCCTGACCCGCTTTTTCAAATCGTCATCACTTCTCCGCATTCCAACCCCGCTGAATGACAATCAAAATATTCTCTGCAATCAGCTTGGTCCCCGCCGCGTTGGGATGCGTTGTGTCTGGCAAAAGTCGTTGAGTATTCGGAAACCGCGAATAGATATCTACCACTTCAGCCTGTGTTCGTTCTGAAATGTTGTGAATTTGAGGGATCAGTTGGTCCTTAATGATTTGATTGGCGTCAGCCTGAAGTTTTGGTGGAGCTAAGGGCGTTGGCGTGCAAATATAGACTCGCTTGACCGACGGCAACTGAAAAAATCGCGTAACAAGCGCGACACCATCTTGTTCAAATTGATCCAGAATTTCGGGATGGGCCAGATCATTGATGCCAAACATAATGATCACAATGTCGGGGGCGAAGGACACCGCTTCAGAAAATGTCGGAGTATCAATCCAAGCTCGCCCGCTGTTCTTGAGCAGGGTGGTTCCGGAAACACCAAAGTTGCCAACTTTCAACCGTCGGTTTGCCAACTGTTCCAGAATGGCGGGATAGGACTGTGAAAAACGATCGGGCAACCCTGCCCCATAGGTGATGCTATCTCCAATACAGGCAACCCTCAGTGGCTCGACATCCGGGACAACAACACCCAATCGTTGAGCAATCTCCTCTGTTGCTCGCCTGCGCCCATCGGAAGTCAGATGATAGGGGTCAGAAAAATAGTCGTACTCATGCGGATACATTCCAGAAAGATCAACAAAGGCAAACCGATGAGCAATTGACAAATCGCGTATGCGAGAATGAACTTGGGCAATCGATAAACCATCACCGTGTTGATCGTGATACTGCAAATAGATGTCCGAGACCGGCATGAGTAGGAAGGTCACGTCAAATCCATACCGTGTGGCCAACGACCAAATTCGGTCAAACACATCCGAATCCAACTCATAACCCTGCATGAGATTGCCCATGTATTTCAACTTATCTTCCGTTGCAACACCACCAAAGGGTGGCTCGGACGGTTGCATGGCAGACGCCGTGGGTTGGCCAATCAACGCCGATTTCAGGTAATTGATGATGGTGTTTCGAGAGTCTGCCAGCCGAAAGATTCGGTCAAAAGAGAGCCCTCTCCACGTCCCATATTCAAGATACTTCGTTGAAATCCATGCCCGCTCGCCATGAAGATTGAGATCATCTTTTGTAATGCAATAGATGACATGCTTTGGTGGGTGCGGGGCTCGCTGGATATAATACTCCAGCATAGCCGTACCTCCCGCCACCGTGGCTCCCCCGAATGGCATGGCAACAGCCGTCTTTCCGGTTTTGTATTCAAGAGCAGCCACATCAACACCATAGGCCAAAACGCTATTTCCCATCAGCCAAATATCGGGCTGATGCGTCTCCAGTTCATGCTCCAACCTCCCCACCCATTGGCCCAGCGACGATAGCCCTTCATACCAACCAAGGTTCGGCGTTAGGTGTCGCACTCCGATCTCCGCCATGCCGATCAGCGCCAAGGCGAAAACCACGGCGGACCCGGGACGCAACGAACTGCGCAGAGTTCTAAAACTGAAAATAGATGAAAGGCGTATCATTCAAAGGCCTCAATAGAATCAATAGAAACAATAAACAGGCGTAGACTCCGCATCGTGCCAACCATGACCATTCCAACATGCGTTCATGTTGATTATGAATAAAGGCGGGCCAATCCAAAGCAAAGACAAGGCTTCCGTAAAAGAGGAGCTTCACTCCTAACGCCAAGACGTCGCGATCCAAGCCTCCTCGTATGCTGGCAATTCCTTGGAGAATGGCCAGGGCCTCGGCCAGCGTGGTGCTCCGGAAAAATATCCATGCCAGATTAACCAGACCAAAGGTGAACAGCATCCCAGCCCAATCCCCGATTGAAAACTTGTGATTGGAGTCTACGCATAGTTGGGTTGGGTGGCGAGCCAACCACAACTTGTGAATTGCCAAATACAACCCATGGAGCCCTCCCCAGATCACAAAATTCCACCGAGCCCCATGCCAGAGGCCGCCCAGAAGCATGGTCAAAAATAAATTACGATAGGTTGCCATCGTGCCATGGCGATTTCCTCCAAGTGGAATGTAGAGATAGTCTCGCAACCAAGTGGAAAGAGAAATGTGCCAGCGACGCCAAAATTCGGTGATGTTTCTAGAAAAATAGGGTTGGTTAAAATTCACCATCAGTTCAATGCCGAACAAACGCGAGGTTCCACGAGCTATATCGCTGTATCCAGCAAAATCGCAATAGATTTGAATCGCAAACAAACCTGTCCCCGCACACAGTTCCATCCAGTTGGCAGTGGCCGCAGAAGCAAAAACCGCATTCACCATCGGGGCCACTCCATCCGCGATGACCACTTTCCGAAAAAGCCCAAGCAAAATCAGAAAACATCCCGTTTCCACCATCGGCCGCGTGACGGTGCGAGGTTCGGCAAACTGCTTCAGAAGATGGGTGGCCCTCTCAATCGGGCCAGCTACAAGCTGGGGGAAATAGGCCACGTAGAGTGCAAAATCGATCAAGCTACGGGTAGGAACAAGGTGACCACGGTACACATCAATTGTATACGACATGGTCTGGAAGGTATAAAAAGATATTCCCACCGGCAAAATGATTCGTAATACGGGAAGATTAGGTTCAAACCCAAGAGCCGCAAGCGCCACTCCTGCTGAATCGATAAAAAAATTAAAATACTTGAAGAAGCCCAGAATTCCCAGATTGGTGATCATGCTCACCATCAGCCAACCTCTCTTCTGTTGGGGACGAAAATCCATCCCCAACCCGCATACAAAATCCACTAAGGTGGAAATGAGGAGTAGCGAACAAAAGCGCCAATCCCACCATCCATAGAAAAAGTAGCTAGCAACAAGCAACCAGAGATTCTGAGCACGCCGGTTAAATGCGTAGTACAAGACCAACACCAACGGCAAAAAAACAAAATATTCCCAGCTATTGAAAATCATGAAAACTCTTCTGAAGGCCAATCACGCCTATTTATAGCATTTTAGAAATTTGAGCCACAAATACACATAGTAACTTATTGGTTTCTTCACGATCTCATTCAGAAAAACAATCAGGTAGGCCAGTTTTCTTCGGGACCGAAGTATGGCCATCCAATATCGCCCGTCAACCTTGAAGATATTCGAATCAAATGGTGTAGATATGCCGTATTTCTTCCACCATTGTTGTAGCAAGGTGTCAAAATTGGTATTATGTTCCGCCATACGGTAGTCTTCCCGCGGAGAGCTACGGCTGAGCCTCCAATACTGTTCCTTGGGAATTGGGACTTTCAAATATTTGTCATGAATGGAGGTGCCAGGATAAGGCTGTGTCGCAGCCACCGTCAAACAGGTTGGCTGTATGTTCCTCAGTAACTGATGAGACAAGTTCAAATCATCCTCTGTCTCGCCTGGCAAATTTACAAGCATGTTGGCGAACGTCCTTATGCCGTGTTTTCGGCACAAGGAAAAAGCATTTTCGATTTCCGAAATATCGGTTCGCTTATTAATTATTTGGAGCAGTTTCGGAGAGCCTGTTTCAACGCCGAAGTCCAGTTGTATACACCCAGCATTTTTCATCAACATGACAATTTTTTCGCTTCGGATGCAGTTCACTCTCGTATCCGCGGCCCACAACATTTTTAAGCCACTTTTTCGGTAAGCATCGCAAAACACAACTATATCATTTTCCGTCATGCCAAAGGTGTCGTCTAGGATGTAGAAAAAATCAAACTGGTATTGATTCTGTAAAATGCCCAATTCTTCGATCACATGAGCGATCGGACGTTTCCGAAACAAAGGAGGACCCAAGGGGGCTTTGCTCATGGCCTTCCACACTGCATTTGCAGCGCAAAAACTACAATTATACGGACACCCCCGAGATGTTTGTATTGCAGCTGTCGACGTAATCACACGCCTAATAAGAGATTTTGTTGGTTTTGCAATCCACCGCATATCGATCATGTGATAGGCAGGCATTCCGCATTCACCGAGGTCCATGAACTCCCTATTGCTATTTATTTGAATGCGCCCTTGGTGCAGATATGCAATGCCCTTGATGTGGCTGTTGTCTCTATTCTCATCATATTCTTCAAGGACCTGCTTTAGGGTCAGTTCTCCTTCTCCTCGGACGACCAAGTCGAAAGGACTGTTTTCGTATAGAAAGTCGTGTGGAGAAACCGAGGGATGAGCGTTTCCTGCAATAATTTTCGCCCCGGTTTCTGATTTTATTTTTTTGGCCAGCGCCAGAATGACGTCATAGTCGGTCACAAAAGTCGCCAGTCCCACATAGCGGGGTTTTTTAAACTTTATCTCACGAATTATGATGTCAACATTCGCCTCCGTCTTTTTTTCATGAGGGTCGACAATGCCGACCGAAAAACCCTTCTTTTCTAGATATCCCGCCAAGTAGAGGTAATACAGTGGTGCGTACGCGCTTCTTGCGTATGCAGGCGAAACTACAAACAATACGTCCAAATGACCCATTTTGGTTTTCATTGCCAGCGGCCTGTTCACATTTGCGTTTTCTGATTGATTAACTGTTTCTGTCCCCAAAATCGTTTCATATACACCCAACAACTTCTCCGCACTGGCGGGCCAGGTGTGGTGGTCGAGGACTTGTTGGCGGCCGGTGGCTCCCATGCGTTGGCGGAGGGCGGGGTTGTCGGCGAGGCGGCAGAGGGCGGCGGCAAACGCGGAAGCATTTCCAACTGGCACCACCATGCCCGCTCCATCTTCTACCAAACGCGGAACCCACGCACAGTCTGTTGTCAATACCGGAAGCCCCATGGCCATGGCTTCCAGAGCGGCGAAACAAAAGGATTCGTAATCGCTGGAAATCACGTTCACATCGGCGGCAGCATAAACAGCGGGCAAGTCTGAATAGGGAACTTCGTCCAAAAACAGTACATGGGGGGCAATTCCCAGTTCGGCGGCCAATTGCCCGGTCCGTTCGCGCAGGGGTCCGCTGCCAGCCAACAAAAGGCGTGATTTGGGATGGCTACGCAAAAAATGCGCAAAGGAACGAATCAACAAATCATGATTTTTGAAGGCTTGAAAACGTGCGACATAGATGGAGACAAACTCATCGGCACCAATCCTTTTTTGCTGTCGAAAATCAGAGGATTGTGGATGAAATAGATTCGCGTCCACCGCATTCGGAATGTCCACCACATTTGTCTGACCCAAGGCGTGTAGCTTTTGAATGGTGGTGCCGCTGGCGATCACGGCATTTGCCAGCGTCACGCCGCCGCGTGGGTCATGGAAGTTGGGTGCCGTCAGCCGCATCACGACGGGCACCTTCACTCGGCGTTTTTTCAACCAATAGACCAAATTGGGAAGCTCGCAGATTTGAACCATGTCGAATTCATTCGCGTGATCCTGAATCCAGCGGGCGGCCCGCCACTCAAACCATTCGAATTCAAACTGACGGACACGCCACCCCCCTTTGACCTTGTCCCAAGGGAACCGACGTAGCCAAGGGGTATGCAGAACTTTCGCCCCTTCCAACGGCATCAGCGGCGGGCCAAAAAACGGGGCACCGCTTAGAAAAGTGACCTTTGTCCCCGTTTGGGCCAAATGGCGAGAGATTTCCAAATCAAAGGTCTCCCCCCCACCCCGTTCGAGGCAGGCCATGCGGTTAACAAACAGCACCCGGAGGGGTTTGGATTCCGTGGTATTGATCATTCGTGGGGTATCGGTTTCTTTCGCCTACTCGCGGTAGCCATGATGGTAACCACCTCCCCATCCTAACGCAATTGTAATCCAAGTACTCGCAGCCATATCTGGTTCTCCTACACTGGTGAAAGTTCCATCTATTCCACTCACAGGCATTCTCCACAGCCCCCGAGAAATGAAAAGCAGGAAAGCGTACGGCTTGGGAAGCATTCACGGCTCATTGACCGATTATGGATTCCCCGATTCTTAAGTCCTGTTTCCGGGCAGGGCGCGACCGCCGGGCGCACCTCCTCTGCCCGTTCTATTCCCATTCTCTATACCCCTGACAATCCCGGCGGGTCCAGCGGCCCCGCCCTACCTTTCTATCCCAACGTAGCGCAAGACAGAGCCCATGCTGGAGGCGGAATGGTTCACCTGCGACCCTTATGGGGCTACTGCCCCATCCAGCGAGTGGGCATGTTGTAGAAGTCCGCCGGGGAATAGGTCCACGTCCATGTGTTGTTCAGTCCGCCATTGCGCGAGACGATCACAATCACGTCGTTGGGCTTGAAGTATTCCCAAGGCACCCCTCCATTGCTACTCACGAAGCGCCAAACGCCGCTGGGATCGCAATAAATGGTGCTACCACTCAGCACGCCCTTGGTGGAGGTGTTCAGCGTGTAGATTTCATCGCCGAAACCGCGTGTGCCCTTCCGGAATGTGTTGGGATTGTTCGTCAATCCCATCTGGCTGGGATGCACCGCCACGGGCAGGTTCAAGGCCACCACGTTATATATCAAGTCCGGCGGATTCGGATAATTAATCTGACCGCAGTGAATTGTATGGCTAAAGCTCGCGCCACCGTCCGGCCCATTGGTCGGCACCTTCAGGACGGGATGCCACATCATGGCGGGAACGGGAACGGCATTCGACGTAAGCACATCCGTTCCCGTCGTCGTTTGATACGCCCCCAGTTCAGGCAGAATAATGGCAAAGCCCCGCATGAAGAACTCATCCTCCTGCTGGACATCCGTCTCATTGACCGGTGTGGAGCCATCCCTGTACCAGCCGGGCGTGCCCGCATCAACGCCAAAGAAGTAGGTGCTCTCCACAGGCGCATTGACACCTGCCGAGAAGAACTGGACACGCGTTGCCAAGGAAGGCGTCATACTGGCCGGCCAGAAGCTCGTGTCGGTGCCAAACACGCCCGCAAACGAGTTGATATAGGGCTGCCCGTGGAGTGCCACATAATTATAGCCCTCGGAGAGAAGAACGCTGTGCATGGCGTACACATCTTCGCTTGCCAGTGGGCGCTGAGGCAAGTTGCTCAGCACATTGGTTCGCTGCCACCGATCCTTATACGAAGCACGATAGAACCGCACGTTGCCACGGGGTGGATTGTCCTGCCCGCGCGCATCGGCGAACCAATTACTCTTGGCCGTTCCCACCTTGCTCCATGTGGTGTTAGAACTTTCTTGGAATGTGGCGTTATCCCAATAGATCAAGTCGTAGTCCTTGGTCACATTGGTGTACGTGCCTTGCATATTCGTTTGACCCGCGGCAATCCAATAGAGCGCCGCCGCTCCCTTGTCGCCCGGCTGCAGGTTATTGTTTGTCGAGAAGGCACTTTCCACCGCCGCCCGTGCCCGCATGAGCCCCTGCGTCACGGCAAACTTGATGGTGTTGTTCGTCGACCAGCTCCCCCCGTTTGCGGGACCTTCATTGCCGGCTTTGTCGACGCCCACCACGACCACGACATAATCCTTGTCGTACTCTAGATCGTAGAGGCGGATATTGGTGCGAGCTGGATCCGTCAAAGCCGAATAGTTGGGTTGATAGGAGGGTGCCCCGGGATCGGCAATGGCATTCGTGGAGGTGATGGCGGCCCAACCGGCATTTGTCTTGTACTGCCCGTCTTTGACAAAGTTGTCATATATGGCGGTTGAGGAGCCCCCCTCCGGAGACATCGGATCATAAGGTCCGTAATAGACTTTATAGGTCTGCCACGGTGACAGAATATCCTTCGCCCCGGGATCCCCTGTCGGATGCTTGGGCGACAATGGATCGTCCGGACCAATATCCGTACCCACCCACCTCAGATCAAACTGGCTGGACGGATCATCTACCTGATCATTCACGGCCGACACGGTGGGCACCAATGTCGGCGGTGTGGCGTCATAGGCCACATAGAACGGCTTGGTGGTACCGGCCAGACGGTCGCCTGGACGGTTATTATCCACATCCACGGCAAAGACATAGTTTGTTGTGACGCCCTGGCTCGTAGCCACATACCGCATCGTGGCCAGATTGGTTCCAATGTTCACAGAAAGTCGCAACGCATCCCAATACGTGGTGTTGCCCCCGTTATCCTTCAGGGTGATCTTGAGGACCGTGGTGGTACTATTACCCACGGTCTGAACCGGTAGGGTGAACGCCGTCCACGCATTGGCCACCGGAAGCGTGAGCGTACCGGTTGTTCCGATGGGCGTCGTCAAGTTGGTCGTCGTATGGAACGCTTCCACCTTAAAGGTGGCCCCTTCGGTACTTTGATACCAACCCGACACGCCCACCGTTGGCGTTGTTCCGTCCACATTGCCAAATTCGATCAGTTGATAGGCTTCACCACCACTGCTCTGCATGAGACTATTGGTGCCTTCCCGGACTTTTGTTGGATCATTAACCAAGGTCTGATAGCTACAGCCGCTGACAAACGTCCAACCCGAATTGGCGGCTGTCATTTCAAACCCATAATTGGCCAAAGCTCCGTTGGTGGCCGCCACAGGATACGGCGTACCTTGATAGGCACGATTGCTGGCGGACATGGTTCCCACCGCCGCATCGGCCGTGACGCGATATTCGCCGATACCGGTGGCCGCCTGCTGTTTCACAGGGAGAGACCCCTCGCCCGCGACATCCTTGGCCACCGAGTCAAACCCCACCATGAATTCAGCCCGATTCGTCCAAGGGGCCGTTGTCCGGTTGGGGGCCGATCCCGGCACCAGATTTCCGTTCACGCGCACGGCACCCACGGTCCCCGGAGGCGTCACATCGTTGTCCACCACATACAAGGCTACGGAACCGCTCATCCGCAAATCGTCGGTGGAACGGTCGTTGTCGAAGTCCCAAACACTGGCTTCGCCCTGATAGGAACCGGTCATCAGATTGGTGTAGTTGGCCTGCACCACCTCGTTGATGAAGCCGGAAGCCGCTTCCGAGGTGGCCCCGCCATCGGGTACGGAGTTGCTGAACCGCAAGACCTGATTGGACACCAGAGACACCCCGTCCGGCTTCCGAAGAGAGAACATCGGCCGCTTGCTCGTGTTGGCGTTGTTCGTGCTGACGATGCCGCTGTCCGCATCCCATGTCTGCCCTTCCAGATACATGGAACCATTGGCGAAATCTTCATCCGTGACTTCGGTGACTCCATTGGTGTCCGAGATTCCATAGAGGAAGGACAGATTATAGATGGCCCATTGGGCACCGATGTAGTTGGGATTGCATCCATAGGCGCGCAACCGAATTTCCGTGGACTCATCCGCCTCCAGCGTGAAATTGACCGCATGGCTCGACTGATACCATACGCTGGTATCGATGAGGCCGCCCGTGAAGTAGATGGTCACGGTTTCCTCCAGTACGTTGTTCGCAAACTTTTGGAGTCGATAGCCCGTGGGACCGTTTGTGGTGCTCAAGCGGCTTTGGAAACTGATGTTCGTGATGGCAATGGCGCTCTGAGGTGTCAGCGTGGCGCACCAGAACTTGTTGGTTCGATGCCAGCCGCTCTGTCGGACGGCATAGCCACCCGACGCGGCATTCGTCACAAAGTTTGGCGTACTGACCGTCCCTGCCAAAGTCCGTGCCCCGAGTTCCGTCACCGTAACATCGGCATCCCGCGCGGTCGGCAGGCGCGACAGCATGTTGGAGAAATTCCATTGCGCCACGATACCCCCATTGGGCCGCATGGAGGTCAGCACCATCAGGGGGCGATCCACATCGTCGTCCTTCACTCGCAATTGCCCGAATTGGCCCAGCAAGGTAATCGCATCCCCGGCCCGGTCGTTATCGTTATCGGCAATATTTACGCCAATGGGCAACCCGCTTCCAGAGCCGGATGTGACAATGGCGTCGGTAATCTGGTTCGTATCCATCGACAGTTCCCACCACAGTTTCGTCGAGGCGATTTGGCCATCGCCCTCTTTCTTCCCATCCACCCGCGTCGCCATTGCGCTCCCCACAGTCATGGAGGAACCGGCCTCATTCAAACCGCTATATGCATCGTACAGGTTGCCTTGGAATTGCAGTTTACTGCCGGAAGTCGCCAACTGGCCATCGGTGATGATGTATTCTTCGGGATATCCCGTCAACTGGATGTTGTCCATTCGGTAGGTACCGCCACCTCCACCAAATCCAGGGCCAAGTTCGATGCGGAGATACACCTTGGCCAACCCAGCGGGAATCACACCGGTGAATTCCAGAAAACGGGAAGCAAATATGCTGGCACCGCCCGTATTCGGATTCCACACAGGCCAAAGAGGATCGGCCGTAAAATCGATTCCATTGGCCGACCACTTCATCCGGGCCGTGCTGAAGCCATCGTTACCCCCGGCCTCTGCCCAAGACAATATCTGCTCTCTCGCACTCACCAGATTCAGCTCGAACTGGATCCACGGCACATCCGTTTGCCCGAAATAGGTTCCAATGGATCCCATGTATAACTCGCCACGCGCCACTTGGTCATAAATGCCAAACAAATCGTTCACATTGGCACCACCGCCCAGCGCCACCAGATCGGGCGTATAGCGAGGATCCCTCGTAATCACGGCATTGGTGACCAGACTTCCCGGCCAGGGCTTGGAAGCCTCCGCAACACTGACATTATTCGTGAAACTCCACGCCGTGAGGACCACTTCCGTCTCGCCGTTCGTCTTAGTCACGGCGGTATAGGGCCCTGTGCCCACCTGCACGGCATTGTTGGTTCCCAGCACGGGGGATATCGGATCGTCATCCACAACGCGTAGACGGCCAAACGTTGCCAAGTTTGCCGATTGATCACTTGGACGATCATTGTCCATATCTCGTAAATCCAACCGGATGTAGGAGGTTTCCCCCGTGCCGCCCGAAAGATTTGAGCTACCCCAAAGAGACGTAATGTCATTTGTCGTCAACGGGTTCCAATTCCAAGTCAGCCGGGTGTTATCGTTGCGCGTATCGCTGGCCACACTCATGGAGGCATTGTAGTTGGCCCAATTGGTTTGCCATCCATCTACCACAAAGGCCGTGTTGGTCTGGGTGCGTGCGTTATCCGTAAACGTGGAGCTCGTTCCAATGGCAATCCCCTTATAGAATGGATCATACACATTGAAATTGAAGGAAAGAGAACTGCCGGCAACCAAATCGCCATCGGTCGCCTGATAGAGGACATCGCGCCCCTGACCCTCTACGCGGGTCAACGCCCCAGCCGAGTTTGAAATGACCAAGGAAGCCTCGTTGGCCCATGCCAAGGCGGTACTCGGTGTTGGCGGCATGATGTCGTCATCCGTCACTTGAATACGGATCAGGAAGTTGGTGGTGATGTTGCGAACCGAGTTCGGTCCATCATCACACCAGCCGCTATAGACCGCAGTGGTAAGTGACTGAAAGCTGTTCCAGGATCCATAGGAAAGCCAGCTTCCATCTGTGGTGTAGGCATCCTCCGCGCTCAACGTTAAATAGTATTCGATGGTCGGATCATAGGCCGCCATGGAAAAGGCAGCATGAACATAGTTGGTCATGGTCAGATTCGAGTTGCCCGTTGCCTTTGTGTTGGTGGCGAAGAACACGGCATCTTTGCCCCACTCCGAGATTGCACCCGAGGTCGTGTTGGTTTGGAACAAGTCCCAGTTGGGCGACACCCGCCCATCTCCACTCACGATATTCCAAGCAAATCCACCTTCTCCATTGGGGGGACTATCAGCGGCCTTCATTCTGTTGGTGGCGTATACGCCGCTGGCATCGTCCCAGCGAATCACAAAACCAAACACGTTGGCCGCATTCTTGATTTCTGTGTCCCGCACACTTTGAATATACCCATAGCGTTCGATTTGTTCGTCATACTGGCCGGCCAAATATCCGGTCACGTTGGTCCCGATGTAGACCAAGGTGGGTTGGGGCCCCTCGGAATCCAACTTGCCCACCACGCGGAACTGGCGAGTGGTCGCCAACGATAGTTCACCGGCCGTGTCTCGTGCCCGTACCCGCCACCAATATTGAGTGGCCGACGTCGTGTACTTGTAGCTGGTGGCGGTGGCCGGCAAGCTCATCCGGAAATCAACCGTACCGTTCTCCGTCCCACTCACCCCGTTGAACTGGCTGTTGGTGCTGATTTCCAACAGATAGCTGGTGATTTGGCCATCGCCATCCGTCGAGGCATTCCACGTCAAATTCGGGCTGGCGGTGGTCGCCGCCGTATTGGTGGGCGTGACGAGGACGGGTGTCGAAGGTCGGCTGTTGTCAATCAAACTGGATGTGCCAAACTTCACGTCGTGCCAGAAGTCGATGTTGGCGCTACTGATGTCTTCCAGCCAGGCCGACAAGTCGGCCGCATTGTCTTCTGTGAGGATGGGTGCTATGGAAACCGAATCGACCGCATCGGGGGTATTGACCGCGATTTGCGCTGTGCCATCGGCATCGTTGTTCCATGCCCCCGAGTTGAGGAAAGAAGCGATCGTGAAGCGCGCGGTTTTGGTCCCCGTCAAACCGAGATCGGCACGAGGCACCTTCAGCTCAATGGCCCCATAGGCCGCACTAATCACCACGTTGGTATCGTCACCGGTGGGAGGCTTATGCCAGCCGTTGACGCCCACCCGGTTCATTTCGATTCGATCCCCAGAAACCGCATTCACATAGTGAACAATTACCTGTGCTTCCGGGAAATGCTCCGCCGCGCTCAGGAAATACCCGGCACCGAGCCCGATGCCGGAATCATCGCCCAACCAATTCAATGCGGTGCTACCTGTATTCATCCGGGTATCCACCCCGATGGCCACATATGGCTTGGTGGCATCGGCAATGCCCACCATCTTGACGAGGAAATACACCCAATCGGCATCCGCAAACACGCGGAATTCCGAAATGTCGCCATTGGCGGGCTGTTCCGGACGCACTTCGCCCGTTTTGTCGGTCCAAATGAACTGCTGCAAGGAACTGGCGGAGTTGTTGATCACCGTCGAGGCGCTTCCATTCCAATCCGCCGGATTGCCGTCAACGGTGATGGTCTGCCCGCCCGCCAACGTGGTGGCATTGGCCGTGGCATGGCTCGCCGAATAGTACGACCAGTTTTCGGAATAGAACCAGTAGTAGTAGAGAGTGCTGGGAGCCAGGCCCGAATCACTGAACGTCGTGCCGGAGCCCTTGTAGACTACTGTTGCATTTCCAATCGAATCTCCCAGATTATACGTCTGGCCGTTCACCGGATCCTGATCGGGGGCATTGACCGAACGACGAATAATCAGGGTGTCCTTTTCCACACCCGATACGCCGCGAGTCCACACTAAATTGATCTGACTGTTGGTGTTCACACCGTCAATCGTGGCCGTTGCCGCCGAAGGAGGCACCAAATTGGACACCACGAACCGCTGATTGTTCGTACGAGTCGCCCCGCACGCGCTTGCCGCTGCCACATACCGACTGGTGAACGTTCCCACCGCCGTCAGCTTGACTTGGTTGGTCCAATAGCTGTTGTTGTTCTCGTTCTTCCACCACGTCATGGCATTTGTCGAAGAAAAGGCACCATCCCTCGCCCAGTCGAATTCAAGTTGAGCGGTTTGGCCAGCGCCACTGGGGCTGGACTGGAACTGGAACGCCATCGTTTCACCCAAATAGTTGGTGGCTGGAATCGTCCATGCCGCATTGTTCAGCGTGTTGCTTCCAGCCCACGTCGGGCAAAGGGTTGCCACCAGATGCGACCACTCCGTTCCATACCGAATTTCATCGTAGAACACCCGACCAATGGTGTTACCGCCGTCGCTCGAACCCGCGTTCAACCGAATTCGAGTGATCTGGTTAATGCCGGTTCCCAACGTTCCACTAGCATCCCACGAACTCGGCTCCGTACTGGGAAACTCGCTCGAGGAAAAAATGTTCCAGGCTTTCGTCTGCAACAGCTTGCTCTCGAAGTTGTACTTACCCACCACGATATACACATTGCCCGTGTTGCCTCCCGTGCTATGGAAGGGGAGCAGGTTGTATCCTGACCAATAGGTGGTTAAGTTTCCCACGGCCGCCAGCGTATTCCAATTCGCTCCCGACCCCTTGCCGAAGAACGCCTTCTCTGTCGTTCCATCCATCAGGCTCAAGCCCGCCCACTTGTTGGCGCCGTAAAACTGATACGACATCATGAAGGCCACATAGAAGGTGCCCGTGCTGACGGTCGACGACAAGTCACGCTCGGCCACCGCACTACTTCCATTGCCCGGATCCGCCAAAAACGCTAGGTTTCCACTAATGGCCGGATATCCCGTGATGCTCGCAAATTTGGGCGTGTCGGCTACCGCAAGCGTATTGTTTGTGCGCGCTTTCCACGTTCCACTGTTGACCGCCCAGTAGTTCGCCCCGAAGCCCTGGCCGCCCTTCATCGAGGTGCCAAAGGCCGTGTCGTTGGTGTAGGCAAACGGGTTCACATTCTCAAAGGATTGATAGGATCCCATTGTGACATTCGCCGTCAACCCGGCCGAATAATAGTCCGAGGAACTATACGAATAGAACTTGTAGTAGTTTTCCGAGCCAGCATCCACCACATGCTCCAACGTTGTCCCCGTGCCCTTGTAGACCACGGTCGCCCCGTCAATCGTCGAACCCACGCTGTAGGAGCTACCATCGGTGGGATCCACCGAAATGGCACTGCTCTTGCGCACAATCATCACACCGTTGTCGGAGCCGTTCTTCGTCCACGCCAGCCGGACCATTTCCTTGCCATCGGCGGTGGCAGTTTGGCCAGAAGGATTGTCCGGTTTCGAAGGCACCACCTGAATCAGCCCCGCCCAATTCGTCGAAATGCGGATTTCGTCAAAATAGGTGTCGCCAGGTGTGCCGGAGCTTGCCCCCGCCTTGAGGCGGATATTGTTGACGGTACCTACGGTGTTGCTGGCCTTTGAAACGGTCAGATCCCACGTCGTCGGTTCGTCGCTCGGCACGGACTCCGTCCCGATCTTGTAGGCCTTGGCCTTGGCCTCGGCCGTCCCCCAGTCGTAATAACCCACGATGATGTAGTCGTTGCCAGAACCCTTGGCGAGGGTATAGGAAGAAGCCGTGGTGTCGATGCCGAGCTTCTGATCTTGTGATGAAACTTCACCGATAAATAGTTTTTCTGACGAGTCACCCCAATAGAGCGACAATCCCTCGTATTTGCCCGCCCCTTCGTACAGGTAATTCAGCACGTACCCGAAATAGATTCGTCCGCTCTTATACTCCTGCCCCAACGCACGGAAGATCTGCTTAGAACCGTCGGAGGGAGGCGTGACCTTAATCTTGTTACCCGATGGAGCCGGGTAATTGGTTTGAGAGGAGAAACTGCCGGACGCCACCGTGAAGTCCGAATCGCCATACCAAACCCCGCCCCACCCGTTTAACCCGCCCAGTCCAGCCAGCGTGGTTCCATTGGTGTACGAGACCGTTTCCACCACCTCGCCTGCGGCAAACGCCGTGGTGGAAGCTGTCGCGGTCAGTCCGGGCGAATAATAGTTCCCGCTATAGGAGTAGAAAGCATAGTTGTGGGACGTCCCAGACGCCACCACATGCTCGAGTGTCGAGCCGGAACCCTTGTAAATGACTTTGCCGCTGCCGCAGTCGTCGCCCACATTGTAAGCCGAGCCCTGTGTGGGGGCGGTCGACGCACTGCTTGCCCGGTAGACGATCATCACGTTGTACGAGGCATCCTTCGTCCACGCCAAATCGATCATTGTCTTGCCATCTGCGGTTGCCGACTGCAACGAAGGATCGGGCGGAGCGCGGAAACCGCTATTGACTGTACTCCAATCGCTCTGGCTGACGCTGGTGCTATTGGTCGCCAGCACCCAGTAGTAATACAACGTGCCGACGGCGGCACTCGAATCGTTGTAGGTCAACGTGTCTGCGGCCACGGTGGCCACCCAGGAAGCCAAGTTGGAGGCATCCGACGTGTGCCGCCAAATGGAAAAGCCGGTCTCGCCCACCACGTTGTCCCAGCTCAACGCCACATGAGCCGATGAACTCCCATCCGAGGCCACCACATTGGCCGGGGTCAAGAGTTTGCGGTAGCCGCCATTGCTGCTGCTCCAACTGCTCTGGCTCGCGCTGGTGGTATTGGTCGCCAATACCCAATAATAATATTGCTGGCCCGGAGCCGCCGACGAATCCGTATACGTCAACACGTCCGCCGCCGTCGTGGTCACCACCGTGGCCGTATTCGAGTCGTTGGACTCCGATCGCCAAACCGCAAAGCCGGTCTCGCCCGCCACGTTGCCCCACGTCACGGTCACAGAGTCGGTGGAGGTTCCATCCGAGGCCGACACGCTCGCCGGAGTGGCCAGCTTCTTGTAGCCTCCATCGACCGTGCTGGCCGCGCTGGAGCCTGTCGCATTGGTCGCCGTCACCCAGTAATAATACTGCTGTCCCGCCGTTGCCCCCGTGTCGTTGTACGTGGTGAGATTGGCGGCATTCGTATAAATGGCCGTGGACGTTCCAAACGTGTTCACCGTGTTGCGCCAGATCACAAAGCCCGTTTCCAGCGCAACGTCTGTCCAGCTCAATTCCACCTGTGTGGTGCTGGTTCCATCGCTGGCCGTTAGCCCGGTCGGCGCGGTCGGCAAGTTGGGAATCACCACCAGGAACAATTCGCCGCTGGTGATGGCCGCCGTCACCGTATGCGAGGCGGCAATGCCATTGCCCACCACGTTCACCGTGCCTGGAGCCACTCCCGCCACCGAGCTCGACCCATCTTTGGCGATGATCTTGTAGGTGCCTTCCGCCAGAGCCGTGCCGGTGTTGGTCACAATCACCGAGTTGCCGGAAGCCAATGTCAAGGAGCCTGCGCCCGTCACTTGCAGCGGTGCCCCGCCGACACTAGAATAGGAACCCAAAACGATCGGGCTGTTGGCGGCCGTCGTCACCCCTTTGCCCGAAGCCGTCGCCAGAATGGCGGGCGAGCCCGAGGCGCTTGCAATCACCGTAATCCCCTGCCCCGTCGCCAAGGTCAGCGCGGTGGTCAAGCCGGAAACCGCCAAGGTGGCATTGGTGCCCAAAATAATCGGCTTCGAACTGGCGATCGCACCCAAATCCGCCAAGGCCAGCGTGCCGGCATTGATCGTCGTGATCCCCGTGTAGGCCAGCGACGTGGAAATCGTGAGTGTCCCGTTTCCGTTCTTGGCCAATCCGCCGGTTCCCGTCATCGTGCCGCTGAACGCCGTGCTCGTGTTGTTTCCACCCGCCGTCAGGGTTCCCGCACCCAGCGTCACAGCGCCCGCGCCTGCGAGGGAGCCCACCACATCGCTGTTGCCGTTGAGGTCCAACGTGGCCCCACTGGAAACCGTGACCGCCGAAGCGTTCGGAATCCGATCGGCCGCACCCAAACGCAAGGTGCCCGCGCTTACCGTGGTGGCGCCGCCATACGTATTGTCGCCCGATAGAATCACGATTCCATCCCCCGCCTTGGCCAAGGTTCCGGCACCGGCGATGATGGAATTGACCGTCAACGTTCGACTGGCATCCGCCGACAGCGTACCCCCGCTCGCGCCAAGCGTCACGCCGCGGTTGGCACTTAGCTCCTGATTGGATGCACCGCTCAACAGCAAGGTACCGCCATTCACCGTGATCTGGTCGGCCACAACCGTGGCCGGCACGGCACCCAGTCGAGTCTCACCCGTTTGGAAGGCCAATGTTCCCGCCGTGATCACGATCTTGTGATTATCCCAAGAGGTACTGGCACCTGCCAAAGTGTGAGTTCCTGCCCCCACCTTGGTCAGGGTATACGCACCGGCGAACGTGCCGCTGAAGGTGATATCTCCAGTGCCGCCAATGGAACTGTCGCTACCCAAGGTAATGACCCCACTCGAACCCATGCTGGCCGCCGTGCTGTTGTTGATCAAGGCACCGGCCAAGCCGATTCCCGTGCCATTCAAGGTGAAGAGTTCGTTTCCAACGGCCTGTCCATTCACATCCACCACCGCCCCGCTGGCCACTTCGGTTTGCTTTCCGGAACCTACGTTGCCCAGACCCGTTGCGCTACCCAGTTTGACAGTTCCGGCATTCACGTACCAAGCTCCATCCACCAAGTTGTTGCCGGACAATGTCAACGTTCCGGTACCCACTTTGGTCATGTTGAAAGCACCCGTCGACTCGTTGATCTGCCCGCTCAGGGTCAATTCACCCGCGCCAGCCGGCACGCCAATCATGGAATCTGCGCTGACCGTGATGGCACCACTCAAGCTGGCCACGTTAGCGCTGCTGTTGATCAATGCACCCGCCGAACCGATACCGCTGCCGCTCAGCGTCACGCCTTCGGCACCCACGGCCTGGCCGTTCATGTCCAGCGTGAAGCCGCTCGACACCACCGTTCCGGCTGCCGTTGTTCCCAGTGCCCCGGCATGACCCAGCTTGAGAATACCGCCGTTGATCGTAATACTGTTGGCGTAGGCCGTGCTATTCCCGTTCAAGGTGATCGTTCCATCCCCCACCTTGGTCAAATTGAAAGCTCCGTTCAGCGTCCCGCCCAGCGCCCATGAACCGCTACCGCCCACCGTGGCTGCGGCCGTCAGCGTGACATTGCCCGCCAAGCTACCCGATCCCGCATTATCCACCAACGCCCCGATGCCGCCAATACCCGTGCCGGCGATGGAGACCGCCTCGGCATTGGCCACCGCCTGACCGTTCAGATCGAGCGTGAAGCCGCTGCCAACCACGGTTCCGGCATCGATCGTGCCCAACGCGGTGGCATGGCCCAGCTTCAGCGTTCCGCCGCTGACCGTCGTCAAGCCGGTGTAATCATTGGCTGCGCTCAACGTCAGTGTCCCGAGGTCGGTCTTGGTCACCGCACCGCTACCCGTAATCTTCGCCGTCGAAACCGTTGTCGCGTTATCCCCGGCAAAGGTCACGGTGTTGGCACCCAGCGTGATTCCGCCCGACAGCGTCAACCCACCCGAACCCGAGGAGGTGATCGTGCTGGCCGCATTCAGAGTGATCGGTCCGCTCAAACTCGCCGCCGTTGCACTACTGTTCAACAGCGCGCCGCCCGTGCTGACGCCCGTTCCCGTCAGCCCCACAGGCTCTGCGCCCACGGCCACGCCGTTCAAGTCCAGCGCCCCACCCGTAGCCGAAACCGTTGTTCCCGCCAAAATATCGCCCAACGCCCCTACATGGCCCACCCGGAGGGTACCCGCGCTGACCGTAATCGTGCTGCCCGAAGTCGTCAACGTCGCCGCATTGTTGCCCGACAACGTAATCGTTCCCGCCCCCACCTTGGTCAGGCCCGCCGTGCCGGTGATGGCCCCACTCAACGTGGCGCCGCCACTGCCGCCGATCGACGCCGCACCCGCCAGCGTAATCGGCCCCGACAAGCTGGCCGTGCCGCTATTGTTCACCAACGCGCCTGCGGTGCCGATACCCGTCCCGATGATCGACACCGGCTCCGCCAACACCGTCTGCCCGTTCAAATCCAGCGTGAACCCGTTGCCCACCGTCGTCCCTGCCGCCGTTGTTCCCAGCGCATTGGCGTGACCCATCTGGATCGTGCCGCCGCTGATGGTCGTGGCACCCGAGAAATCACTATTGCCAGACAAGGTCAAAACGCCAGACCCATTCTGGGTCAACGTACCCGTACCACTGATCACGCCCGCGTACGACAACGGATCGGAACGGTTGAAGATCAACGCGGCATTGTTGGCAATGTTTCCCTCCACAGTACCGCTCGTGCCCCCCGCGCCGATCTGCAACGTGCCGGCGCTGATCGTCGTGCCAGATGCATAGACATTATTGCCAGACAAAATCAACAAGCCGTCGCCCGCCTTGGATATTCCGCCCGACGACACCACTCCTTGGAATTCCGTATACTTTCCCGAAGGGTTATCCACGGTGATCGTCCGCACTCCCGACCCCAGCCCGACCGTTCCAGAAATCGGCAGCGATCCCGTCTGCGACGACGACGCACCAAACGTCACGTTCCCGTTCAAGGTCAAATCCTTTGTGAGGGTTCGGTCGGCGGTAGTCGAGGCCTCAATCTTCGTCCCGTTGGCCATCACCAGCGAGCCTCCACCAGCCAGAGCGCTATTATGTCCAACCCGGAAGGAACCCTCGCTCAAAGTAATCGTTCCGGTCAGTCCACTATTATCTCCGTTTAATTCCAATCGGCTTGCCCCGGTCTTCGTCAATGCCCCACCCGTAATCGCCCCGCTCGCCACTGTGATGCCGTTGGCCTCGATGGTTAGCGTGTTGGCTCCGATGCCAATGGTGCTTCCCAACGTCAGCGTGGAGGAATCGTTCGCGATCAGTGCATCCGCACCCAAGGTGATCGCGCCGCCAAAGGTGTTAGCCCCGGACTGGTTCACCAGCGCACCCACCCCGGAAACACCCGTACCGCTCAACGTCAACGGCTCAGCCGCCGTCGAGATTCCGCCGTTCAACTCCAGCGCACCGCCGCTCGAAACCGTCGTGCCCGCGCCGGTGCCGCCCAACGCATTGATATGCGCAATGCGCAAAGGCCCTGACCCAACCGTCGTCGCCGCTGAATAGGTGTTATTTCCGGACAAGATAACCCGCCCCGTTCCAGTCTTCTCCAACGTGCCGCTTCCGGAAAGGACACCGCTAACCGTGAAGTCGGAAGCCGAGTCGTTGTCCCAAGTCTGGTTGCCGCCAAGAACCACGGCGTTGCCTATCGTATGGGCCGCACCGGAACTGGCATCGAGTCCAAGTCCACCCGTTCCGATCGTGAGCCCGTAGCTTCCACCAAAGGTCAAGGCAAGGTCGGCTTGGCTGTTGAAGAGCACACCCAACACGCTCTTATCCGCATCCAACGTAATGCTCGTGCCGGATCCCGAGCCCGTATAAAAGGTGGCGGTATCACTACTGGTTGGCTCCGTGTTCGCGCTCCAGTTGGCCGCCGTGCCCCAGTTGCCGTTGATGCCCTCTCCATCCCATTCCCCAAGCGTGGCAGCCGTGGTGAACTCCGCCGTTGCTCCACTCAGCGCCGTTTCTGTTCCATCGCCATTCCGGGCTTTGACCTGGAAGCTATATTCCGTGTTCTGCGTCAGTCCCAATACCGTTTTCGTGCCCCACGAAGCATCCGTTTGCCATGCCGCAGTGGCCCCCAACGTGCCATCCGTTTGCACATATTGGTCCGTGGTGGAGATGTAAATGGCAAAGGTCGTGTTGGCCGGATTGCTGTTCGGATTCACATTCACGTCCAGACTGGTGGTCGTGGGATTGTTCACCGTCGGGGCCGATGGCACGTTGGCCAGCGTGTACTTGCTTCCCGTGGTGGAACTCAACGCGGTTTCCACATTCTCGCGATTGCGGGCCTTGACCTTGAACATATATTGGCTGTTGATGTTCAACCCGCTGATGGTCGTGGCATCCCACGTGGCCTCCACCTGCCAGACGGTGGGATCGCCCAGCGTGCCATCGGCCTGAAGATATTTGCCCAAATTAATTTCGTAGACCGCCAGTTCGGTGTCCGCCGGATTGGCCGCATTGCGCTGCACATTCAGGCTCAAGGTCGATGTGCTGAGTGCGCCCAGAATCGGATTGGCCGGCGTGGCCGCCAGTGTACAGAACTGCAACTCCGATCCCAGCGTCGTGCCCATCGCATTGATGGCATACGCCTTGAAATAATAGAGCGTGTTGACCGACAGACTGCTCAAATCCACGCTGAACGCACCCGTTCCCGTGGGCACCGCCGCAGGAGTCTTGTTGTCGCTGATGGTCACGCCCGCGCTCGTCTTGTAGACCACACCGCGATCGGTAATCGACTGCCCCCCATCCGCCGTCACGTTGCCGTTCACGGTGGCCGTCGTGGTATTGGTCGCGCTACCCGCCACCGTGGTCACGCTCGAAGCCACGCCCACCACCAAAAACAGTTCGCCGTTGGTGATCACCAGTATAGCCGAATTGCTACCCACGCCACCTCCCGTCACGGTGACCGTTCCCGGCGTACCCGCCACGCCCGTCGCGCTGCCGCTCTTGGATATCAACTTGTAGGTCCCCGCCGCCAATGCGCCTCCCGCGTTGTACACCGTCACCGCACCTCCGCTTTGCAACGTCAAGGCACCGGCGCTCGATCCGTTCACGTCGAGGGAGGGCGTTCCCGAAACGAAATTCGGCAGAATAAGCGCCGTGCCCGTGTTGGCCAACGTGAGACCCGCCGTGCTCGACACCAAAATCGTGCCCGTCCCCGCCGTACCCGGCGCCTTCAGAGTCGAGCTGCTCAACGTGTAGGTGGACGCCTTGCCCGAAACATCAAACGTCGCACTCGCCGCCACCTGAATGTTGGGAGAACTGCTGATCGCGCCCGACCCCGTCAACGCCAGCGTACCCGCGCTAATCGTCGTGTCACCGCTGTATAAGTTGTTCCCCGTCAGCACCAGCGTGCCCGCGCCCGACTTGGTCAAGCTATACGCTCCGGAAATCACGCCGCCCACCGTCAACGTGCCCGCCGTCACCGTCACTTGCCGATTGCCGCCCAAGGTCACCGCTCCCGCACCCAGATTCAGATCGCTGGTTCCGGTAAAGACTAAATCAGAATTCCACGCCATGGGATAGTTCAGCGTCGTGATGGCGCCACCACTCGTGTTGTTGAGCGTACC
This sequence comes from uncultured Verrucomicrobiota bacterium, assembly GCA_964647595.1. Classification (GTDB taxonomy): domain Bacteria; phylum Verrucomicrobiota; class Kiritimatiellia; order CAIQIC01; family Lenti-01; genus Lenti-01. Next base: position 40,657 of record CAZYGH010000036.1, read on the forward strand.
ACCCGCAATCGTGAACGTGCCCGCCACCGTTCCCAACGCCTGCGCATTGTTGATGTTCAGCGTACCGGCCGATATTTCCGAACCGCCCGTAAAGGTGTTCACGCCGCTCAAGGTCAATGTTCCTGCGCCCGCCTTCGTCAGCTTGCACGACGACCCGCTAATGACGCCCCCCACCGTCAGGTTGCCTCCATTGACCGTAACCGTCCGGCTGGCGCCCATGGCCACAACACCCGTGCCCATGTTCAAATCGCCGGTTCCCGTAAAGGCAAAATCAGCATTCCAGTCCTGCGTATTGTTGTTGGAAAGCGTGATCGGTCCCCCACTCGTGTTATTGATCGTGGACGCACCGGAAATCGTCAACTTGGCTGTACCGATGGCGGCAGCATGGTTGATGTTCAGTATCCCGGCGCTCAAGGTTGTTCCGCCGCTATAGGTATTGGCTCCGCTCAACGTCAAGGCTCCCGCGCCCGCCTTGGTAATGGAGCGTGCAATCCCCGCACTATCAATCACACCACCAAAGGTCAGATTGCCTCCATTGACCGTCACGGTTCGGCTTCCACTACTGAGGGTCGTGTTTCCAGCTCCCAAATTTAAGTCGGAGCTGCCCGAGAACGTAAAACTCTGGTCCCAGGTAATCGGATAGCTCAACAAGGTGATCGAACTACCGCTCGTATTGTCAATCGTGCCGCCCGCAATGGTGAAGGTGCCCGCTGCCGTACCCAACGCCTGCGCGTTGTTGATGTTCAGCGTACCCGCGCTGATCTGCGAACCACCCGTGAAGGTGTTCACGCCGCTCAGCGTCAATGCGCCGTCACCCGCCTTCGTCAGCTTGAACCCCGTGCCACTGATGATGCCGCCCACGGTCAGAACGCCGCCATTCACCGTGAGGGTACGGGAAGCACCCATGGTCGTTGCCCCCGCGCCCAAATTCAGATTTTGGGTTCCCGTGAAGGCGAAATTTCCGCCCCATGTCATCGGATAGTCAAGCGTGGTGATGGGACCGGCGCTCGTATTATTGATCGTGCCACCATTGATCGTGAAGGTGCTTCCTGAAGCACCCAGCGCTTGAGCGTTGTTGATATTGAGGGTTCCCGTGGTCAGCGTCGTCCCGCCGTGGATATTGACTCCGGAAAGGGTCAACGTTCCGCTAGCACCGTCCTTGGTCAGGACTCGGCTAGCTGGCGATATGATGCCCGCCAGAGTAAGAGTGCTGGCCGTTATCGTTAGGGTGCGGTTGGTGGCACCCAAGTTCACCCCGCCGTTGATTGTCAAGGGATTAGATCCAACAAACGTCGTCGCCGCATTGATGGCCAAGGCATTGGCAATGGTCCGGGAACCGCCGGTCGCATCAAACTGACTGCCACTAGCTATCGTATAGGTTCCAGATCCAAGTGCATTGGCATGGCCAATATTAATTCGTCCGCCAGTAGGACTTTGCGAAACGCCGCCGACAAATGTGTTGTCGCCCGTCAGCGTCAGCGTGCCCGCTCCGGTCTTGGTCAAACCACCGCTTCCGCTAATAGCGCCACTCAAAGCCAACGTTCGACTGGTAGGACTTTGTGCCGTCAACAAAAACCCGCCATTCGCCAAGGTGCCACCTAATGTAAGATTGCCACTGGCCGCGTTGAGGGTGGTTGCCGCACCTAGCGTGAAGTTCACATTGATCGTCTGCAAGCTGTCATCGTTGTTGACGATCGTTGGCGTTGTCCCACCGAGGGTCATGGCATTATCGTTGCCGGTGTCCTGAAGGGTAAAAGAAGCCGCCCCGCTGGTGAATTGGATCGCATTGACGGTACTGGCATTATCGAACGTGTTTTCCACCGTGGTGCTTGTGGTTCCCGCAAAGCTAAGGGTGCTGGATGTCCCGAGTCCCGGATATAGGTTTTGGTCCCAGTTGAGTTCAGTTTTGGTGTTGGCATCGGCACCGCCGCCATCCCACACGGCACTAATCGGCCGCACCTTACTGGACGCGGTGGCCACATTCACACTCGTTGCACCGGAACTGGACAAGACAATGTTGCCCGACTTGATACCCACAGTCGCTCCTGCCGCCAGCCGCAGATACACCGTCGTGGCTGAAATGGTACCCGCACTCCCAACCGTGATCGTGGAAGCAAAGCCCGAACCCGAAGACAGCGACACTTCAAAATCCGTCGAAGGCGGCGTCACCAGAATTCCCGCCGTCATGAACGTGCCGGACACCGAGAACGTCGTATTGTCCGAGGCCGTCCCCACCGTCGTTTCCAGCGCGGCGGGTGTGCCCGTCGAAGAAATAGTCGGCGTGGGCGGCGTATAGGTGACAACAATCGTGTTGCCACTGGCCGAAACACCGAATGTGCCAGATGCCGTCCAGTGCGTTCCCAGCACCATGTTCGCTGCGCTCGCGCTGATGCTGCTGCTCATGATGGTCCAGCTATAGCTGCCCGAGTCCGTCACGCCCGAGGGCATCGATGCCGGCAAGTTGATCGTCAGTGTGGACCCCGCCGCCACCGCACCGGTAGCGTCAATCAAGTCGCAGGCCGTGCTCCCCGTGCCCGTGATGTCGCAGGTGTAGATGCCGCCACCCAACGCCGCCGCCCCGCTCACGGTCAGAGTCCCGGCCGCACCCGCCGAATTCGGGCTCACCGTTCCGGCCAGCGTCAACGCCCCCACCGTCCCTGCACCCGCCAACGTCGCGCCGCTGCTCACCGTCACCGCCGAATAGCCGATCGATCCGCTCACCAGCAACGTGCCCGCGCCCACCGTCGTAGCACCGCTATACGTCTCCATGCCCGAAATCGTCAGTTGCCCCGTGCTTGTCTTCGCCAAGCCACCGTTGCCACTCACTACGCCCGTCTGCAACGTCACCGTCTTGCCACTCGCCACGTCGATGTTCAGCGCCTGCCCGTTGTTGTTGATGTTGCCCCCAAACGTCAGGTTGCCCGAAACGGCATTGATGCTCAAGGGATCCGTCGCATCGCCCGTGATCGCCACATTGATGACATGCGTGGCCGCCGAGTCGTTTTGAATCACCGGGTCCGTTCCGCAGTTGTCGGTAAAGGCCAACGCGTTGCCGCTGAGTGTGCGAGCATCGGTGGCAGCGCTGGCATAAACCAGTTGATGAACGGACTGGGGATTGCTCGCATTCTGGTCCCAAGCGCCAGAATAAACATTATTATTAACATAAATGATGCCATTGGCACCCAGAGCCCCCGCAGCCACAGTCGTGCTGTTCCACCACTGTATATTACTTCCGTCATTCCACCTGTTATTTAGCGCCTCCGCCCGCCAACTGTACGTCGTCGGAGCCGCAGTGTCGGTAGTGATACCGCCCGACGTGACGCCAGAGGAATAATAACTGTGGTTCTCGCTGTAAAACTTGTAGTAGTAGGTTGTGCAAGAAGACAACGAGCTGTCGGTGGCGCTAATTCCAGATCCGTTATAGATGACAAGGTCCCCGCCGATCGTGCTACCCGCCGTGTAGGGTGTATCTTCAGTCGGTGCTGTGAATGAACTGTCCGTACTGCGCACGATCATCACATTATGGCTCTGCGCATCCTTGCTCCAATTCAACGTGATCGACGAAGAGTTCTTGGTGTTTGAAGAATAGCTGGGGTCGTTCAGCGCCGTCACCGTAACGGTCAGCGTCGCCGTATCCCCATCCGCATCCATGTCGGTCAGCCCGTCTTGGTCGGCCAGATAGTACCAGCTTTGGTAGGGATTATAATCCACCCGCATACCCCAATACCATGTGCCCGACGAGGTGAATGTGGGCGAGGTTGCCGTTTTGTTTTCCGAATTGCCCGACCCACCCGAACTGCCCTCTGACGCCCCGCTGGAAAGAGCGCCATTTGCCTTCTTAATGCGCACATACCAACCCGCCGCACTGCTCCCGGAGGCGACTTCACCATACGACTTGGTGCCAAATGTGCCCGTATCGCCGACATACAACGTGGCCGGCTGGTTGGGACTTGTCGAATCATTGTGGTTGCGGCTTTTGGGAATGGCGGTCATCCGGCTAATCGGCGTCGTGCCCGAAGAATAATAGCTGGAATTTTCTGACCAAAATCCAAAATAATACGTCGTATTGGGCTGCAACCCCGTTGCATCAACCGTTCCATCGTCATCGCTTCCGGCCACCACCGTCCAGTCACCGAAAGTCTGGTTGGCCGAGTACCCCGTTCCGGGCGTGGGCGTTCCGGTGGGCGAAGCTACCGTCGTACGGGCCACCAGCACGTTCTTGCTTCTGCTCTCCGTCCATGTCAGCGTCACCGCTGTAGCCGGATACGTCCCATGAGCGGAAGAGCCGGGGCTGGTCGGATTGCCCAACGTATAGCCATCCGAATTCCCCGGCGTCCCCCCCGTGTAGTACTTCGTGCTCGTACCCGTTCCATTATACTCAAACACCTTCACATAATATCGCGTGTTTTCCGAAAGGCCCGTCATTGTGAACGACTCCCCCGTGCCGTCATACACCACCTTGCTACCATCACTCAGCGACTGCGATGTGGAACTGAAATCTGCTGTTGCGGTTGAATAATCCGTACCATCCACCGGCTCACCCGAAATTGTACTGGCCTTGGCCACCACAATCCGCCGCGCCCCATTTCCCTTGGTCCACCCCAAATTGACCTGCGTCTGCCGCTCGTTGCTGAACGACGGATTGCTCGAATCCGACGTCGGTGCCGCCAGCGTCGTGGTCGCCTGACCCGTCGCGCCGGCAGAATAGTAGTTGTTGTTTACACTATAAAACTTATAGTCATAAGTTGTACCAGCCGTCAGTCCTGTATTTTGATACGATGTGCCGCTACCATTGTACACCACCACGCCTTGGCCAATGCTACCCGAGATATAAGCCGTACCTTGGGTTGGCTCCGTCCAACTCTCCGACGTCAACTTGCGCACAATCAGCACGTCTTTGCTGTTCCATTGGGTCCAGTTCAGCGTGATATCCGTTGTCGCCGGCGTGAGCGTCCCTACCGTCGGGTCGGTCAATGCGGTGACGGTACAAGTAATGGGAGTGGATCCTGGCGGGGTGCCATACATATTGGCCCAAGAGCTATTGTTATTGCAGTACCAGGCTGTTGTATTCCCTGCGTCAGGATACCAAACCTTCATGCCCCAGTACCAAGTGCCCGTAGCCGTGAAACGTGGCGATTCGGCTTGTTTGTGCTCTTTATCGCCCGCCGGACCATACTCGGATCCGAAGGTTCCTCCGCTAACGTCGCTATTGCCTTGGCGAATGGCCACGATCCACTTGGCCCATTTGGCGTCAAGCTGTGCCCACGAATCATGGCCGAAGGTCGCTGTATCTCCTAAATATATTGTTGCTGGGGATTGTTCCGGCGATCCTCCATTGTAGTTTCGACATGACGGCCAGGACCATGCGAATGCATCTGTTCCATATCCCAGCAATGCCACGACCCCAAGGGTCAGGAAAGGGGTCAGTCCTTGCATTGTAGCATTGAAAGGGGTCAGTCCTTGCATTGTAGCATTTCGCCGTTTGGCAGAAGGCTCCGCGCGGTGGCTGGTCAGAAGTTGAAATAGGTTTTT
>CAZYGH010000037.1:0-43001 GCA_964647595.1 uncultured Verrucomicrobiota bacterium
ATGAGCGGCCCGTTCCTCCCGCTGGCGCAGGACTACCTCGCCACGGAAGAAACCATGCGTCAGACCTTCCGCATCGATGCGCAAGACCGCCAACTCTACTTCCAGATTATTCTGGTGGGAGGAGAGTAGGGTTGATTGTAGTTGCTCCTTAATCGCGAAACAGTAGGTTGTCCTCATGTGCGGCCGCTATGTATTGCCCGATGAGGATGACCTTGGCGAGGTTGGGGCCACTTCAACTCGATGTGGGGGTGCGCGGCTTTTGCCTCGATTCAATGTGGCTCCCACCACGCAGGTTCCGATGGTTGTTCGGGCACAGGATGGAGCCCGCGAGCTACGGATGGCCCGCTGGGGTTTGATTCCAGATTGGTGGAAGAACGAAAAACCGCCGATATTGACCTTCAATGCGCGTTCGGAGGAAGCGGCGGAAAAGCCCATGTGGAAGAAGAGTTTTCGCTCCCAGCGCTGTTTGATGCCGGCGCGAGGTTGGTTTGAGTGGAACGAAAACGAGTCGATTCGGGGGGTGTCGGGACGAAAAACGAACCAGCCGTATTTCCTTTTCTGTCCGCAAGCGAAGTGCATTGCCTTTGCCGGATTGTGGTCGTTGTGGGAGAGGTTAGGGGAGGAGTCGATTCTGACCTGCGCACTTCTTTCGAAGGCGGCGGCACCGAGTCTTACCTATATTCATCACCGCATGCCGGTGGTGCTGCGGCCGGAGGATGCGGATGCGTGGCTGGACTCAATGACGCCGGTTTCGGAATGTGCGCGGCTCGTGGCAGAGGCTCGGCAAGATGTTGTGGGGCATCCGATAAGCCCAAGGGTGAACTCTGTTCAACAAGATGACGCGGGGCTGATCGAGAAAGTTCAGGTTGCGAATCGGCAGATGGAACTGCTGTGAGGGGGGGGGATTGGGGGAGCAAGATTCAATATCCAATGTCCAATTGGGGAAGGAGGGAGGATGGAGGATGGGATTTGGGATTGCGGGCGGGGGAGGGGAAGCTATTCCAGAGACGGTACGGCAGGCGGATGGATGCGAACAGTGCCGGTTTGGCCGTTCATGGTGACGGTCTGGCCATTGGACAACGCGTCAAGCAGGCCGTGGATGCCGACGATGGCGGGGATACCCATTTCGCGTGCAACGATGGCGGAGTGGGACAGGATGCTGCCGCGCTCGATGAGGATGCCGCGGACTGCGGGGTAAAGGGGCACCCAGCCGGGATCGGTTCGTCCGGCGACGAGGATGCAGCCGTTGAGATCGAGGTCGTCGCGGGGGCTACGGACGATGCGCACGGGGGCGGTGACTTCGCCGGGGCAGCATCCGATTCCTGAGAGATCGCCTTCGGCAGATGCAGTAACAGGCTTGAAATCGCGGAAGGTGTTTTCGGCGTAGACCATTCCATAGGTTTCAAAATGGTCGGCGGCGGACGGGCAATCGGAGGACCGGTAGCGGTCGAATTCTCGGCGGCGCAGGTTGGCCAATCCGCGGAGATCCGTGGTGATGGCGGTGCCTTTGACATAGTCCCACAGTTCGTCGATGGCGAGATGAAACACATCTCGGGCGTTATCAAGGACGCCGGCGCGGACAAGATGGCGGCCCATGGCTTGGATCAGTTCGCGGAGTACGCCATAGATGCGGGTGCGGGCGAAGCGCATGTTTTCCCGGTTGCGCACGCCTTTGCGGGCATTGCGGAGCACCCAGCGGAAGACCATTCGACGCAACCCGGGCAGCGATTGCGCATGTAAAGCTTGGTTGATGGTTTTCTCCGCCCGGCGCCGGATGTCCTGTTCGCGAGCGGCCATGGCCTCGGCGTCGAGCAGATGTTCGTCCACGACCAGATAGTTTTGGAGGATCTGATAGACAAATTCGGGGGTTTCGCGCAAGGAGGGTTCTTCGAGCTTCAGCTCGTTGATGCAGCGGAATCCATAACGCCGGAGATAGGTGTCGATTTCGGTGGCGATTTCCGCGCAGGCCGAGTCCGACGGTATGAGCCGAGCCAACGCGAGGTGATCCTTGCCTTGGAACAAGGCCAGCCATCCGGGATTGCGCCGGATGCGCAAGGCGAGACGCATCAGCAGGCGGGTGGGCTCGGTGCTTTCAATATCGCCGTTGCCGCAGATGAGGTCGTTTTGCAGAGACTGGGTTTCGTCGCCACACCACTTCCGGCAGAGCGTGCGCAGGATGCCATAGTGCATCATGACATAGAAGTCGTTGATGATGGGCGCCTGCCAGTTCCAGAGGAGTTTGCTTTCCATTTCGTGGTAGACATCGAGCAATTGATGCGGCGGAAGCTCGTCGAAATCCATGGCTTCCCAGCCGGCATAGAGCGCTTGGAAGCGGGATTGGAATCGCCCGACTGCGCGATCGAGAAGCGCGAACCGCACGACCATGCGCAGGGCCAGCCGAAGGACGCGGGGAAACTCGATCAGCCATTTTCGAGCCCAGCCGTCATCCGGTCCGCCGCCGTCGGGATCGAAGCGTTCGCGCAGGCCCATCATAGATTCCATGAATCGTTTGTTCATGCCGTATCCGGGAAATTGCCGGATAAGGCGGTACCAGTTCATGAGGTTGTAGTAGACCTGGCCGCGCACCAGGCCGAGCATGTTTTCGAAGACGGGGCGGTTGGCCTTGACCGTGGCGGGGGGGATGCCCATGACCTCGGAAAAGCAGTGGTATACGACGGTGTAGGCATGGCGGATGAAACTGAAGGTCATGGGGCTGGTCACGCCGGAATAACTTTCAATGATGTTAGCATTGTCCCACACTTGGCGGTTGCCGCCCGCCGGGCCGACGTCCTCGACCGTGGTGATGTCGCGGGTTTGCAGAACATACAACGAACCGGCCGCGTCGAAGCAAAACTCGATGTCCTGCGGCCGCCGCCGGGTTTGTTCGATCTGGAGCGCGGCCTGGATGACTAGGTCGAGCTGCGCATCGGATAGCGCGGGAGCGTTACGAAGCGCTTCCGGCACGGGGATCTCGACGAGGCCTTCGCCGTGAAGATCGTTGTGGACAAACTGTGTTTCCTTCGCGGCCACATCCAGATCGATTTTGCGCGTACGCTTGTCGTAACGGGCATGGTCGGCAGCCAGGCCCGCGCCCACCAGCCCCTCGCCAAGGCCAAAGAGAGTGGATACCACGAGTGCGAACGGATTTTGCGCGGCCGGATCGGCCGTGAACGCCACGCCGCTGGTTTTGGCATCGACCATTATTTGGATGATCACCGCCATGGGCACGGGGTGGAGCGGAAGATCATTGGCGCGGCGGTACAGGAGGGCGCGTTCTTGGTAGCCCGAGGCCCAGACGCGGCGGACGTGGTGTGCCACGGAATCCACGCCGTGAACATACAGAAAGCTTTCATGGATGCCGGCAAAGGAATGGGTTGCGCCATCTTCATCGGCGGCGGAGGAGCGAACGGAGACGAATCCGAGGGGGGGGCGAGCGATGAAATCGATAGAAGCGAGTTCTTCCGACAGCCCCTTTGGCAGTGGTGTTTCGAGGATCAAAGCATGGGCTTCTGCGGCGATTTTCGCCGCATTGTCGTTGGATAGCGTCGCGAGGAGCGCTTGCAATCTTTGACCTAGCGCGCCGATTTCCAATGTTTCGAGAAAGGCGTCCACGGGAAGGGCGATCCAGGTGGGAACTTGGAGACCCTGACGTTGCAGGTGCAGCAAGTTGTTTGCCTTGCCGCCGATGGCGGGGATGCAGGGGGTGGAGAGGGCCGTGCGCGGATCAAACACGTATTTCATGAAAGGGCTCCGAAGCGAACGCCATAGATTCTGAACAGCTCTGCCGCCAGCACGAAGTAGAAGAGAATGATGTAGCCGCCGGCGTAGGACTCAAGGTTTTTTGCCGTACGTCGGCTCGGTCGCAGCCGGAACTGCAGGAAGCCGAACAAGGTGACCAGGAAGAGGACGATCAGCCCGATGTAATAGAAGACGCCGAGGTTGAGATAGATGCCCACCACCCACGCCAGAATGGTGTTCAACACGCGAAGCGCCAGCGCGATGTAGCCCGCCGTGAATGTACCCAAGTGACCCGAGTAGCTATCGACACCTTCGATCTCGTCTTCGGGCAGGCGGATCTTGCGCGAGATTTCCCAGTTGGAGAAGGCGAAGAAATCGGCGGCGGCATAGGCCCAGAAGAGCCAGGGGGCTTCCCAGAAGGGGCGTTGCATGGTGAAGCTGAAGATGGTGGCGGTCAGTAGGGGCATGATCAGCATGTGCGCGACAGAATACAGGATGAAATGTGCCCGCAACCAACGGGGGACGAAAAACTCGCGGAGCATGACCCACGAAAACGCCACGGTCGCAGCCACGGCCACTACGGCGGATCCGCCGCTGGACAACGCGCACAGGATTTCCAGCAAGATGGCGGCCCCGCCGAGGATCTTGAGGTGCCGGAGGGTGATCAAGCCGCGAGAGAGCACGCGGTTCGGATAGTGAACCATATCGAGTTCGTAGTCCTTATGTTCGTCGAATACGCGTAGATGGAAGAAGATGCAAAACAGGAAGACCATGCCGATGGGCGTGAACCATCCGATGCGCAGGGGGGCGCTGGGATCGCCTAGCACCTGGGCCAGGAACTGGTTGGCCAGGAAATAGATGATGACCATGCTGACATGGCTGTGAAGGGGGAACCGTTCATTCAGATAGGCTTTCAACCGCTGGGGGAACGGGCTGTCCCCCGTCAAGGGATTCGTTGCGCTCATCGGCGTCCTCCCGCCAGTAGCTGGCGTAGCTGGGCATAGTCGATTTTGGATTGGTGCCGCGGATCTAGGGGAAGTGGTTCGAGGCAATACACGAGATCGTCGGCGGGGATGCCATCGGATCGCAGTTGTTCCAGCAATCCCGGCACGGGAGATCCTTGCACGACCACGACGATCCGGCCGTCAGATTCCAGTACGGCAATGCGGGTGGCTCTAGGCGCGCGGGCGGCGATGCGGGCTTCCAACAATTGGGCGTGCAGAGGTGCGCCTTTGCAGGTGATGGTGGAGTGAACTCGTCCGACCAACCAGAAACGGCCTTGGGCATCCAAATAGCCGGTGTCGCCCATTCGGTGCCAGCACCTGCCGTCGGCATCTATGATTTTGTTTTCAGCCACCGCGCCGGGGTTGCGAAAATAGTCTCGGCAGACATGTCGACCCGAGACGACAAGCTCGCCGATGCGATCATCCTGCGGAGCCAGTGCCTCCCAGGATCGGAATGCGATGGGGCCGCGCTCGATGCGAACGAGGCGGGCCTGGATGGCGGCGATCGGTCGTCCAGTGCAAAAGCCTTCGCCTTCAGCTTCCAGCCGTTCTTCAAGGGAAATCGACGCGACGGGTTCCGCTTCGGTCGATCCGTAGACCACGGTGATGACGGTGTCGGGAAAGGCGCATCTCCAGCGCGCGAGTTGATCGTTGGTCACGGGAGCGCCGCCCGTGAGGATGCGGCGCAGGGCGGGGTTTCGAGCCGTGGACCGGGCGGCCTCCGCAAGGCAATCGATAAATGGCGGCGAAGCCGTGCAGGTCCGCACGCCGTGGCGGGCGATTTGGGCCAGAAGAAGCTCGCCCTTGGCCTCGCCGATGCGGCGAAAGTCCACGGCGGGAATCACAGAGGGAATGCCGTCGGCCAGATTGCGCAACGCGAACACCGGAAACATGGGCATGTCTATGTCAGCTTCGTCATAGTGATATTCCGCACCGAGGGCCTCGTGCTGCGCGGCGAGAAAACCGTGCGTCCGGTTGGCGCCCTTGGGGATGCCGCTGGAACCACTGGTAAAGGTAATCAATGCGGGCGCGTCATCGGTTGGCGGCTGCCAAATGTCTTCGTTGGGGGGGGCCGAGAGCAGGTTGGCTAACCGGTATCGGGCGGGAAATCCACAGATATGGATGCCGGTGGTAACGGTGATGGGGAGATTGCGAAGCGCAGGTTCCCATAAGCGTAGCAGGTGGCTGCGGCCAACGCCCGCAAAGCCAGCCGGTTCGGCGAAGGCCGCAAACTGGGCGATTTTGCGCATGGACATCCACGGGTCCACGAATACCGCCACCGCGCCGGTTTTGATGATGCCGAGCAGGATTACGTACAACTCCATCGACATGGGGACCATCACCACCATTCGGTTGCCGGGGCGTAATCCGGCGGCGCGAAGCCCGGCGGAAACGCGGCACACGCGATCCCATAGCTCATCGAAGGCCAGCGACCGGCCATCGGGCATCACCAGCGCCGTTTTCGTGGGAACCCGTTCCGCGGTTGCGCGTAGCAGGCTTACGACGTTCATGGGGCGGGCGTCGGCCATGGATTAGAGTGTCTTCTCATAGAGCTGATATTCTCGAAATGGGCGGGAGAATCCGCCGTCGAGGCGGGTGGAGTCGTTGTCTTCGTGCATCAGGCACATGAGCGCTTCGCGGTAGCCGAGTGCGGCAATGTGTTCGAGCGCCAGCGCCACGAGGGCGGGGCCAGCGCCGGTGCCGCGACATTCAGGAAGACAACCGAGAGACTTGATGCAGACGCGCGTGGCATGTCGGCGTCGCCAAAGGAAGCGAATGACGGCCAGCGGGCCCGTTTGTCCCTGCATGGCGCGGACGGCATCGACGTAGTCGGGATAGCAGAACACGAAGCCGATTTCGCGGCCGTCGGGCGCGCAACAGAATTGGCAAAGGCCTGGAATGAGAATGGGTCTTATTCCATCGTAGAGCTTGCGGAAGGATGCGAACGGGATCGGGGTGTAATGGCGGTTGCTTTTGAAGATTTGCAGAGAAAGCCGATGGAGGATGTCCAATTCATCGTCAAAGCAGTCCTTGCGGATGGCGCGGAAGGTGTAGCCCCTTCGGCGCACGCGGCGCAGAAAGGGGGAGAGCCCATCGGCAGATCGCGCAGGATCTGTTATTAATGCCGAGAGATAGCGATCCGCGGGAGCATAACCGCAGGCCAGCCAGAGGGAGGGATAATACTCGGGGTTCCACGGTTCTTTGAGGAAGGGAGGTGTTTCGCGCGGGCCGACGTTAAAGCGATAGCGGTGCCAGGTGTCGCCGTCCATCGGACCCTCGATGTGGCAGATGCCGCGTTCGCTCAGCCATTGTTCGGCGGCTTGCAACACGAGGCGGCACGCGGCCAGATCATCGTGGGATTCGAAGAAACCGATGGTGCCCGCGGAGGACGCGCCGCCGTGCCGGGCCACGCAGCGAGCCAGCGGGGCACCATCGCGCTCGACGACAAATGCAACTTGCCGGCTGGCGTAGGCGGAATCGTCGAGGAGCGCTTGTTCCGTGCGCCGGGGGGAGATCACACGGAAAGGATCGCCCGCATAGACGAGATCCGGAAGGCGGTGGAAGAGGTCGAGCCCCGCGGGGTTCGCATCCACTTGAATCACCTTCATGGTTCAGCTCCTAGGTGGCCGGAAAGAGCCGGGTGGATCGGAAACATAACGTCGACGTTGCGGTCATAAATATCTGCCCATAGGGAAGGCTTCCAGTTGGAGAGTCCACCGGTGGCTTGTCCTCCTGCCGTCAGCAGGATGGCCGTGCAGGTGGTGGTCAGCACGGCGGAGCCGCCGGAGAATCGGGGCCATTTTGCCGTGAGCCCAATGCCGATCCATGCCGCCGATCCGGAACCCAGCGCAAGAACGGCCACGCTGGCCGCATCGGAGGCCCGGTGCATCAGGACCGGTTCGACCAGAACCAAGAGGGTCGCGCCCAGCGCCGCGCCCGATTGTCGGATCGACCAGCGCCACGATGGGGGCGCAGGAGAATCGCGCAGTTGCATCACGACACCCCAAACAAGCGGGACGAGCACGGCGACAAGAAAGGGACCATAAAGGAAAGAAAATGCGCCGGTCAGATTGGCCGCCAGGGTAAGGGCGGCGGCCGGGACGGACAGCACCGCCATGCGGCGATACACCCGCGTGCGCTTTTGCGCCATGCCCGAAGCGATAAAGACGATGGCGAATCCCGCGAACGCCGCCACCAATGGGACGGCCCAATCCACGGAACCGAGGCTCCAGATGCCGTATACGAGGATGCCCATGATCATCAGCGCATTGGATCGCAACAGGCGCCCATACCGGTTGAGGGCGATCAAAACGCCAAACAGGAGCACCACGCTGGCCGACTGGAGGACCAATTCGGCCACAGGCTTGGAGACTACTTTAAGCAGCATGAAGGAAGCAAGCAGGGGGACGTAGAGATTGTCCCTGCCACCGATGGAAACAGCTTCGACCATGGTCAGCATTGTTGCGGTCAGAAAGGCGGAAAGAAGCGCCTGGCCGAGGTCAGCCTCTCCCCACAGGACGAGGGGGATCCACACGGCGAGAAAGCTGAGAAGCCAGAAGATGAGGGAGCCCTCCAGGCTTTTATGATCATCGACGCCGCCGGTGCGGTAGCGGATGCGCCCGTAGCGCGAGCCGACGAGTGCGGCGGCCGTGTCCGATACGGTCAGCACCAACACGGCACTGAGATACAGCCCGTAGCGGTCAGCGGTCAGCCAGAAAAGCACGGCGATGGCAAACGGATAGTAGACGCTGCCGCGACTTTGCCGGGACACACGGCATAGGCAAAGGAGCCAACGCCGTCGTTCGCCGAGCCAGAAAATGCCGCTGAAACACAGGGCCAGCACGAGGACGGTGAAGGGATTGTCCACGAGCAACGGGAACAGGAGGCATCCGAGGCCGCCGCCCAGATGAACCAGCTTGCGGGTCCATTCGGGCGCCATGGCGGTCCGCCGCGCCAGGATTTCAGCCAGTCCGATCAGGGCCGCGAACAGTCCGATCAGGGCGCAAGCTCCAAGTAGTTCACCTTGCATCGTGGGCTCCGGCGGGGACTACTTCGTCAATGCGAAAGGCGCTATAGAAGAAAGCGCGATCGATATCGAACAGGCGGGTAGCGAGGTCATCCAGCGGAGCAACGCGGATGCGAAAGACATCGGGGCAACGGCGGGGAACAAGCATGTTCCAATAGGCCAAGCGCGCCCCGGGGCGGGCGTATTCCAGCAGTTGGCCGTAGATCCGTTGACATGTCGGCTCATCCAGATATTCGAAGATGTCGGAGAGGTTGTACCCATCGAAACCCTTAGCACCATGGCGGGCGGCAGCGGCTTCGATTCCGCCTTGGAAAAGCGTGAGCCGATCCGCATAGCGCCGGATGCCGGCCAGCACTTCGGGGTGGGTCCAGTCCGGCATGGCTCCGGTGAACTGTCCAGTCAGGATGTAGCGCAAATAGGGGTTGCTTTGGGTGTCGAGGTGAGTCAGTGCATGACGGCATCGGGCGAGAATGCGGTCGGCCACGGAGCCCTCCACATAGCGGAAAAACTCCGGATCCCGTCCCAACCGTCCCATGACGAAACGACTGAAGAAGAGCCGAAACAGCAGCCGCCAGCGGCGGTTGTTCCATTGCGACTCATAAAACCGAAAACGCTCTTGTTCGTTCCGTGGTTGCAGAAGCGATGTGATGCTGCAACGGGCATGGACCAGAGGGAGGAGACGTTGGCGGAACAGGCGGAAATAGTTTTCAAACTTTCCGCCATGGATGATGCCGTTCTCGATCAGCTCGGGATGCTCATCTCCAAAGGCGCGGGCGGCGGGAGAAAGATCCCCCCGCAGGCTGGCATAGGTGGTGCGACGCTGGGCGGAAGGGTGGAACCCGAGGAAGGCGAGCGCGTCGTGGTCATCCATTTGCCGGATGGCGGCGACGCGCAATTCCACACAGGCCAACTGGGCCCCGCTGAGATCCACGGCGACCACTTCGGCCCCGCGAGAAAGCAGGTGGAGGCTGTTGTCGCCGGCAGATGCGATCGACAGGATGCGGCGGCCAGATGCGGGTTCCAACGTTTTGATCAACAGGTCACTGTCTTCCCAACAGTTGGCATAGCGGACATGGTCGAACGCCACCCGGCGGGCCACATTTTCCGAAGCATCCGCCGCAAGGCCGATGTCGGGGATTTGTGACGGATCGTCCATGTCGACTTATCCTTCCTCCGGGCGGACATCGGCGGGGCGATGGCGATAGTGGGCGTGGGCTTCGGCGAAATCGCCGGCGGCCATGGCGGCAATGATGGAAATTTCGCCGGCCAGCGCTGTGGCCGCGCAAATTTCCGCGAAGGCGCGCGCGTGTCCGGTTCCTGCACAGCCCAGCATCTTAAGGCAAGCCTGCGCCGTGGGCAGATGCGTGCCGCCGCCCACCGTGCCGACGACCAGATTGGGCATGGTGACGGAAACGCAAAGCGCGCCCTCCGCATTCACCGTCATCTGGGTCACACCAACCGCGGCTTCGGACACGCAGGCCACGTCCTGGCCGCAAGCCAGGAAGATGGCCGCCAGCGCATTCGCGTAGTGGCCCTGCACGCCGATGGTTCCGCTCTGTATGCCGCCCAACATAGATACGCGGCAATATTCGGCCATGTTCGCCGGGGTGGTGTGTAAAAAACGCTGTGTCAGGCGCGCAGGGATGCATGCGGAGGCAACCACTTTTTTGCCGCGTGCGCCGAGGAAGGAAAGCATGCTGGCTTTCTTGTCGCCCGAGAGATTGGCTTCGATATACCAACGCGCGGGTTTAAAGGGGGTTTGCTCCAAGATCAACCGGCAGACCTTGTCGGTGGCTACCGTGACCATGTTTTGCCCCGCTGCGTCTCCGGTTTCATATTCAAAAATCAAATAGACCAGCGTACCGCAGCTCGACAGCTTGATATCGATCAAGTGTCCATGGGAAGTGGCCTCGGCGACAGCGGCCGCGAACGAATCGGCGTTGCGCAAGACCCAATCCATGAACCCGATGGCTTCTGTGAGGGTGTCAAAGACGAAACCCGGTGCGCGGGCTATGGATTCCGTCAAACAGATGGCAGAAACGCCACCCGATTGGGAGAGGACATAGGCCCCGCGGTGATAGGAGGCCACCAGAGCTCCTTCCGTGGTGGCCAGCGGAACGGTGAAGTCACCGTGGGCGTTCAGTCCGTTGATGCGCAAGGGGCCGATGATGCCGATCGGGACATGGGCGAAGCCAACGAGGTTTTCGATATTGCCGCAGAGTTGTTCCGCCGTCGGGATGCCCGAAAGGCCATTCAGCGCCGAAGTATCGATTCCATATTCGGTTGCGAGAAAGGAACGGCGAGTCGCCAGACCAGCTTCGGTGAAATCGTTGCCGGCAGGAAGGCGTTCGGGGAGCGGGTGTTCGCGCGGGGGTCGCGGTGCTAGGCGGTTTGCGATGTCTTTTGGCGAAGTTGCCTGAAGAATTCGCTCGGAGATGCGGCGTCCATGAAACAGCGATTGAGCCACGGGGTTCCCCTTCTAATGTTCAGCAATCAAATTCATCATTAATCTAATGGCGAATGAATCCCGGCGAGCGCACAATTGTACGTTTTTTAGAAATGTCATCCACCACACAATTAATGGTAGGGGTTGTCGCGAGGACTGTCAACGGAATGGAGGCTCTACTGTGCTTCTTAACGCAAGAGAAGCGGCGGAGTGTTCTTTTGGCTTTGCGCGGGGGAGGGGGGGCGGTAGGATGCGCGGGTCAATTTTGGAGAGAACAGAGATGAGAATTTTGTCAGGCATTCAACCATCGGGCAAGCTGCACATTGGTAATTATTTTGGGATGATGCGTCCAGCCTTGGAGCTGCAGAAGAAGGGCGACGCGTATCTGTTTATCGCAGATTATCATGCGCTGACGTCGGTGTCGGACGCGGAGGCCCTGCGTCAGGGCACGCGGGATGTGGCGCTGGACTTTTTGGCGTGTGGGCTGGACCCGGAGCGGACGGCGTTTTATCGGCAGAGCGATTTGCCGGAGGTTCATGAGCTGGCTTGGCTACTCTCGAACGTGACGCCGTTGGCGTTGCTGGAGCGTTGTCATTCGTATAAGGACAAGCTGGCCAAGGGGATAGCACCAAACCACGGCCTGCTGGCCTATCCGGTGTTGATGGCCGCCGACATTTTGATTGTGCAGTCGAACGTGGTGCCGGTGGGCAAAGACCAGAAGCAACATGTCGAAGTGACGCGTGATGTGGCGGTCAAGTTCAATAACACGTTTGGCGAAGTCTTCACGATTCCGGAGCCGCAGATTTCTGAGGATGTGGCGGTGGTGCCGGGCTTGGATGGGCAGAAGATGTCGAAGTCGTATGGCAACACGATCGAGATTTTTGGCGATTTGAAGCAGGCCAAAAAGCGGATCATGGGAATCGTGACCGACAGCAAAGGGCTGGAGGATCCAAAAGATCCCGAGACGTGCAACGTGTTCAAGCTCTACAAGCTGTTTGCAACGGCGGAGCAGCAGGCAGATTTGGCGGCGCGATATCGGGCCGGTGGCATGGGCTACGGGACGGCGAAAAAAGAGCTGGCGGAGCTGTTCGAAGCGCATTTTGCGCCGATGCGAGCCAAGCGAGCGGAGCTGGCGGCGAATCCGGATTATGTGGAGAGTGTGTTGCAAAAAGGCGCAGCCAAGGCACGACTGCTTGCGAGCGAGACGGTGAAGAAGGCGCGGCGCGCCGTTGGCTTGGAGTGAGACTCCAAGCCAACAATTAAGAATTAAGAATGAAGAATTAAGAATACTGGTTGTCCATGGCACACGAAGAGGAATACAAGGTTAAGCTGGAGGTGTTCGAGGGGCCCCTCGATCTGTTGCTGTATCTGATCAAGAAGGATGAGCTGGAAATCCACAACATCCCGATGGAGAAGATCACGGGGCAGTATATCCAATACATCGAACTGATGAAGATGTTGGACCTGAACATCGCGGGGGAATTTCTCGTGATGGCGGCGACCCTGATGATGATCAAAAGCCGCATGTTGTTGCCGGTGGAGGACCGTCCTGAGATCGAGGAAGAGGAAGAAGATCCTCGATGGGATTTGGTGCGCCAACTGGTTGAATACAAGAAATTCAAAGATGTGGCGATGCACTTGGAATCGCTGGAAGCGCGTCGGGAAGATATTTTCGGGCGGGATGGGGCTGAGGCGGTGCTGGGCAAGGAACCCGATGTGGCGTTGCACGACGTGGGTCTTTTCGACCTGATCAGCGCTTTCAATGAGGCTCTCAAAAATGTCAAAAGTGAAGAGCTGCGCGAGATTTTTGCGGAGCGGTTCACCGTGGCGGAAAAGATCGAGCATCTGGGTGATCGGTTGCGGCGGGAGGGACGATTTTCGGTCTCGAAAATTTTTGAGGGGATGAAGTCGCGCCATGAAATTGCCTGTACCTTTTTGGCGTTGCTGGAACTGATTCGGTTGAATCAGGCGAGAGCGGTTCAGAAGGATACGTACGGGGAAATTTTTATCGAGCAGGCGGAGGGCATCGTGGAAGTGGTCCCTCCGTTGGTGGAGGAAGC
The DNA here is from genome assembly GCA_964647595.1 of uncultured Verrucomicrobiota bacterium. Taxonomy (GTDB): domain Bacteria; phylum Verrucomicrobiota; class Kiritimatiellia; order CAIQIC01; family Lenti-01; genus Lenti-01. The sequence goes on from CAZYGH010000037.1 coordinate 13,276, forward strand.
CCAAGCCCCGGCGGAGCCGCCGCCAGCGGATGGCTGAGGAAAGGACGAAGATGAACGATTTTGTTTTGCCAGAACTGAAGCAGATTATCGGGGCGATGCTTTTTGTGCGCAAGGAGCCGTTGACGGTGGCGGAAATCCGTCGCGTCCTATCGTCGACGGCGGAGCGCCGCGGGGGCATCACCAGCGATTTTGCGAAGGCGAATGAAGAGTTGATTCGTGAGGCGGTGGACGCCTTGGGGCGCGAATTGGCTGAGCGCAAAATGGGATTTCATGTGATCGAAGTCGCGGGAGGATTTCGGCTGGAGAACGATGCCAACTGTGGGCCTTGGTTGCGCGTGATGCTGCAAAAGGGGCGGGGGGCGAGGCTCTCGTTGCCAGCGCTGGAAACGCTGGCGATTGTAGCATATCGCCAGCCGTGCGTTCGATCCGAGATCGAAGCCGTTCGCGGGGTGGCGGTGGATGCGATTCTGAAAAATTTGTTGGAGATGCAGTTGGTGCGCGTAGTGGGGCGTAGCGAGATGCCGGGGCGGCCGTGGATGTTTGGCACCACGCAAAAGTTTATGGAACATTTCGGGTTGAAGAGCCTGGATGATTTGCCGGGGACGGATGAGTTGCGACGGTTGGAGGCCGAGCAGAGTGCGCGTGCGCGTAAGCCGGGTCCGGTGGTGGCGGCAGAGGTTCCCGAAGTGCCCCCCGAGGACCCGAACCAGATGAAAATCGAGGTTGTAGAGGAACAGGCACCTGCGATTCCGCCGGTGGATGAAGTGTTGGGGATTGAGGAAGAGACGATTGAACGTGAAATTTTGTCGGAAGAAGAAATCGTGGGTGGAGAGGATGAGGAGGAATCGAAATGAGTCTGTTTGCAGCGTTGGCCAATTCGTGGATTGCATCTCAGAAGCCCTATCAGCCGGGGCGCCCGCTTGAAGAAGTGGCGCGCGAGTTGGGACTGGGCGACATCGAAGGCATTGTGAAGGTCGCATCCAACGAAAACTCACTAGGGCCTTCTCCGAAAGCGCAGGAAGCGATGCGGCTGGCGATTCCGTCGATGCATCTGTATCCGGATGGCGGATCGTTTTATCTGCGGCAGGCCATTGCAAAGAAATATGGGATTGCGGATGACATGGTCATGCTGGGTTGCGGATGCAACGAGCATGCGGTTTTGTTGGCTCATGCGTTCATGGATGCGGGCGATGATTTGGTGGCGTCGGAGCGTTCCTTTGTGGTGTATAAACTGGTCTCGGCGTTGTACCGTTGCCGATGTGTGGAGGCGCCCATGAAAGGCATGACGCACGATTTGAATGCGATGTTGAAGGCGATCACGCCGAAGACGAAACTGGTGATTATTGGGAATCCGAACAACCCCACGGGTACGATGGTGTCCCAGGCCGAGGTGGACCGGTTTGTGGAAGCGGTGCCGTCGAATGTGGTGACTGTGTTTGACGAAGCCTACATGGAACTGATGGATCCAAAGGATCAGGTTGATACGATCAAGCACGTGAGAGCGGGAAAAAAGCCGGTGGTGGTGTTGCGGACCTTTTCCAAGGCGTACGGGTTGGCGGGGCTGCGCGTGGGCTATGCCATGGCGCAACCCGATGCGATTGATTTGATGAACAAGGTCCGACAGCCGTTCAATGTGAACGCGATGGCTCAGGCGGCGGCGGTGGCGGCGCTGGAAGATGAAGAGCATTTGCAAAAAACGCGTCAGATGCTTCGCGAGGGGCGTGTGCAGTTGATGGACGGGATGCGAAAGCTGGGGTTGGATCCCGTGGAGTCGGTGACGAATTTCATTTTATTCCCGTTTGCGCGGGCGGCGGAATTGACGGCTGCACTGACGAAGCAAAAAGTGATTATCCGTCCAATGGCCGGTTTTGGTTTGCCCCAACATGCGCGAGTGAGCGTGGGCACAGCCAAAGAGAATGATCAGTTTTTGCGGGCTTTGGCGACGGTGTTGCCGGGGCTTACCTAATGATGAATATGAACTCCTGACGGAGTGGCTGTTGAACGTGAAGAGGCTTTGAATAACAAGACAGGCAAACTGTGAATCCAATAACAGGTTGCGATGGAGTATGAGATAAATCCGAAACCGTAACGAAACGTTGACCCAGCAGGGAGGTGCACATGAAAAAGAGAATGAAGCGAATCGCCATTTGGGTAGCCGCTATCTGGGTCGGGTATTGGGGAGTCGAGGGGTTGGCGATTGAATACTATTCGGTGCAGGACGGATCGTGGCATCTCGTGTCCACATGGACGAATGAGGTTCCTTCCGCTGAAGGCACTCCAAGCACCGAGGATTCCGCGACGGTGCGACACACGGTTTCGACAACACAGAGCGTCATTATCTCCAGGTTGAATCTGGACTCGGGGCGATTGTTCATCCAAGACGGGGCGATTGTGCTCATGACAGAGACTGGGGTTTGGCACTCGGCCACGTTGGCGGGGTCTTTCCAGAACGCCGGAAAGTTGTCGATCACGGGGGAACCCGCCAGTTCCATTTCTGGAACATTTGCAAACGAAGGCGAGGTAACGCTGGTGCAGACGCCGTCGCTCTTGCTGAACGGGCGATTTCAAAACACCACGCAAGCCCACTTCGCGGTGTGGGGAGGGATAACGAATTGGTCGTTGTCCGGCACGGGATCTTTTTGGAACGCAGGCGCGTTCCATTTTTTTGGAAAAACGGGAGAGGTGTCGGAAGGGAGATTTTATACGCAAGGCGGAACGATGCACCTTGGGAGCGGAAGTTCGTTTCGGGTTCAGGGTCGTATGGAAACGAATCAAAACGGGCATTTCTGGTTGGAGGAGGGTTCCGTGTTCCAGCCTGTTTCCGGAGGCACATCCTATTATTCCGGTGTGTTCACATCGGAGGGAGAGGGATCGTTCATGATGAGAACGGGGACGTTGCGAGTGGGATATTTTACGACGTCGAATCCGACATTTGCGATGCAAGGGGGCGGGTTTGTTTTCGGGGGAGGAACGATGGAGGTGCATCCTTCCTATTCCCTCGAGAATCGCGGAATCCTTTCCTTTGCTGAAGAAATGGATTTGCATCTGCAACAACCGGACATGCGCCGTTTACTGGGGCGAATCGCCAATTATGAATCGATGAGAGCGAGATTGGGAAATCGGGATGAGTATTTATATCTCACCCCCGGATATTTGGACAACTTTGGCCGAATGGATTTTGTGGGAGGAAAATGGATATGGATCGGGTCCGGCCCATCCAGTTTCAACAACTCGGGAGAGGTCCGGTTTGCGGCATCGGGAAAGACGGATATCCAAATGCCGTATGTGCAACACGGGGGGCGGACATCCTTCGAGGGGGAGGACGTCAGTTTATATGGAGCGATGTATGGCGGTGAGTTTGTGCTGAACGGTGGAGTATGGGATGGAGGGCAATCCTTTTATCAGTTTGGCGGAAGCATTGGCGGGGCGGGGCGAGTGGCGAACCATCTTGTTCAGAGCCAAGGAACGGTGTCGCCGGGATATTCTCCGGGGAAATTGGATATTGAGGGATCGTTTGAGCAAACTAGCGCGGAGGCCACGTTGCGGATGGAAATTGGGGGTGTCGAGCCTGGGGTGAGTTATGATCAACTTGCGGCAACTAGCACGGGCACCTTGGCGGGGACGTTGACGGTGGAGTTGTTGGGGGGCTACGAGCCGCCGACGGCGACGCGGTTCGATTTGGTTATGGTGTCGGAACGGAAGGGGGAGTTTGCCCAAACCAATCTTCCGGTGTTGTCTGGGGATCGATTGTGGGTGGTGAAGTATTTTCCCGACCGGGTTCAGATTCGGGTGGGCACGCCTCAAGACACGGACGGAGACGCATTGCGCGATGCGTGGGAGATGGGATTCTTCGGAAACTTGGAGGATAGCGATGGGGCCGACGATGATTTCGATGAGGATGGATATACAGATGCGGTGGAGATGATGTGCGACACGCTGCCGCAGGATCCCACCGACTATTTGGCGATTCGGGGAATCGAGCGGAGTGGAGAGGCGCAGTTGATTCGATTGCACACTGCATCGAACGTGTATTATGCGGTGGATTCCGTCGACCAAATGGTGGATGGGGAAGAGTGGACGCAGGTGGGCGATTTTTGGGGAGTGGGCGGCGAGCAAGAATGGACGAATACGGTGGGAGGAGCGCAACGAATGTTGCGAGTGCGGGTCACGCCTTGAACAAGGAAAAGGGGTTGTGGTTTTGAATCCAATACTGTCCACGTATACCGTGCGCCGCAGGTGTGCGCCGATTGTGGCTGACGGGAATGGGGACAAGGCGGTGTGGTGTGATATTCCGCCTTTGCGGGTGGGGCAAGCTATGGGGCGAGTTCCGGATTTTCTCCCGTCTGTGCAGGCGAAGGTGGCGTGGGAGGATGGATTTTTGGATCTGATATTTTGCGTGGAGGATCGCTATGTTCGTGCGGTGGCGAGGCAGCATCAGGATCCGGTGTGTCGGGACAGTTGCGTGGAATTCTTCTTCACGCCGGGGCCGGATCTTGGGTTTTCGTATTTCAATTTGGAAGTGAATTGCGGGGGGACGATTTTATTTGCGTGGCATCCGGAAGGGGGAAACGCCATTCCCGTTGCGGCGGTGGATTTGGCGCAGATTGAAATCAAGAGTTCGTTGCCAAAAATGGTGGATCCTGAAATCGAAGGGCCGACGGTTTGGACGGTGGAATATCGATTGCCGTTTTCAGTGATTCGCCGCTATTGTCCGGAGGCGAGTCCGCCAGAGGCGGGAGTGGTTTGGAGGGCCAATTTTTATAAATGCGCGGATGGCACGTCCAATCCGCATTGGCTGACGTGGTCGCATGTGGATCATCCCGTTCCGAAATTTCACATGCCGCAGTGTTTTGGCACGCTGGAATTCAAGTAAAAGCGTTGGCCGATTTGGGACGATCAACCCTTTCCAACAGTGGACCCATTGGGAGGCAAAGGGGGGCTATCACAGTTAATTAACTGTGATAGTTAAGGAATGGAGAAAGCGTGGAGCGGTTATCGGGGTTTTTGGGCGGTGGCGAGAAAGACGGAGTAGGTGCGGGAATTTTTTTCGATACGGGTGGCGGTTGTAAACTGGAGGGTTTCGAAGCCGATGGTGCGGAGTTGATGCGAGAGAGTGGTCCGGTCGAAGCCGAAGTGGGGAATGCCTTCCGGGGTGGAGTGGAAGGTGCCGTCTTCGGTATCGAGGTCGGCCAAGGCGATGTGGGCGCCGGGGGCTAGGAGGGAGAAAAAATTCTGGAGGATCTGGTCTATGTGGACGATGTGATGGAGGGTCATGGCGGTGGTGAGAAGGTCGTAGGGGCCGGGGGGGAGCGGATCGGTTGAAAAATCGGATTGCAGAAAAACAATGTTGCATAGGCCGGCGGATTTCTGTTTTTGGGCGAGGCGGTCGAGCATGCCGCGGGAGGAATCCACGGCGGTGATGCGGCGGACGCGCGGGGCCAGAGCGAGGGTCAAGAGGCCGGTGCCGCAACCATAGTCGAGGGCGGCGAAATCAGGTTGAAGGGGAACCTGTTTTTCGATGGCAGAGAAAATGTCGGCGGCGAGTTGGAGGCGACGGGGTTCTTCGTCCCAAGTGTTGGCACGTGCGTCAAAGGGGTTGCTCATGCGGGGACTATAGGCGAGGGGAGTTTGAAAAATCAACAGAGCAGAGCCGATTCGTATCCAGAATCCAGAACCCGCTCAAACAAGCGTGTTGGGGCCTATCCCCAATTTTGGCTATAGTTTTATAAAACAATAGCCATTCGTGTTTCTTGCCAAATGAAGCCGTTTGATGCGGGAGGGCGTTCTCCAGAGGCGAAAACAGGACAACGGGGTGGTTTTGTGGAGGTTGGGGCTATATTCCAGAGAAGTCGGAAAAATCAATGCGGATGCTTGACTTGCGGCGGTTGGATTTGATACCACAGGCGACCTTATGGGACAGCAATTGAGACCGAGAGTGAAGCGCAAAGCCCGCGACCGTCGTAAAAAACGGTTGAAGGTGACCGCCAAACTTGCCAAGAAGGCCACGGCCTAGTCTGCGGACTGGGCAACGTCCGCTTTGTCGGACAGCCGCATAGACCCGCTTTGCGCCTTTTGGCGCGGCGGGTTTTTGCGTGGACAGAATTCAAAGAACGTCAAGGAATCGAGGTCAAGGATGATGGTGTTTTTGGATGGCGCGTTGGAGGAGAAAGAGCCGACGCATGTGGTGGTGAATGTGAATGGCGTGGGGTATCAGGCGGCGATTCCCTTGAGTAGCTATGATCGCTTGCCGACAGTTGGGGGACGGATCCGGTTGCTGACGGTGCCGGTGGTGAGGGAGGATGCGCACCTATTGTTTGGATTTATGACGGAGGAGGAGCGATCGGCTTTCTTGACGCTGACATCGGTGAACGGGGTGGGGCCCAAGCTAGGGTTGGCGGTGCTGAGTGGACTTTCGGTGCGCGATTTGAAGGCCGCGGTGGCGAATGGGGATGTGAAGCGGCTGAGCGGGATTTCGGGCATTGGAAAGAAGACGGCGGAACGGCTTGTTCTGGAACTGCGCGACAAATTGAGCAAGGGGGACTTGATGGAGGCGGTGACGGGGGGGACGCCGGGGCCGAAGGATTCCAAGTTGCGAGATGTGCTGTTGGCGCTGATTTCGCTGGGCCATAAGCAGGTGGATGCGCAACGGATGGTGCGAGAAATTGTGGAGGAGGTGACGCCGGAGATGTCGCTGGAAGAAATTTTGCGAAAGGTTCTTTCGGGGCGAAAGTAGAGTGGGGCGCGGGGGCGGTGTGTTCAGCCGCCAGAGAAGGGGGGAAGAAATGTGATTTGGTCGCCTTCTTGAATGGGGGCATCCCAGTCGACAAATTGGTCGTTAATGGCGGCTTTGACGATGTGGGTGGTGAGGGGAATTTGGGTGCCGGCCTGAATTTCGTGGAGAAGTTGGCGGGCGGTCTCGGCGTGCGTTTCATAGGTCTCGGTCTGCGTGCCGCGACGGGGACCAACGATAGCGAAGTAGCGAAGGGTGACTGTTTTCTTCATGGTGTTTGAACTCTAGAGAATTACGGTGAGTGATTCAACTGCGCAAGGGGGCCTTTATGTGGGCGACGAGGATTTCGCCGGTGGCGGCGCCACACGGATGGGTGAGGATTTTCGCCAGGCGAGCAGAAATGAAAAGGGTGAAGGGATTGATTATGCGTTGCCATTTGAATACGATATTGTTTTGAGGACCGTGATGTTGGGGCGGTTGATATGTAGCGCGTCGATTGCGGAGGGGATAGGAAAAGGAATGTAATGGGATATTGAAGGGTCGGGAGCCGGAACAAACAGAAGAGAAAAGGGTCTACGGTATGCGCAAGGGATGGTTGGTGCTCGCGATGGTCATGGCGGCTGCGGTCGGGCGGGGGGAAGAGAAGTTGGCGGGCGTGGAGGGGTGGAAACGGGCGCTGGCGGAAGAGGCGGTTGGAAGGGCCGGGGTGGCGGCGGTGGCGGGGCCGGCGGGGGAGCCGGAGGCTCGCAGGAATTTACTCGAGCAGTTGGGCAAGGCGGCGCCGGTGCAGGCCGGGGCGCGGAGGACGGGGGAGGTGCGGTTGCGGGCAACAGGCGGGAATGGTGAGGTGTGGTCGCTGGAAACGAAGGAAGGGGTAGCGACTTTCGAGGCGGGGATGAGGCGGCGCGGCGGGAGTTGGGAGCCGCTGTATTTTTGCGCAGAGGGGCTTCCGGTCCGGACCGGGGCAACAGTTGAAGAAGCTTGGGCGCGGGCGAAGGAAGTGGTGCTGCGGGACAAGACGGCGGGACTGGAGGTGTCGGGGATTGGGGTTTCCGTGATGCGCGGGAGAATGAGTTTGGGAACGTGGGGTGGGCGGGAGGTGACCACCCCGTGGGAGGAAACTTGGGTATTCCAGGTGGATGACGCGCCGCTGGCGAACTGGGCGCATCCGTGCCGATATGTGTTCGTGGCGGCGGATTTGTCGGCTGTGACGGTGCAGCAGGCATTGACGCCGCTGGAACTGCGGGGGGCGGTGGCGGCTTCCAAAGGGGCGGCGGCGGTGAACGGGCTGGAGGTGCTGGTGCCGTTTGACCGAACGCGTCCGGCCGGGGCGCGGGTGGTGCCGCATCTGGCGCGGGGGCAGGCGAAGATCCGGTATGACGGGAGCGTATCCAATTGCTATGCGGTAATTCTTTCTGGTGGATTCGACCCAATCAACAACCATGTGCGCTACTGGGGGGATGCGGCGTTCATCTACAGCACGCTGACGAAGAAGTATGGCTATCCCAAGGGAAACATCTATGCGTTGGTTTCAGATGGTCTTGATCCGGCGGTGGACAACAGCATCGGGGCGGATTCGCCAAAGGATCTCGACGGCGACGGGTTCTTCGACACGTTCGGTTCGGCGACGGCGGCGAACATCAGCAATTTGTTTCTCAACCTGCAGGCGAGTCTGAAGACGACGGACCAGTTGTTTGTGTTCCTGACCGACCATGGAAGTCCGACGACAGGGGGCGGGGAGTGGGAGGTCGAGCTCAACCTGTGGAATTTGGAGGTGCTGAAAGATTCGGACCTGAAGGCGCTGACGGTGAAGATCCGATGCCCGGTGTTTTTCGCCATGGAGCAGTGCTACAGCGGTGGATTTGTGGACGATCTGGCGCAGTTCAACCGGGCGGTGGCGACGGCGGCGCGGCACGACGAGTCCTCGTATGCGGGGGATACGTATCCCGAATTCGACCAGTGGGCGTATCATTTCACGGCGGCGCTGCGGGGGTTTTATCCGCAAACGAACGCGCCGTGGCTGGATGCGGAAGCCTGCGACGGGGATCTGAACGAGGACGGGTATGTATCCTTCCAGGAGGCCGCGGAGTATGCGCGGATCCACAAGTATGCGAGCGACCATCCCACCTATGGGGAGAATCCGCCGGGGCTGGGGAAGAGGATGTTTCCGGTGGTGCCGCTGCGGGAGGATCTGGGGATGGGAGAGTTGGCGATCGATCCGGTGGCTTCGGTGCTGGTGGTGAATTCCGGTTTTCCGGTGCGGGTGGCGGCGCAGAACGTGTATGGCGACCGGATGAACGGGTACGCGGGGCCAGCGGAGTTGCGGACGGAGGCGGCGCCGATCGATCCGGGGAAATACGTCGGGTCGGGAACGCAGGCGTGGGATTATCCGCTGCACACGATCTACATGGATGCGCGAACGCAGGTGATCTATCCGCCGGAGACGATGGGAAAGGGGCGGACACTGGACCATGTGGAACTGTTCGTTGGGTCGGTGCCGACCTATCCGTTGAGCAACTGGACGGTGCGGCTGAAGCACACGGCGCTGAAAGCCTATTCGGACGAGCCGGAGTGGGAGAGCGAGGGGTGGACGGTGGTGCTGCAAACCAACGTGGCCATTGCGGCGACCGGATGGGTGACGATGGTGTTCCAGCAGCCGTTTGAATATGACGGGACGAATTCGCTGATGGTGGACTTCAGCTTCCACAACGATGGCTATGAGTCTAGCGGGGAATGCCGGGCCAGTCCGGCGGAAGCGATGGTGGCGGCGGTGTTCCAAAGCGACAACGAACACGGCGATCCGCTGGAATGGACGGGGAGGGTGCCTCCGGCGGTGGCCGTTGCCACGTATCCCAACTTGCGGTTCGGGCCGCCGCCGATTCCGGTGGAGGTGCCGGTTGCGCCGAGCAACTTGACGGGATTTGCAGACGGGGAATGGACCGGAAACGTGGTGCTACAGCAGAAGAACGAAAGCGTGCGGTTGCTTGCGGGGGATGAGGAACATGCTGGGTGGGAAACGGCGACCGGCCGGTTTGCGGTGCGCGATTACGTGCTGGAGCTGGTGGGTTGGCAGAGGGAGGAGGAGGGAGGGCCGCTTCGCCTGATTTGGAGCAGTTTTGCGGGGCGGACCTACCGGGTGATGAAGGCGGCGAGTTTGCCGGGTGCTTTCGAGGAAGTGGCCGTGGGAATTCCGGCGGATCCCCCGCAAAACGTGTTTGAGCCGTCAGAGGGGGAGAACCCGAGAGGATTTTACCGCATTGAAGAGGAACCTATTCCCGAGGAATAGGCTCAACCCATCAATGCAGGAAGTGGCGGCAGCCGGTGAAGACCATGGCGATTTCGGCGGCATCGCAGGCGGCGATGCAATCGGCGTCTTTTTTGGAACCACCGGGCTCGACAATGTGCCGGATGCCGAAGGCGGCGGCGGCTTCGATGTTGTCGGCGAAGGGGAAAAAGGCGTCGGAAATCAGGACGGTTTTGGCGAGGACGGCGGCGGGATCGAGGCCAAGGCGGGCAATGTTTTCACGGGCTTTTTCGATGGCGAGTTTGCGCATGGAGTCGACGCGGTTAGGCTGGCCGGCGCCCATGCCGAGGATGGCGTGGCAACCGGGAGTGGGCTCCCATGCCAGCAGGATTGCATTGGATTTGAGGTGCTTGCAGACGCGGATGCCGAAGTCGGCCGTGGGGCGCAAGGAATCGGGAATAGCGGATTTTGTGACGAGGTTCCAGGCTTCCGGCGCGTTCAGGTCGGCCTCCTGGGTGAGGGTGCCGCCGTTGATGGGACGGGTAAGGCGGCGGGGGAGGGGGGCGGCCAAGGGGTGGTCGAGGGAGATAAGACGGATGTCCTTCGATTTGGCCTTGAGAAATTCGAGGGCGTCGGACTCAAAGGAGGGGGCGATGAGAGCCTCGACGAAGCGGCCTTTGAGGACTTGCGCAGTGGCGAGGTCCACGGGGCGGGTGACGGCGATGACGGAACCAAAGGAGGAGACCACGTCGCCTTCCCAAGCGGCGGCGAGCGCGGCGGCGAGGGTTTCACCGGTGGCGGCGCCGCAGGGGTTGGTGTGTTTAATGATGACAGCGGCGGGGGCGGCAAACAATTCGCGGGCGGCTTCGAGGGCGGCATCGCCATCGACATAGTTGTTATAGGACATTTCCTTGCCGTGGAGGATGCGGGCGGCGGCGAGAGTCGCCTCGGCGGGGAGGGGGGAATCCGGGCGGAACGTGGCGGATTGGTGCGGATTTTCGCCATAGCGCAACGGAATTTCGGGCGCGGGAGCGTCGGCGAGCCAAGCGGAGATGGCGGCATCGTAGGCGGAGGTGCGCGCAAACACTTTCTGGGCGAGGGCGCGGCGGCGCTCGATGGGCAAGTCGCCGCTGGTGCGGAGGGCGGCGAGGGTGGGGGAATAGTCCGAGGGATCGGTCAGTACGATCACATCCGTGTGATTTTTGGCGGCCGAGCGGAGCATGGAGGGGCCGCCGATATCGATGTTTTCGATGGAGGGGCTTTTCTCAAAGGGGTAGAGATTGACGCAGACGAGGTCGATGGGGCGCAGACCCATTTGGGCGCAGGTTTCCATGTCGGCCGGGTTGGAGCGCCGCTGGAGGATGCCTCCGTGGACTTTGGGATGGAGCGTTTTGACGCGGCCATCGAGAATTTCGGGGTGGCCGGTGAAGGTGGATACGTCGATGACGGAAACGCCCGCATCGCGTAGGGCGGCGGCGGTACCGCCGGTGGACAGGATTTCGACGCCCAGGGCGGCGAGACCGTGAGCAAAATCGATCAATCCGGTTTTATCGGACACGCTGAGAAGAGCTCGTTGGATTTTCATACGGGGCCGGATTCTTTCATAGGCGGGCAAAAATGAAAAGGGTGAAGGGATTGATTTCGTTCGGACATTTGAATACCGTTCCTTGGGTTAAGTTCAGGCGGAAACAAGGAGCGGGTGCGATGAAAATTTCAGTGGTCGGTGTGGGCTATGTGGGCTTGGTGACGGGTGCATGTTTTTCGGACGCCGGTCACGAGGTGCTGTGCGTGGACAACGACCCGAAGAATATTGAACGGCTCCAAGCGGGAATCATGCCCTTTTATGAGCCGGGGCTGGACGAGATTGTGGCGCGGAACGTGAAGTTGGGAAGGTTGAAATTTAGCACGTCCATTGTCGAGGGGACGGCCTTTGCGGAAGTCATTTTCATCGCCGTGGGCACGCCACCGGAAGCGGGTGGCGAGGACAACATGACGTATGTGGAGCAGGTGGGCCGCCAAGTGGCGGAGCAAATGACGAGCTATCGACTCTTGGTTGAGAAGAGCACGGTGCCAGCCAAAACCAGCGAGTACTTGAAGCGGACGGTTTTGAAATATTTGCGTGCGGATACCGATTTTGATGTGGCATCGAATCCGGAATTTATGCGTGAGGGGACGGCCATTGAGGATACGGCGCGGCCGGATCGCGTGGTGGTGGGAGTGGAGAGCGACCGTGCGGGAGACCTGCTGGAAAAAATTTACGAGTCCATTTTGAAGAAAAGCGGCGGTCAGTTTTTGCGGATGAGCGTGACGAGTGCGGAGCTGACGAAGCATGCCTCGAATTCGTTTTTGGCGATGAAGATTTCATATATCAACGAAATCGCGCGTATTTGTGAGCTGGCGGGTGGGGATGTGGGTCAGGTGGCACAGGGGATGGGGTTGGATCCGCGCATTGGTCCGCGTTTTTTGCGGGCGGGCGTGGGCTATGGTGGATCGTGCTTCCCGAAGGATGTGGATGCGTTTGTTCGCTTGGCGGAGGTCTTGGGGCACGATTTCAAGTTGCTGAAGGAAGTGCAGCAAATCAACTATGCCCAGCGCGATTACTTGATCAAGAAAATCAAAAAAGAACTGTGGGTGGTGCAGGACAAGGCGATTGCGATTTTCGGGTTGGCCTACAAGCCGGAAACGGATGATATTCGTGAGGCTCCGAGCCTTTACTTTGTGCCTAAATTGATGGAAATGAAGGCGAAGTTGCGCGCGTGGGATCCGGTGGCCGAACAAAAATTCAAAGAGGTTCATCCCGAGCTGGACTGTGTGCAAGACCTCTATGAATGCGCGAGGGGGGCGGATTTGGTCCTGATTCTGACGGAATGGGACGCGGTGAAGCAGATGGATCTACAGAAACTCAAGAGCGTGATGGCTTGCCCCGTGGTGGTGGATGGTCGAAACCTGTTTAAGCCCGAGGACATGCGGGCGGCGGGTTTTACGTATTTGAGCGTGGGGCGGGATTAGCGAACGGCCCAAAATCTTCTCGATGGGTTGCTTGACAAGTATATGACCATAATATACGTTAATGTTCTATGAATTCCGAATCGCTACCCGAATTCGTGGGGTTCGACTGGGACCAAGGCAATATTGAGAAAAACTGGCTTGCCCATCAAGTGACGCCGCAGGAAGCGGAACAGGTATTTTTCAACAGTCCGCTTGTGGTTGCCAGCGATGAAAAACACTCACGAACGGAAAAGCGGTATCTTGTCTTGGGTCAAACTGACGGAGATAGGCCCCTGTTCATCGTATTTACTTTGAGGGGGCACCGAATTCGCGTTATTTCTGCGCGGGACATGAATCGGAAAGAAAAGAAGGTATATCAATCATGAAAACAATACCGACATTCAAAACGGAAGACGAAGAACGCAAGTTCTGGGCGAAGCATGACTCCACGGAATATGTCGATTGGTCCAAAGCCAAGCGCGCAGTATTTCCGAATTTAAAGCCGTCCACGCAAACCATTTCACTACGCCTTCCCCAGACCCTGTTGGAGGAGCTGAAGCTTCTGGCGAACAAACGAGATGTGCCTTATCAGTCCTTATTGAAAGTGTTTCTTTCTGAGCGCATTGAGGCGGAATTGGAACGGCATCATCCCAAGATGGCCAAAGCCTGAGCGGGGACTCGTTGTGCCATATAAAAAGGATTGGGAGAGGTTGTAAAAGCATGTTAGGGTGCCCTAGGTCATAACTCGGAGGTAGAAGATGAAAAAACAGAGCAACAAAATTCGGCGTCGGGATGCGGGCTTCACGTTGATTGAAATTCTGCTGGTGGTGGTGATCATCGGCATTTTGGCGGCGATTGCGGTGCCGCGGCTGGGTGGTCGCGTGATGCAGAGTCAGATTTCGGCGGCTCGCGGTGGGGCGGGGGCCATTGGTGTGGCGATCGACTTGTATGAGACGGACAATGGTAAGTTGCCGGAGAGTCTTCAGAATCTTGTCAACAAGGGTTCGGAACCCAACTGGAACGGGCCGTATTTGAAGAAGGCGGAATCACTGAAAGATCCGTGGGGAACGGAGTTTCAATACAGCAAGCAGGGCAATGCTTACACGGTGGTGTCGGCGGGGCCGGATTTGAGCTTTGGTAGCGCGGACGACGTCAAGTAGGCGGCTGTGCGTCGAAGGGGCTTCACGCTCATCGAGATTCTGCTGGTGGTGGTGATCATCGGGATTGCCTCGGCGGTGGCGATGCCGATGTTTGCGCGATCCTTCCGGGGGGCCAAGTTGCGTAATTCGACGCGTACGGTGCTGATGATGCACCGTCATGCGCAGTCGAAGGCGGTGCTGGGGCAGCGCTACATGGCGATCTTGTTCGATGAGCTCAAGGGCACGCTGGAGATGGTAGACCAGGGGCAGCCGGGGGTGAAGAAGGATGCGTTTTTTGGGGAAGTCGGGGGCAAGGGGCCAGCGCCGTCGGGGGATGGCTCGGTGGTCACAGGAGGAGATGCGCCGGCGATGGATGCGCAGGCGCCGCCGCTCTTGGTGCGCAAGCTGGAGGAGGGCGTCAAGATTTTGTCGTTTCGCGGGGGCAAGTCGATCGATGATTTGTATTTCGTGAACTATTATCCCAACGGCATGTGCGAGGCATACGAGATCCAAATTGGCGATGAGGAAAACCGCACCACGACGATCCAAGTGGACGCCATCACGGGCAAGGCGAAGGTGACGCGTGAATAGGCGCTCGGGCATGACGTTGGTGGAGGTGTTGTTGGCGGTGGTGATTCTGGGCATCGCGCTGGGGTCGCTGGTGGAGGGGGCATCGCGGGCGCTGGCGGTGGTACGGCAGGCGCGCAATTATGAACTGGCGCGGCGCATGATGGGCCGCGTGGATGTGGAAAAGCCACTTCGGTTGATGGATAAAATTGAGGAGGGGCAGGAAAGCGGGAGCTTCACCGATGGGCCGCCGGGCTGGACGTGGACGAGGACGCTCGAAGATTTTGGCGCGGAGGATGAGCAGAAAGAAGGCCTGTTTAAGATGACGACCCGCGTGCAGTGGTCGCAGGGGGAGCGTCTGGGCATGGAGGAAGTGGTTCAATTTCTCTATGTGCCTGAAAACAGCGATGGCGAGCGAACGCTGAAACCCAAGGTTCTTTGATGCGCCGTTTGCATTCATCCAAGGCCGGCTTCACGCTGATTGAACTGTTGGCGGCGCTGGTGATTTTTAGTTTGGCGATGGCCATGGCGGCGGGCACGTTCTGGAGCGTGACGAAGGCGTGGAGCCGCGGCGGCGAACTGCTCGAGCAGCTCCACTATGGCGAGTTTGCGATGGATCAACTCGTGACGGCGTTGCGCGGCGCGGCGTGGTTTCCCTCCAAGCCCGAGGCGTTCGGGTTTTGGTTGGAGGATCGGGGCGGCACCTCAAAAAGCGCGGCCAACAAAGTGAGTTGGGTGACGAGCGGGACGGCGTTTTTGCCGCCCGATTCGCCGTGGCAAAATGGGTTGCATCGGCTTTCGGTGACGGTGGACTCGGTGGGGGGCGAGCGGGGATTGGTGGTGCGCGCTTGGCCGCATCTGTCCGAAGAGGTCAAGGAAACCGATGTGGACCCGTGGCTCGTGACGCCCGGCGTGGATGGATTTTCCTGCGAGTGGTACGATTTCGATACGGAACAATGGAGCCAGAAATGGGAAGAAACCAATTCGATTCCTAAACTGTTGCGCGTGACGGTGACGATGGAGAAACGAAAAAATTTCGACGAGAATCTGGAATTGCAACGCATCGTGGAGCTGGAAGTGGCCCCGGACCTGCCGGGCGGCGAACGGCGAGATCGCACGGTGGCTCCTCCAACCGAAGGCGAACCTCAAGCCCAACCCGAAGCCCAACCCGAGGGCGAGGTCGACGTGGAGTTGACGCAATGAGATTTTTCCACAGTATGGAAAACTTTTTCGCGCTTTTTCCACACAATGGAAAAAATGTTTCCACACTGTGGAAAACTCAAAATGCTACAATGCAAGGACTGACCCCTATTCGGGGGCGGGAGGGGGCGGCGCTGGTGGTGGCGCTGTGGACGGTGTTGATTTTGAGTTTGTTGATCGGGGGGCTGGCGTTTGAGATGCATCTGGAGGCGGGGATTACGTCGCACGCGCGTAAGCGGATGAAGGCACAGGTGGCGGCGCGCGGGGGGGTGGAGTATGCGAAATTTTTGCTGGCGAAAAGTTTTGAAGAAAACTCGTTTGAGGAGGAGGACGAGGAAAAGGAAGCATTGCGGACGTTGTCGAAAAATCTGGGGAGGGGCATCGGGATTTCGGGGGTGAATGTGGAGATGGGCGCGTCGAAGGCCACGGTGGATATTTTGCCGGAGGCGGGGCGGCGGAATGTGAATACGCTGGGGGATGAGGATTGGGAGGAGTTGCTGGATCAGTCGGGTGTGCCAGAGGAAATTTGGCCGGAGTTGATTGATTGCTTTATGGATTGGACGGATGAAGGGGAAGATACCCAGCTGAATGGTGCGGAGGAGAGCGATTCGTTTTACAAGGACAAGGGGTATGTTCCCAAAAATGCGCCGCTGGATACGGTGGATGAGTTGTTGCTAATTAAGGGGTTTACGCCGGCGATTGTGTATGGGGGGCCGCCGCCGGATCCGAAGAGCGAGCCGTTGAGGGGAATTGCTCATTTGCTGACGACGTTCGGAGATGGAAAGGTGAACGTGAATACGGCGACGCGGGAGGTGTTGCTGACGTTGACGGCGGGGGACAAGATGATGGATGAGTGGGTGGTGGAGGATTTGCTGAAGTTCCGGCTGGGCGATGACGGGATTCCGAACACGAAGGATGATGGCTTCGAGAGTGTTCAGGATGCGATCGCCAAGTCGGGGATGGATGCGGCGCTGGCGGACAAGATTTCGGTGTCGGATCGGACGTTCGTGAGGGTGGTGTCGATCGGGGAAAACAATGGGGTGGGCTGCGGGGTGTGGGCGGTGTTTGAGGTGGGGGATAAGAAAATCACGCCGATTTATTGGCGCGAGGAGCAGATGCAGTAGTCGCAGGGGTGCGGGAATAGTTTCTTGATTTCGAGAATGCGGGATTGGATTTTGATTCTGAATCGAGCTTGAAGGGCGGGTTAAGCGTTATGATTTGCCAATTCTGAGGAATCGGCATGATTCTTGCTATTTATAAATTATCGTTCTGACTCTGAGTCTGTGGGATGAGGTGGTTCTAGGAGGTGGACAATGAAAGGCTGGATCAGGAAAGTGGGAATGGGCGTTTTCCTGATGGGAATGACGGCGCAGGGAATGCCTGTAGCGGCAGACGAGGCGGCGGGGGCGGTTCGGGGCTGGTTGCACATTCGTGCGGAGCCATTGGGGGAAAAACTGAGTGCGACGATTCGTTTCGTGGAGACGGTGGAAAATGAATTTGGAACGGTGTTGTTTCACGTGGTATCGCTCGAGCCGGAAGGGTTTGTGATTTGTTCCGCCGACACCGCGATCGAGCCGATTCTGGTATTTTCGGCCACAGGGCACTATGACGGCAACCCGAATAATCCGTTGGTGGCCTTGATTCGGCGGGATGCACAAGGTCGACTGGAACGGGCCAAAACGGCTTCGGCCAAGGCCAAGAATGAGGTGGCGTCCAGGTCGGCGTCGAAATGGGACGTGTTGCGAGATTCGGCGGAGGGGCGCAGGCTGAAAAGGGGAAGTGGCTTGAGTTCGGTGGATGATCCGCGAGTGGATCCGTTCATTTTAAGCACATGGAGTCAAGGAACGGTGGGGGGGGTGGCCTGCTATAATTATTACACGCCGCCATATGCGGCGGGCAGTTCGAGCAATTACGTGTGCGGGTGCAACAATACGGCGTTTGGGCAGTTGATGCGCTATTTTCGATATCCGACCCAAGCGGTGGGTACAGAATCTTTCCCGATTGAAGTGGATGGAGTTTCGACCATGCGTAGTCTTCGTGGAGGGGATGGCTTGGGTGGGGCGTATCGCTGGGATTTGATGCCGCTGGTTCCGGTGACTCCGAGCACGGCTGAACGACAGGCCATCGGGGCCTTGTGTGCGGATATCGGGGTGGCCAGTGACACGAGCTACGCGGCCGATGGCTCCAGTGCGGGGACATATGAATCCACGCTCAAGGAAGTGTTTTTTTTCGGAAATGCGCGCTATGTCTCCGGGCAAAGTTGCTTGGCGGAGGCGGTTCGCCCCAATTTGGATGCGCGTTTGCCTGTGTTGATGAGCATCTGGTGCAGCGCCGGGGGGCATGCGGTGTTGTGCGATGGATATGGGTTTAATTTGGAATCCGCGTATTACCATTTGAATCTGGGATGGGGCGGGCTGAAAGATGCGTGGTACAACCTGCCGGATGTGGATACGGATTATTACGCCTTCGATACGCTTCGGGGTTTTGAGTGCAACATTTACACGAATGGAACGGGCGAGATTTTGTCCGGGCGGGTGCTGGATGATGGCGTACCGGTGGAAGGTGCGGAAGTGGTGGCGGTGGGGGGCGGGCAGACAAACCGCGCGGTCACGGATGCTCGTGGCATTTATGCGTTGGCGCGTCTGCCATCTAATCAGGAATTCGTTCTGACGGCTGAAAAGAGCGGATTGGAATTTTATCCGCTGACGACATCGACGGGGTATTCGCCCAGTTGGAGTAGTGAGACGGGGAACCGGTGGAGCAACAACATCGTGAGTCGATTGTTGACGGATGATCCAACGATGGAGGTGACCCCTTCTATTCAGGTGGTTAGTTTTGAAGCCGGAACCACTTCGTTTACTGTAACCAACTTGGGAGGAGGAACTGTGACCTATACGGCAAGCGAGTCAGAAACGTGGATGGACATCACGGGGGGTGCGAGTGGAACCCATGGAGGAACGATTACGGTTTCCGTGGATGCAAGCGCGTTGCCGACGGTACGAACGGGCATGGTGACGGTGGTGGGAACGGGCGGCCTGACTAATTTGGTGACGGTGGTTCAGTCGGGAAACCGTTGGGATTCGGGATATGTGGACATTGGGGGCGGATGGCGGAGACTGACGTGGTTCGGGGACTATGCGCCGATGGGCGCAGGCGGATGGATTTGGCATCACAAGCACGGCTTTTTATGTGTGACGGAGAAGAATACGCCGCACAGTATTTGGATGTTTGCGAACGACCGGGGGTGGTTGTGGACGAGTAGCGCACAGTATCCCTTCCTATATCGGTCAACACCTGCTTCTTGGTTGTGGTACAATGGGTCGACGAATCCGCGATGGATGCTCAATCTGACGGAAGGACAGTGGGAAAGCTGGCTGTAGGCCCGTCGTGAGATAGGATCATGCGAACCAAGAAGACAAGCGGTCGAGGGGTGAGTTTCTTTTGTTCAGCATGGGATAAAGGGGTCTGGTTGGGGGTAATTCTTTTTGCCGCTTTTTCTAGTCCAATTTCGGCGGCGCGGCCTTGGCCTGATACGCGGTTCCATATAGTGCCGTTTGCCGATCAATTGCCCGGTAGCCTGAACGCCACGCAGCGGTGGTTCGCCGCGACGCATTTCGCGGGTACGCAGAAGATGTTGCGCTCCGAGATTCAGGCGTTGCGGGTCTACAACACGAATTTCCTGTGTCTGCATTACCAGTTGGGCGTGGGGGCGGGGACGCCCGCTTTCATTTTGGGCGATACGTGGGGCTCCGACTGGGCCTTTGTGAATGCGCAGTCGAACTGGTTTCTGCGGAATGTGTCCAATCAGCGCGTCCACCAATCGCAATGGAACTGGGACGTGATGGATGTGCGCTATACCAACGGTCAGGCTGTGAGCGGTTTCCCCGCGTACTGGATTAGCAATTGCCTCGCCCGCATCCGCGCGGCGGAGGACGATGGCGTCTTTGCCGACAGTTTCACGCCGGACAGTTATGGGTTTGGCCAGAGCAATCCGTCGCATCCGTGGTTGGAGGATGTGGATTTGTGCCGCGCGAATTGGGTGCCGAATCTCGAACAATTCGGGCGCGCGGCGCGACAGGCGCTGGCGGGCACCAACGGCTTTGTCTTTTTGCCGAATCTGGGCGCGCTGGTTACGTCGTGGCTCGACATGGATTACGGCCTGGGGCATGGCGGCATGATTGAGGGGTTTGCGTTCTGGGGGCCGGACAGCTATCTCGACCCCGCCGACTGGGAGCTGCAAATCGATCGCGCGCTGACGCTGGTGCGGAGCAATCAGATCGTGATTTGCCAGTCGTATCCGGGGGAGGGCAACGCGCAGGAGCGGATGTTCGCCACGGCTAGCTATCTGTTGATCAAGGGCGGTGCGACCTATCTGAACCTGCTGGCCGCCGATGACATCGCGCTGGAATATTATCCGGAATACACGCTGGATTTGGGCGGGGCGCGCGGCGCGTTTCCCGCCAGCGTGAGCGCCCTTTGGAATACGGGGTGGGGCGTGTTTCGGCGCGATTACACCAATGGCGTCGTGGTGGTCAATCCCGGCGCCAGCCCGGTGAGCATTCCCAATCTGGGGGCGACCTACTGGCGCGTGAGTGCCAGCGGAGGAGGACTCGTGAATGCCAGCGGGAACTATGGCGGTTCCTTGGCGGCGGTGGCGGCGACGAACCTGACGTTGCCTGCCTTTTCCGGCGCGGTACTGTTCACGACCAACCTGTTCGGGGCGAGCACCAACACGGCGACGCTTCAGCCCACAAACTTTCAGGCGTTTCATCGGTCGGGCCAGACGTTCCTCACGTGGAACGAGCGGGCCGATCTGGCGGGCGAATCGTATCGCATCTATCGCCACACGCAACCGATCACGGCGGCGAATTTGGCCGCGGCCACGCGGCTGTACCAAGTATGGGAAGGCTCGGCCGATTTGCCCGCCAACCGCTATGACGACAGCGGATACCAAGCGCGCTATTTCGACCGGGTGGTGATCACGAACCAAGGCAGTCCGCTGCCGGCGGGCACCGGTTTGCTGGTGTGGACGCTGGCCACGAACGACTTTGCGGGCGGCACGACGGGGAGCGTGTATTACGCCGTCACCACTGTGAACGCGGCGGGCGTCGAAAACACGAACGATCTCTTGATTGGTAACACGCGCGGCCCGCTGGGGGAGGGCGTGGCGGAGCCGCTACCGGTGGAAGCGGCGCAGTCGGTGGGGGTACGCGGACATCTGTACCTGCAATTCATGGATTTGCGGAAATGGAATCCGACCTTTCATGCACCGCACGCGGGCAATGGCTACTATGGGCTGGATCCGGAATCGCCGGCCGTGCAGCACGCGCTGGCCTATGTCTACGATTACGTGGTGTTCGAGCCGGATTGCGGCGGCGGGCCGGTGCCGGCGACGCTTATTTTGCATGGCTGGGGCGGGAATACGTATGGCCCGGTGACGACGGATCCCGATCCGTGGGATTGGTGTACCTACCGGATTTATCCCGTGGACCAAGGCGAAACGTGGTGGTTCGGGTTTGCCCAGAACCACGATTTCCGTCAAGGGGCGGTCGTGACTGCGGGGGATTCCATCGTCAATTACACCGAGCAGCGAGTCCTGCGCATGATCCGCGATTTGCAACGCCAGCCGCCGGGCGTGGCACTCGATACCAACCGGGTCTATGTCTATGGCCACAGCATGGGCGGCAGCGGCACGTTGGCCCTCGCGCTGCGCTATCCGAATGTCTTCGCCGCCGCCTATGCCAGCGAGCCCATGACTGATTATGCCACATCGGGCGATGGCGGGGGCGATGATTGGCGCGGGGATGTGGAGCCAAAATGGGGGGGGCGCTCTCTCAATCTACCGGTTCAACTCGATGCCCCGGCCGGGTGGGCCGATTCGATCCGGGCGTTCAATGGCACTGGCGTTTTCACGTGGCAGAACCACCGCGCCAACGCCACCAACCGCGTGGGCGCGGAGAGCGTACCGTTGGGGTTGGGCCATGGCACAAACGACATGGTGATCGAATGGCCCACGCAAGGCCGGCCGGTCTACGGCGCGCTCGATGCCAGCCGTCGTTGCTGGGGCGGCGTGGTGACCGATAACGACCATTCGTGGCTGGGGTTTAACGGTCTGTTCCCTACGCTGGCGGCCGATGATTCATTGGTGCCGTTTGCGGGTTTCCAAGTCGTGCGCAATGAAACCGTGCCGGGGTTGAGTCGTGCCTCCGGCAACTTGGTTTCTCCGCCCGCGCAATTGGGTGGCTATAACCAGAATCTCGCTTGGTCGGCGAGTTGGGATGCTTGGGATGGCGCGCCGCAGGACACCGCCACGCTGTGGCAGATGAGCTTGCGCGCCACGGATGGACTCACGCACACCGTGGATGTGACCCCGCGCCGCACTCAACAATTTCGACCCGCTCCGGGGACCGTCGCGACTTGGCAAAACCGGCGCGTGAACGATAACGTCCAGATTCAATCCGGCATGGCCACCGTGGATGGGTACGGGCTGATCACCGTGAGCAATGTCACCGTCAGCCCGGCCGGAAATCGGTTGCGCATCGAGTGGGTTCCGGCTGCGTCGTTGGAGATCAGCCCGGCGAGTATTTCCCTTTCCATCGGTGCGGTGAGTGGGCGGCAGGTCGCCGTGATGGCAAATATTTCTTGGACGGCGGCGACAAATGCGCCTTGGTTGCGTATCACGTCGGGAGCATCGGGAATAAGTAATGGGATGGTGACTTTTAGTGCGTTGGCCAACGGCGGAACTTGGGCTCGCACGGGCGCCATCACGGTGGTAGCCGGCGGCCTTGTTCGAACCTGCATGGTGATTCAGGCGGGGAACAGTTGGGATTCGGGATCTGAGGACATCGGGGGCGGCTGGCGGCGGCTGGGTTGGTTTGGGGATTATATTCCGTTGGGCGGCGACGGTTGGATCTGGCACAACCAGCATGGATTCTTTTTTGTGGCGGCGGGCGGCACCCTGGAGAGCATCTGGTTGTTTGCCAATGACCAAGGGTGGTTGTGGACGAGTAACACGATCTATCCCTTTCTGTATCGCGCGTCGCCTGCCTCTTGGCTGTGGTACAATGGAGCAACAAATCCGCGATGGATGCTGAACCTGACGGCTGGGCAATGGGAGAGTTGGCCGTAGAGGGAAAATTCAGATACGGGAGAAGGGATCGAGGATGTGGGATTTGAAAGAAGAAGAGGAACTGTATTTTTCGCGCAGAGGCGCGGAGACGCGGAGACGTTTTTGTGCCATGACCTCATAAAATATGCCGTCGCATTTTCCCGTGGAACCAGAAAATCTGAAATTATGGCGAAACGGAATGGACCGGAACCACGTGGAGGGCCTCCCGCTGTGGGCTTCGGGGCGGCAAAAGCGCCGAAACCCCGGCATCTAGCGTGACGAGGTGGCCGCCATGACGGATGGCCAAGCCGAGGAGATAGGCGTCCATCACTTGCCGATGACCGACCAACAGGCCGGAGGGGATGGCCTCGTCCGTCAGCCGTGCATCGTCCGGCCAAAACACATGGTTTTTATGCGCGATAATCTGGCCGAGGAGGGCCAGCGCCTCTTTTGGGGATACGGCTTCCCGAATGATCTTTTCATTGGAAGAAATCCGCACAAATGAGCATTGGGTCAGCGGACACGTGGCCCAACCTTCCGAAGAATGTTCGGCAAACCATGCGTGGGCAATTCGGTGGTGAACATGCGATGGCCATGCCAACGCGATCAGCATGTTCACATCGAGAAGGGAAACGGTCACGGCTCGTCCGCCGCCCTGCGCACATCGTCCAAGGTAATCGGATGCGAATCAGGCGGAATGTGGAAGACGGGGAACCCGGAGTTCGTTTTTTCCAGATTTTTCCCTGACGATCCACGAAGCCCACGCCGAATCAGCTCGGATACCGCCTCGCCGATGGACTCTGACTTGTCGCGGGCCAAACTCCTAGCCGCCGCCAGAAGATCATCATCGATGGTCAATGTGGTTCTCATAGCCGCAATCTACGCGGGGAATGCAGTGATGTCAAGATGAGCTCGCATCATGATGCTGGCCGACGGGAAGAGGGCCACGCGCCCACTATGAATCAGGATGGAAAAGTTTCCTCATCGGAAAAGTGGAGCTTTGAGCTCTCACGGGAGGCGAAAAATTTGACCCCAAAAGCCGCATTTTTTACGCTTGACAGTGTATATTTTTGGAGAGCATCGTCCCCACATGAAAACAAATTCTTTGCTGCTGGCGGCGCTTTGCATCCTCTGGGGTGCAGGTTGCACTTCCGTAAGGCCGGTAACCCTATACAGCACACCTGCGGATGCGGAGGTTTATGATCAATATGACGGAACAAAATCGGGTACGACGCCCGTGTATGTAGGGCGTATTCGCGCGCCCCAAAGTTATGAGGTTAGAAAGAAGGGGTACGTCTCCAAAACAGTTGAGTTGGACCGAGCATCGCCAGCGGATGTATATGTGACGCTGGAACTGGAGACACCCAAGGAAATCAACACCACGACCTTGCTTGAAGTCGTGCCGGGCGACAACGGGCTGCAAGTGAAAACATCGCTGGTGCATTCTGAGAAGGATGTCATCGAGAGGTCTCCCAATGTCAAGGCGGTGAGGCGTCTCACCGATTTTCCGTCGGTGCGCCAAGTGGGTCAGTTTCGGCTGGATCCCGCAGGTAAAAAATTGGTGATGGAAATTCTCGACCAAGAAAATACCGAGGAAGGATTGCAGCAGTTGTCCAACCTTTGGCTGATGGATGCCTTGGCCGGCGGCGGGCTCCAACGGTTGACCGATGGCAAGTATTTCGATGCCGGGGCGTCGTATTCTCCGGATGGTCAGGTTGTATATTTTTCTGCCAACCGGGCCGGTCGCAACAGCATTTTCAGGTTGGCCATTTCGGGTCCCAAGGGGCTATCTCTCATCACATCCGGAGCTACGGTCGACGGCTTACCAAGCGTCTCGCCCGATGGTCAGACGTTGATGTATACCGCGTTTATGGACGCCTCCAGCATTCCCCAACTCTGGAGCTTGCCTTTGGAAAAAGGATTGCCCATGCAACTGAGAGAAGGATCCGCCCCCCAATGGTCCCCCGACGGAAAATTGATTCTCTATTCGGCCACGGACCGCAGTACTGGCAAGATGAAGATATGGACCATGAAGCCAGACAGCACCGAACCCACCCAATTGACCCAGTCCTCTGGCTACAACGACATCGAACCGGTGTGGACGCCGGACGGCAAGCAGATTGTCTACGCCAGCGACCGAGGTGTCGCCAATGGCAAGCAGAACTATGACATTTGGATCATGAATGCCGACGGTTCCAATCCCCAGCAACTGACAACCAATGGTTCACGCGACGACAAGCCCATTGTTTCGCAAGAGGGAAAGACGATCTATTTCCGTTCCAATCGCGGACTCAAGTGGGATATTTGGGTTGTGCAGTTGGCGGAAACAAGTCCCGCCAATTAGGTGCAGTAGACGGAATCAAATCCATGTAGGAGAAGCGATGAAGGGGGAAAACAGGTTTCGGATGGGGATATGGTTGGTTGGTGTTTGCCTTTTCTCGGGCTGTGCCCTGTCGCATCCGATGGGGCTTTCGACCGACCAATGGAATGCGTTGCCGCCTGAAAAACAGGCTGAACTTCAGGCCCAACAGTACACCATTGATGCGGAGCGGCGGCAGCAACGCGAAGCCCAGCGGCTGGAGCAGGAGCGCTTCGCACACGAGCAGTCCATGGCCAAGGCGGAGCAAACCCGCCAAGCCTATGCCAACGCCCGCTACGGAGACGTGGTGAACGTCGTGGTTCAGGGCGGTTCCATCGCGTGGAACAACAAGCGGTATCCCTATGAGCCGGTTTCCTTCGACCTGGTCAAGGGCGAGACCAAATCGGTGGATTTTCGTGGGCGCGGCGTGCAAACAATCGCGACCCGCTACGACGTCCGGCTCTCCGACGACGGCAACACAATCTACTTTGACGATTCTTCCCGCCAGCGCGTTGTGATGGTCAATCACGACTGGGAACACGGGGAACATTACCAGCCGGCTGGCACCATGAACGATGTGAGCGTCGAACTTTCGGGCATGACCTTTTTTGTGAAGCTCAAGGGCTTGCCCGGCGCTCCACCCAAGATGATCATCGAGAACCGATAGCGAGGATCTGGGCATGCAACGGGATGAACGGGGGGCAGAAAAATGAACTACGAATTTCGCGAATCACACGAATGAAAACGAAGAATGTTTACCACAGAGAGCCCAGCGCGGCAGAGCCTCAAGACAATGAATCTGAACTCATGAAATGGACAGGGAAGAGGTTATCGTACCGCAAATGAACGCGAATCAACGCAAATGGAATGCAGAATGAGTCCCTCCAATTCGTGTCTATTTGAGTTTATTTGCGGTGAAAGGTCGGGTTCGGAATGAATCTGAAAGTGCATTGTGATGAAAAACGTGCAAATAATAAGAAATTGACGGGTTGCAGTCCAGAGAACAAAGAGAAAGATCTTTGCGTTCTCTGTGGCAAAATGAATGCATTCGAAATCGAGGACTCCTCCGTATGAAACAGCAAATCAAACAACATGGTATCTCTTTCCCTCAAAATCGGCTCGCGCTGCTTGCCGCCATGGCGGCGGTCATCTTGAGTGCCGGTTGTGCGACACAGCGAATGGCTCCGCCTTTGTTTGCGACGCCACCCGAGCAAGAGTCGCCGGCGGAGCCCCGTTTGCTCGACGTTCCGACCCCTCCGGGGCCCAAGCCCATACCGATTGCCATCGTGATTCCCCAGAAGGTGACCCCCATCACGGAAGAAAACACCATCATGCGGAAGGGCGCCGTCATCAAACCGGGCTCGTCCGTCGTCATCAGCGTGCCGGGTTCCTTGTTCCAGCGGCCTCAGGATGCGGCGGCGCGCGAGCCGTCAGATGAAATGG
The DNA here is from genome assembly GCA_964647595.1 of uncultured Verrucomicrobiota bacterium. GTDB lineage: Bacteria > Verrucomicrobiota > Kiritimatiellia > CAIQIC01 > Lenti-01 > Lenti-01. The sequence continues at coordinate 40,054 of CAZYGH010000037.1, forward strand.
GCTTCAGGACGGACGGATACTTCAACGTTTTGGAGCAATATATCGAGCGCGGATTGATTGCCGTTGGCTTGCAGGTGAAAGACCGGTCCAAGTTCGAGGCAAAACTTCGCGACTTGCGCGATACGGCCGCGCTGGGCTCCGGCAACCGGTACGAGATGGCGTTGGAAAATCTGCAAAGAGACTTGGACAGTGGCAGGCTAACTCGTGAAGAGTTCACCGAAAAATCGATTCAACTGCGCGACAAACTGCTCGGACCCGGAGGCGGCAGCCGAAACCGGGAAGAAATGAAGGACATTTCGGAAGTGATCCGGGCTGCTCAGGATGGCGAGGTCATGGCGGACTACGTGTTGCAGGTGAACGATCTGGCGGTGAAACCGTTTGCGGGGGCTCCGCTGCAACTCGCCGCACGTAAAGAGGTGCAGGCCGCCTTGAGCCAGAATCCCGGCTTGCGAATTGGTAGCGCCGAGGGACAGCCTAACTCCATTCCGCCGACGCTGGCGCAACCTTGGGCCCAAGCGCGGTTCAACGCCAAACTCATCGAAGTGAAGACCGGTAGCATCGACTGGATCGGCGAGTATAGCATCGAGTCGCTGGCCGTTTTGAACGATGGCCTGTCGATCATGATTGGCGTTCGCCGCCATACGGCCAATGGAAAGGCCATTGTCGACGCCATCTCCGCCTACAACCGGATCCTCCGCGATGCCTACCAGCGGGCAATCGACAAGAAGGCGACTCTGGATCTCAGCTATCAGGCGGCCACGGAACCGTCTCCCTACTTCGGAACACCGGATGAAGTGGAGGCGGTTCAGAATCGAAGAAAGTATGAATTGGCGCAAGTCGAACAGGCCTATACGAAACAGCTTACCGCCTACCAGGAAATCGTGCGGCGGCTACCGGCGGAGGCGCAAATGGATTGGGTGTACGAGTACGACGTGGACGAGCCAACCGTTTCCCCCGATCTCCTCAAACCGAAGACGGAGCAAGACCAGCAAAGCCTGTTGGAACATGTCAAATCCCTCGGATTCAAAGTCACCCACGACCTCTTGAAGACCATTAAGATCGATGCGCCGTTGTAATCATGCCGCCTCTAATTCAATACCCGAAAAGTTAATTTATGAAACTGACCCCTTTCCTGCTACTTCCCGTCTTGTTTTTACTGACCTCGCAAAATGCGCGGGCTACAGAACTCATCATCAACGGCGGGTTTGAAACAGTGCCCTTTGCCCCTTGGAATACGCAAAACAGCACGGCAGGCTGGTGGAACTTCAATAACTCAGCAGGAGCGCATTCGGGTAGCCGGTATGAGTATTTAGGAGTGGGGTCGGACGGAACAACCACTGCAAACAATGTGGAGGATGTTCTTTATCAAGATGTGACGATACCATCAGGAACAACGAGTTCCTTGCTTACATTTTGGTTAAAAATCACTTCAGCCGATACGAGCGGAATTGCACACGACTCTCTTGCGATTGAAGTGCGAAACACTGGAAATTCTGTATTACAAACACTAACAAATTACTCAAACGCCAATGCAAACAACGCTTGGGCTCAAAAAACGTTTACTATAAACGGATATGCTGGACAAACAGTTCGCATTGCGTTCCATGGCAAAACAGACGGGTCTATCCAAACTGTATTTCGTCTCGATGATGTTAGTCTACAACCAACTGTGACTTGCACCTACTCAATCAGTCCCGGCAGTGCCAGTCCTAGCGCAAGCTCCGGTTCTGGCAGTTTCAGTATGACGGCGGGGAGCGGTTGCAGTTGGTCTGCCGTCTCGGATGCCACGAGCTGGTTGCACACCAGCAGCAGCGGGTCGGGCAACAGGACGGTGAGTTACACATACGATGCCAACACGAGCAGCAGCTCCCGCACCGGACACATTGTAGTGGGCGGGCAAACGTTCACGGTCACACAGGCGGCTGGCAGTGCTGGAACGACAGTTCAACTATCAGGGATGCCGTACATCCAGCAATGCTATGACACTGCGGATAATTTCGATGGGCGATGGGCTTGTGCTCCGGTGTCCGCGGTTATGGTCCTTGGCTTTTATAACCGAATTGCTACGCACTCGATAACATGCACCGCTTATGGCAATACGCCGACACACACGAGTAGTTACGGATTCTACGTCTCCAGCAGTTACACTTACGGCTCAACAACTTTTTCACAATCACATGTCGATCCCAAAGGAAAACTTGCTTATGGTGCATTTGGCTACATCTGGAAGGACGATACGAGTAACAATGGAGATTATGTTGAACCGAATCTCGTAGGCTATCTCAATCTCCACGACCTTGCTGCGCAATTTATTGCCCAACCAAGTTCGGCGGCGGCGCAGACGCTTGTGCAGACAGAGATTGATGCCGGGAGACCACTAATCGCTAGAACTTATCTAACCGCTGGGCATTATGTCGTGATCGTAGGTTATCAGTGGGTCGGCAGCACTTTTAAGTATCTAGTGAATGATCCATTTGGAGCGTATCCTTACAGCGGCGGCTATGATTCCAAATATGGGCAATCAGAATATGAGGTCTCGCAACCGCAAGCCTACTCATACGCTCAAATGGATTTGGGCAATGCTAACGGCACTAGGGGACTGATCACGATTGTTTCCACCGCGACTCCGACAGCGGCAACGCCGACGATCTCGCCGAACGGGGGCAGCTACCAGAATTCGGTTCCGGTGACGCTGGCCTGCACGACCGCCGGGGCGACGATCCGCTACACCACCAACGGGAGCGACCCGACGAGCAGCTCGACGGCGTACAACGGCAACGCGTTCACGCTGACCAGCTCGGCGACGGTCAAGGCCAAGGCGTTCGCGACCGGGTACAACGCCAGCGGGATCGCTTCGGCGAGCTTCACGGTTACCGCCACGCCGACGGCGGCGACGCCGACGATCTCGCCGAACGGGGGCAGCTACCAGAATTCGGTTCCGGTGACGC
>CAZYGH010000037.1:43101-44591 GCA_964647595.1 uncultured Verrucomicrobiota bacterium
AGCTCGGCGACGGTCAAGGCCAAGGCGTTCGCGACCGGGTACAACGCCAGCGGGACCGCTTCGGCAAGCTTCACGGTTACCGCGCTGCCGACCTATGCGGTGACCTACAACCTAAACGGCGCAACGAGCGGTTCGGTGCCGGCGGCTCAGACCAAGACCAACGGACTGGCGCTGACCTTGGCTTCCAACAGCGGCAATCTGGTGAAGACGGGCTACACCTTCGTCGGTTGGAACACCTTGGCGAACGGTTCGGGCGTCAATTATGCGGTGGGCGCCAACTACACCGCCAATGCGGCTGTAACACTCTACGCCAAGTGGACGGCGAATGCCTACACGGTGACGTTCGACGCGCAGGGAGGATCGGCATCGAGCCCAGCAAACAAGATCGTGACGTACGCCGCGGCTTACGGGACGCTGGCGACCACGGATCGCGCAGGCTATACGTTTGGCGGATGGTGGACGGGCGTGAATGGAGGGGGGGTGCAGGTGCTGTCCACAACAACCGTTGCGCTTACGGCGGGCCAAACATTGTACGCGAAGTGGACGGCGAACACCTACACGGTGATGTTCGATGCGCAGGGGGGGGCGACCGCAAATCCAGCAACCAAGATCGTGACGTACGCCGCGGCTTACGGGGCGCTGGCGACTACGGGGCGCGCAGGCTATACGTTTGGCGGATGGTGGACGGGCGTGAATGGAGGGGGGGTGCAGGTGCTGTCCACAACAACCGTTGCGCTTACGGCAAATCAGACGCTATATGCGAAGTGGGTGGCGCTGTTGCCGCAATTAAGCAGAACCGCCGTCAACGTGCGCGAAAACGGGGAGGGGCGGTTCTTCGTGAAGCTGGATCGGGCACCTGCGGCCGATACGGCAGTGGCCGTGACGAAGGCCGCCGGTGGAGATGCCAGCCTCTCGGTGACGGGCGGCGGGACGCTGACGTTCACGCCGACGAATTGGAATGCGTGGCAGACGGTGACGTTGTCGGGGGCCGTCGACGCGGACGCGACCAACGGGACAGCAAGCTTCCGGGTCGCGATTCCCGGCTTGGCTACGCAAGTGGTGTCGGCGACGGAGCTGGACGACGACATCGGGACGAACTTGGCGTTGGCCTCGAGCGGAAGCACGATGACGGGAACAGGCGGGGGCCAGCCGGAGTACCTGATCGACGGCATTCATACCGCGTCGACCAGCTACGGCTTTGCGGTATGGACGAACGTGCCGCCGGGAACGATGACGCTGGATATGAAGGCACCGACGGCGGTGACGCGAATCCGGCTGCTGAACTATGACTGGGACAGCCGGGTTCACCGCTACACGATCGAATCGTCGCTGAATGGAACCAACTGGTCCATGTGGGTGGACGCCAGAACAGGTGCGCACATGGGCTGGGAGGAGTTCGCCAGCAACCGAACGGCTAGATATCTGAAGTTCACCGGCCTGTCCAACTCGGTTAGCAAAAACGTGTGCCTCGCCGAATGGGAGGTGTACGG
>CAZYGH010000038.1:0-43130 GCA_964647595.1 uncultured Verrucomicrobiota bacterium
GAGATATTTACACCACTTTCGCGTTTTTCTCTAGGTTCGCTAATGATTGGGGTGGTTAATGAACTTCCGCTCAAAAGTGGTGCACTTTCCGAGTGCCGTCGCCACCAATCTGTTTTTCTTCGGATATTCCGAATTGACTCCACCCCATCTCATCCCCTACCTTGTTCCCCATCCTATGCGGAGAGATGGCTGAGTGGCCGAAAGCAACGGTTTGCTAAACCGTCGTACTGATAATAATCGGTACCGAGGGTTCGAATCCCTCTCTCTCCGCCATTTTCTTTTTCACCCAATGTTTGCAGCGGTTTCATGATGGTTTGCCCATTCAGAAATCAACGAGGTGATACCGTATCCTTGGACATTTCCCGTTGTTTTGTCTGGAACACCTGAAGGAGCACCCTTGTGAACGGCTCCCGATTCTAATCTGGCGACTGGCTACCCATCCCGTCCTGGCATGGGTTCTGCTTCATGCAAGAAAAATGTTTTCGTCACTGAGAGCACAAAGATTCACAACGTCTCATCCCTCTTTCCCTGCCAGTTCTCCCTCTCCCCCTCTCCATTCATGAGTTCCGATTCTCATTGGTTTTCATTCGTTTTCGACTTAGCTGATCGACGCCTACCCATTCCCGTCGCCGCTCAGGCGCTCCAAAATGCCGAAATCGTCCAGCGTGGTCAAATCGCCAACAATTTCGGCCCCGGCAGCGACCTGTTTCAGAAGGCGCCTCATGATTTTCCCCGACCGGGTTTTGGGTAACGATTCCGCAAAACGAATTTCATCCGGTCGCGCCACGGGGCCCATCTCTTTGTGAACATGACGCCGCAACTCCTCGCGCAACTCCGGGCTCGGCTTCTGACCATGGATCAACGTGACAAAGGCCACCAGCGAAGCACCTTTAATGTCATCGGGCCGTCCCACGACGGCGGCTTCTGCCACCGCCGGATGCGCCACGAGGGCCGACTCGACTTCTGCCGTTCCGATGCGATGCCCGGACACATTGATCACGTCGTCAATGCGTCCCATAATCCAGTGATATCCATCCCGATCACAACGAGCGCCATCCCCCGTGAAATAGAGTCCTGGAAAATCGGACCAGTAGGTGGAAACAAAGCGCTCCCGATCTCCCCACACACCGCGGAGCATACTGGGCCACGGCTTGCGCAAAATGAACTTGCCTCCGGAATCAGAAGCCACCGCCTCCCCATTGTCGTCCACCACTTGCGGCGCGACACCAAACAGAGGTTTTCCGGCCGATCCCGGCTTGGTGGGCATGATGCCCGGGAGCGTGGAAATCATGATCGCGCCCGTCTCGGTCTGCCACCACGTATCCACAATCGGACACCGCGTCTTTCCAATCTGTTCAAAATACCACATCCACGCCTGAGGGTTGATCGGCTCCCCCACCGTTCCGAGCAAGCGCAACGAGGACAAATCATGCTTGGCGGGCCATTCATCGCCCCACTGCATGAACGAGCGAATCGCCGTGGGCGCTGTGTAGAAAATCGTGATGCCATATTTCTCAATGAGAGACCAAAAGCGATCGGGCTCTGGATAATTCGGCGCGCCTTCGTAGAGAAAGACCGTGGCCCCATTGGCCAGCGGTCCATAGACCACATAGCTATGGCCGGTGATCCAGCCAATGTCGGCGGTGCACCAATAGATATCGGTCGGCCGGATGTCGAATACCGCCTGATGCGTCAGCTTGCAGTTGAGCAGATAACCCGCCGTGGAGTGCATAATACCTTTGGGCCGTCCCGTGGACCCGCTGGTGTACAAAATGAACAACAAATCTTCGCTCTCCATGGATTCCGGCACACAGTGAGCCTCCACGGAATCCAGCTCCTGATGCCACCAGAGATCCCGCCCCTCCTTCATGTGAACGTCCTGCCCCGTCCGGCGCAGAACAATGACCTTTTCCACGCTCGCCGCCAACAGATCGCCCTTCTCCGTCTTGAGCGCCAGCGCATCATCCACATTCTTTTTGAGCGATACGGCGGCCCCTTTGCGATAGCCCCCATCTGCCGTAACCACGAGACGTGCCCCACAGTCGCGAACGCGGTCGGCAATCGCCGCCGCGCTGAAGCCACCAAAAACCACCGAGTGCGCCGCCCCGATTCGAGCGCAGGCCAACATGGCCACGATGGCTTCCGGAACCAGCGGCATATAGAGGACAATGCGGTCGCCGCGTCGCGCTCCGTTTCGCTTCAGCACATTTGCAAAACGACAAACCGCCCGGTGCAGTTGCGCGTAGGTGAGGACTCGTTCTTCGCCGGGGTGCATGGCCGAACAAGGTTCTCCCTCCCAGATCAGCGCCGCCTTGTTTGCCGTCGGCGTGTTCAAATGAATATCGAGACAGTTGACACTCGCATTCAGCCTCCCTCCATCAAACCAACGCGCATCCGGACAGTTCCACGAAAGCGTCGTATCAAACGGCTTGTCCCACACCAAAAGCTCTTTCGCCTGCTTGGCCCAAAACACTTCTGGCTCGGCCAGGGACTGCGTATGCAGGCGTTCATATGCCGCCGGATCACTCCAACGCGCCGCTACCGCAAATTCCGGAGAAGGCGAAAATTGCCTTGTTTCGTTCATCACACTTTGGATGGAATTTCCTTCCGCCTGCAAAAAGTTATCCAGCCCGGACGTGCGAAACAACTCACGGACAAAGGGATTCGGATTAGCAACGGCAAAATGGCCGGGCGCACATTTTTTGGCCGTGAGCAACACCACCCGCATGAAATCCGATGAAATATAGGCCGATTTCTCCAAATCAAAGACAACCCGCGCCTCCACCGGCAACTGAGCGGGCGCCTTCCCTTGAAACGTGGCCACAAACGCCTCATTTAACGCCTTTACTGCCTCCGGACAGTTCGTGGATTGGATGTCTCCGCTGAACAAACAGCGCAATTCTTTTCGCGTCGCATCAAACAAATATTCCATCATGGTGGGGCTCCATTAAACACTCATCATTCGTCACATGCAGGCCTAGGAAAGAGTGCCAACCCAACTTCATCGAGTCAAACGACATTACCAAGAATTTTCTGGTTTCAGCCCATCGGCTCGAATAGCATTCCCGTCTATGAAATTCGAACTCCGAACCCATTATCGTACCGAATTTTTGCCGATCCTTGTTTCCTTTGTGACCGAAGTGGCCAAAGGCTTTGGCGCCACACCCAAAGAAGTTTCCGAACTTGCCATCGCCTCCGAAGAGGCCGGCCTCCACATCATCGAGCGGTATCCCGGCAACGAAACGGACGAGCAGTTCAATGTGGTCTGCGAAAACACCGAAGATTCCCTGCGCGTGATTTTCAGCAACATGGGCCTTCCCGTCAATCCGCAGGCCCTTCCCCAATACGAGGTGGCGAATCCCGAGGAAACGCTGGAGGGCTTAGGCCTGTTTCTGATCGAAAAGTTGGTCGATCACGTTGAGTTCGTGAATCAAGGCCGCGAGGGCTGGAAAACACTTCTTGTCAAAAAAATCCAGCATTTGACCGCACAATCCACCCTCCCCGCTCCCACCTCCTCTGACGACGTGGCTCCAAGCAAAGAAAAACTCCGCGTGTTGCAAGCCGACGATTCCCATGTTCCGGGAATTGTCGAATTGGCCTATCGCACCTATGGCTACACGTACAGCAAGGAGTTGTTCTATTATGCCGACCAGCTCCGCACGGCGCTGGCCGATGGAAGTGTCCAGTCGTTCATCGCGCTGAATCCGGCCGGAAAAGTCGTTGGACAAATGGCCATTCTGTATTCCAGCTTGATCCCCGACATTGGCGAAGTGGGTGCCGTGATGGTCCAACCCGAATACCGCCGAAGCATGGGTCTCCTTCAGCTCATCAAGGCCGTCATTCACGGCGTCCGGGACTTGCCGGATTCTCCGCCAATGGGCGAGTCGAATTTGGTGACCACGCACACCCTTTCCCAAAAAGTTTGTAGCGTGTTCAAATTCAAACCCATGGCGCTCAAACTCTCGGTGCATGACAGAGCCAACTTTCGAAAACTGGCGGAAGATGACGGACAACGTGAGAGCTTGCTTCACGCCATTATTCTCACTCGCCCCATCAAACCGGTTCGGTTGTTTGTGCCACCTCGCCATTCTGAAATCACGCAGCGATTGTTTCAAAACGCCGAGATTCCCATCGACGTTCCGGTGGACTCTCCGCCCCTCCCAACACAAACCGTGCTGGAAGTGGAGCCGCAGGCCGACTCCGCATTCGCCATTGTTTCGGTTCGAGAACCGGGCATGGATGTGGCCCCGGTCCTTCGCAGACAGTTGTATGATTTGGAATGCGACGGCATGAAGACAGTATTCGTCCGTTTTCCCGGCTGGCTTCCCCTCCCTCCCACGCTGGAAGAGGATGCACGCGAACTGCGAATTTTCTTCGCTGGCTGGGTAGCCGAAGCCCCGGATCGCTGGTGGCTTCTCTACACCCGCCTCAACGCACAGCGATTCGATTTTTCGCGAATCCAGTTGTGCGACCCTCTTGCGATTGAGTTGAGAACATATGTGGAAACGTGTTTCAAGGAGGGCGTATTGTAATGAATAAGCCAACGATGCAGGGCTGGTTTTTGTATTCCGGCAGCGAAGTCAAAGAGCTGACCCGCTCCTTCGAGGAAGCCCGTGCGGCGGGCGTACAGTTGGACGTGGTCCATCCTCAGGATGTCAATCTGGTTCTGGATGGCCAAGAACCGGCCCGGGTGTTTATCAAGGAGGCCGAAGTTTCCCTGCCCATGTTTGTGATCGCCGCCATCGTCGATGACGCGGTGAACGCCTTTAACCTCGCCCTGTTGCAACAGCTCGAAACACAAGGCGTCTTGTGCGTCAACCGTGCCGAAACCATTAAGCGAACCAGCGACAAGCTACTGACACTTCAACTCTTGGCCGCGCAAGGAATCCCCGTTCCCAAAACCATTCTCATCGGAAAGCACACATCGGCATCCTTCTTGCGCGAACAGTTGGGATTGCCCATGGTGATCAAGATCATCGATGGCTCCAAAGGGCATGGGGTGTCGCTGATTCATTCGGAGAAGGAACTCGAAACCCTTTTGGAAATGCTGGAAGCGGCCAAAGCCACAGCCAGCATTCTGGCACAGGAATTTATCGCCGATAGTCGCGGTCGCGATCTTCGCGTACTGGTCATCGATGGCAAGCCGCAGGTTTGCATGTTGCGTCAGAATCGTTCGCCCGAAGGATTCAAATCAAACATTTCCGTCGGCGGAAGCGCCACCGAATATCCCCTAAGCGACGCCATTCGGGAATTATCGAAACGCGTCATCTCCATCATCGGCCTCAACATCGGCGGAATTGATCTCCTGTTCAAGGGCGAGGGGTTTGTGGTCGGCGAAGCCAATTCTGTTCCCGGTTTTCAAGGCATCGAATCCTGCACTCAACTCAATGTGCCGATGGAAGTGTCCAAAAGCATTGGCGCACAACTTAAGGCTCGCGCCGCGGCCAAAATGAAAGCGATGGCGGAAAAGATACAATCACTCGAAGACTTGAAGGGATTCAAGGAGCCCGAGCTTGTGAAACTATTCATGGGCGCTTGCTCATCCCCGGACAAAATACAACAAACCGTCTTGTTGGACATTGTCCGGCGCAACGCGCAAACTGAATTCGGCAAAATGCATGGATTCGAGACAATCCGTTCCATTGAGGATTTCCGGCGACAGGTGCCCGTGAGCGACTGGGAGGTTTATGCGCCCTATGCCAAGCGCATGGAAGAGGGCGAAACGGATTTGTTGTTTGCCGGGAAACCCACCCATTTTGTGGCCACCAGCGGAACCACCGGCCGCAGCAAATTGCTACCCGAAAGCACCCAAGGCAGTTTGGCCAAATCGGTCGTGAGTCGGGTTCGCATTGCCATGCTGGCCCAAATGGCCCCCGAGTTGGCCACCGGCTTTTTCATCCCCCTCTCCAGCGTGGCATCCATCGGCAAAACCGCAGGAGGAATTCCTTTTGGATTTGCCTCGGGATTTTCGTTGGCGGGCACTTCGCCGGAAATGCAACGCCATATGGCATTTCCTCCCGACATCTTAAAAGCATCCGATGCCGAAACCTTGAACTATTTGACCATGCGCTATTCGGTGGAGCAGCCCCTCGTCCGAATGCTGGTGGGCAACAACCCCGGACGCATGACGACCCTCTTTGAATTGGCGGACCGTCGCAGAGATCAGCTCATCGCCGACATCGAGCATGGCACCATCTCTGCCGACTTGAAACTGGAACCCGAACTCCGGCAGAGGCTCGAAAAAGGCTTGATGCCCAATCCCGAGCGCGCACAGGCCCTTCGGCAAATGGTGACGGCACGAGGTCGTCTCGAACCCCGCGATTTCTGGCCGGGACTCAAATTGATCTCCTGCTGGTTGGGCGGCACCATCGGCCGCTACCTCGATGGGCTGAAACCGTGGTTGCCGGAAACCGTTGCCTTTGTCGATTGCGGATACGGAGCCAGCGAAGGCAAATTCAACGTGCCCGTGAAAATGGGCGTGTCGGCGGCCCCTCTCGGGCTGTTTAGCTATTTTTTCGAATTCAAGCCCATGAAAGGCGGCGATCCTCTTCTGGCTCACGAACTGAAGGAGGACGAAGACTATGGCCTGCTCGTCACGAATTATTCCGGTCTCTATCGCTATGACATGCACGACATTGTTAGAGTGGTCGGATTCACCGGAAAAAACCCAAATGTTGAATTCGTCAGCAAGACCCAAGATATCGCCAACCTATCCGGCGAAAAACTCACCGGGACATACCTTTCCAGCGTGGTTCAACAAACTCTCTCGATTCGAAACCTTCGGTGGCGACATTTTTGCGTGGTGGCGAATAGCGATCAGCATCGCTACGATTTTTGCATGGAAATGGAAGGGGCCGATTTCCCTGATGAGGCGTGGATGAAAGAAATGGACGCCCAGTTGATTCAAACGCATTGTCTGTACAGTTTGTACCGCAAACGAAATCTAATCCAGCCACCCCGGCTCATTTTGATGAAACAGGGATGGATGAACCAACTCTACGCCGCGAGAATTCGACCCGGTGTCACCACCAGCCAAATCAAACTTCCCGTCGTGACCGAAAACCCGCCGCCGCCGGAATGGATTGAACAAGTCGTCGAAATGACCTCGGAGGCCCCTTCCCCATTGGACACGTTTCATTCGATCGACGATTTGCGCGGAAAATCAGAACTCGAGTGGATCCAGTTTTTCATGGGCTCCTGCGGAGCCCCAGAGAAAATTCAGCAAACCGTGCTGATAGATATGGTCCGTCGCAATGCTCAAACCGAATATGGCCAAAAGCATGGATTTGAATTGATTTCTTCCGTCGACGATTTCAGGAGGCAAGTTCCTGTCCGCGATTGGACGGCATTCGAGCCCTATGCCAAACGCATGGAAGCGGGAGAAAAGGATCTTCTTTTTTCGGGTCAACCGACTCATTTCATTGCGACCAGTGGAACAACGGGGGCCACCAAGTTGCTTCCCGAAAGCACCGATGGCGCATTAGCCAAATCCATCGTCAGCCGCATGAGAACCGCCTTGCTCATGAAAATGGCCCCTGAAATCATGAACGGTTTTTTTATTCCGTTGGCGAACGTCACCGCCATGGAAAAAACAGCCGGCGGCATTCCCATCGGCTATGCGTCAGGTTTGACACTTTCCGACACCTCGCCAGAAGTCCTGAAACACATGGCGTTTCCTCCGGCTGTCATGAAAGTCCTCGATGCCGATTCCTTAGATTATTTGATCATGCGTTTTTCCGTGGCTCAACCCCTCGTTCGAATGCTCGCCGGAAACAACCCCGGCCGCATGACCACCTTGTTTGAAAAGGCAGATCAGCATCGAGACCGCATCATCGGCGACATCGAACACGGAACGATCTCCGCCGACTTGATACTGGACAGTGGATTGCGCCACGTATTGGAAAAGGATTTGGTTGCTCAGCCCGAACGGGCTCAAACCCTCCGCCAGAAGATCGACCAGCGCGGACGCCTTGAACCCCGCGATTACTGGCCCGGCCTCAAGATGATCGCCTGTTGGCTGGGCGGAACCATTGGGCGCTATCTGGAAGGGCTCAAACCGTGGCTGCCGGAGAATGTCCTCTTTGCCGATTTGGGTTATGGCGCCAGCGAAGGAAAATTCAATCTCCCTATGAAGCCGGGCACCGTCGCAGGACCGCTGGCTCTCTTTGGATATTTCTTGGAATTCAAGCCCATGGGAGGAGGCGATCCACTCCTAGTTCACGAACTGAAAGACGGCGAAGACTACGGCCTAATCGTCACGAATTATTCCGGCCTCTATCGCTATGACTTGCACGACATTGTGAGGGTAGTCGGTTTCACCGGAAAAATTCCAAATATTGAATTTGTCTCCAAGACTCAGGACATCGCCAACCTATCCGGCGAAAAAGTCACCGGAGTCATTCTTTCTACCGTCGTTCAGCAAACGCTTTCCTCACGCAACCTTCGATGGCGGCATTTTTGTGTGGTGGCCGATAGCGGTCAGCATCGCTACGATTTCTGTGTGGAGCCAGAAGGGCCGAATGCTCCCGATGACGCATGGCGGAAGGAAGTCGATCAACAGTTGATTCAATCGCATCCCCTTTACAGCTTGTACCGCAACCAAAGTCTACTCCGTCCTCCTCGCCTCCTTGTGATGAAACCCGGCTGGATGGACCAACTCTACGCCGCGAGAACTTGGCCCGGTGTCACCACCAGCCAAATCAAACTTCCCTTGGTCTGCACACAGCTTCCTCTTCCGGAATTTGTCGCGCAAATCATCGAGGCTTAATCCATCGCATGGCTTCATCTCGCCAGTCCGTTCCGATGGCACCCAAATCCGTTGTGGCTCTGGGTGCCTATTTGGTGTTGATCACGGCCCTCGTTCGCCTCGGGACCAGCCTCTATTTGCCTGCCCTTCCGCGAATGGGCATAGAGATGCAGCTCTCGGCTCAACTGCTGGCCTCCACCATGACCGCATATCTGGGCGCATTTGCAATCTCCTCCCTTTTTCTGGGCCCCGTATCTGACCGCTGGGGCCGACAAATCCTCATCCAAAGCGGCATCGCCATATTTCTAATTGGCTCTTTTTTCTGCGCGATGGCAAATGGCATCGCTTATTTGCTGGCAGGGCGCGTCTGCCAAGCCATGGGAGGCGCGGCCGTTCAAGTCGCCGCCCGCGCCATGAGTCGAGATGCGTTCGATGATCACCAAATGATTCGAATCGTAGGATGGATTGGCGTCATCTCCGGCCTTGTTCCCGTTCTGGCTCCCGTGCTGGGCGGCTTCATCACCCAAGGCTTCGGATGGCGCGCCACCTTCTATTTTCTAGTTGGAGCAACCGTGTTGGTTGGCATCTCCACGAGAACCTTTTCCGCCGAAACCTTATCCCACCACGACCGCCCAACCCTCGGCATTGGCCAAACCCTTCGCGCCTATGCCTCCATGTTGAGCGCTCCCAGCTTCATGATTCCGCTCCTTCCCGTGATGCTTTGCTTTGCCGCTCAAGGTGCCTATCTGGTCGGTGCCCCGTTTATTTTTATCCATCTGCTGGGTATGTCGCCGGCCCTATTTGGTGCCACCAGCTTGTTGCCGGTGGCTTCGTTGTTTACAGGCCGATTCCTGTGTCTGGCCATCCTGAAAAAACGGGGAGACTTTTCAGCCTTCGTGACGGGCGGGCTTCTGGCTTTTCTGGGTGGCTTACTGCTTTGGATCGTGAATCGCATGGGCTGGAATTCTGCCGCCCCTCTACTCATCACAACGTCCGTTTTCTGCCTCGGTTTTGGAGCGGTTTTGCCCATCGGCATGAAGGCCGGCCTCTCTGCATTTCCCCATCTCGTCGGCACGTCCTCCGCCTTATACGGTTGTCTCACGTTGGGAGCCACGGCCATTGGCAGCAGTGCAGTCGGTCACTTGCTCCAACAATCCACGCGAGATATTACCACTCTAGCCATCTTCACGTTTGTTTGTGGTGGACTGGCCTTTTTTATCAGCCTTTTCTATCTGCGCTCGCAACAAAAAACCGGCTAAACCCCAGAAGTCAGATGCCTCAGGCGGAAAGGCTCTGACTCCTTCAGCTCAAACCCGGCCAACGAAAATCGCCGCACGAAGGACCGCAACTTGGCCTGCACCCGTGGAGAAGAATCCGGTTGCCAGCCGGGCGTCCGAATCTCCACGACGGAGTCTCCAGCATACTCTACGACTACGGATTCCGCCCCCGCCAAGTCGAGCCATTCCAAAAATTGAATCATCGTGTCGCAAAATCGAACAGCCGCGACTTGCATCATTTGTTGGCTTGGCGCCATCTCGAAACGGATCGGAATACGCTGGGCCATCGGGGGGTGTCCGATACGACGAACCAATTCCACCACGAACAAGTCGCCGTTGTCCGCACACTCCACAATAGCTTCGTCGGCATGAGGACTCGCATGCCAGGATTCTTTCACATCTTCCAGCAAATCGCCCAAGTCCATCGGCATGAACTCTTCTAGATTTCGAGTGCCTTGAGCGATCCCCATAAAATCCAAGAGCAATCGATTTGCCCGATTGATCAAGGAGGCGGGCAAAATGGCGCTCAGGGATTCAGGAACGAAACTCTGGCGCAGCTTTTCGACCATGCCCGTCGCCTCGACCGCGAACGACACCTGCAAGATTTTTCCGGAGGAGAGGGATCGGCACAACTCTCTAAAACTCTGGAGCACGGCATCCACGGCATCCATGTCCAAAACCTCGCGACAACGCTGCGCGGCAGTCTCCTCTTCGAGCATGTCCAAACGGTCCGCCACATAGAGCAGTCGGCCCGCAATGGCAGAAAACACCTCTTCGGCTTCATCGATCAGTTCCATCGCCATATCCACCGTTTGGAATAGACGCTGCGAACTCATGGCTTCCACATTGTCGAATTGGGAAGCCTTGTTCCGTTGGCGGCGGAGCAACCCCAATGTTTTTTCTGCAGGCAGCGGATTTCCATGCCCCGGACAGCACCATGAAATACCGCCCGCTTCCAAAAGCTGAATAATCGCATCGAGCGACTGCTTGAGTTGCTGATTATCCCAGCCACAAATCCCCGCCACCAAGGGCCGATGAGCCAACAACAAATCGCCGATGAACAGTATTTCGCCGATTCGATAGCAAAGGCTGTCGGGGCTATGTCCTGGACACGCCACCACTTCGATCTGCCCACCGCCCAAATCAAGAAGTTGCCGAACCACGCCTCCCGCCACCACCGATTCCGTGCGAATGTGCACGTTGACGCCATCCGCAAGAGGAATGCAGCGGGGATTCTTCTCTCGCAAATCCTCCTCCGTCAAGAGCGGAATCTGGGCCTGCACGGATTTCAACTTCACGCCATATAGTTCAGCGGCCGTTTTTTGACCGTCCGCATCCGCCAAGGCCTTGGCTCCTTCTTCATGAGACGCCAACCATGCCGGACAAGCGGGATTGTTCAAGTAGGCCCACACTTCATGGCTATGATCAAAATGGCAATGCGTCAGAAAAATGGCCAGTGGCAACACCTTCTCCCCCATTCGGTCGGCCATGATCTTTTGCAAGTCAAGGGTCTGCTGCGGGAGCGCGCCCGAATCAATCATTACCATCGCATCCGGAAAATGAATCAAATAGGTATTGCAGGAAAGAACATCCGGTCTGCGAATATAGGGATACACAAACGCCTGCGGCATTCCCGGCACAACCTGCCATTTGCGTGGTTCCATGCGCGCCCGATCTTTCACCGATATTGAACGCGAATGATCTCGGCCACGGCATCATCCAACAGTTCGCGACGACGAACGCGATCAAATGCGGCCAACAGATCCGGCACGCGAACCCGGCTCATTTCCTCTTCGTCCACCTGCCGCACAATTTGCCCCCTGTGCATCATGACAATGCAGTCCGGCAAGTCCACGGCCTGCTGCATGGAATGCGTCACCATCAAAGCGGTGAGCTTGTCGCGGTGAATGATCTCCCGAGTCAGCTCGGCCACCTGTGCCGCACTCTTGGGGTCCAAGGCGGCTGTGTGTTCATCCAGCAGAAGCAATTTGGGCTTCAACCACGTGGCCATCAGAAGCGTTAACGCCTGTCGCTGGCCACCCGAGAGCGTACCGATGGGATTATCGAGTCGATCTTCCAGCCCCATGCCCAACATTCGCACCCGTTCCGCCATTTGCACGCGACTCTTCTTCGAGAGCGCCCCCCCCAATCCACGCATCATTCCGCGACGCATAGCCAAGGCGAGATTCTCCGCAATCGTCATCTGTGCCGCAGTTCCCGCAAACGGATTTTGAAAGACTCTTCCAATCCATTTCGCCCGGCGATACTCGGGCCAGCGCGAAATGTCGCAACCCTCCATCTCCACCGACCCTCCATCGATTTCAAAGGTGCCGGCAATCGCGTTGAGCAACGTGCTCTTACCCGAACCATTGGTGCCAATGATGGCCGCAAAGCGTCCCTCGGGAATATCCAAGTTCACCCCGCGCAAAGCCCGAACTTCATTGGGTGTTCCTGCGAAAAATGTTTTGGATAAATTGCGCACCGTAATCATGGGATGGCCGCCTTTCGCTCGGTCCCTGCGGGCCTATACGGCTTCCATTTGTCGATCAGCCTCTTGATTTGATCTGGGAAAACCAGTGCGGCAAACACAAACAGCGCCGTGACCAACTTCAGATCATTCGGATTGAGGCCCCACCTCAAGGCGATGGCAATCAGGAGCCGGAACAAAATCGTCCCCATGATCGTTCCACACAACGCCATACCCGGTGAGAGTTTCCCCACCAAGGCCTCGCCAATGATAATGCTGGCCAGCCCCCAAACAATCATGCCAATGCCCATTTGCACGTCCGCGAATCCCTGATATTGCGCGAGCAAGGCCCCCGACATTCCCACCAATCCATTCGCGCAAAACAACCCGAAAACCTGCATGGCGCGATTATTGACGCCTTGGGCGCGGATCATTTGCGAATTCTCTCCTGTGGCCCGCAACGCCGTGCCCAAATGCGTGACCAAAAACCACTTCAACAAAATCGCCACCCCAACGGTGAGAACGGCAACCGTCAACAACATTCCCATTTCGCTCGCGGGAACACGCCATCCAAAAACCAGCACCGATTCGTCGCCCGCCCAATTCGTCAGCCAACGAGTTGACAAATCGGCAATGTTTCGCGTGTTCAATAACGGCAGATTGCTTCGTCCCATCACGCGCAGGTTGATGGAATAGAGCGCCGTCATGACCAAAATGCCCGAAAGCAATTCCTGAATTTTGAACCGAGTGTGAAGGGTGCCCGTCACATAGCCCGCAATTCCCCCCGCCAGCGTGGCGGACAATGTGGCCAGCCAAGGCGACCAACCGTGCATGAGGAGAACCGCCACCACCGCCGCACCCAGCGTGATGGTTCCGTCCACGGTGATGTCGGTGAATCGCAATACACGAAAGCTGATCCACACCCCAATGGACAGCAGGGCCAAAATGAAGCCAATGGTGAACGCACCCACAACCAGCGTCATGTCCCCGCCTCCTGCCTGCGTTGCAGGGCGGCGCACCAGCAGACCCCCCGGATAAACGTACTTTGCCCCAATCCCGTCAACGGCCGATCATCCTCCACCAAGTGAAGCAAATCGATGGGATCATGAGCATCAAAAAGCGCCTTCACCTGCTCATTCAATGAAACCACCCCATCCGGCAATGGAAGGAACGGAAACGCCGCCGCATGGGCATGAGCATATATTCCTCGATGCGAAGGAATCTCAGAAAGAAGTGAACCCAAATCGGGATGGTTGTTGCCTCTCGAAACAAACGATACCAACAGCACGCTCTTTCCGGCATGAACTCGCTCTCCGCAAAAATTCATCCAGTTTCGTATTTCTGGAAAAGTTCCCGGCAGGGTCACGGAATTCACAAATCCGGGCGAACGCGAAAGTGCCATGCCCACCAAGCCATCCGTTTCAGCCAACACCACCAGCACCACAGAATCCGACCCACAAGCCTGGAGGGCACTCGCCGCCAAATCGGATAGAGCCACCCTTCCCTCATCCGTCTCCGGCTGAAAACGAAGCAACGTGCTAAACGCCCCCTCGGCTACCAAGGCCTGAATGGCGTTCACTTCGGGCACAAAATCACCCGTTTGCGTCACAAAATCCGGAAGATGTTGCTCGCTATCGGCCGGTTGCAACGTCACGCATCCCGCCACCGCCATAAACTCGCCAAATCGCCCGCGGACATCATTCAAATCTTGGCCCGCCGCACCAATCCCAAGCCCCACCGACTGAATGGGAAAACGAAGGGCCTGCACATCACGATCTTCCACCGTCTCCCACGGCGTCCAACGCGCAGGAACGCTCAAACGCATCCCGGCCAGACCCAGCGGGAACACATCCACACGCATCCCCTCGATGCAAATCGAAGGCAACGATGCTCCCGCCATTTCCTTGTTTGGAGAATGTATCGCTTTGAATTTCTCGTCATCAGCAATCAACGACTCCAGGCCGGACATGCGAAGGGTGTTGTCCACAAATTCAGAAGGATGAATGACGAAGAATTCGCCATGAACAGCGGCCACTTCCCGATGCAATTGGATCAGCACCCGGATTCCAGCGGAGCTCAGGTAGACCACTCCAGAGGCATCGATCCACACACCATGGTGTCCGCTCCGGAGTTCGTCTTGCACACGCTTCACAAGCGTTTCGGCCCACACCACGTCTAGTCGTCCGGCCAGATGCAGAACAACGTGCTTTCCAATATGTTCCAGTTCAATCTTCATGATACTCCGCCATCCGCGCCTTGAATTCCGGCGGAAGGATTAGGCCAAAGGCTTGCATGAGCTTCGGGTTCACCAGCAACTTTTCTGTTTGGGTATTTGTGAATGGGATGTCGGCTGGGCTTGTTCCCTGCAATACCCGGATGGCCACCTGAGCCGCCTCCAAGCCGGTGTCATAAAAGTCGCACGCCAAAGCAAGAGTCGCACCTTCGCGAACGCCACTCGTGTCAAAACAGAAAAAGGGCATCTTAGCATCGTTCGCCCGTTTGATGATTTGGCCATATCCTGGACGCGTCGCGTTATCCGAGATCTGCGCAATCAACGAAATTTCAGAGCGTAGCAAGGCCGTGGTGGCCTCGGAAACATCTGCGCTGGTGGTCACGGAGACCGCCACCAGTCGAATGCCCACCGCCTGCAAGGCTTCTTCAAACCACTGCCGATACAACTCGCTATTATCTTCCGCTGGCACAAACAATGTGCCAACGGCTTGGGCCTGCGGCAACATTTCATGGATCAATTTTGCCATGCCATCGAACGGCGACTTCGTGGTGATTCCCGTCACATTGGGCAAATGATTGGAGACCGAGGCCCCGGCACCCGACCGCACCCCATCACCCACACTGGCAAACACAATGGGCAGGGAACCGGCTTGTCGCAACATCGCCTGCAATGCTGGCGTGGAAATCGGGATGATCAAATCCGGATGATCGCTCACCACGGCCGTCAGAATACTGTTCAGCGTGGACATGTCGCCCTGTGCATTCAAAACGCGCACATTAAACTCACGACCCTCCTGCCATCCGGCCGCATGGAATCCATCCAGAAGACCCCGAGTGTTTTCTTCGGAAAATACAGCATCGTTGTATCGTACAATTCGAATTTCGGCAGGACGCTTTCGCTCGACTATTGGCGGTGCGCGACCCTTCGCTTTCGGTGCCAACACAAGCTGAACCTCCGCCGTTCGGAGAGGAAGTTCACTACACGGCACCCCTGCCAAAACTTGTGCGGCGAGCCGACCAGACTGTGCCGCCCAGGATTCGTAATCTTCGCCAATGGCCCCGGTGGCGCCCTCTTCCATCAAATTGATGTCGGTGACATAAATGGGAATGCCTGCCGCGGAAGCATTTTTCTGAATAACGGAAAATCCAGTGCAAACCAAATTATCGGCCGAAAGCAACAACGCGCCCATCTTCTGCTGAATCAAGGATTGAACCGCCACGGACAATTCCGACAACGCAGAGGCGGTGGCTTCAATCAGCTTCACATTTCGCTTCGCACAAGCATCGCGGAGCTTCACCACCGATAGCACCGCATTGGGTTGGGACGGGTCATACACAATGCCCACTTTCTTCAGCCCCGCATGATGCTCCATCGCCATGTCCAGCAAACGGTCCACGGGAGGATTGTCATGCACGCCCGTCAAATTCGGCGGCACCGTGTTGCTTGTGAACGTTCCCAAGGCGATAGGATCACTGGCAATCGTGAACACAATGGGAATGTCCTGCACCCGTTTTGCGGCCGCCAACATCGCCGGGGTGGTCAGCGTGAGAAGAATATCCGGCGAGATGTTTCTCGCCGCATCCAACATCGTCGGCAATTGCGCAATTTCTCCCTGTGCATTATAGCGGTGCAATGTAAAGTCAACGCCTTCCACCAGCCCGGACTCGCGCAATCCTCGCACATAGCCCGACTCTCCCAAATCCAGCACACGGCTTTGCACCAGATTGATCATGGCGATACGCAGGGGGCGTTCCTTCAACTGGCTCATCCCGTGGAAAATGTCGGTCTTCTTCAGGAATTCCACCGGGAATTTCAGGCCCAGACTGTTGGCCGCCGCAACGTCCACGGCCGTTTCCGTTTCCATGCTAGGCTCGAAGGGGATATCCGCCGGGTCTTCGCCGAGAAGCACGCGCGCCGCAAGCTGGCCCGTGTGGCGACCTTCGAGTTGCGGACTGCCGCCAATACTAAACAACGCGCCTGTTCCCATCAGGCTATTGTCGTCCGCAATCAATGGAATCTTTGCCTTTTGACAAGCCTCGGCCACAGACGGAAATGCGCTCACCACTGTATTTTCCCCGATCGCAAAAATCGCATCGGGCTCGGCTTGCAACAGCGATGCCATCACTTCCATGATTTCGCTGGATGACGAGAGGGTGCGCTCGACCAGCGTCCAGCCATATCGCACGCACTGTTCCCGAAGAGTGGCCACTTCAACCAACGAACTGGCGTGAGCCGGATTATAGACCACCCCCAGTTTACACAGGTTGGGAAACAACTGATTCATCCACACAAACGTTTCCGGTGAAGGAGCCGACCACACCGCCCCGGTCACATGAGGGAGATGCTTCTCAAAACTCTCTCCCGCCCCCGACTCCAACGGCGCGGATACAATGCCAAAGACCACGGGTATATTTTTTGTCCCCGCCAAAACCCCCGCCAAACAAGGCGTGGAAAGGGCGATCAACAAATCAGGCTTGCTGTTCTGCAATTGCTGAACCGCCTGACGCAGAATGCCCACATCATTGTTGGCATGCATGGATTGAAGAACCAAATTGCCCCCCTCCACAAAGCCAGCCTCAGCCAACCCCTCCTTCACACCCGCCGTCGCCATTTCAAACACGGGATTCGGCCCAAAACTGATTACCCCCACCCGATAGGTTCGTCCCGGCTCTGGGGCACGAGCCACCGGCTTGGATTTCCGCACCGATTCCTGCGCCTGTTTTCGCAACTCATCGGTAATTGTCCACCCGGTAAGTGTGGAGGCCACCCCCTCGTTCAACGACAACACCTCCGGCACCAAATTGGCGACACCAAACGAGGACGGACTCGCCCCTCGCAAAATCTGTCCGCCCATGTCGCCCACCACCACGCCCACCTGCTGATACGAAGCACCCAGCCCAAACAGCGCTCCACGAGCCGCATCGTTGGGGTCATTGCTGAACACCGGAAGGCCGGCCTCTTTGGCCACAGCGACAATGCTATGAATGCCCGCATTCGCCACCGTATCGCCTCCCACCCAAATGGCCTGCACATTTCGCCCCAAGAGCGAGCGCACCCCCTCCGGCACCTCCGAACTGTTGGAACAGTTGGCTTCCACTAGCTCGATGCCCAGCTCTTGGCACGCGATTCGCGCCTTGCGAACACAGGCATCGGAATTGTCTTCCGACGGGTTCCACACCACCCCCACCCGTTTGAGTTCGGGATTCATTTGATGCGCAATCTTGAACGCCGACTCCACCGGCTGAAACGTGCCCACGCCCGCCATGTACGGCGGATGCTGATCGGGCGCAGGCCCCGTCACACCCACGCCCGCGTTATAAGGATCCGTCACCGCACCAAACACATGAAGCGCCCGCCGCTCCCGATTCGCCGCCGCCACAGATTGCAACGCCATGGTGCTCGCCGTCAGCACCAGATCAAACCCGCCACTCGTCACTTCTTTCGCCATCATGTTGGCCGTCGCAATATCCCCCGCCGCGTTATAAAATCGAATGGAAGCCGTTTTGCCGTCTTCAAATCCCTGTTGCCTCAGCCCATCCAGAATCCCCTCCACCGTTCGATCCAGCAAATCCGTCGACACCCACTGCATGACAGCTAATCGCGGCAGCTTGACCTTTTCGACAGGAGTGGCCGCTGTTTGCCGACGATCAAGATCTGAGAACAGCAACAGCGCCGACGCCAACGCAATCAGCGTCAACCCTAGCCAGATGTTTTTCAAGAGGCCGAGCATGACGCCTTCGGAAGTTTTCCACACTGTGGAAAACTTTTTTCCACAGTGTGGAAAACTTTTTTGCGATACGGATTCACAATCATCATTGCGCCCTTATTTCTCGGCTTTTTCCAAATCCTTCTTCGCATCGCGCGTGAAGGATGCGGTGAGATAGTCGAGCGTCTTGGGCAAGGTCAGCTCCATGCTGTAGAAAATTTGCAGGCGTATATCCAGATGCTCCGGCTCACAACTGAGCAGATGACCGCCGGCCGAAAAGGTTTTGTCGATGAAATGAAAGTGATAGCCCGGCACATTGACAGAGGGCACAAAGGATGGCGTATAAAAACCAACCAAATGCCCCTCTACCTCTTGAAAGTGCCGCAACTTTTGATGATCGGTGGCTTCGGAGAGCGGATGATAATTTTCGGTTCGCGGCACGGAACGCGTCTTGACGGTTTGGAAGCGACCCTCCATGTGAATCGCATAAAACATGTTGTCCGAGGGGAGCATGTTTTTTAACTGTGCGGTAAATTCTTCATAGGAACACGGCGATGCGATTTCGTCGGTGAGCATGGGATGAAAAGGACACACCGTCGAAAACGGCGTCTTCCAATCATCGGAAACCGGATGGGCATTGCCATCGAGATCGAGCTGAAAATATCGCCCGCCAAAAGCCACCAATTCGCCATCTAAATTATTGAAAGTGCCAATTCCAAAATCGCCTTTTTCTTTCAGCGTTCGAATGGTGATGTCGTCGCGGTAAAACCCTTCCAACAAGGCGTTGATGGGGCTACTCATGTACAGCATGGGATGCATCGGTGTCCCTGAGTTAGATTGGATTAAATCGAGCCGCCCAGCTTCAATTGGGAACGCGCTTCCTCTAGCGTCTTCGCAAAGAAAATCGTCAGCCCCAGCCCGGCGACTTGCAACACCATTTCCACGGCCGGTTGCAGGCCGACCATGGCCATTTTGGCCTGAACACGGTGGAGCGCCTTGACGTTGAACATAAAAGTACGAACTCCCAAGGAAGCGACAAACGTCACCTCCGACATATCCACGATGGTCGGCTTTAGGCGTTCCGCAACCAGCCGGGTGAACGGAGTTTCCACATCCTGAACCCCTTCGCCATTCATTTTTCCAATCAGTTTGATGTGCGTGAGGTTGTCGCTCTCTTCGATTACTTTCAGTTCCATGAAAACTCCTTATTCGGAAACGCAAATGCCCTGCCTTCAGCCAAAACGTAGCCCATGATGACGCGCCCCTTGTGCCCTGTCAACGGTGCATCCTCCATGATTTCACGCATCCTCAAAAAACGGCGGATCGGCAAAATGTCGAGCTTGCGACACTGCGGCACCCACGAGCCCAAAATTGAGCGATGGCCCTTGCAGGTCGAAGGTTCCATCCCCGATCGCCCTCTCCATGTGGCGACATAACTCGGCGCTGGCCTCGACGCCTTGATTGAACAGTTCGTCAATCGAAGCCTTGTGGAAAGTGCCGGATACAGGATTCCGATATTCAAACGGCTTCTTGAGTTGCTCCCATTGGCTCGCCGTTGGATTTCGATAAAAGAGAGCGGTCAGTTCGCGTAGCTTCGGCGACAGAAAGGGTTCAACGACTCTCGCCAAACCACTGGCCAAGGGCCGGACAAATAGATTCTGCGCTTTCAAAAATGCAACATTGGCCGCCTTCAGAATCGCGAGCACATTCGGCCCCTTCTGGTGTCGCGCAGCCCATTCCAACAGGGGAAAGATCGGCGTCTCAACCTGTTTCCAAATCTGCCCTGCACGATACTCGCGCGCTTTTCGGATGCTCCCGCACAACACCACATCCAGCAGTCCTTCAAATCGTCGGTGGTTTCGAATCGCCACCGTTCGCCGGGCAGGAACCGGATCATAATAGTTCCCGGTTTCAAAATACACCAAGGGATGAAAGTGGGCATCGAGGCAGAGGTGACTCGCCACGCCGACCAGAAAAGCCCGGTGGGCCAATGAATCTTCATCCCGAATCGACAGCATAATCGCCCGAAGCAACTCGTAGGTGTCCTCCCCTTTTTCTCCATGATAGCGATTTCCAAGCAAGGCGGCCTCACGCGCCAACGAATCCGAACCTGCCAGATAATACGGCAAATCTGGAAACACCGCGCCGAGTTGAAGAGCAAAAGGACAGCGCTCTGCGGCATCCCCACACTTCGTTCCTTTCAGGCGAGATGCGGTTCTTTGTGCGGCAATCCAATGAGTCGCTTCCTTCGGCATTTCACGGACCCCTTGTTTCGGGGTGCCGTACGCCCCCCGGCGGGCAAAGCGAAGGAATCAGCATGACGTGACTATGGGAAATGTCGCTCTCCACAGCCGACGCAATGGCATCCACGTCGGATTGAACCTCGGCCATGAGTTTGCGTCCATCAAATTGCAAAAAGAGTTCGATGAAAATCTCCCGCCCCGAACGACGAGTGCGTATTCCATGCAGTTGTTCATAGCGCGACTCAAACGCCGCCAGATGCCGAAGAATCACCAACTGAAGTTTCTCTTCCACGGCCTTGTCGAGAAGAGCGGATACCGAGCCGGCCAACATTCCGTAGAGAGAAAAGCAAATGAAGGCACAAAGAAGTAGCGATCCGACCGGATCTACAACCACAACCATCGGATGATGCTGGAGCGCAAGGTTCAACACCAATGTTGCGATGACGCACAGATTACCCATGAATTTGTTTCGCATCAGCCGCCAATGCGACTCCATGAGGGGTGAGGGTTCCGATTGGGCGGCGCGAAGACTTTTTCGCCACAACATCCAGCTCACAATACCCGACAAAAATGAAACCAAAAGACCCAAGCCCAAACGATGCACAGTCTGAGGATGGAGCAACCGAACGATGCTGTTGAAGCCCATGAGAACCACCGTTATCAGCGTGGCGAACACAATCAGTATGCTGATGAGGTTCTCGAGTTTTCCAAGTCCATATTCATAGCCGACCTGTCCCCCTCGACTGATTTTTCGAACGGCCTGCCACGAGCAAAAGTTGGCCAGTGTTTCCGTTGCGCTTCTCAAGGCATCCGTGTATAGGGTCACCGATCCCGAAAGCACCGCCACCGCAATCCGGGGCACCAGATTCACCAGCCCCATGATCATGCTGTAGAACACAGCCCGTTCACGCGATGAACCCGGAGCGGATAGCCCTGCAATGGCGTTCGAGGAAGAACTCATAGCCCGCCCGTTTGCATCGCCTCCGAACGAGGATGAAAGTCGCGAATGGCGCTTTGAATCTCGTCGCCATATTTCGCCGTCGCCGTATCGCCTGCCGCAAGTATATTCGGCAACTGATCAAAATCCCAGATTTGGAGATATTTCTCGAATCGAACCTTTACGAAAATGATTTCATGGTGATGCAACAGGACGGACAGGGACGCCTGACTGCGCAACATGGTTTGCGACTGAATCTTGCTCGTATGGATCATGAAGTTTTGGAATCCATGCTCCGGACTCTTCAACTGTTCCAAGACTTCAAGAACGATGATGACATCGGCCGGAAACGCCACGGCCGGCATAATGGGCACAGGGGCGCTGAAACATCCGTCAAACAGCCAGCGTCCATCGATTTGAATGGGAGGCAGGAAGGGATGAATGGCCATCGAGGCGTAGACGGCATCCGCCAAGCGACCGCGAGTCAAACAAACGCCTTCCCCGGTATCGAAATCGGTCGTTTGAAGAATGCATTTGTGTGGAAGAGATTCCAGGCGTTGCTCTCCAAAACAATCCGTGCACATCTGGCGAAAACGGTCTGGCTTGAAAAGGCCAGACGATTTATCAAATCGCCCGCCCGGCAACCGAAACAAACTGAGCATGGAACGCCAATCGCGCTGGAAGACACGATAGTGAGAAAGCTCGGAAAGTTGGGAACGAATCTCTTCACACGATTGCCCGCAAGCACGCATCGCCGCCAAAATTCCGCCCCCGCTGGCACCGACCAATAGATCAACCGAAATGTTCTCGCGATCCAAGAATTCCAGAAGGGGCAATGCCGAAAACGGCTTAAGCCCCCCACTGGCCAACACCACAGCCACCACGGGCTTTCGGTCAATCGGGCTACCGTCCGAAACTGTGTCCCCAGCACGCATCATGGGGTGCGCGAGGCCAACACGGATTCTTGATTGGGGTCTCGCTGCTGAATATAGGCCAACAATCTTTTCGACATTTCCGAGTAGGCTTGAATCTTGGAATAATCCAATTCCACATTGTTCAAGTATTGAAGCACCAGCGCCTCGCCCACAGCCGCCTGCGGCAAGATTCCGGCAAAAAAGAAACCCAGCTTTTCCAGTTCTTCTGTCAGATAGAAAGTAGTCGGATCCGCCAAATTCAAAAACAGCGAAATGGACGCCATCTGCTTCACGCACATGGATTTTAGCGCCATTCGAACTTCGCGAATCACCTGCTGACCGGGCTTAATCACGTGAATTTCACCGCAACTTTCGGTGGCAAAAATCCGACAATCAATTCGGGATTCCTCGGCAGGCAGTTCTGCTTTCGTCTCCGGAGCCACAAACGTATGAGAGGCACCAATGTTGCGATAGGCGGCCTCAATCATCTCCCGATGGTGGGCCGGCGGATACAGCGTCATGCACGCAGGAGGCACCAGATACTTAAAACTCATGATCACGCTAATGCGCTGCGTGTTTTCTTCCATGCCCTTGAATTCCCAAGAAGCCGGACTGGTGGCCAGATCGATGCAGCAATCGCCAAAGCCGTGTTTCATCATGACTTTTTGGGTGAAGACATGATTACTGACGGCATACGCATAAATGCCCGACAACTGGTGAGCCTTGGAGTTGAACAAAAAGTCGCACAGCCGATTCATGCAGCCTTGGCCGCGGTATTCCAGATTGACGAATACAAACGTCAGCTCCGCGATCTTCGCACCCGGCTCCGGATAGACCAGCGCGGCATGTCCCATGAAAACCCCGTCCTTGGTCACGGCCACGGCCGACAACATTCCTCCCGATTGATTGAGTTCAATCAAGCGATCCGGAAAATAGATGTGCTCATCAAAAAATGTGTAGCCGTGCGATTTATAGGCGCAGCGGGAAACCTCAATGGCCTCTGAAGGTTGTAGCGAACGTACGTCGTATTCGATCTTTTCCTGAATTACCTTCGGCTCGTTCAAATCCACCGGAGCTTCCTCCGACTCAACCCCCGAATCGCGAACTCCGCCTTGGGATAGATACTTCACCAGATGCGTTTCTTTTCCGGCAGAGCCTAAGTTGTGGAACGACACTTCATCCATCACGCTTTTCATCAAATGTAGACCTAAGCCTTTTCCCCCTCCCTCTTCGTCGGTCTTGCGAGGATCATAGTTCGGCATCAACCGAGGATCGAACGGAATGCCTTTTTCCTTGATTCGAATCCGCATGCCAAGGGGAACGCGCTCGAAAACCATGTCGAAGGTACTTTGCTCGCTCACCGAAAAGGCATGCTTCACCACATTGGAAACGGCCTCCTCAATCCCTAACTCAATTTTGCCGAGACTCTCCACTTCGAAGCCAAACTTTTCCCCAACGGCATGGGCGCATTGTTGAATCACTCGGAGATATCCTAGATCGGCCGGAACGGTCAGCACCACCGCAGTATTCTTTTTCATTTGGTTTCCTCGGGGCTACAGGCTTGTATTTTGGAAATCATAAGCTCACAGCCTTCCTCATTAAAGATTTTTCTTTTTCCACGGGGAGAAATAGTTCATGGATAACACATGAGGGATTCCCAAACCAATCGATCTGCGTGTTCCGCTGATATCGCCTTGCGTCACGGCTTTCTTTATCCCGCCTCGCTGGAGTCTGGCTCGCTTCTTTCCATCGCCATCGCAGAGGGTAAGATTGTGTATCTGGGTCCCGAAGCCGGTCTGTCTCCTTGGATCGGTCCCCACACGCAAACCATCGACCTCAAGGGCAAAATGGTTCTGCCCGGTTTCGTAGACGCCCACCTGCATCCGTTGCTCGGTGGGCTCAGCCTCTTGGATTGCAACCTGTCCGGCCTGGCTTCGCTTTCTGCTTATCGTAAGGCCATTCAGTCGTATGTCGCCGCTCATCCCAATGCCCCCTTCATACGCGGCGGTGGCTGGACAGGAGGCGCTTTCCCCAACGAACGCCCCACGAAGGAACTGCTCGATGCCGTGGTGTCGGATCGCCCCGTTTTTCTAAAGGCCATGGACGGCCATTCCATGTGGGCCAACAGCCGCGCCCTTCAGACGGCCAACATCCACGCTGGAACCCCACAACCTCCGGGAGGTTGGATTGAGAAAGATTCGAAAACCGGCGAGCCCACCGGCTGGCTCAAAGAATGGTCCGCCTTGGCTCTCGTTGAATCCTGCTTCCCCGCCGCTACCCACGACCAATGGATGAGCGGGGCGCGAGCATTCATGAAAAAAGCGAATCAAGCCGGAATCACGTCGGTTTCGGAAGCCATGCTGACCGAATCTGATCATCGCGTATATACCGACTTGGATCAAAGGGGCGAATTATCTGTCCGCATTCATGGCATGGCCTTATGTCGCCCGGAAGAGGACGAGACCGAGCACCAACGAATTCTTGAGCTTCTCCACCAACCCGGTTCCGATTTTTTTCAAACTCGATCCGTTAAACTTTTTTTGGATGGCGTTGTGGAGGCCCACACCGCTTGGCTGAAAGAGCCGTATTCCGATCAACCCCAGCAACGCGGAACGCTCATCTGGCCGGAAGAAGCCTTTATGCGCGAGGTGAGTTGGTGGGATGCGCAACAGATCCCGGTGCACATTCATGCCATTGGCGATGCGGCTAGTCAGTTGGCCGTGGACGCCTTAGAAATCGCCATCCGAAAGAGTGGGCATCGACAGATTCGTCACCAGATTGCCCATTTGGATATGGTTCATCGGACCGAAATCGAACGACTGGCCCCGCTCAACATCCTTGCCGTTGTGCAACCCGCATGGGCCTATGTAGACCATGCCTTTTTTGACTCCGCACTTCCATTTTTGGGGCGAGAACGAGCCTCTCACTTATACCCTCTGCTCTCCCTTTTCCGCGCAGGCGTCACGCTGGCCTGCGGCAGCGATTGGCCGTTTGGCGGAGACGATACTTCCCTTTCTCCGCTGGAAGCCATTCAGGTCGGCGCTACTCGATTGGGGATCGCAGGCGATTACCCCACGCCCTATTCGCCAGAAGAATGCCTGCCCCTGCGCGTCTTGCTGGATGCCTACACGCGAAACGGGGCCTACGCACAATTTCGGGAAAAAGAATTTGGCGCACTCTCGGAAGGAATGAAAGCGGATTTGATCGTCCTCGATGGCAACTTGTTTGAAATGGGCCTACACCACATCCACTCCGCCCGCATCCTGCTTACGCTCGTGGAGGGCCGACCCGTTTTCCACGCCACCGATTGGCTCGGCTTGTAGGGTATCTTTCCGACCTCAAGCCTCGGGGGGGAAAACCACCTGCAGGACATTGCGGTTGTTTTCCCTGCGATAATTCAGCTTCATCCCCATGGATTGCAGAATGTGTAAACCAAGCCCTCCGATGGGGCGGTCTTCCACCGGTCCATCTAGAACCGGCGGAGGAGCATCTTCCAACGGGTTGAAGGGCTTCCCGTCATCTTCCATCGTCAAGGTGAAGGGATTGCCCATGTCGAGCTTGACGGGCACCTGATGAACCTTGTCATCTTCATACGCATACTTGATGACGTTCGAAAGCAACTCGTCCAACGCCAAACGAACCGCATACTTTCGTTTTGCGGAAACCGGACGAGTCTCCATCAGGGCATCCACCTCGTCCATCAGCCGCTCCATATCGGCGGCATTATTGGCCATGGACAATTCGATCATGGGGTCGACGCGTGAATTGATTACTTCAACAAACCCATCGCCACAGAACGGTCTGCCGCCAGCGACAAGATATTGTCAAAGCCGGAAATCGTCATCACTTCGCGCACCGCCGGAGTGAGGGAACACAAAATCAGAGTACCCCCCACAGCCTTCACAGCTTTGGCCAATACCAACAAACTGCGCAAGCCGGCGCTACTGATATACTCCACAGCCGCCATATCCAGCAACAAACGCTTTGAACCCTTTTGAATCAGATCTTTGCAACGAGTCTCAATTTCAGGCGCACCTGCCGCATCCAAACGGCCTCCTGCCACGACAATTGCCACATCACTTTGTTGTTCGATTGAAATTTCCATCCCAAACCACCTTTCTGCCACTTCGGGCAACTGTATTTCGCATTGTGTCGTATCGCCCCACTTCCATCAAGTTCATTGTGATCCCTTGAGGAACCATGAACTGCGGAATAGGATAAAATCCATAGCCAAAACGGTCGGGACGGAGCCCGACCCTCCAGAAAACCTCAAAAACAGATTGTTTTCGCCGTTGGAGGGACGACCTCCGTGTCGTCCGGGTTCGTTTTGCATGAGGCTCATCCTATTTGGAATTGGCCGGTTTCTTCTTGGCCTTCTTGCCAGGCTGAAGATCCGTTGCCTTCTTGGCATCGGCTTCCGCCTTTTCCAGAACCGCCTTGGCTTCCGCCTCGGCTTCCTCTTGCGTCTTCAACGAATCGGCTTCGGCCTTTGCTTGAGTCGCCTTCGCAACCGCTTCCTTCTGCACAGCCAATTGCTGGTCAAATTCTTGGCGGTTAATTTGGTCCTGCATGCGACGCTTGTGCACCAAACGTGCATCATCCGGAATTCCAGACGCATCCTGCAATTCATCAGGATTGGCTATCGATAATGTAACGAAGATGATCGTCTCCACTTGGCTTTTCTTCGTTTCCTCATGGGAGAAGAGCCTGCCAATGATGGGAATCCTGCCCAAGAAAGGAACGCGCGTGGTTACCTTTTGGTCCTTCGAATCCGTCAATCCACCAATCGCCACGGTCTGACCGCTGCGCAACGTGACAGTGGTCAAAATCTCTTTAATATTGACGATGGGCCACGAATTACTGCCCATAAATTTTTCTCCAAGTTTTCGACTCAATGAAGGATGGAGAAGCGCTTCAATATAGTCATCGGTCTTGACCGTGGGCACAACTTGCAAATCAATTCCTGTGCGAAAATATCCGCCACTAATAAATTCTGTTTCAATGGAGGTATCCAATTTTGAGGTGATGGTGTCCCCCGGGCTATCCGTCGTTCCTTTTTTGATTTCTGTTGCAATGATGGGCTCCCGTTCACCCACTCGGAAAAGCGCATTGGTAGCACCGCTTGTCACAATCATCTTTGGATTGGAAACCAAACTGACCCCATCCATGGACTCCAGCGCACTCAGAATGACGCTCAAGCTGGAAACATTTAGAATCGCACTTTGGGACTCCACAATGCTGCGAGTAAATGAATCCAGAACAGAACTTCCATCCTGAGCCGCTGTACTCCCGTAGGAAAAGCTCTCTCGTCCCGGGACGTAACTATCGGCACCGGGTTTGCCAATCCCTGAATTGATAAAATCATTATTTTCGCTAGTGCCATAGTCCCAATTACCTACCGCCGAATATGTCTCATCTTCCTGCGGATCAAACCGACGACGTGTATCCACCTGATAGGCTTGGTTCAACCGATCAGAACCCTGTTCAGTCGTCCGGGTGTCGGTCGACGTCTGGCTCCAGTTGAAAGGTTTGAGGTCCGCACCAACACCAAACTCCTTGAGCGAATCCCACCGAACGCCCAACTCTTTCATGGCGGAGTCCGACAGTTCCATGATCTTGGTCTCAATCAACACTTGCTTCCCGGGGCGATCGAGCTCTTGAATCAACTTAGCAACCTCACGCAAATTGTCAGCGGTCGAACGAACCACGATCGCGTTGCGGGAAGCAAACAGATTGATTACGGAATTTGCCAAAACCATGTCTTTGATGGGACCGCCCATTTCGTCCACCGTGGTATATTTCAAGAAAAATGTTTGCACCGCTTCTATCTCATTATCTTTAATGATGTAACCTGCTTTTATAGTTTCTAGTTGCAAATCATGAATATCCAGAATGGTTTCGACGGCGTCCTTCCAAGGTATGTCATTAAGTACAATAGTGACCCGAAGAGCACCCAAAGCTTTTGTCTTATCACTTTGAAACAACTGCGGAAGTTTATCATAGTCGATATACGAAGCCTGTTGAGCATTATTTGTTGATTGTGCTGGGGGGGCTTGCTTAATAGCGTTTATCACTTTCTGCGCTTCAGTCAGTTCACCCTTGGGTGCTTCATTTGGATTATAAAGAGTTTCCGCTTTTTTAAGATAAAAATTTTCTTCACCAAACCCAATGCTGACACCTACCTCGGTCGCAATAGCCTGAATAACAACTGGAAGCAATTCGTTTTCGATATTGCCGGAAATATGTGCTTCACCATTAACAATCGTTTTTGTAATTAAACTTAGTTTATCGGATACCGAGTATAATCCATTGTTGTTACGGAGATAAAGACCGCGTGGTCGTAAAATTTCCCTCAGTGCTGGCTCCCAATCAACGCCCACTAAAGTGACGGTCACGTTCATGTTCGACTGAATGTCATACGGAGGGATAATGTTGACTCCTGCCGTCAAAGCAAACGCTTGCACAGCCTCTTTCAATGGAGTGTTTTTCAGTGAAACGTCTATTTTCCCGTCATCTCTGCGGGTAATTCCTCCGTCTCCTCCAGCATCGTCTTCAAAAAGGACAACGTCCTCGCCCTCCTGCCGGGCATTTGCATCCGACTCTTCCTGCGCGGCGGCCTCGACCTTCTCCTTTACGGTGCGGGCAGCATCGATTTGAGCGGCGGGATCGGCCCCTCCCATCATGGCGAAAGATAGGAAGAGAGCCATAAGGCCTAAAATCGTGCCACTCCGGCGCGCGATCCTACGGGATTGTTGAACTGTTTTCATGAATTGTTCTCCTTGCGGCTTTCATCTGTTGGCACATCTATCTTCGGTTGCGAGTGATCTTTTGAAATTCTCAAGCGCTTCAACTGAATCCCTTTTTCATCAATGCGGAGGATCCGCCAGTAAAAGCGATATCCGTTATCCACAACTGAAACCACTTTGTTTGCCCCAACAACGCCCACGCCTTCGATCAGCACTCGGTAAGTACCATTCGGCGCACGCGAACGGCCCTGAATGGGCAAGGCGGGCCAAGGGCGATCTGAAATCTCTTCCTCTGTAGCCGCTTTCACCTGTTCCGGCGTTGGAGGCTGATACCCCACCGGCCAAAAAGGGTCCCGACGCTTGAAGTAGGAACTGTTCAACTCGGTCGTTGTCTCCACCGCCGTAGCCTCAACGGGCTCGGCCGACACGACGGCAATCTCTTCTTGGGCCTGTGCCCTGTCCGCCAATGCCAAAAACCCGAAACCCATCAAGAGTGCCATGATCGTGAGGTTGTTGCTCATTTGGCCTTGTCCTCACCCAGTTCGGCAGCCTGTTGCATCACCCGCTCGCGCATCGCCGGGTCCACCCAAACCGGCCAGTGCACCTCAAAACGCGCCACATGCTGCTGCACATTTTCGGGTTGCGAGGAGAGGGTGATATGGCTGACCGCGATCAACGGGTTGCCCTCTTCCAGCCGCTTGAGCCATTGCACCAGTGCATCCGTTCCGCATTCCGCCGTGACACGAGCACAATAGGCCCGGACCGAAACCGCCGCCACCGTGTTCGTCTTTTTAGGTTGAAGAGGCATATCCACCAGCCCCACTTCGCTCACCGAAAAGTAGTTCACGCCAGCCGCTTTCCCTGACTCCGTCAAAATCTCCCGCGCTTGCAACAGGTAATTGCCCAACCTCGGTTGCAACATCTCATTTTCAGAGTGCGCCATCAACTGCTGGGTCATCGCCTGCAACTCTTGTTTGGTGTCGTCCGTCCGCTGAATTTGAATTCGAGCCATTCTCAAATCTTCTTCGAGTTGGGTAATCCTGACCCTTGCTTCATCCCGCCCACGGCGAATGGGTTCATACACCCCGATCCATACTCCGTACGCCACCCCAGCCACCCCCAGCGCAATCAGGGCCAACACCTTTTGGCGAGATTCTTTATTTTCCGGTAGGCGCATGGAATCTCCCCGGATGGAATTTGACATCGATTTGGAATTTGCGGTCGTCTTTTGCCGCATCCTGACCATCATCTTCTCGGAAGGCCACCACTTCCGCCTTCGCCACCCACTGCGTCATGACAGAACCCGAAACCCATGCGCGTCGAAAGGTTTCCACCTGCTGATCTGCATTCGGCCCTTTGCACCGTCCGCTTAACATCAGAACGTGATCTCGGCTGATCTGCCCATCCTTCGCCACCTGCATCTCCATGCGCATCTTGAGATCCACCCACTGCATGGTTTCGGGAACGGGTTGAATCATGGTGTCCAGCACGACATTCCAAGGCACTCGCGAGTCATGAAAACCCATGACCTCTTCACACAACGCCTTCTGTGTGCGTAACTGTTTGATCAAAGCCATCGCCTCATTCTTTTGACGCTCGGACTTCTCCTGTTCATGCTCCAGCGGCTTTAGCGCGCTACGAACCTCCAGATAGCCCATATACGTCCAACCGATAAACAAGACCAGAATCAGGGGAAGTAAAATCGCCGCCATGAGCCCCAAGGATTTCAAGCTCACCAAACTTGCACTGCGCTGTTCGGAGGGACGAATCAGATTGACGTTAATATTCATGCGGGTGCCAACACTCCCACGCAGGCGCCAATGGCGGCCGTTAATGGCCACGAATTCAGAGCCAACTGCTCCGTCATGCATCCACCAGCCCGATCCGTATACGCTTCCAGCGCCGTCCACGCCTCACGCACTTCTGAGGCTTGCTCTCCCCGCAAAAATGGTGCTGTCAGCGCTGCCGGACCTGAAATATACAACTTCTTCAAGCTGCAGTTTTCACTGCGCTCCATGAAATCGCGACACACCACATATTGTCCGCGAACCTCTTTCGTTTGCTCCTCGATGAGGTGTGAAATATCGAATGCGCCATCGGAAAGAACTCCCGACGCCGTTTCCTCATCCACGTTCAAGGCTTTCATGATTCGCTTAAAAACGGACGACATGCCGAACGCAAACGTTCGCAACTGCGAAAGGCGCTCCTGATTAAACAAAGCTAACAAACTGAAATCGTGATCCAAATGGATCAACCCATGTGCCGTTGTATCCCCCGTCCTGCGCGGATCGTTATGAAAGGCATTCACCACCGCAAGCTCTGAAATCCCAATAAATCGAGGTGCTGGCAACCCCGCTTTCGGCAACAGCCGCAACAAGGTCTCCGCCAGACGTTCCGGCATCGCCGCCGCCATCACAAGGGCTTCCGTACGCGCAGAGGCCGGCTGAATAATTCGAGTCGCTACACGATATCCATCCGGCTTATCAAACCCCAACCGCGCCAATACCTGCTCCGGATCACCCAGATCAAATTTTTCTGGCAACCGAAGCAACTTGAGAACCGCATTCGTCCCTGGCGCGCACAAAGCGGCATATCGCCCTTTGATGCGGGGAGGAAAGACCAGCTCATGGATGAGAGCATTTTGCTCTTCCTCTGGAGTCTCCATGACCGTTTGAATGGGCACAGACGCCAACAACTCTGCACCTAGAATGGAAAAACCAGAAGCTGTTTTCCGCATACGAATCGTGCGTACGGCATTAGAAGCGCAATCCACCCCCACCACATCGAGGGGAGCCCGGTCAAGGTATTCCTTGAATTTATTCTCTATGGACACGCCGTATTCCTAAAGTATGTACCCGATTGAAGCCATTCCATCACACAAATAATGTGGTCAACAAAAACCGAACTGGCAAGCCTAATCCGCACCAACTTTTCCGAAGAAATGTACGCTTATGAGGCCTCTTGCAGAACTCAGGATCAAACGGTCGGGACGGAGCCCGACCCTCCAGAAAACCAGCGAAACCGCATGTTCTTGCAAATGGAGTTCGTTATGCAAGAGTCTCTTCGTATAAACATTTCGAGTAAGGCTTTCGGGCAAAAAAGGCACCCTGTCAGGTTTGACAGGGCGCCTTTTCGTTAACGGGATTGCCGAAGCATCACATTAACCTGCAGGACTTATGGCAACACGTGGCCGGCAATATTGCAAGCCGGGTCGGTACCAATGGTCGCCACTGTATAAGCTCCACCTGCAGGGCAAGTCGGCATCGCAGCGCCCTTCAAATAAGGCGTCACATCCGCATTACCGCAAGCATCACCCACATCCCAATTGTTGGCCAAAGCCGCTTGCTCCATGGCAGCATCCAGCAACCGAAGATTGTTGATACAGGCATTCGTGCGAGTCTGCGTACGAGACTGCACAAACGACGGAATCGCGATGGCGGCCAAAATGCCGATGATGGCGACCACGATCATAATTTCCACCAATGTGAAACCTAACTTACGAGTACTTTTCATTTTCTGTCTCCGTTTTGTTTGTTTATTTATTTTAGATTCACTGTTCTCAGTGGGCCCTCTCGCCCACACATTCTCTTTTACGGATACCTATGAGCAGGGGTGATGCCAATTTTAAGAAATGCATCAAGAACAGTCTGAAAACACCTATTCACAGCATCCGAGCGGTAATTATTGCCGAACTTTTTTCTCATTTTCGCAAAATTGAGCAAATTTGCGAGAATCCCTGACAGTCCCAACCCAAGTCTAAAAAATCCACGCCTCTCACAGATCGCACAGAGGTTCACAGAGGAATTGGCGTTGTTCATTCTGAACGAGGAAGAATCACAACCCACTCTTCCTCTCTCATCCTCTGCGTCTCTGCGGCACATCATCTTATTTCTCTTTTGGATTGGGCAATTTCCGGTAAAGCGTCGCCAAACTAATGTCCAGCTTTTGGGCAGCGGCTTCCTTGTCGCCTCCCGTTCGCTCCAGCACTTGCTCGAGGTACTCTTTCTCCTTATCGCGCAAAAAGGCCTTCAACGATGCCGCGTTTTCCAGATTTTGGGCCATCACGGCTTTGTTTCCTACGGCACGTCCGACCCGAGGGGCGCTCAAAATCTGCGGCGGTAGGTCTTCCTTCTTGATTTCCTGGTGATTACAGAAAGTCAACGCATGCTTGACGCAGTTTTCGAGCTGCCGGACATTCCCGGGCCACTCATATGACTCCAAAATTTCACATACATCCGGACTCAGGATGGGAGGCTTCTCTTTTTCTGGCGTTTCTTTGCGGATAAAACTGAAGGCGATGGGCAAAATATCTTCTCGCCGATTGCGCAGGGGCTCTATTTCAATGGAAATCACGCTCAGGCGATAGAAAAGGTCTTCCCGGAACAGCCCCTGCTTGATCCGCTCCTTCAAATCGTCATTCGTAGCCGCCAGTACACGGGCATTCACAGCCACATGCTGCGTACTGCCCAATCGCCGCACTTCCCGCTCCTGCAACACTCGCAACAGCTTGCTCTGGATGGAAACCGGCATGGCCCCGATTTCATCCAGCATGATGGTCCCGCCCTCCGCCGCCTCAAACAACCCCGCCTTGTGGACATCCGCCCCCGTGAAGGCACCTTTGACATGCCCGAACATTTCGGACTCGAGCAAGGGTTCGGGCAAAGCCGCACAATTAACAGGAAGAAACAGTTTGTCTTTTCGAGTGCTGCTGGCGTGAATGGCCTTGGCCACGATTTCCTTGCCGGTGCCGCTTTCCCCGGTGATGAGCACGGTGGCGTCGGTGGGTCCCACGCGCCGAATCATTTCGCAAACCTTTTGCATGGAGGGGCTCTCGGCCACAATATTGCCCATGCGGTAGCGAGTTTCAATTTGCGCTTTCAGCACGGCATTTTCTTGCATGGCCCGGTTGTATTCCAAAGCACGGCGCACCGTATGCAAAAGCTCATCGATTTTGAAAGGCTTGGTCAAATAGTCAAACGCGCCCAGTTTCAGCGCATCCACCGCTGTGGAAACGGTGCCATACGCCGTCAGCATAATCACGGGCATGCTGGGAACCAGCTCGCGGGCTCGGCGAAGCAACTCCATGCCATCGACTTTTCCCATTCGGATGTCCGACAGTACGAGATCAAAAGACTGCTTTTCTAAAAGCACCAAGGCCTCTTCCCCGCTTTTGGCTGGAGTCACCTCATGCATCTCGCCCTTCAGCAAGGTGCTCAGCAATCCCAGTAGGGCGGGTTCGTTTTCGACTACCAACAGTTTTGCCATGGGCTTAACCCTTTCCGACAATCTCACCCATCTTGAATATGGGGAGGAACATACAAATCACAATGCCACCGACGATGACGCCCAGGAAAACCATGAGAAGGGGTTCCAACAAGGAGGTCAACCCCGATACCAGCGTATCCACTTCATCTTCGTAGTAGTCGGCAATGCTATCCATCATTTCATTGATGCTTCCGGTTTTCTCTCCCGCCTGAAGCATGCGAACCATGCTGACGGGAAACACGTTCTGGTTCAGCAACCCAGCCGAAAGCGGATCGCCCTTCTCAACCGCCGCGCTCGCATTTTCTACAATACGCCCAGCCACACGGTTACCGGTGGACCCTGCCACAATTTTGAGAGCACTGAGAATCGGAACACCACTTCGTGTCATTTGGCTGAGCATTCGTGCAAATCGAGCCGACACCACATATCGATTCAACTTGCCGAACACCGGCAACTTCAGCATGAAAGAATCCCACGTATAGGCACCACTGTCCGATTTCTTCCACTTACGAAAAGCGAAAATGGCACCGCCCACAACGGCAATGACATAGAGAATGTTGTGCCTTAGCAATCCGCTCAAATCGAGCAGGAACTGGGTAGGAGCCGGCAACTTAGCATCAAAATCCTTGAACATGTCACCAAACACTGGAACTACAAACATAATCAGGCCAATGGATATGGCAATGGAGAGCAATAGCACAATGGTCGGATACATCATGGCCGATTTGACTTTGCGCCGCAACTTGGCGCTGGCTTCCAAAAAGGACGCCAATCGTGCCATAGTTTCAGCCAGATCGCCGCTTTTCTCGCCACCGCCGACCATGTTGCAATACAAGTCTTCAAAAACACTTGGATATTGACGCAGAGCTTCGGACATCGCCTGCCCCCCCTCCAGACAACCCCGCATTTGGCCAATCACCGCCTTGAAGGCTTTGTGATCCGTCTGCTCCTCCAGCGCACGCAAGCACGACACAATCGGCATGCCCGCCGCCAGCATGGCACCCAGTTGTCGCGTGAAACCAGGAAGATGCTGGTTCACAATCTTGCCTGCCCCCGGCACAGGAATGCCTCGTTTCAATCCTTTTTTGGCTGTTGCCAAGGTTTGCGGAGCGGTTGCCATTTATTCTCCTCCCGTCACTTCCAGTGCGGTTTCCAGCGTGGTCAATCCTTCTTTCACTCGTGCAAGGCCGGCCTGCTTCAGCGTAATCATGCCATTGGCCTGCCCCAGTTCGCGCAACTGCGAGGAGTTCATTCCCCGCAAAATGCCTTGGCGGATGGCATCATTGATTTGAAATACTTCCATGATCGCCCCGCGCCCCTTATATCCCTGATTGCAACGCGGACAACCAACGGCTTTATAAACCGTAATACCATCAAATTCGTGCGGATCCACATGGTTGCTCGCCAATACCTCCGGATCAATTTCTGTAGGCCGCTTGCACGCGCTACACAACTTCCGATAGAGACGCTGGGCCTGAGCCAAAATCAAGGAGGACCCCAGCATGAAAGGCTCCACGCCCATGTCGATCAATCGC
This sequence comes from uncultured Verrucomicrobiota bacterium, assembly GCA_964647595.1. Classification (GTDB taxonomy): domain Bacteria; phylum Verrucomicrobiota; class Kiritimatiellia; order CAIQIC01; family Lenti-01; genus Lenti-01. The sequence goes on from CAZYGH010000038.1 coordinate 36,070, forward strand.
GTCACCGCTCCGGGCGCATCGTTCGTGTGCAACGTACTCAACACCAAGTGGCCCGTCAGCGCCGCACGCATCGCAATCTGCGCAGTTTCACCATCGCGAATTTCGCCCACCAGCACAATGTCCGGATCTTGGCGCAACACCGATCGAAGCGCCGCCGCAAAGGTCATCCCCACCTTGGCATTCACCTGCACCTGATTCACACCGGCCAACTGATACTCCACGGGGTCTTCGCACGTGACGATGTTCACATCTTCCGTATTCAGTTCTTGCAAACACGAATACAGCGTGGTGGTTTTTCCGCTACCCGTCGGCCCGGTGACCAAGATAATGCCGTGCGGTTGACGAATCGCATAGCGCATCGAGTTTTCAGCCACTGGATCCAAGCCCAATGCACCCAAACTTGGCGACAAGCTACTCTTGTCGAGCGTGCGCATCACCACCTTTTCCCCATGCACCGTGGGCAAAATACTCACACGCAAATCGACTTCCTTGCCCATCGCCTTGATATTGAATCGACCGTCTTGGGGAATGCGGCGTTCGGCAATATTCAAGTCCGACATGATTTTAATACGCGACAGCACTGCGTTTTGTAATCCCTTCGGCGGCCCGGGTTTCTCCACCAAATTGCCGTCAATGCGGTAGCGCAAGCGAACTTTTTTCTCCATCGGCTCAATGTGAATATCGCTGGCCCCCGTTCTCAGCGCCTCCACCAAAATCATGTTCACCATGCGGATGACCGGCGCCCCCTCCGCACTTTCTAGCATCTCGTCGAGGCTCTGCTCCTCCGTGCCTTCATCGACGATCTGAACTTCCCCCTCCTCCTTCATCAGCGCATCTAAATCCAGCCCCTTCGTTCCATCCGCCGTGAGACGATCCAAAATGGCCTGAATTTCGGGTGCAGGAGCCGCTAACGGCACAATCTTCAACCCCGTCGTGGCAGATAGCTCATCAATCGCCGTCAAGTCGAACGGATCCCCCAACGCCACCGTGAGAGACCGCCCCACCCGCGCAATCGGCACCGCTTTACGGCGCTGCATCATTTCCTGCGGCACAATGTCCATCAAGGATTTATTGAGAGAGAAATGCGTCAACCCCATGGGCGGCATCCTCAGATATTCCGCCAAAGCCAGTGTCATCTCAACGGGCGCTACGCGATGCTTGTCGGCTAAATATTTCTCCAACCGCACACCGGTCTTCAGCGCATCTTGCTCGGCCTCAGCCAAGGCATCTGGCGCAATCGCCCCACGCCGCAACAGGATATCTTTGATCCGGGCCGCGTGCGATGTGCCAGCTTTGCCTACGTTTTCAGCCATTGTCCGGTTGCTCTTTCACAAAATTGAGACGATCCATGGATGACTATAGACTCTTGCCAGAAATTATCAATTCTGATATTAGATAAAAATCAAGGAAGCGAACTATGGCTCAAGACCGTAAACCCATTCGCGACGAATCCAAAATCGAAGAGGAACGCAATGCCCTCCAGACCTTTGAGCGAATTTTGGAAATCATGCCTGACGATCGCGGGGCACTGGAAGCCGCCATTCTCGCGGCTCAAGCTTGCGAAGAATCCGAAATTGCTCTGACCCATCGCCTCCATTTAGCGGATATCCTTCTGGATGAAAATAACTTAAAGGCGCTGAGCGAGCATGTCGCCTTGCTTCGCGAGGACGAAAATCCGCGTGCACGCTCTTGGGTCGAAGCTTTTGATTCGGGAAGCGGAATTCCCACGACCCTTTCCGAGGCAGATCTTTTTCATGCCCAGCAAGCCCGAACCCCCATGCCGCCCCCTCGGAACACGTTTAACATTTCTGACGAAATCGATTTGGCTTGGAAATTGTTTGAGCACCACGAAATCAGCCAAGAAGAATACGCCGCTCTTGTGCGAGACCTAACCGAAATGTCCGCCTCCCACAACGGAGGCACCGTCTCCGTTCTCCACACCCTCGAAGCCAGCCAACACAAGAGTCAGGAGCGCATCCTCTCGTTCCTTGCCCAAGAGGCGGAGGAAACTGGAAGCCCCTTCATTTCCCTCTCTTGCTTCACCATGCGCTCCGAATTAACCCATCTGCTTCCTTTCGACTTCATGGTCAATCGCGGGGCCATCGTCTTTGAAACGCTCGGCCGCGAAAAACTCGTCGCCCTTCTCAACCCCTTCAACCAAAGTCTTCGCGCCGATGTCCAACAACTCTGCGCCAGCCCCTGCCACTTCTTTCTCGCTAGAGCCTCCGAGTTCGACAACGCCCTTGTCCGCCTCAAAGAAGTCGCCAGCGCACCTGTTTAATTTCCCTTTCCAAAATTCCCCACCCGCTCTCCCCCCTCTCCTCTATTTTCTTCTCCCCCTCCCCATTCTTTATCATGAGTTCATGAGTTCCGATTCTCCCCCTCTTCAATTCACCGCGCCGCCGCCACCTGCGGCGTCAACTGCAAGAGTCGTCTGAACCCCTTGTCATCCACCAAGGTTCCGCTCCCCGACGATGCGTCTGCATTGAACAAAATCGAAGACCAATACAGCCCATTGGCAAACTGCACCGTAAAATCCGCCACATAGCCGTCCATGCCACCTTGCAATCGCCCCGTCACATCATCCACCGTGTGAAGCCATCCCGATAAAGCACCGCTATTTCTTACATCAAACGTCATCACACCGAGCGCCGTTCCATCCATACGAACGTCCCACTTGCCGTTCACATCCACCGCCGGTGTGCCAACGGTTTCATCCTCGCTCCCGCCACACCCCATTCCAACCAGTCCCACCACCAACACCAAACCCAGCACCGCCCAAAAACGACTCTTCATGTTCTTCTCCTTGGTTTTCACTCCCACACTCCTGCGCAAACCGTACCACAAGACACACAGCGCCCGCCACCCTTCATGCCCACAATCGTCGCCCCAAATCCATTCCGCTCCACCAACGTCTCCCCGCAAGACCCGCACCGTGTCGCCGTCCAATCCGGCATCCCTCGAAGATTCCCCACATACACATGCCGCAAGCCATTCGCCTTCGCCCGCTCTTGCGCACGCCGCAATGAATCTACCGGCGTCGGTGGAAGTTCCAGCATGTCTCCATCCGGATGAAAAGCGCTAAAATGGACCGGTGTATCCACGCCCAGATGCCCCGCCACCCAAGCCGTTAAGCCATCCAACTCTTCGTCCGAATCATTCCGCCCCGGCAACAGCAACGTCGTCACCTCCAACCAACACGTCGTCTCCTTGCGAATCCTCTCCAGCGTTTCCAGCACCGGCGTCAACCGCGCACCACACAACTCACGATAAAACTCATCGCGAAACGATTTCAAATCCACGTTCGCCGCATCCATCTTGCGAAAAAACTCGCGCCCCGACTCCGCCCCAAAGTAGCCCGACGTCACCGCCACCATGCGCACGCCCACCCCATGACAGGCATCCGCAATATCCATCGCATACTCCGCCCAAACCGCCGGCTCGTTGTATGTCACCGCCACAGATGGGATTCCCCGGCTCGCCGCCCCGTGCGCTACCTCCTCCGGCAACACGGGCTTGTTTCGGTTCAACTCCGCGCCATCCGGATGGCTCAGCTCCCAGTTTTGACAAAATCGGCAAGATAAATTGCACCCCAGCGTCCCCAGCGAAAGAACCTGACTGCCAGGCAAAAAGTGGTTCAGAGGCTTCTTTTCAATCGGGTCCGCACACATCGCCACCGGAATTCCCCACGTTTCAGCCATCAACACGCCCCCGTGGTTCACGCGCCCATAACAGCGACTCCTCTTGCCCACCGCAATCCGGCACCGATGGGCACACAACTCGCATTCCACCCCTCCCCCCTCCACCGTATGCCAAAACCGCGCGGTTTTCATGCGTTCTTGCCCCGATCCTTCGCCAAAGCCTTCTCCACCGCCTGCCACACCAGCCCCGCACAGTGGATCCGCGCCGGAAATCGCTCAATTCCATTAAAAGCCTGAAAATCGCCCCACTCCTCCTCAAACCTCGTTCGCCCCAGACGCGCGGCAAAAGCCGCCGCCATCGCCACAATCTCTCCGCGCGTCTTTCCCTCCAACCGATGCGCCACCATCGAAGCCGCCGCCACACTCACCGCACAACCCTGCACCTCATGGTTCAGCTTCTCCACCGTCCCCTCAGGAGTCCAACAAATCCGCACGCGAATTTCATCCCCGCACGCCGAATTGAGCGCCTCGCCATCCTCCGTTCCGCGCGGCACCTTCCCCGCGCCATACGGCTTCTTGGCATGCGCCAACAACTGGGCCTGGTACAAATCGCTCATGTAAATAAAACCTGAGCCGCCCTCACACCTTCCACCAACCGCCGCACCTCATCCACCGTGTTGTACGGCGCAAAACTCGCACGCGTCACCGACTCCACCCCCAGCCGCCGCATCAGCGGTTGCGCACACAAATGGCCCGCCCTCACCGCAATTCCCCGGCTATCGAGCACCTGCGCCACATCATGCGAATGCACCCCCTCCACGCTGAAACTCACCAACGAAATCCGCCCATCCTCCGGTCCCCACACCCGTACGCCCTTCAGCGCCGCCAAACCCTCCACCGCTTGCCGCACCAAACTTTCCACATGGGTATGCGCCGCGGCCGGCAACTCTTGCAACCACTCCACCGCCGCCGCCAATCCCACCGCCCCCGCCACGTTCGATGTTCCCGCTTCAAATCGATACGGCACCTCCGCCCACGTCGCCGACTGCTCCTCCACCCGCGACACCATTTCGCCGCCATACATCAGCGGCTCCATCTGCTCCAACAGCGCACGCCTTCCCCACAACGCCCCAATTCCCATCGGCCCAAACATCTTGTGCCCCGAAAACGCAAAAAAATCACAATCCATCGCCACCACATCCGGCCGCACATGCGCCACCCCCTGCGCCCCATCCACCAGTACCCGTGCGCCCGACTCGTGCGCCGCATCGCAAATTGCTCGCACCTCATTCGCCGCCCCCATCACATTCGAAACCCACGCCACCGCCACCCACTTGGTCCGATGCGCCGCCAACCCCTTTCGGAACACTTCCAAATTCAGCCGCCCCTCCGGCGTCAGCGGAATCACTTTCAAAGTCGCCCCCAACGCCTGCGCCGTCTTCAGCCACGGCAACCCATTGCTATGATGCTCCAACGCCGACACCCACACCTCATCGCCCGGCCCGATTTCCCACCGCGCCAATCCGGCCGCCACCAAATTAATCCCCGCCGTGGTTCCCGCCGTAAACACAATCTCTTCCGCCACCGAAGCCCCCACAAACTTCGCCACCGTTTCCCGCGACCCCTCATACGCCACCGTCGCCTCCGCCCCCAACTGATGCACACTCCGCCGCGTATTCGCATTGTGCTTGCGGTAGAATTCGTCCATCGCCCGCAACACCACCTCTGGTCGCTGCGTCGTCGCCGCATTATCCAGCCACGCCACATCGCGCCCCAAAATCGCAAACTGCCGCCGGATCGACGCAGGGTCAAACCCGCTCTCCCATCTGCCCGATTCTGATTGTTTGCTCATAACACTTTGCCCACGGGCCCCATCATGCTACAGTTCCCCATTATGCGCAAGAACATCGGCTGGCAAGAAAAACAGGACGACCTCAAGTATCAGATTCGCGTCATTTTCGAAGGCGGGGAACGCATTCGCTGGTGCCGCATCACCAACGCCATGGAGCGCTGGGAGAACTTTGAGCCCACCCCCGAGCACTGGCACATCCTGCTCGAAAAAACCAAAGCCCGCTACGTCCGCCGTCAAGCCCCCTACAAGGACCTTCTGCTCATCGAGCGCCGCGCCGCCGAAAATCCCCTCCCGCCCGAACCGTGAGTCAAATCTTCGCCATCGCCCTGCTCGCGCTCCGCAACGCCCTGCGCTCCCGCGTCATTCTGGTCCTGCTTCTACTCGTCCTCGCCGCCGCCTTCCTGCTCCCCCTCGCCATCCGGAGCGATGGCACGCCCGAAGGCCTCATCCGCCTTCACCTCTCCTACACCCTCGGCATCGCCACCTTCCTCCTCACCCTCTCCACCCTCTGGGCCGGTTGCGCCGCCATCTCCCAAGAAGCCGACGATAAAACCCTCCAGCTCCTCCTCGTCAAACCCGTCCCCCGCCTCCGCATCTGGCTTGGAAAATGGCTCGCCCTCCTCCTCATCAACGCCCTCCTCCTCGCCCTCGTCGGCACCCTCTCCCTCTTCACCCTCTTCCAAAAATTACGCCACGCCCCCTTCGACGAATCCTCGCTCGCCCTCGCCCACCAAACCACCCTCGCCTCCCTCCAAACCCTCCGTGCCCCCCTCCCCGACATCGAAGCCCAAGTCCGCGCCGAATACGAAATCCTCCGCGCCCGCCACGCCCTACCCGAAAACGCCACCGAAGCCGCCCTTCTCGACTCCATCCGCCACGTCCAGATCGCCCGCCTCTACTCCATCCCCCCCGGCACCTCCCGCATCTGGGACTTCGGCACCCTCGCCCCCCTCCCCTCCACCCTCCTCCTGCAATTCAAATGCGACTCCTCCATACCCGGCGCCGCCGACATCCACGCCACCCTCGAACTCCACGCCGGCACCCACACCCTCACCCGCGACATCCTCGCCATGCCCGGCACCCCACAAACCCTCCTCTTCACACAACTTCCCACCACCACAACCGCCGCCCCCCTCACCGTCACCTTCTTCAACCACGGCAACCACGCCGCCACGCTCTTTTTTGACCCCGCCGAAGGCCTTCTGCTGCGCCACCCCTCCGGCACCTTCGCCACCAACTACCTACGCGCCCTCGCCCAAATCTACATCCGCCTCGCCCTCCTCGCCGCCATCGGCGTCACCCTCGGCACCCTCTTCTCTCTGCCCGTCGCCACCTTCCTCACCCTCGTCCTCCTCCTCATTCTACAGCTCTCCGGATTCGTCTCCGCCGCCGCCCAAGTCGACCGCGACACCTTTGTGAAAAACGTATCCCCCTTCGGCGCAGACTCCCACACCCACGGCGCCCCCTCCCCCGACGACACCCCCTCTCTCGCCGCCCGCGCCACCGCCACCCTCCTCTTTTACACCTACCGCGCCACCTACCTCACCCTCCGCCCCCTCCTCGAAGAC
>CAZYGH010000039.1:0-28835 GCA_964647595.1 uncultured Verrucomicrobiota bacterium
TCTGGCGGCTCATTCCCACCCGCCCGCACAGCTTTTTGACCGCAAACATCATTCCATGCCTATCCGGTTGACGCACTATACCCCTACAGGTAGTATGGCTCCATGACAGACCTCCCATTTCCAACCTGCCTGCCAGAATTCCAGAAACTGTTTCCAACCGAAAAGGCTTGCGCCGACTATCTGGAAAACATCCGATGGGCGGATGGGTTTGCGTGTCCTGCGTGTGGGCATGTCGCTGTTCCGGCTCGAATTTCGACCCGTCCGCATGTACTTAGGTGCAGAAAATGCGGAAAGGAAACACGGATCACCGCCGGAACGGTGATGCAGGACAGTCATTCCTCTCTGTTGACTTGGTTCTGGGGTGCCTATCTTGTGGCCAGCATGACGCCGGGACTGTCGGCCACTCAATTCCAGCGGCAGCTGGGTCTCGGGCGCTATGAAACGGCCTTCCAAATCCTCCACAAGTTGCGCTCCGGGATGGTCCGTCCTGACATAGACCTGATCGGAGGCCTACATGCGATCGAACTGGACGAAACATGGATCGGAGGTCGAACACGTGGGGAAGGTCGGGGAGTCCACCACAAAACATGCGTTGTTGGCGCGGTCGAAGTGCGCAAGGGCAACCCCAAAACCAAGGAAACGAAGTTTGGCGAACAGAGCAAGTCCATCCCGCGCCGTGGAGGCACCTATGCTGGGCGCCTGCGACTCCGTGTCGTGCCCGATCGATCTGCGGGGCATCTGGTCGGCTTTGCTCGGGAGGTCATCGCGTCAGGAACTCACATAGCCACGGACGACTGGTCCGGCTACAGCTCGCTATCGCAGTTCGGGTTTCAACACGAGGCGGTGCCAGCGCGCGGGGATCCGGCCGTCACGGAAGAGTGGTTGCCCATGATCCATCTGGTCTTCTCAAATCTCAAGTCGTGGTTGCTGGGCATTCACCACGGAGTGAGTCCTCAGCATCTGCAGGCTTATCTGAATGAGTTCACTTTTCGGTTCAACCGTCGATTCTACCCTTTCAACGCCTTCCGTTCACTCTTAGGCCTATCCGCCGGCACTTCATCGCCCACCTATGTCAAACTGTATTCAGGCAAATATGACCATCCCTTTTCTAAACCGAGGACTACCACCTGTAGTGGGTAGGTGCGTCAACCGGATAGGCATGCATCATTCCTTGCCCCTCTCCCGCCGTCCGAGAGCGTCCGACAGCGTCAGACCGCTCTTTTTTTTTAACTCCTCCGGCGTCGTCTGGAGCTTCTCACAGGCGATTTCCAGAAAGGCATCCCCCAGACACCGATCCATGTGGGCATCGGCTAAGGCAGCCTCCAAGGCTCGTATCCGCTTCCGCGATTCTTTCAGTTCATCTCGTTCTTTCATCGTTTCTATCCTTATGCGCTTGGGTAATAAATCCTCCCGGCCATATTCCTCCACCCACCGGGTCACGGTAGCCGTCCCACGAATACCATACGCCCGACGGGCCTGATTGGCTGACTTAAACTTTCCTCCCGCGATCTCTTCGACCACCTGCTTCTTGAAGGCTTGGCTATATCTCAACGTTGTCTTCACTTCGGCCTTTCCCTATTCCAAAGTGACAACCTATTTCAGGACCGGACAGGAATATCCAATGTTCAATATCCAATTTCCAAGTAGGGAGGAGGAGCCTCTGAGTTCCTCTGTGGGCTCTGTGAGAGGGATGGGGGCGAATGATTTAATTTTGGGGGAGGGCTTCGGCGATGAGGCTGAAGGGGCCGGACCAGGTGATGCGGGCGCGGAGGAGGTCGCCGGGGGCGGCGGTGGAGGCGTCGACAAAGACGGGTTTATAGTCGGGGGTGCGGCCGTGGCGGCGTCCATTTTTTTCGATGGTTTCGACGAGGATTTCCGTGGTTTGCCCGAGAAGGGGGGCGTTCTTTTCGGTTAGCATGGCGCGCAGTTGGGTTTCCATGGCGATGCGGCGGCGTTCCTTTTCGGCTTCGGGGACATCGTCGGGGAGATGTCGTGCGGAGTAGGTGAGGGGGCGCGGGGAATATTTGGCGATGCGGATCATGTCGGGATGGATGCGTCGCATGAGGGCCATGCTGTCTTCGAAGTGCGCGGAGGTTTCGCCGGGGAAGCCGACGATCATGTCGGTGGAGATGCCGGCATGAGGAAGGGCCGTGCGCACTTTTTGGATGAGGGCTTCATAGTCGGCGACGGTGTAGCCGCGACGCATGGCGGCGAGAATTTCATCGGCGCCGGCTTGCACGGGAATTTCGAAGTAGGGGCAAAGGCCGGGGGTGGTGGCCACGGTGGCGATGAGGTCATCGGTGATCCAGCGCGGATGGCTGGTGAGGAATCGGACGCGGAGGAGGCCGGGGATGGCGGCGACGCGGCGCAAGAGTTCAGGGAGGAGGATTTCACCGGGGCGGTCGAGGCCGTAGCGGTCGACGATTTGGCCGAGCAGGACGATTTCACGAACTCCGCGCTGGACCAGAGCGGAGGCTTCGGCAAGAATTTCAGCGGAGGGGCGTGAGTGTTCGCCGCCGCGACGATAGGGAATGACGCAATAGGTGCAGGCATGGGAGCAGCCGAGCACAATGGGCACATGGGCGACAATGGCGCGGCCGGTCATGGAGTCGGGCAAAGGCGGAGGTGGGAGGTCGTCGAGGTCGGAAGGAGTTGGGGCGATGACGAAACCACGCGAGTGCAAAAAGTCGTGTAGTGGGGAGAGATCGGACGGGGACAAAAACAGATCCACGAAGGGAAAGCGTTGGCGGAGGGCGGAAATTTCGCGCGGGTTTTTGCCGACGAGGCAGCCCATCAGCGCGACGACGAGATGGGGATTCTTTTGCTTGAGCTCGGCGACGTAGGTGAGGCGTGAGTAGATTTTGTCTTCGGCCTGCTGGCGGACGACACAGGTGTTGAGCAACAAGAGGCCTGCTTCGCGGGCGTGCGAAACGGGTTGGAAGCCAGCGGATTCCAAGGTGGCGGCGGCACGCAAGGCGTCGGCTTCGTTCATCTGGCACCCGATGGTCCAGAGGTTATAGGTTGGAGAGGTCAAGGAGTCGCCCGCCGGGCGGGATCCCATCAAGGTTTCCGCTTCTTGGGAGCGGGCTTGGATTTGGCTTTGGGTTTATCTTTTGGCTTGGCCTTCTTCGCAGGTGGAATGGGGGGAATTTCCTCGGAGCCCGCTTCGGGTTCGTCGTCGTTGAAATCACCCAAGAGAAGAATTTGTTTTTCTTCTTCGGTGGGCTCCTCTTCCTCGTCGTCGAACTCGACTTGGGCGGCGCAATCGGGACAGAGTCGGGAGTGGGGGACGCAGGCGGAACAAAACTCCATGCCGCACATGGTGCATTCGCGAAGGAAATCCTCGCCGTGCTGATCACAACCGCAACCCAAACCGCCAAAAGGGCTGTATTCCTCATCTTCCATGTTCATGACGGCACCTTCTTAATTTTGTTACAAAATTGGAAATTTCGGAGGGGTAACCAGCGCCCGCCTCCACCATGCCTAACTGTTCTCACGAGATGGGCGGTGCGTCAAGTGGGGAGTCAAAAATTGTTGGACGCTTTTTTGTTTGCGGCAGGGGGGCGCATCGTAGAGAGTACGAAGTGCGGCGGACCGCTACATGAGATGAAATCTGCATTTTGGCAAAAATTAATTGAACGGCTAGACAAGCTCGATCCGGGAAGCGTTCAGGCGCAATTTTTGCGGCTGGCTGCGGAGCGTGGGTTGATGGAAACCATTTTTCATGCCCTGCGAGAGGGCATTTTGGTGTTGGATGCGGAAGGGCGCATTGTCTATGCCAACCGGGGAGCGTGCCGTTTGCTGGGGATGGAGGAAACGGCGGCGATCGGGCAGCCGATGAAGCGCTATATTCGCGAGATTGAGTGGGGTGGACTTCTCCGGCTGGACGAAAAAGAATGGGCGCGAATGGCGAGCCGCGAGATTGAGATTTCGTATCCCGAGCATCGTTTTTTGGCGATTTATTTGGCGCCTCTTGCCAATCCATCCGATGGCCGTCATGGGGCGGTGATGATTTTGCGGGATGTGACGCAGGAGCGCGATCATGCGGCTGAAATCGTGGAGTCGGAACGGCTGAATGCCATTTTGATGTTGGCGGCCGGGGTGGCACATGAGATTGGCAATCCGCTCAACTCGCTCACCATTCATTTGCAACTGATGGATCGCGAAATGCGGTCGCTATCGGAGGAACAGCGCGCACCGTTGAAAGAGTTGTTGGATGTGGCGCGCGGGGAAATTTTGCGCCTCGATCAAATTTTGTCGCAATTTTTGAAGGCCATTCGTCCAAGTTTGCCGAATTTTGATCGGTGCGCCTTGCCGGAGATTGTGGAGGAAACCTTGCAGACCCTGTCGGCGGAAATTCGGGATCGCAAGGTGGTGGTGGAGGTGGAGCCGAAGGAGGAACTGCCGACGGCGTGGGTGGATCGCGGACAGGTTCGTCAGGCATTTTTTAATGTGATTCGTAATGCGATTCAAGCGATGTCGGGCGGGGGTGTGTTGAGGATTTCGTTTGCGGCGGCCGATCGTCTGGTGGGCGTTTTGTTTCAGGATACGGGGCCGGGAATTCCGCCGGGCCAGATGGGCGAATTGTTTGAACCGTTCCACACCACCAAAGTCAACGGAAATGGCATGGGGCTGATGATTGTGCAACGTATTGTGCGGGATCATGGGGGCACCGTGCTGGTGGATAGTCTTCCAGGTGGAACCTGTATTCAGTTGAATTTTCGGCGTGAGGATCAGCGCATTCGGTTGCTTTCTGCGGCGCCGGGGCACGAGGAAGAGACGGAGAGGCTGTGAGCCGTAAGCCGACCATTTTAATTGTGGACGACGAAAAAAACACTCGCGAGGGATTGTCGCGGGCGCTTCGCGACGAGTATGCCGTGGCGGAGGCGGAAAACGGTTTGCGTGCGCTGGAGTGGTTGGAGACTCATCATGCGGATGTGGTGCTTTCAGATTTGCGCATGCCGGGTATGGATGGCATGGCGTTGCTTTCGCGCTTACTGGGGCGGGATCCCAAGCCGGTTCTGATTTTGTTGACCGCCTACGGCAACATCGAGACCGCCGTCGAAGCCATGAAGCGCGGCGCTTATGATTTTTTGGCTAAGCCTGTGAATTTGGATCGTCTCGACTTGTTGCTGAAACGTGCATTGACTGAGCGGCAGATGGGGGCAGAAAATCAGCGGCTGAAAGAGCAACTGGATTCGAAGTACGGATTTGAAAATATCTTGGGCACGTCGACGGCGATGCAAGAAGTGTTCAACACCATTCGACAGGCGGCCCCGACGCGGGCCACGGTGCTGATTCAAGGCGAGAGCGGCACGGGCAAGGAACTGGTGGCTCGGGCATTGCATCAGTGTAGTCCTCGTGCTCAGGGTCCCTTCATTCCGGTGCATTGCGCGGCGCTGTCGCCGACGCTGTTGGAGAGCGAATTGTTTGGCCACGAGAAGGGTGCCTTCACGGGTGCTCAGGAGCGGCGTCGCGGCCGATTTGAGCTGGCGGATGGAGGCACGTTGTTCCTCGACGAAATCGGAGAGATTGATCCGGCGTTGCAGGTGAAGATTCTGCGTGTCTTGGAAGAGCGAAAGTTTGAACGCGTGGGCGGATCGGAAACCCTTCACGTGGATGTGCGGCTGGTGGCGGCGACCAATCGCGATTTAAAGAAAATGGTGGAAGAAGGAAAATTCCGCGAAGACCTATTTTATCGCCTGTTTGTGGTGAACCTGACCTTGCCACCGTTGCGAGAGCGAGAGGGCGACATTGTCCTGCTGGCCCAGCATTATTTGAAAGCCTTGGCGGTTGAGCATGGCAAAAAAGTGAGTGGCATTACGCCCGATGCCATGGACCTGTTGTCGGCCTATCCGTGGCCGGGCAACGTGCGAGAGTTACGCAATGTGATCGAGCGCATGGTGGTGCTGGGCTCGAGCGAAAAACTGACGGTGCGGGATTTGCCTTCCTCATTTCGCTTGACGGCCGGTCGTGGAGAATCCGCCGTTCGTTCTGGCAGTGCGCTACGCGATGCAGAGCGACAGTTGATCGAAGACTCCTTGCGTAAAAACAAGGGAAGTCGTACTCGTGCTGCACAGGATTTAGGCATTAGCCGCCGTACGTTGCATCGGAAACTCAATGAATTCGGATTGCGAAATTCCGAAGACGAATAGACCCAGAAGGACCGAAAATATGACGATTCAATTCGAATCCAATATGCAGAATCTCGTCTACCAGATGGATACGGGAGTGGGCCGAAAAGTTGTTCAAGTGGTTCTCTTTGCGCTGTTCGCCTTTGCGATGGCGGCGCTCTACACGTTCACGAATTTTCAAGGACTCAAGAACGCACGCGCGATGGAGGAGGCGCAGGTCGCGCAACATTTCGCGATGGAGGGACGGTTGATCACGCAGTGTGTGCGGCCTCTTTCCATGTGGCGTGTGGCGGAGCGGTCGCCGGATGGCTCGTCCTCTGTGCAGGCGCATCCGGACCTCTTTCATCCGCCGTTGTGGCCGATGGTATTAGCGGGGGCCTTCCAAATCGGCGGGTTACCCAAGACGGGCGAGCCGACCACGGAGTTTGTCTATAGCTGGGACTATGTGCCTGTGGCGGTGAATCATTTTTTTACCGCGCTGTCTTCGTTGTTGGTTTGGATGATCGGCCGAAAATTGTTTGATCGTCGCGTGGGAGCCTTATCTGCCGGTGCCTTTTTGATTAGCGATGTGGTGTGGAAGCAGAGCTTGCTGGGTGCGGATGTGGCGCTGGCGGGTTTCTTTTGCTTGGGAGCGATCTATGCAACGCTTTGGGTTGCGGAGCTTCCTTCCGGCGTGGGTCCGGAGCAGGAGCAGGGGCCGGCTTGGCGCTGGCTGGTGCCGTTGGTGTTCGCCGCGCTGTGGACAGCGGCGGCCGTTTTGACCCGCTATGCGGCGGGGTGTGTGGCGATCGTGATCTTTCTGTTTATTGGCTTGTCGCGCCGCCGCCTTCCGTGGTCCAAGGCGTTTCTATATCTGGGGTTGGTTGTGGTGTTGCTGGTTCCGTGGATGGTGCGCAACATTTCTGCCAGCGGAAATCCGTTCGGGTTGGTCTTCCATGAGATGTTGGCGGACACGTATTTGTTTCCCGGCGATTCACTCGCGCGCTCCATTCATCCGGAGATTCCCGACGCGGGAGCCATTCTCTACGCGGTGCAAATCAAAATGATCACCAATCTCCGCTTGTTTTTTGCGGAAGGATTTGGGTTCGCCTGCGGAGGTGTCTTGTTGGGTTTGTTTGCGGCGATGTACTTGCATCGATTTGTACGGCCGTCGAGTCGCATCCTTCGCTGGTGTCTCTTGCCAGCGGGGGGGATGCTTATTCTTTTCGCGTCGGCTTTTGGTAAAGAGAGCTTGGGTGCGCTCGTCATTTTTTGGCCGTTGGCGATTGTCTATGGGTGGGCCTTTTTCCTGGTGTTGCTCGATCGGCTGCAATTTGAATTGCGCATTTTTGCGGTATTGGCGCTATCGGCGGTGATGTTCTTCACTGGGCTTCCGCTGTTGTTGGATGTGTTGCCGCCGCGCACGGGCATTCCGTATCCACCATATTATCATCGCGTCATCGGGTGGATTTCTTCGATGGTGGAATCCAACGAGTGCATGGTCACGGACATTCCGTGGGCCGTGGCGTGGTATGGCGGCAAGACGGCCATTTTATTGCCGAAAGACATCGATGGATTTTTTGAAGTCAACGCCAAGCATCAGCAAGTGGCGATGGCTTACTTCACGATGGTCACGCGCGATAAGCCGTGGATACGCGGCCTCTCCGATCCCTCGGCACCGGATTATAGCTGGTATCAGGTGTTTGCTGCTGGCAAGGTGCCCGCCAACTTCCCGCTCACACAGGGCCGATTTGTGGCAGGGACGGAGCAGTTCATTTTGGCGGACCGGGCGCGCTGGTAGCGGGTTTTCCACACTGTGGAAAAAAGTTTTCCACGGTGTGGAAAAAGTTTTTCCACCGATGGAAAACTCCGTCAGGGGCGCGCGAGAAACTCGCGCAGGGTGAGGGTTCCCCGGTGGGGTGTGCAGACATCGTGGGTGGACATGAAGAGCAAGAGGCGGCCCATGGCGGTGTAGCGATAGCTGAAGGGGCGAAGCACGGCGAGGATCGCTTTGCATAGCCAGATCGGCGCGCTTTGAATGCGAACGGGCAGTCCTTGAGTTTCGAAGCAAATGGCGCACGTCTCGCGCCACGTGAGATCTTGGGGGCCGCCGACGTCGATTTGGGCGTTGGATTGGGTGGACATCTCGTCGAGCATGATGGCGGCGAGGTCGGGAACGTGGATGGGTGTGCTTCGTGAATCTCCTTTGCCGATGGCGTAGAGCGGGCCTTTGGCGGCGAGTGTTTTCATTTCGGCCAGGTCCGGGAAAAAGCCGCCGGATCGGAAGATGACCCATGGAACGCCGCTGGCGCGAAGGGCTTGCTCGAAGCGATATTTGGCGTTGAGCAGAGGGGCTTCATCGCGGCCCAGATCGGTGCCTGCCGGGGAAATGAATCCGAAGCGTTGGACACCGCACCGCTTGGCTTCTGCCAGCAGATTCAAGTTGCCTCGATAGTCGACGGCGTCATGCGTGAGGTTTCCTTTGATGCGCGTGATGCCGATGCAGGAGATGACCTGCTGTTGGCCTTGGCAGAGGCCGCCGAGTTGCTCCGGCTTTGTGACGTCGGCCTCGCGAATCTGCAGGCGGGAGTGTTCCAATCCTTGGAGTTCGCGCCGGTTGAGTACGAGGGCCACAACGGAATCTGCGCGGGCCAGCGCCTGACGAATCAGTTCTTGGCCGAGGGCGCCACCGGCTCCGGCAATGAGGAGGTTCATCGCACGTACTCGATGAGCCATTCGTTGGCGGGGAGGGTGACGGTGACGGCGCGAGGTGTATTCCCGAGCTTGCCATCTTCTTCGGCCAGGACGCCGCGGCAGGTGATGCGATAGGCTTTGGCGTCGCCGAGCCCCACGGCTTCGAGGAAGGATTCGGTTCGGACAAAGAAGCTGACAACGGAGACAAGTTGGCCTTCTTTCAGAACGGGGTAGCGCATGGCGATGAGGCGGGGCTGAACGATGTTGCCGTGTCCGGGTTCGCTGAGTTGCGGGGTGGGTTCTTTTCGCATGAGCTCCCAGAAGTGGTCGAGTTGCTTGACCTTTTTCAGGTCGAAGCCGCGGGCGAGAAAATCGCGAGGATAATACACTTCGCGGATGACAAAATCGGTGTCGATGATGGAGCCGCCAAAAAAGCCGGGAGTGGCTTCCGCGAGGGGCTTCATGGCTTCGCGAAAAGTTTCGGGTGTGGGCTGTCGCTCGGCGACCGCCTTGAGATTTTCAAATTGCTTTGCGAAGAAGGCGGCGGTGGCGATGCCCACGGGATCGTCGGGAGGCTGCACCTGCGCAGAGAGCGCGAGGGGAAGGGCGAGAAGTCCGAGCAGGGCGGACCGGAACAGGGTGAATGGTTTCATGGGGTATTCTCCTGGGGTTTGTGAATCATGAACAGACTGAGGTAACCAGAGTGGCGAGACGCGATGCTCCAGTGGCCGCGACTGGGAGCTTCATCGAGGGCGATGCGTAATTTTCCTTCAATATTTTCGGCAATTTCGGGTTGATGAAAGAGCCAATAGCCGGACCACGCACAGAGTTTTCCAAACGGCGTGTAAGGAATATCCACGTCGAGGATGGCCGCTTGTCCGCCGGGACGAAGGACACGCCAGATTTCGGCGAGGGCGCGGACTTTGAGGGCAACATTCAAATGGTGGAAAAAGAAGGTGGAGAGGACGCAGTCAAACGAATCGCTTGCAAAGGGAAGCTTCTCGGCGAGGGCGGCGGTAAAGTCGAGTTGGGAGCGCGACCCCGCTTTTTTGCGGGCGATGTGGATCATGGCTTCGGCGGCATCCACGCCGCAGACGCGGCGTGCGGGCGTGTCCGGAAGCGCGTCATAGAGTTGGCGCGTGAGAGTGCCGGTGCCACAGCCTACATCCAGAACGGTGGTGGGGCGGTCCAGCACGAGGCGTCGGATCACGTTGCGATGAAGTCGTTGCTCGGCGCCCAGCGTCATGAGCGGCGCAAGCCAGTCATAGAGCGGCGCGGCGTGATCTAGCGTGATGCCCGCCGTTTGCCGGGCGCAAGGGGAACGAGGATGGAGGCGCTTGCTAGCCATATTGAAGATCCGCCAAATCGAGGAGAGGGAACATGGCGCGGGCCATGGTTTCGGCTTGGTCGCCACTGTAGCCCAGACCGTCTTCTCCCAGCGTTCGCAGGCCGGAGGCTAATCGCTCCAGCCCTTGGCGGGCGGCAGGAAGAACAATGTGGGGCACGGAAAGATACAGGCGATCGGCAGGAGTCTTGGCTTGGTGCGCAATTTGTTCCAGAAGGGTTGGATGATGGTGGGCGAGAACGGAAAGAACATAGTTGTGGCGTTGTTCGAGGAGGTCGCGGGCCATGTCGCGAATATCATCGAGCACTTGGCAACCCAGACCAAAATTCATCAGCCCTTCGCGAAGGCGCGCAGCGCGTGGGGAGCGGGAGGCGGGTTCGACGATGTCGGGTCCGACAAAGGCCACATTGAACAAGAGCCCGGTTTTGAGGCGATGAATGACGTTCAGCACTTCTTCTGGCGGGGGACGGACCGTGATGCCACCCTCTTCGGTGGCTTCTTGTGCGGCGCTGGGCAAGAGGCGGCAAAGCGATTCGCGGGAGATCGCACTGCGCTGAGGTGGAGTGAGAACGCCTTGCTCTACAGCCTCGTTCAGCAATTCGGCCAAGACGCGGTCGGCGGCCATGATGGCGATGACTTGTCGCATGACGCGAGCGGAACCGGGCATAGAGATGGGGACGACTTCCTTGTCTTCTTCGTCGAGCAGATTGTCAGCGGAGGTGACCCAGATGCGAAAGAGGTGGATCATGTTGCCGTAGAGCATGCGGCGAGGAAGCGGAATATCTAGGAGGTGATAGACCGATTGGAACAAGGACGAAAATAGATTTTTGCGCCAACCCAACCAGGAGTCCGGAAGGGGTGCGGAGTGCATGGAAAACTCGGGCGGGGTGTCATCCGGACTTGCCAGATAGGGTCGTAGGCGATCGTGAACTTCGCGAATGCAGAACTGTTGTTCCTGCAAGGCGGTCCAGGAGATGCGTCCGGTCGAAAAGAGTGTTTGGAATCCAGCTTTCATGTCGGGAGTTATCGTCGTCTGGAATCTCCTCGCTTTCAAGGGAATGAATCTTAAGATTGCTTCAGGTTCATGAAAGACATGCTGCACAGAGAAGAAGGCGTTTTGCTCGTGGTGGAAGATGATCCGCACGTGGCAGAAAGTTTGGTGCGTGGCTTGGGGGAGGCTGGTTTTTCCGGGGTGGTTGCGGATCGGTTGTCGGCGGCGAACGAATTGTTGGCACGACATTCGCCCGCGCTGGTGGTGCTGGATCTGAATCTGCCCGATGGCAATGGACGGACGTGGCTTCGCCAGATTCGTCGCGAAGGGCACCGGATGCCCGTGCTGATTTTGACGGCTCGAGATACATTGTCTGATCGAGTAGCGGGTTTGGATGAGGGGGCGGATGATTATCTGACGAAGCCCTTTGCCTTTGCGGAATTGCTGGCGAGAATTCGTGCGCGATTGCGGACGGCTTCAAAGCAGTCCGAAGAAGATGTCTTTCGCATTGGAGATTTGGAGATCGATCGTTTGCATCGTCAGGCACGACGTGCGGGTCGGCTGGTGGAATTGACCGCGCGGGAGTTCGATGTTTTGGTGTTGCTGGCGCAGTGGAAAGGGCAGCCCGTTTCGCGCGATGTGTTGGCGAGCGAGGTGTGGAAAATCAATCGACGTCTGACGCCGCTGGACAATGTGATCGATGTGCATCTGTCGCATCTGCGGGATAAGATCGATCGAGACTATCCAGCAAAACTGATTCGAACCGTACGCGGTGTTGGTTTCGTGCTGGAGGAGCCGTGCGAATGAAATTCAAATTCAGATCCAGATTGTTTCTCTATCTGCTGTTGCTGCTGTTTCTCTTTGTGCTGGGGCAAGTCGCGATTTTTCTGGTGGTGGAAGTGGTCAACTGGCGGATGAATCCCTATGAGCCCTTGGAAGAGGGCTTGATGGAAGTGGCGATGACGATGGGCCTGACACTTCTATTGGTGCCACCGATCTTGTGGGCCGCTTGGCTGATTTCCCGGTGGATGATTCGCCCGTTGCTGGCGATGACCGAGACGGCGAGTCGCATTCGCAGAGGCGCTTGGTCGGATCGGATAGCGACAGCCTCCATGCCGGACGACGAAACCAAGAGTCTGGCCGAAACCATGAATGCCGCCTATGACGGCTATGCCGCTGTGGTACGGCGAATGGAGCGGTTTAGCGGAGATGCGGCCCATCAGCTTCGTACGCCCATTGCCGCCATGAGAAGTTTGGGAGAAGTGGCACTGAGCCGTTCGCGACCCGCCGCAGAATACCGCGAGACATTGGAGACGATGCTGTCGGAACTGGATCGTCTGACGCGAATTGTGGAACAGCTTTTGCAGCTCTCGCGCCTGGAAGCAGGTCCGCTACGTTCCCAATTCGTGAAGGTTTCGTTGTGCGGGGTTGTGGACCGCGTGCAACAGATTTATCAGCCATTGGCGGAAGTGGAGGCCGTGGATTTGATCGTTGAGGTGAACCCCTTGGATTTGCAGATCGACGGAATTGAAGAGTTGTGGGTCGAATTGCTTTGCAATCTGGTGGACAACGCCTTGCGCCACACGCCCTCAGGCGGTGTCATTCGGGTGAGGGCGGGGCTGGAAATGAAAGAGACGGTTTGCTTGTCCGTGACAGACACCGGACCGGGAATTCCGGAGGAATATTCGCAGAAATTATTTGATCGTTTTGCACAGATTCCGGGTCGATCGAGTGGCGCGGCCGGCCTGGGTTTATCATTGGCCGCAGAGATTGCCGTGGTTCATGGAGGAAAACTGTTGTTGGCCAATCCGGGAAAACCGGGCGCTTGCTTCGAATGCCGGATACCCATTGCTTCAGGGCTTGGAGCGGCGACGTCGGGTTGAGGCGGTTGGCTTTTTCTTCGCTAATTTCTTGGCGATTTTCTTGGGGGCGGGCTTGGCGTTGACCTTGGTTTGGCGTGTTTTCTTTTTCGGCGAAGAAAGAGGCGCGATCGGAGCCTTCGGGGTTCGTTTGGCCGTCTTTTTGGCGGGCACAACAGCGGGGGTTGGCGCTACAGAGACCGCCGGGGTGATTTCAATGCCAAAGACATCATGGAGGTCTTCGGCGGCCACAGTGGGCGCAGTGGCTTCGCCCGTGCCGAGAGTCTTGGCGCTGACCACTTGGGCGAGCAGGTCGTTGTGATCCACACCACGCAGGAGGAAGAGTAATTCGGGTTGTTGGTCGAGGCGCGCCCCCACGCCGTAGAGCGCGGCGGCGACGTGTTTGCACATGTCCGCCCAGTCGGGGCAGGAGCAATCCAATTTGATTTCCTTGGGAGAGGGGAAGAGTCCGCTGGCCTTGGCGGTCATGATTTCCATGACGTGGCTCGACAGGCGGCCTTCGAGCAATTCGACGAGCGAACCGATTCCGCCGCTACAGGCGTCGCACAATTTTTTCCAGTGGGTTTCGTTGGCGGGCGCAATCTGGATATGAATCTTATAGAGACTGGAACCGGCCACGAGGGCGTTGACTTCGCCTTTTTTGATTTCCAGATGCAGGACGGAACCGTTGCGAACATACGTGCGACCGCGAGGCAGACGGTTCGAGTAATCGCTGTAGGCTTCGAGATTGCTGCACCACGCCTTGCCCCAGAATGTTTTTGCAATTTTGGTCCCCTCAATTTGAATGGCGGAGAGGGCTTGCCCTTTTTTCTTGAGTTTTTCGACTTGTTTGGCTGCGCGCGCACGTTTTTCAGCCGCCGAAACATAGCGCCCAAATCCACCATAATTTCCGTATCCCCAACTCATGGTCGTTCTCCTGTTGTGTGTCATCCGCTAGTCGGAAGGCGTCGCCTTATTGATATCCAATGAAACAAACCGAATCAATTCCGCATTGTTCATTTCGGTGAGAAGTTTTTCCGTGCCGGTGGTGCCGAGGATGTCGTTGGCGAGAGCGGATTTCCCGGCAATCATGGAGTCGATTCGCTCCTCGATGGTGCCCTGACAAACGAACTTGTGAACCAGCACATTTTTTTTCTGCCCGATGCGGAAGGCTCGATCCGTGGCTTGGTTTTCGACGGCGGGATTCCACCAGCGGTCGAAATGGATCACGTGGGAAGCTTCAGTCAAATTAAGACCGGAACCGCCAGCCTTCGTGGTCAACACGAAAAAGGGCGGGCCTTCTTCGCGCTGAAAGGATTCGACAAGTTTTCGCCGTTCCTTGACCGGCGTACCGCCGTGAAGAATGAGGCCGGGCCGATGAAAGACGCCCGAAAGAAACGACTCCAATGGCGCGGTGATTTCCTGAAACTGCGTGAAGACAATGACCTTTTCCTGGCGAGAGGCGATTTCGTCGGCCAATTCTCCCAAGCGTTCAAACTTACCGCTGTCGGAGGGATCATATTGGCCATCGTGGAGCCATTGAGAGGGGTGGTTGCAGATTTGCTTAAAGCGCAAAATATAGGAGAGAACGAGGCCGCGCCGCTGAATGCCATCCTTGTCTTCAATTTGGGCGGCGAGTTCTTCGACAGATTTTGCGTAGAGCACGGCCTGCGCTTTGGAAAGGGCGCAGAAGGCGGAGACTTCGGTTTTGTCCGGCAGATCGGCAATGATGCGCTTATCGCTTTTCATGCGCCTCAGGATGTAGGGGCGGGACAAGGTTCGGATGGCACCAATGACGGAGGAATCATCGGCGCGTTTGGCGAGGTTGGCAAACGAGGTTGCCGATCCCAACAAGCCGGGGTTCAGAAAATCAAACAGAGACCAAAGGTCTCCCAAGCGGTTTTCGATGGGTGTTCCGGTCAGCGCCACGCGGTGGAGGCTGCGAAGTTCTTTGATGGCGCGGGTCTGGCGTGTGCCGGGGTTCTTGATGGCTTGGGCTTCATCAAGCACCACCAGATCCCAGTCCAGTTGCCGTAGCGCGTCCCATCGCGCCACCATGCCATAGGTGGTCATGGCCAACTGGCAACCGTGGAGAAAGCGGGCGGGATTGGGTTGCGCCTGTTTCCATGCGTCGGGGGCCATGCCGGAGGGATGCAAAATCCGTGCGCAGAGGGTTGGGGAAAAGCGTTCAATTTCGGCTTTCCAGTTCGACAGGAGGGAGGCCGGGGCCACCAGCAGGTTGGGTCGTTCCGCGTCGGCCCCCGGTGCGGCGCGACGCACAAGCAGGAGCGCAATGAGTTGCAGGGTTTTGCCCAAACCCATGTCGTCGGCGAGGCAGGCTCCGAGTCCCAACTCGCGCATGAAGGAGAGCCACTCCACACCGCTTTTCTGGTACGGGCGCAAGGTGGCCTGAAGTCCTGGAATGGCGTGAATGGACTCCAGTCGTGAGGGGTTGCGAAGGGAAGACAGGACGTTGTCGAGCCACGCGCCGGGTGCCAAGCCGACCCACTCGCGGAAGTCGTCTTGCGGGGAACGGGGGAATGCACTGGTTCCTGCCAGTTGCCGGAGACTTTCTGCCAGCGTGAGTCCTTCGGGAGATGCGCTCCCGACGTGATTCCAATGATCCATGGCACGCTGAAGCTTTTCCGGGTCCACCTCGATCCATTGCCCTCGAATCAACGCGAGGCCATCGGTGGACGCCAGCAGTTCGGCAATTTCGCGTTGGCTCAGCGGTTCCCCATCCAGCGCTACCTTCATTTCAAAGCTAAGAAGTGCACCGAGGCCCATGCCTGATTTCCGTTGGTCTCCCAGATGGACATTGACTTGGGCGCGCGGAGGGCGATTATTTTTCCACAGATCCGGTACGCGGATGCGAATGCCGCCCGCTTCGATGGCCGAAATTTCTTTCAGGAACCGAACCGCCTCCCGAGGCGTCCACGCCAGCGGATGGTAGAGAGAGCCGGATTCAAACAGTTCGCGGGTCAGCGGGCTCTGCTCGGCGGCCGCTTGGACGGGCGACAGCAGTTTGAGAAGGGCCGCTCGATTTTTTTCTCCGGCATATTCCTGAAGGGCCTGCCCTAGCGGACGATATTGAACTTGCCCGTGGGTGCCGATTCCCGGCGCATAGGTGGCCAGAAAAGCGAAGGGATGGGTTTCATTTTTTTTGTTCTGCGCCAGATGGAAACACACGCGGCCCACCGCACGCCATGCCGGGTGCAAGGCGCGGAGAAATCCGCCGGGGCCTTCCCGATGCGCCGTGGCCGCAGAACGGCAGTGGAGATCGAGCCGATTCCACAGTTCGCGCCATACGCCCGGATTCAGATATTCCAGCCCCCGCATGGGCGGCGCCTGATCGAGGAGGGCGTCGGTCTCCTCCTCGGCGGGAACGCACGGCGACGTGAGAGGAATATCCACTTCCGGCACGTGGCACAGCGCCGCGAGATATCGGCGAGCAAAGGTTCGCCAAAAAGCGGGAACGGGAGGCAAGAGCGTATCCAATTCGCGGGATGCCAGATGAAGGAGAAGCGCCTCGGCCCCCTCGGCGAAGGCTTTTTCACAACGCGCTGCCGCCTCGGGAACGGGCCACGATTCACCCCCCTCCGCCTGCCACAAGAGATGCCCGTGCGGATTGACGACGATGTCAGCCAACGAACGGGAAGAGGCAGACTCTGGTGAGGAGGAATTCATAAAAATAGGGGGATATCATAAATCTGACCTCTGTAGCAGGCAAGCGTACTTCTTATGTCCATTGACCCCGCAAAAAAAAAATATACCGAAAAATGGATATTCGTGCTTGCGCATTGCCACAAGCTCCCGTACCTTGACCGCGCATTCTGAAACAGATTGCGGGGTGGAGCAGCCCGGCAGCTCGTCAGGCTCATAACCTGAAGGTCCTTGGTTCAAATCCAAGCCCCGCTACCATCTTAAAGGGGTTTCCTTAACTGGAAACCCCTTATTGTATTTGTCGGAATCGATGTTTTCCATGGCGGGGGCCATTCGAGGAATTCTTTGCAATATTCTGAAATCGTTTGAATTCTGTGCACGGTTTGTGCACGGTTTTTTGAGGCCGATGGGGAGGGGGCAATGCAATTGCAATCATGTGGTGCACCACTGAAGAAGTTTTTCTTCCGCAAACGCCGTCAGCGGAAGTTGGCTCCAAGGATATTTTTACGTTGTGGTGCGTGGTGAACTCCTCACAGCACCTGCGATTTTCGTGACAACATCCCCCCCTCACAGTGTTACACAGGTCCCGAATCGTTTGTGCATAAATTGGCGCACATTGAAGAGCACAGAAGCTCTGAGAGAAGGGATGGCAACACAGTGACGACATTTGAAAACCTGGCACGCGAAGCGCTGACGGCAACGTCGGATCAACTTGGTCTGACCTTGAAAATACTACGCTGTTCTTTACGCGATGATCAAGGATGTGTCCCCCGTGTGTCCCCCGGTGGCTGTTGGAGTATTCGGGAGTTGGATAGTGGCTGAGGGAGTGGCGTGAATGGTCTGGATAATGATAAAACCCCAGAAAATCAGGGAGTTTTTTGACCATTAAAATGGTCGGGGCGACTGGATTTGAACCAGCGACTTCTTGGTCCCGAACCAAGCGCTCTACCAGGCTGAGCCACGCCCCGTTATTGTACGCCTTTGGCGACAAAACAGGGGGACTATAGTCGGTTCCCGGTTTGGAGCAAGAGAAATCGGGAGGGTGGAATATTTTAGTCGCGAAAGGGGACGGATTCGGATGCGTCTGTTGTGGTGGATTTTGCGGTGGGGGTTGAAATTGGGAGCGGGGTGGGGCATAGTAGGCGGAACCATGTTGGAAATGGGCCGGCTTAGCTCAGTTGGCAGAGCAGCTGATTTGTAATCAGCAGGTCATCGGTTCGAATCCGATCGCCGGCTCCAATTATGGAAACCAAGAGGACGGGCATCATGAAATACATGTTGGATATCGCGTTAATCGTCGGGTTGTTGTGGATTGGCTATTTGTGGAACGGCGAAAAGAAAAACGGGTTGGCGATGAGCGATCAGATCGATGAGCTGAATGCCAAGGTGGCTCAGTTGTCGCTCGATTTGAGCCAAGCGAAAGATTCCGGAACCAAGACGGCTGCAGAGCTGGATTCGACAAAGGCGCTGTTGGCGCAGTCCACCCAAGAGGTGCAGGCGAAGACGGATGCGCTGTCGGCCAAGGAGTCGGAGGCGGAGGAGCTGCGGAATATCGGACTCAAGCTCAAGGCTCGTGTGGCGGAGTTGGAGGGGTATAAGCAGAAGGCGATTGTGGCGGAAATGCCAAAGCCAATGGGCCAGTAAAGACGGGTGCCTACCTGCGGGATCGATGTTCAGAAGGAGCGGATCGGATTATGAATCGAAAAATTGTGGATGGGATTCATTGGGTCGGCTATGTGGATTGGAATATCCGCGATTTTCACGGCTATGTGACGGATCGGGGTTCGAGTTATAATGCGTACCTGGTTCTGGACAAAGAGCCCGCGCTGGTGGATTCGGTCAAGGCTCCCTATGCGGCGGATTTGTTGCGGCACATTTCGGAGCTGATGAATCCGGCGGATCTGCGCTGGGTGGTGTGTAATCATGCGGAACCGGATCACTCCGGGTCGTTGCCGGCTGTGATGGCGGCAGCGCCAAATGCGACGTTGGTGTGCGATGCGAAGTGCAAAGAGGTGTTGTCGATCTACTACAACACGTCGTCGTGGAAATTTAAGATTGTGAAAACGGGCGATTCGCTTTGTTTGGGTCAGCGCACGTTGCAATTTATCGAAACGCCCATGACGCATTGGCCGGAAAGCATGGCGACGTGGATTGCGCAGGATCGCTTGTTGTTTTCGATGGATGCGTTTGGTCAGCACTATGCCACGAGCGGACGCTTTGATGATGAGGTGCAGGACACGGTTTTGATGTTCGAGACCAAGACGTATGTGGCGAATATTCTGATGCTGTACACCATGCCGGTGACGAAGGCGGTGGCGGCGGTTCGCAAGCTGGACCCTCAGATTATTTGCCCGAGTCATGGCGTGGTGTGGCGCAGCAAGGTGAAGCAGATGCTGGATCTGTACGACCAGTGGGATATCTGTACGCCTATTCGCAAGGTGGTGGTTTTCTATGACACCATGTGGAAGAGCACGGAAATGATGGCGGAGGCGATCGTGGAGGGGGCTGTTGCGGAGGGCGGAACGGCGCTGGATGTGAAGCTGTATCATGTTCGCGCCACGACGGGCACGCGGTTGGCGACGGAGATGTTGGATGTGGCGGCCTTTGCCGCGGGTTCGCCCACGCTCAATGGTACATTGATGCCGGCGATGGCGGAAGCATTGACGTATTTGAAGGGCTTGCGTCCGGCAAACAAGGCCGGGTTTGCGTTCGGCAGCTATGGCTGGGGACGCGGCGGTCCCGAAGAGGTGGAGCATTATCTGCAAACCATGAAGGTGGAGTTGCTCCGCCCCGTGATGAAGATTTTGTACAAGCCCACGGCGGCCGGTTTGGAAGAGTGCCGAGAGGCAGGACGTCTGTTGGCGCGACATGCCTTGAAGGTCTGTCCGGTCTAGTCGAACCGGCAGGGGTTTGGAATGTCCAAGGTGCTGGGTGTGGATTTTGGGGAGCGCCGCACCGGTGTTGCCATTAGCGATGATTCGCGTGTGATTGCCTTTCCGCGCGAGACGCTTTTCTGTCCCCGGGTCGAGCAAGCGGCGGCCGCCGTGGCACGTATGGCTGCCACGGAAAAAGTGGCCGAAATTGTGGTGGGCTATCCCATCAATATGAATGGTTCATCCGGGCCGCGTGTCGTGCGCACCGATGAATTCTTGGCGGAGTTGGCCAAGCGCACGGAGATCCCGTTGAAAAAGTGGGATGAACGGTTGAGCACGAAGATTGCCGAAGCTGTTTTGATCGAGGCCGGAACGAGCCGCGAGAAGCGCCGTGGGGTGGTGGACAAACTGGCCGCCCAAGTCATTTTGCAAGGCTATTTGGATTCGACCAGCCTCGAGTCTTCGACCAATGAAGAGGATTCGTGGGAGGGTCCGTGAATGTTCCGTCCGATTCGGCGCCTAAGCCGCACACCCGTCCTCCGCCCGGTGGACGACGGTATCGGATGACCGTGGCCTATGATGGGACGGATTTTTTTGGCTGGCAGGTTCAGCCGAACAAAGTGACGGTGCAAGGGGCGTTGGAGTCGGCGCTTTTTCAACTGACGGGCGACACGGTTCACGTTCACTCCTGCGGGCGCACGGATACGGGCGTTCATGCTCGGGCGCAGGTGGCGCATTTCGATTTGGCTCGCCCGTGGGAGGGGTGGAAGTTGCAACGGGCGTTGAATGCGCTGTTGCCCGATTCGGTTCGCGTGATGGAACTCCGCCGCACTCGGAGCACTTTTCATGCGCGCTATGACGCCAAGGGCAAGGAGTATCGCTACACGTTGTGGAGCGGGCCGGTTCCGTGTCCTTTGCACCGTCGACAGGCCGTTCATGTGAGATTGCCGTTGGATGTGGACGCGATGCGGCAGGCGGCGGCGCTGTTGGTGGGAACGCATGATTTTGCGGCCTTTTCGGCGAATCCTCACCGCGAAATCGGCGGGACTGTGCGGACGTTGTGGCGGTTTTCGGTGCGGAAACAGGGGAGTGTGGTGACGATTGCCGTGGTGGGAGATGGGTTTCTCTACAAAATGGTGCGAAGTCTGGCGGGCCATTTGCTTCGGGTGGGGACCGGCGCCATTTCGGTGGCGGAAACGTCGGTTTTGCTGGCCAGCAAACGGCGCACCGCCCGCGTAGAAACGGCCCCGGCCCACGGTCTTTGCTTGTGGAAAATTCACTATGGGCCTATTCCGGGGCTTCCCAAGTCGTAGGGGGTGTGATAGCCTCACAGATGGTTTGAGAATGGCGTAGAAATAAAGAACGCGAGGAATCCGATCATGGCCGATATCAATTTTAATTGCCCTCACTGCGGTCAAAACCTCAACGGTCCCGAAGAGATGGCCGGAGAGACCATCGAATGTCCGGTCTGCCAAAAGAGTTTCCAGATTCCGGGCGGCATCATTGAGTTGCCCAAGGCCAAACTGGCACCGCCGCCGCGTCCATCGGCCCCCTCTGCGCCTTCCGCGCCCGCCTCGCGTGCCTCCAACGATGACGAAAAAGGCAAAACCGTGCGCATCGAGCTTCCTCCCGAATTCTTGGCGGAGCCCGAAAAGCACATGTTCAAGATTAAGCGGATTCAGCGTTAGGATGCGGCGCAACACGACGGTGGGGGTGGTGGACTCGAATGTCCTGGCCTATACGGCTGGGCAGGACCGCGTGCTGGACATGGCGCTGGTCGAAGCCGATTGTTTTGGAACGGCTGCCCACGTCACCATGCTTTCTCGTGTGCCGGTCAAGCCGACCCTCATGACGGCGAAGGATGTGCGGCTCGTGATTGCGGAGTTGCGAAACATTCTCGCCGATGCTGCGTCTGGCCGATTCACCATCACGCTGGAAGATCAAGATGTGCATTTGGCCGTGGAGCGTCGCCTTACCGAAAAGCTGGGCGATCTTGGCAAGCGCGTGCATGTGTGCCGGAGTCGGAACGATCAGGTCGCCGTGGATTTGCGATTGTTCGCGAAGACCCGCATTCTTGAAGCCGTTTTTGCTGCCTCGGAGCTTGCCCGCACCCTACTTTCCTTTGCGAAGGAGCATGAGAAGGTGCCGATGGTGGGCCGTACGCACATGCAGCCGGCGATGCCTTCGAGCGTGGGCCTGTGGGCTTCGGCGTGGGCCGAGGGTTTGCTGGACGATCTGACGCTCTTGATGGCCGCCTATGAATTGAATGATCAATGTCCGCTGGGCTCTGCCGCCAGCTATGGTGTGCCGGTGCCGATTGACCGCCAGCTTACGAGCGATTTGCTCGGATTTTCCAAGCCCGTTCACAACGTTCTGCACGCCAATCAGGCTCGAGGCAAGTTGGAATCGGTGATTTTGTTCGCACTGGGGCAAGTTATGTTGACGCTGTCGAGGTTGGCTCAAGACCTCATTCTATTTTCGATGCCCGAATTTGGCTATTTCCGCCTGTCGACGGAATTCACGACGGGAAGTAGCATCATGCCGCAGAAGCGGAATCCGGATGTTCTGGAGTTGTTGCGTGCCAAAGCAGCCAAAGTGTTGGCCCATGCGAACGTGGTGGCCGAAATTCTGCGCGCGGCCCCCTCGGGCTATAATCGCGATTTGCAAGAAACCAAGGAACCCTTTTTCTCGGGCTTGGAGCTGGCGATTTCGTCGCTTCTCATTTTGTCTCCTCTGGTGGCCAGCTTGGAAGTGGATGGCGAAGCCTTGCGGCGGGCCTTTGGCCCCGAGGTATTTGCGACGGATCGCGCGCTGGAATTGGTGGCGGCGGGCATCCCCTTCCGCGATGCCTATCACGAGGTGAAAGCCCATTTGGATCAACTGACGGGTCGCAGCCCTGACGAGGCGTTGGCCGCCAAGCAGCATTTGGGTGCGCCGATGGGCTTGGATTTTGCGGCGCTGGATGCGCGGGCCATTGAAGCGGAGAGCTGGGCTACTGAAGAACTGGCGCATCATCAAGAACATTTCACCCGACTGCTCGGCCTGAAAACGAAAAAAGCGTGAGGGTCGTTTGACGGATGAGCAAAGTGCGGTACACTTAAAAGCGGTACGGGGAAGAAAATTGTGGAAAACGGTAAAATATGACGACAACTGAGTACACGTTTGGCGACTACAATGTTTCCCTGGCATTGGAAGAAGATGCCCCCTTGGGCAAGCTGAACGATCTTCATATTTGCCATCTCGGCATGAAGTTCATCTCCGCGCGTCAGATTCCCGAATTCAACATCTATGACTTCGACATGGCGATCAAGCCATCGGCGGGCGGCGATCCCATCAGTGTGAAATGCTGTGGCGTTGTGGTGAAGAGCGAGCCAGAGGGCGACGGATTCCGCACGGTGATTCATTTTGCGGACCTGCCCAAGGCCGATGCCACTTGTCTTGAAACCCTGACCAAGGCCCAAAAGATGCGGTGCGATTATTGCGAAAACTGCTAACCCTCAATGGGGACATCGGATTCAGATTTTTGAAACGGGTTGCGAAACCCGTTTTTTTTGCATATAAGCGTGTGACTTTTTACCTCAAGGAGTAAACCCGATGAAGAAATTGATTTTGTTGCTGGTGGGCCTGATGGTGGCCACCCTTTCTCAGGCTGCCGAAGAGCGCACCTTTTTGCTGGCGACGGCTGGCGATGTGGATTCCGCCTTCGTCGAAAAAATTCACGCCTACATGGAGTTGAATTCCGGCGCGGTTGTGACGATGGCCCCCGCCATTGAGGTGGAGCCCGGTCAGAGCTTGGAATCCATCGGGCGTGCCGCCGCCAAAACATTGGGTAAAAAAGATCACAGCATCATCGTGCTGGCGAGTGCGGACACTCAACAACCCCAAGGCGTTTGCCTGCCAGACCTGCACTTTGCCGTGCTGAACCTCGCCCGGCTGGGAGAGAAGGAGGACGAAGCCAAGCTGGATCGGCGCACGGGCCAAGAAGCCCTGCGTGTGATGTCCATGTTGCTGGACATGGCGCCCTGTCCTTTCCCACTGTGCGTGTTGGTTGGCTATGAAAAGACTGAGGACTTGGATCAAATGAGCGGCAACTTCTGTCCGCCTTGCCAGACTCGTTTCATTCGTCTGGCTCAAGAAGCGGGCCTTCGGATGGTCGAAGGTGCGATGGAAATGGGCCTTCCCCAAGAAGCTCCCGCCGCCGAACCCGCCGCAGCCGAATAACGCCCGAGAGGTCATCCCATGCTCGACATTAAACTCATTCGCGAAAATCCCGATCTTGTCCGCGCCGGTCTGAAGACTCGCCATTCCACGGTGGACATCTCCGCCGTGCTGGAGCTCGATGAACGCCGCCGCGCGGCCATCACCGAAGGCGACCGCCTCAAGAACGAGCGCAATGCTGTCTCAAAGAAAATTGGCGAGTTGAAAAAGTCCGGACAGGACACCACCGAAATTCAGCGCCAGACGCGCGAAATTGGCGAACAAATTGCCGCGTTGGATACCACGATCCGCGAGATCGAAGAATCGCAGCGCCAGCTCGTGCTTTCGATTCCCAATCTGCCGCACTCCAGTGTGCCCTTGGGCGATGACGCCTCGGGCAACGTGGTGGCGCGTGAGTGGGGCACCAAGAAAGAATTTTCGTTCAAGCCCAAAGATCATGTGGCCTTGGGCGAATCGTTGGGGTTGTTCGATTTCGAACGCGCCACGCGCATGTCCGGCGCGGGCTTTCCGCTCTTCACTGGCCCCGGCGCCCGTCTCGAGCGTGCGCTGATTCAGTTCATGCTCGACCTGCATACCACGCAGCACGGCTACACCGAAATTTCGCCGCCGCATGTGGTGACCACGGCCACCATGACCGGCACCGGCCAGCTTCCCAAGATGGCCGAGGACATGTACCACATCCAGAACGACGACCTCTGGCTGATCCCCACCGCCGAAGTGCCCGTCACCAACATCTACCGCGAAGAAATCATCCGCGATCCCTTGCCGATCAAGTTTGTCGCCTTCACGCCGTGCTTCCGCCGCGAGGCGGGTGCCGCAGGCAAGGACACGCGCGGGCTGATTCGCGTGCACCAGTTCGACAAGGTCGAGATGGTTCAATTTGTTCCTCCCGAGACTTCCTACGACGCGCTGGAAGCCCTCGTGGGCGACGCTGAAGACGTGTTGCAAAAGCTCGGTCTGGCCTATCGCGTTTTGCAACTGTGCTCCGGCGACATGAGCTTTGCCGCTGCCAAGTGCTACGACATCGAACTATGGGCTCCCGGCCACAACGGCTGGCTCGAAGATTCCTCGTGCAGCAATTTCGAGGCGTTCCAAGCCCGCCGCGCCAACATTCGCTGGAAAAACGCGCAAGGCAAAACGGAATTCGTTCACACGCTGAACGGCTCCGGCGTGGCGCTCTCGCGTCTCTACGTGGCGATTCTTGAGAACTATCAGCAAGAAGACGGTTCCGTCCTCCTGCCCGAAGCCATTCGCCCCTACATGGGCGGACTCGAGCGCCTCGTCCCCAAGAAGTGAGTTGGGTGTGATTTCAACGGTTGAAAAAACCGTGACCACGCGCTTTCCGCAGCTTCGCGGGAAGCGCGTTTTGGTTGCCGCCAGCGGCGGCGCCGATTCCACCGCGCTGGCGTTGGCTCTGCAGCAGATGGGGTGCGAGATTGCCCTCGCTCATGTCCACCACGGCATTCGAGGAAAATCAGCCAACGCCGATTCACGTTTTGTTGCGGCTCTCGCCAAAAAATGGAAAATTTCATTTTTCCTCGGAAAATTCGACGTGCCCGCCGAAGCCAGGAAGAACGGCGAATCCCTCGAAATGGCCGCCCGCCGCGTGCGCCGCGAATTTTTACTCGCGACCGCCCGACGAGAAAAAATTCCGTACATCGCCACTGGCCACACGGCGGATGACCAAGCAGAAACGGTCTTGATGCGGATTGTACGAGGAACAAGTATTTCCGGACTGGCCGGAATTGCCTACTCCGCGAAGCAGGGCCGCGTGAGCATCGTCCGCCCCTTGCGCGACGCGACCCGAAAGCAAATTGTCGCCTTTCTCAAAAGCCGCAAGCAACGCTGGCGCGAAGACGAAACCAACGCCGAAGATTTTGCGATGCGCAACCGCGTGCGTCACGAAATCCTGCCGCTCCTCGAAAAGCGATTGAACCCCTCCGTTCGCCAAGCGTTGCTGCGACTCGCCGATATTGCCGCCGCCGAGGATGAGGTGATGTCCGCGCTCGCAAAAAAAACGCCGCGCAACCCAAAGTCACCGCTGGCGATTCGTCGCCGTCATGCGCTGGCCGACCTGCGGCAGCGCGGCGTTCCGCCCGAAAAGCAAGTTTTCCACAGTGTGGAAACATTTTTTCCATTGTGTGGAAAAATCGCGAAAAAGTTTTCCATTGTGTGGAAAAATCGGGACCCCCATGGCCTTGTGCCATGGGTGAACAAGGGGCGTTGTGGGCCAACGGCCACACGCCAACCTTGTTCACCTGCCACGCAAGGTGGCAGGGGTCCAAAGATGGAAATTCGCGCTGGCCGTGGATTTTCGCGGCGGGCGGATGAAGTATGTTTGTCGGCGTCGGCGGTGGCGGGGCGGGATTTGGTTTTGCGGAGTTGGCGTGTGGGCGACCGCATGAAGCCGCTGGGCATGACGGGCAGCAAAAAACTTTCCGACATTTTTACGGATTTGAAGGTGCCGCGTGCCGAGCGGAACGGCCGTGTGGTGGTGGAGTGCGGTGGCGAAGTGGCGGCACTGGCCGGCTGGCGGGTGAGTCGCGATTTTGCGGTGGAGGGGCCGCGGGCGGAGTCGATCCGAATTTGTCTTCAGGCCATGACGCCGAGGGAGCGGAGCTCGAAGTAGGCGGCTTTGCAGGCGCGGACGTCGGCGAGGGCGTTGTGGGCGTCGTCGAAGGATTTCTTGAAGAGTTTGCGGTGGAGCTCGGTGAGGTTGGGGAATTTGTAGCCGTACATGCCGGGGAGTTTGCAGAAGTCGGTGGATTCTTTCATGGTGCAGCGCATGGGCTTTTTCTCGAAGGGAAAAGGGCGGGAGAGGCGGAGGCATTCGGCGCCGAGAATTTTTTCGTCGAAGGAAATGTTGTGGGCGATGGCGGCGGCGGCTTTTTCGATTTGAGGGAGGGCTTCGTCGATGGCGTCGGCGAGGGCGATGCCTTCGGCGAGAGCACGCTCGGTGGTGATGCCGTGGATGCGGGAGACGTCGAGGGGGATGGTGTAGCCTTCGGGGCGAATGATGCGGGAGGCGTGGGCGAGTTCGTTGCCGGCTTCGTCGCAGAGGAGCCAGGCGAGCTGGACCATGCGCGGCCAGTTGTCGAGGTCGCGGAGGGGGGCCTTCCAGTTGCGGGGCAGGCCGGTGGTTTCGGTGTCGAAGAAAAAAAGCCGCGTGTCGGAGGGGCCGTTGAAGTTGAGTACCATGTCCATAATGCGGGGCAGTGTACGGCAGGCGGAGGGGCTCTGCAATCTTTCGAAAAGGGGAAATGGCGGGAAAAAACGTTTGGAGGTGGGCGACGTGGGGGGCTATAGTGGCGGGCGTGAAAAAGAACGATCAGAAAAAAGTGATTTCCACTGTGCCGGTGCCATCGACGGCGCTGAAGGTTTTATTTGTGGCGTCGGAGTGCGCGCCGTATGCGAAGTGCGGGGGGCTGGGCGATGTGGTGGCGAGTTTGCCCAAGGCGTTGCGCAGGCTGGGGGTGGATGCGCGGGTGGCGATTCCGCTGTATGATTCGATTTCGCGCGAGAAGTACGGGCTGAGTGCTGAGCCGTCGTGCCGGGTGAATTGCGGTGCGGGCGAGGTGAACGGGTGCGGGGTTTGGCACGGCGTGGCGGATGGGGATGTACCGGTGTGGTTTGTGGAGCATAATCGTTTTTTTGCGCGCGGCGGGCTGTATGATGACCAAGGAACGGAGTTTGACGATAATGCGTTTCGCTTCGGTTTGCTGTGCATGGCGGCGGCGCAGGTGTGTCGTGATCGCGGCTGGATCCCGGATGTGGTGCATGTGCACGATTGGCCGACGGCGGTTTTTGCGGCGTTGTTGGATGCGTGGCGAAAGAGTGGCGTTCCGTTTGGGCACGCGGGGAGTGTACTGACGATTCATAATCAATCGTATCAGGGCTATTATCATCCGTCGGCGCTGAGCTATTTGGGGTTGGGGCCGGAGTATTTCACGGCGGATACGCTGGAGTCGTGGGGCAAGATCAATTTGTTGAAGGGCGGAATTGTGCTGGCGGATGCGATCACGACGGTTTCGCCGACCTATGGAAAAGAAGTGATGTCGGAGCCGGGCGGCAATGGGCTGTCGAGCTATTTGCAAAGGCGCGGCGCGGACTTCGAGGGCATTCTGAATGGCGCAGACTACGACGTGTGGAATCCGGAAATGGACCGGCTGATTCCGGCGACGTATGGGGCGAATTCGCTGATCGGCAAAGGCCAGTGCAAGCTGGAGCTTCAGTCGCAGATGGGGCTGAGGCAGGATGCGAGCGCGCCGTTGTTTGGAATTGTGACGCGGCTGGCCTCGCAAAAGGGCACGGGGCTGATGCGCGAGGTGTTGCCGCAGGTGTTGGCGCAGACGAAGATGCAACTGGTGTTGCTGGGATCGGGCGATGCGCCGGATGAGGCGTTTTTCCGGGGATTGGCGTTGGCCTATCCGGGGCGGGTGGGCGTGGAGATCGGCTATTCCGAAGAGTTGTCGCACCGGATTCAGGCGGGCACAGATTTCTTTTTGATGCCGTCGCTGTTTGAGCCGTGCGGGCTGAGCCAGTTGTATGCGTTGCGCTATGGTTCGTTGCCGGTGGTGCATGCGACGGGCGGGCTGGAAGATACGGTGGAGCAATACAACGAGAGTGCGGGCACGGGCACAGGCTTCAAGTTTTATGCGCCGGAGGCTCGTCTGTTCCGCGATGCCATTTTATGGGCCGTGGGCACGTGGTTCGACCGTCCGAGCCACATCACGATGATGCGTGAGCAGGCGATGAAGGTGCGGTTTGATTGGGAGACCTCGGCGCGGCGTTATGCGGAGATTTATCGCCGCGTGATGGGGAAGCGCGCCGGGGCGGAATGACAATCCAAGGCCATTTAACCACGGATGAACACCGATGGACACGGATGGGAAAGGTGTGGAAATCCATTCAAAAAGGTCGGGACGGAGCCCGACCCTCCAGAAGCCATCCAAATGGTTTGTTTTGGTTGTTGGAGGGACGACCTCCGTGTCGTCCGTATGGAGAAGCGCGCCGGGGCGGAATGGCAATCCAAGGCCATTTAACCACGGATGAACACCGATGGACACGGATGGGAAAGGT
>CAZYGH010000039.1:28935-42646 GCA_964647595.1 uncultured Verrucomicrobiota bacterium
AAAAGGTCGGGACGGAGCCCGACCCTCCAGAAGCCATCCAAATGGTTTGTTTTGGCTGTTGGAGGGACGACCTCCGTGTCGTCCGTGTTCGTTTCATAAGTGGATGAGATGAATACGGCGGGTATTGTGCTGGCGGGGGGGGCTTCGCAACGGATGGGGAGTCCCAAGGCGCTGTTGCGGGATGCGGAGGGGATTCCGTTAGCGGCGAGGCAAGTGGATGTGTTGCGGGCGGGAGGATGCAATGGGGTGGTGGTGGTGCTGGGTTCGCGGGCGGAGGAGGTTCGCAGGGCGTTGCCGGAACGCGTGGCCACGGTGGAGAATCCGCGCTGGGCGCAAGGCAGAGCCACGTCCTTGCAGGCGGGAGTGGGGGCTTTTCCGGAGGCGGATGGATTTTTGTTTTTGCCGGTGGATGCGGTGGGGGTGAAGGTGGAAACGATTCGCGCTCTCTTGGGGGCGGCGGAAAAAGAGCCGTCGATGATGTGGCGTCCGGTGTATCGAGGCGAAAAAGGAAATGTGCTGTGGATTCCGCGGGCGGTAGGGCAGGAGCTGATGCGATTGCCGGCGGAGGCCCGCATGGATGAATGGGTGCAGCCGTGGACTCGACGCTTGGATGTGGACGATGAGGCGATTGTGCGGAACGTGAATACGCCGGAGGAGTGGGAGGAAGTGAGGGGGAGACAGAATTCAGGAGTCAGAATGGTGAAGACAGGATTCGGAATACATTGTGTGGGGGGGGGAGGGGTAGACTATACTGGAGAAGTATGAGTGAGGAATGAAAAGGGAACAGTTTAATCATCTCTATATGACGAGTGAAAGTCACAAGAATATTGAAATATAGGACTGGCCATTTTTTATGAAGATTCTTCTTTCGCTGTTTTGGGCGCTTTCTATGGTTCAACTCGCTACGGCCCAGCCTCCACCCGGCCTGCGCCCGCCGATTCCGCCCGCGGACCGGCCCCGACCGCCGCTCGATCGGCCCGTGCGCACCAACGAACGCCCGCATCGCTCCGGGGGCCAACTCCTGCTCCAGCTCAGCGTGCCTGAAGAATTTCACGCCCAACCTGGCCCGCAGATCGGCATCAACTTTGTGCGTTTCTACTGGACTGAAGATCGGCCCGGCCGGATGAGTAGCGCCGCCAATCTGGACTGCTACAAGCCCTCCACGATCTTTTGCGATCTGCGGAGCCTTGGTGCCACCGCCTACCGCCAGTTCGTCAAGTCCGACCTCCTCTGGGATCTGGTTGAAGCTAGCAACGACCAATGGACGTTCTCCAATGCCGATGCCGTCATTCCCAACGGCGATTTCGTTGCCATTCCCACGCTGTTCAAAATGCAATACGCCTCTGCCACTCCGCCGTGGGAAAGAGACCCCGATAAATTCCAGAAGACCCTCGGCCCCGAGGCCCGCCAATATATTGAAACCGTCGTCCGCCGCTATGCCCCAGTTGTGAAGTATTGGGAAATTGGCAACGAGATGGAACATTGGCGCGCCGCCGATCCCGGCGATGAGATGCATGGGCGCCGGAGTGAACGCCTGCCCGACTCCATTCCGACCGACGGCTTCTCGCCACGCGAGCAAGGCCAGTTCCTCGCGCAAGCCGCCAAGCTGATCCGCGCCATCGATCCCGATGCCGTCATCGTCTTGCCCGGCATGGCGGGACTCGACGATTATTCCCTCAACACCTGGCTCCCCGGCGTCATTGAAGGCGGCGGCAAGGACTGGTTCGACATCGTCAACTACCATTACTACTCCAACTGGGAATCCTTTGTCATGCGCCGCCCGCGCCTCGCCGTAGCCATGCAGCGCCTCGGCATCGCCGACAAGCCCGTCTGGCAGACTGAAACAGGCTCCTCCTCCGACCCCAGCCTCAACATCCGCACCGACTATCCCAACAGCCCTGAAACCCAGGCTGCCGACATCTTCCGCCGCATTGTCCAGGGCTTTGGCCACGGCGATGCCCTCGTTATCTGGCACTGCTACATTCCCTCCATTCCGAATCCTCAGAGCGATTGGCGCGCCTACGGCCTGCGCGATCCGCAAGGCAACCCCAACCTTGCGGGTCACGCTTACACACTCCTGACCGACGAACTCATCCCGTGGACCGCCATTGAACGCCTCGAAGCCGACCCGCGTGGGCGCAATCTCTACCGCTTCACCGTTGCCGATGGCGCGCAAAAAATCGTTGCCTGGGGCTCCGGTAGCTACACCGTCCCCAAGGGTCTCACCCAATTCACCTCCGTCATTCCTTCTTCCGCCGGTGCCTTCAACTGGCAGTTTGTTCCATCCGGCACCGCCCTCCCACTCTCCGCCAATCCCATCCTGTTGAAATAGGTTCACCGCCGCCTTTCCCCAATCGGAAATCCTGTTCATCTTGGCATAACGGTGTCCCAGCCATTTCTCTCCTTTGCGATCTTGGCGCCCTTTGCGAGAGATATCTGTTCGATTCAACATGTATGTTAGTTTTGTAGATGCGGCTGGCTTGGGCAGAGTTTTGGAATTTGGGAAACAGGATTCAGAATAGATTGTGTGGGGGGGGAGGGGGGACTATACTGAAAAAGGTATGAGTTTTGTTGGACATCTGGGTGAAGGAGTGCTGGAGCGTGGGGCCCGTGCGGCTCGTACGATGGCGTTGGTTTGGGCGGTGGTGGTGCAATCGCTGCGTCCGGCGACGTGGACGGCGCCGATGCGCAATGTGTTGGCGCGGCAAATTCTGTTCACGGGGTTGGAAGCGTCGGGGTTTGTTTCGTTGATTGCCGTGATTGTGGGCGCGTTGGTGGTGGTGCAGGCGCAATATTGGTTGATGCGGTTGGGGCAGACGGCGCTGATTGGCCCTATTCTGACGGCGGTGGTGTTGCGGGAACTGGGGCCGTTGTTGACCAATTTTGTGGTGATCGCGCGGAGCGGGACGGCCATTTCGACGGAATTGGCGAACATGAAAGTGCACGGGGAGGTGCGCACCTTGGATGCGATGGGGATTGATCCGTTTGTGTATCTGGTGATTCCGCGCGTGCTGGGGGTGGCGGCTTCCACTTTTTGTTTAACAATTATTTTTTTGGCGGTGACGTTTTTGGGCGGGTTTGCGTGCATGTGGGTGATTGAGCTGGGCGACATTGATATGGGGCTATTTTTTGGCAACATCATTGGTGCGGTGACGGTGACGGATGTGTTTAGTTTGTTGGCGAAATCGATTTTGCCGGGAATGCTGACGGGCGCTATTTGCTGCGATGAGGCGCTGAGCGTGGGGGCGGCGGTGACGGAAGTCCCGATTGCGGCGACGCGGGGTGTGATGCGCTCGGTGCGGGCGCTGTTTGTGATGTCGTTGTTGATTTCCTTGATGGCGTATTTGTGAGGAGAGACGTGGTCGAAACAGAATCCAGTGAATTGATCCGGGTGGTGGCGGTCCGCGGGGCGGCCACGGAACCGGCGTGGAGTTTTTCGCTACCGCGAGGGGGCGCATTGTGGATTCCCGATGGCGGGGATTCGGGGGGGCTGTGGTTGGATTGGTTGACGGGGATTGAATCGCCGCCAGAAGGAGAAGTCTTTTGGAAGGGCGTGGAGTGGCGTCAGCGGGGGCCTGGCGAGGCTGCGGCGGAGCGTGGGCGAATGGGCTGCGTGTTTTCGACGGACGGGGTGGTGATGAATTTGGATATGGATGAAAATGTGTGGCTACCTGCGCGGATGCATCGGCGGGAAAAACAGGCGGCGGCTTCGATCGAGCAGTGGGCTACTTTTTTTGGGTGTTGGCCGTTGCTGCAGGAGCGGTGGCCGGCCGTGAAGGAACGGGATCGACGGCGAATGATGTGGACGCGGGCCTTTTCGGGAGAGCCGGAATTGTTGGTGTTGGAGAGGCCGTTGAGAGACGTGTCCGAGGAGGATGGCGTTTTGTTTTTGAAGGCCGTTCGGCAGGTGCATGAGGCGGGCTGTGCGGTGATTTGGCTGGAAAAATCGTTGGATGCAAGGGCTCGGGCGGCACTGGAACCGGTGTTTGGCGCCGTGGCGGAATCGAAGTGAGGAGTGGTCGATGGCAAAGAAATTCAAATTTAGATATGTGAACGAGATTGTCGGCGGCTTTGTGCTGCTGGTGGTTTTTTTGTTGCTGGTGGGCGTGTTGGTGGCGGGGCATGCGCAGCACTGGTTCGAGGCGATGTATGAAATCAATTTGAAATTTCCGCCGGAAGGTTCCATGGATTTGCAGAAGGGCGGAGAGGTGATGTTGCTGGGGGCGAAGGTGGGGAGTGTTCAAGACATTTTGGTGGATGATGCGGGAAACATAACAGGAACCATTCGCGTGCGGGGATCGTTCATGCGATTTGTGAGGGCGGATTCTATTGCGTTGGTGAAGAAAAAATTGGTGGTGACGGGCGACGCCTTTATTGAGCTGACGCGTGGGAAGGGGGCGGAGCTTCCTCGCACGGGCGGCGAAATCTGGTGCATGAAGGACACGGAAATTATGCAGATGCTGGAGGATATGCTTCAGGATCTCCAAGAGAAGGCGGAAGAAACCGTAGAGCTGGTGAATGCGGCGATCTTAGAATATACGAAATTGGCCGCCGGCATGAATGACCCCCAGGGCAATCTTCAACTGCTGCTCGCCAATTCGAACGGGTTGCTGGACGATATTCGCAAGGGAGAGGGACTGCCTGCCAAGGTGCTGAACGATCCGGCGATGGCCAAGGATGTGGAAGGTATTGTCTCCGAGGTTCAGGCGCTGATGGTGAAGGTGAATGAGATGGCCGCGCAGTTGCAGACGGTAGTGGCCAAACTGCCGCCGATGGTCGACACCGTGGGTGGCGAGGTGGACCAACTTCCTGTGATCACGGGCGATGCTCAGACGCTGATGAGGGAAACGACCGTTTTGCTGGATGGCTTGCAGAAGCATTGGCTTTTGCGAAAATATATGGGGTCGGATGATGCGATTCGTTCCGAGGAGGTACTGTACTGATGAAGAGGGAAGCGGGAAAAAGAGGGAATTCAGAATTTAGGATTCAGGATTCAGGATGGGGGAGTTGTGTGGCTGGGCTGGTGGTGATGGTTGCGGCGGGATGTGCGGCACCGAAGGTGGCGCAGTTCACGGATGCGGATTATGTATCGTACTCTTCCACGGCTCGCGGAAGCTATGAACGGGGGGATTTTCGTCGCGCGGCGGATGCGTATGGGCGGGCCGAACAACGGGCGGTGGCGATGGATGATGCGGATGCCTTGGCGGTGTCGACGGTGAATCGCGCTGTTTGTTTCTTGGCGGAGGGAAAGGCCGAGGAGGCGCGGGCGGGCGTGGCCGTGG
Source organism: uncultured Verrucomicrobiota bacterium (assembly GCA_964647595.1). Taxonomy (GTDB): domain Bacteria; phylum Verrucomicrobiota; class Kiritimatiellia; order CAIQIC01; family Lenti-01; genus Lenti-01. Next base: position 34,218 of record CAZYGH010000039.1, read on the forward strand.
CGCTGGCGGATGTACGAGTGACGAAGGGGCGTCGTGCAGAGCTGTTAGCGGTGGGCGCGAAATCCGAGTTGGCACTGGGCCATTTGGATGAGGCCAACGGATTGTCGGAAGCGGCGCTGAAGTTGGAGCCAGCGACGCTGTTGCGGGCGCAGGTGCTTTTGGTGCAGAGTGCGGCGCAGGTGGCGAAGAACGATTCTGCCGCGGCAGCTAAAACGCTTTCGAGTGGAATTTCTTCCAAGGAGTGGGCACAGTTGCCGGAGGCATTGCGAGCAGATGTTGCGGTGCGGCGCGCAGAAATGGCGGTGGTCGAAAACCGTTGGGCCGAGGCTGTAGTGCTTCAGGATGATGCGGCGGCGCTGTGGAAAAGGGCGGGGCGTTTGCCGGAGATGGCTCGGGCGCTGGCGGAGGCGGGACGGCAGGCAAAGGCGGCAGGCAATTTGGCGGGGGCGTGTGACCGCTTGTATCGGGCATCACGCAGTCAGTGGGCACAAGGGCTCCAGACGGAAGCGGTGCGCACGCTGGAAGAGGGCGTGGTTTGTGCGGAGGAGCTCAAGGACGAGGCGATGGGCAAGCGAATGGCGGAACTGTTTGTAACTTATAAAGACGGAAAGCGACTCACAGAATAACGGAGCATGAGTATGAAAAAATGGATCGTGTTGTGTTGTGCGGCGATGCTGGCCACAAGCGTGTGGGCGGCAAAAGAAATGAGTGTGCAGGTGCGCGATGGACAGTTGCGAAACCGGGCATCGTTTTTGGGAACGGTGACGGGCAAGGTGGCCTATGGTGACCGCGTGACGGTGAATCAGTCCCAAGCGGGCTGGTGCGAAGTGGCGACGGCTTCCGGGCTTGTGGGATGGATTCATGAGTCGGCGCTAACGCCGAAGCGTGTGGAACTGAGCGCGGGAATCTCCGACGCCAAAACCGGTGCGAGTGGTGATGAAGTGGCGCTGGCGGGGAAGGGCTTCAGCAAGGAGGTCGAATCGGCTTACAAAAAAGAAAACCGGAACATCGATTACACGTGGGTGGACTGGATGGGGCAGCAGAAGATTTCGACCGAGCAATTGGCGCAATTCCTGAAACAGGGCGACTTGGCGCAATAAAGGAAACGAACATGAAACCATTTTCAGCATTTCAAATTCTGGGTGTCGGAATTGTGGCCGCATCGTTGGCGTGGATGGTGACGGGGTGCGAGACCCTCGACCAGTTAACCGAGTTGAGTACGGGCATTGCGGTGGCTTCGGGCGGCCTGACGGAGGATCAGGCGACTAGCATTAACCGCACGACGAGCGCGCTGGGGAAGGCCATTGATAGTATTACGCCGGAGCAGGAATACTACATTGGGCGCACGGTGGCGGCGACGGTGTTGCTGGGCTACAAGCCCCAGACGACGCAAGAGCTGAATGCCTATGTCAATCAGGTTGGCCAGTCGCTGGCGCTGTTCTCAACGAAGCCTGAGACCTTTGGTGGATACCATTTCCTGGTGTTGGATTCGGATGACATCAATGCCTTTGCGGCACCGGGCGGGCTGGTGCTGGTGACGCGCGGTTTGTTGCAATGCTGTAAAACGGAGGATGAGTTGGCGGCGGTGTTGGCGCACGAAATTGGCCATGTGGAAAAGCAACATGGACTGCGTGCGATCAAGACAGGTCGTCTCAGCTCGGCGATGACCATATTGGCGGTGGAGGCGGGCAAGAACTTGAGCGGCGAGAATTTGGCCGAAGTGACCAAGGCGTTTGATGAGTCCATCAACGACATCACGACCACGTTGGTCAATAGCGGCTATTCGCGGAAGCTGGAATATGAAGCGGATGCGGCCGGCATTGAAATTCTGAAGAAATCGGGTTATCAGCCCGGCGCCTTGGTGGCCATGCTGGAAAACATGGAGAAGAGTTGGGATCCATCGCGCCACGATTTTGCGGCGACGCATCCGCCTCCGGCGGATCGCATCGCGCAGCTCAAGAAACTGGGCATGAGTTCCTCGTTGGCGTCCACGAATTCCCGCCAGAAACGCTTTCTTGCGGCAACGAAGGCGCTGTAAGAGACTCGACGGATGAAGAAAAAAATCGCGTACGGGCTGCTGATTGGACTGTTGGCAGCCCTGACGGTGATTCCCCTGTGGAGAATCGGCGTCTGGGATCGATGGGAGTATTTGACGTGGGCCATTCGCGTGGCGCATTTTGCTTCTCACGAGGCGCCTTCCAGCCGTGTGAAGGTGGTGTTGATCGATCAGGCCAGCTTGGATTGGGGCAAGAAAGAAAATGGCTGGCCGTGGCCGTGGCCTCGGGAAGTGTATGGGCCGATCTTGGACTTCTGTGCGCGGAGCGGTGCCAAAGCCGTGGCGTTCGATATGCTCTACACGGAGCCGTCGATGAATGGCGTGTACGATGACGAGGCGCTGGGGGCGGCCATTCAGCGTTCGGCACCGTTCGCGGGGGCGGTGGTGTTGGGAAAAGAGGCGGGCGATACGACGAGCTGGCCAGAGGGCATGCCGATTCCATCTGTGCAAATCGAGGGATTTGATGCCTGGCTGAAAGATGTGAATCAGGGGCGCTTGGTGGCATCGACGGCGCTGTTTCCGGTGCCGGAAGTGGCGACGAATGTGACGATGCTGGCGAATGTGATGGATTTGCCGGATCGCGATAGTGTGTATCGTCGCGCCACGCTATTCCGGGTGTTTGACGGTCATGTGGTGCCGGCACTGGGCTTGGCGGTCTATCTGGCGGGCGAAGAGCGGGAGGAAAAGCCGGCGCGATTGCGCATCGAGCGCGGTTGGTTGCATGTTAACGAGGGAAAAATTCCGATCGATGACGAGGGGCGATCGATTTTGCGTTTCAAGGGGAAAACGGGAATGCATGAATCGTTCAGTGCGGCGGCGGTATTTCAATCCGAGATGCGGATGCAGGAAGGTGCACCGCCCACGCTGGCCTCGGGAGATGTGTTTCGCGACAGTTATGTGTTTCTGGGGCCGAGTGCGCCCGCTTTGCTGGATTTGCGGGCGACGCCGTTGAGCAAGGTGGCACCGGGGGTCGAGATTCATGCCACGATGCTGGACAATTTGCTGGATAGCCTGTTTTTGCGAGATGCGCCGGCGGCGATGGTGGTGGGGCTGACGATACTGCTCTCCGTGTTGTGTGGTGTGGGTGTCTCGCTGGGCAAGCGCGTGAGCCACAGTGTGGGGGTGGGGCTGGTCTTTCTGACGATCCCGGTGCTGGTGGCATTTGTGTCCTACGCCAAGGGACTTTGGTGGCCGCTGGTGCCGCTGGAATTGTCGGTGGTGTTTTCGTTGGCGGGATCCATCCTGTTGAACTATGCAACGGAAGGCCGCCAAAAGCAGTTCATCAAAGGAGCTTTCAAGCATTACCTGAGCGCGGAGGTGATTGAGCAAATCATGCGAGATCCCAGCAGTCTGAAGCTGGGGGGAGAGCGGCGCGAGTTGACGATCTTTTTCTCGGATTTACAGGGGTTTTCAACGCTGTCCGAGCGTTTGGGGCCGGAAGAGTTGACGAAGTTGTTGAATGATTATTTGTCGGACATGACGGACATTATTTTGGAAGAAGGCGGCACGCTGGATAAGTATGAGGGGGATGCGATCATTGCGTTTTGGAATGCGCCGTTGGCACAGGCCGATCATGCGGTGAGAGCCGTGCGTGCGTCGGTGCGCTGTCAACGAAAGCTGGCGGAGCGGCGCGCAGAGTTTGAATCGCGCACGGGTGCAGTGCTGAAGATGCGCATCGGGTTGAATACGGGCGCGGTGGTGGTGGGCAACATGGGGTCAAGCAATCGCTTCGACTACACGGTGCTGGGTGATGCGGCGAATTTGGCTTCGCGGCTGGAAGGGGCCAACAAGGCGTTGGGCACCTATTTGATGATTTCCGAGTCAACGTGGACGCAAACCAACGGGGCGTTTCCGGGGCGCGAGCTGGGAGTGCTTCGGGTGGTGGGGCGCAAGACGCCGGTGCGAGTCTTTGAGGCCACGGGACTGGTGGGCGAGGTGGCGAGCGCGAAGGAGAAAGACTTTGAGGCGGCGCTTTTGCTGGTGCGGGAGGGTCGATTTGCGGAGGCGGCGGAGTCCTTTGAGAAACTGCAAGATGAGGCGGCGGCCAAGACCTATGCGACAAAATGCCGAGCCTTGGTGGCGAGCGGTTCGGGTGTCCCATGGGATGGCATTTGGAATTTAACCGAAAAATGAGGATGGAGTTGGAATGAAGGTTGTTCTTGGAGGTGCGCGCGGCAGTTTTCCCGTATCGGGGGAGGACCAAGCACGATATGGCGGCGATACGTTTTCTTTGCTGATTCAATGCAAGAAGGGCGATCAAGTGCTGGTGGATGCGGGTAGTGGTGTGAGGAAGCTGAAGGGGCTGTTGCACCCCGGGGGGACGCTGTTTTTTACGCACACGCATTTGGATCATTTGGTTGGCTTGCCGATGTTGGCCAAGGTGTGGCCGAGGCGGATGATTTCGCCTCGGGGAGGGTTGGCAGACGTATTGAAGCGTGTTTTTTCGCCGCCGGTTTGGCCGGTTGAATTACCGGGCGCGGATTATTCCGTTCCGTCTTCACCGATGGAGATTGGCGCGTTGCGGGTGAGTTGGCAGGAGGTGTTGCATCCGGATGGATGTGTTTCATACCGAGTGGAGGAATCGGCGACGGGTGCGAGTGTGGTGGTGGCCACGGACATCGAATGGCAAGCGATGACTCCGCAGGCTCAAGCGTCTTTTGCGCAGTTTGCGCAGGGTGCGGATTTGTTGATTTTTGATTCGCACTATCTGCCGAATGAATATGCCGCACACAAGGGGTGGGGGCATAGCACATGGATGGATGCGGTGGAGGCGGCCCAACAATCGGGTGCAAAAAAAATATGGTTGATGCATCACGCTCCGAGCCGTACGGATGCGGCGCTGGATGCGATGGCACTGGAGGCGGCGGCGGTATTTCAAGGGGCGGTATTTCCAACGGTCGAACAGGTGACGGAGATTTTGCATGAATAGCACATCGTTGTTCCATGTGGCGGAATGGGGCAGTTTGATTTTGGTGTTGTTGGTCGCGATGGGCATTGCGGTGCCGATTCGGCGGAGCTTGGCGCGGAGGGGGCCGCGCTCTCCCCATGCGCTCACACAATGGGTGATGGCTGTGGTGGGGAATCTTCTGTTTCCGATTGCGGCCATGGGGTTGGGTTGGGTGTTGTTGTGGATGCCGGATGCGCTGAAGGTTTCTTGGGCGAATCAGGTGCCGCCTTCTCATCGATCGGCATGGCATCTATTCTGGCTGGTGATGACGGCCTTCAATTTTGCGGAGACCACGGCGTTGCAGATTTATGCCGCAGGGGGAAAGTTTCAGGTTCCGGCGTTGTTGCGGGGTGTGGTGCGAATTGTGGTGACCTCGCTGGCGGCTTTTTTTGTGTTGCGGTTTGAGCTGGGCTTCAACATTACGCCTCTGTTGGCCTCGACGGCGTTGGTCACGGCCGTGGTCGGTTTTGCGTTGCAAGGGGTGCTGGGTAATTTGCTGGCGGGAATGTCGCTGAATTTGACGGGGGCGATGGCCCACCGGGATTGGGTTTTCATTGACGATCTCGAAGGGCAAGTGGAGGAAATGAATTGGCGAGAGACGTGGATTTTGACCCGCGACAAAATTCCAATCCGCATTCCCAACAGCAAGGTGGCCGATGCGCGCATTCAGAATTTGACTCGCCCCGAAGGGCCCCGACGTTGCTCCATTTTCGTGGATGCCAGCTACGAGGACCCGCCGGATGCGGTGATTGAGTCGATGTTGGCGGCGGCGGCGGCAGTGCCGGAGGTGCGCCGGACGCCGGAACCGGACGTTTTGTTGCTCGATTACAAAAGCTATGGCATCGGGTATCAACTGCGTGTGTGGGTGGATTCGTATCCGTTTCGTGATCCCGTTTTGGCGAATGTGCGGCGACATATTTGGTATCAGTTCCGGAGGCGAGGTATTCAGATTCCGTATCCGGTGACCGACCAGGTGATCAATGATTTTATGGAGCGGGCGATTGTGCCGGCGTCGAGACCCAGCGCTGACCCGGATGCCCGGCGTCGGGCGTCGGGGCTTTTGGAGAGTGACTTTGCGCGCAAAGTTTTAACGGGAGCGGATGGCAAGAAATTAGTGGCTGAAGAGGAATTGGCGGAGTGGGCGGGGTGCTTGTCGAGTCAGTTGTATGGGCGCGATGAAATTTTGTTCCGGCAGGGGGATTCGGGCGATTCGTGTTATGTGGTGATGTCGGGGACGTTGACGGGGCACATTCATCATCGCGAATCGGGAAAGCAAACCACGTTTGAAGTCGGGGAGGGGGCGGTGGTGGGAGAAATGAGCTTGGTGACGGGATTGCCGCGCATGGCAGAAATACGGGTCAAGGAATCGGCGGAATTGCTTCGGATTCCAGCAGCGGATTTTGCGGCCCTGCTAGGCAAACATGCGGGGTTGGTGGAGCAAATCAGCCAGTTGGTGGCGGAGCGGGCTCAGCATAATCGAAAGCAAGTGGAAGATTTGATGGCCACGGGTTCGCCCTCGATGGATCAAGCCCTTTCGCAGGACGGCATTTTGCGGCGATTCTGGCGACTGCTGGGTGGAAAGCCGTAGGTAAAATCTACTAAAACAGAGAATGTTTTACTGTTGATTTGACCCGGCGGCTGGAGGATATTGTGTCCATTGTGATGGGTCTTTTTTGGGAATAAGCAAGAGGTGGATGATGAATGTGGTTGGCGTGATTTTGGGTGGTGGTGAAGGTAAGCGGTTGCAGCCCTTGACTCGTGATCGTTGCAAGCCGGCGGTTCCCTTGGCGGGAAAGTATCGGCTGGTGGATATTCCGGTCAGTAATTGCATCAACAGCGGAATTCGGCGCATCTATGTGCTGACGCAGTTCAACAGTGTGTCGCTGCATCAGCATGTGCAGAGCACGTATGTGTTTGACCAATTTCACAGCGGCTACGTGCGGATTCTGGCCGCGCAGCAAACGCCGGGGTGCGAAGCGTGGTTTCAGGGGACGGCCGATGCGGTGCGGCAGGGGTTGCGCTATGTGCTGGATCGCCAACCCGACTACGTGCTGATTCTGTCGGGCGATCAACTCTATCGAATGGATTTTCGCGAAGTGTTGGAAGATCACATTCGCAACAAGGCGGAAGTGACGATTTGCACGAAGCCGGTGCCGCGCGGAGAGGCGGGGGCGTTGGGCATCATGCAGGCGGATGCGCAGGGGCGCATTGTGCGGTTTGTGGAAAAGCCGGGCGACACGCCTTTGCTGGACGAATTGCGCGCACCTTGTTCGGGGCCGGAGCGTTATCTGGCCAGCATGGGTATTTATGTGTTCAACACCAAAGTGTTGTTGGAGTTGTTGGACAATGACGAAAAAGATTTTGGCAAAAACATCATTCCTTCCGCCATTCAGCAACGGGCGGTCTATCGCTACTTGTTTGACGGCTATTGGCGCGACATCGGAACAATCCGTTCGTTCTGGGAGGCGAACATGGAGCTGACCGAACCCGTGCCCGAGTTCAACCTCTACGACGTGAACGCACCGCTCTTTACGCACATGCGCTACCTGCCGCCGTCGAAGATCAACTGTTGCGATTTGAACCGCGCGCTGTTGAGCGAAGGGTGCATTATTTCGGGACACCGCATTCTGGGATCGCTGATTGGTGTTCGAGCCAAAGTGGGCGAGGGTACGGTGATCGAGCGCACGGTGATGATGGGCGCCGACTACTACGATCCCAAGGAAATGCCGGAAGGGCAAATTCCGATGGGCGTGGGCCGCGACTGCTTTATCCGCAATGCCATCATTGACAAGAACGCTTGCATTGGCGACGGCTGCTACATCACGCCGGATGGCAAGGCGGATTGCACGACGGATTTATACACCGTGCAAGACGGTGTGATTGTGATTCCGAAAAAGGCGGTCATTCCGCCCGGGACGCGGATTTAAATTCGCGTTCTTTTACTGCGGCGGCTGATAAGCTGGAAGCGCGGGGCGGCGGTTGGGACCTGCCGTTCCGCGGTCGAAGGTGTTCTCTGGTTCGGGAGAGGCGGAGGGCCCTTCCAGATGTTGGCGGCGACAATCGGAAATGAGTTTGTAGCATTGGGAAATGTGGTCACCCAAGGGGACATCGTTGGGGGCCTGTCCCTTAAGCGATTCAAATTTTTTGGCTGCGGCGAAGGCATCTTCTTCGATGGGCTTGAGCAATTCAGTGCGTGTTTTGTTGGACAGAAACAATTTGTATTGAGCAAGCGCCTGATTGAATAGCTTGGCTCCTTGCAGATAGTCGGGGTGTTGCCACGGCTGGCCGGGGGTGTGCGCGGGAACGGGGGTGCGGACTTGTGCGGGGGCGGCGGGGGGGGGCGGCCGGGCCCCTGCACGGGGGGGGGGGGGGGGGGGGGGGTCGAAGCGCTCGAACGTGCGGGTTTTGGCGAGGGTTTTTTCGAGG
>CAZYGH010000040.1:0-14389 GCA_964647595.1 uncultured Verrucomicrobiota bacterium
CTCGTTGACGGTGCCGGTCACCGCATAGACGCTCGGATTGGTCGGGGCCGTGGCCAAGCCGTCATAGGTGAAGTCCACCATCAGGTCGGCGGGAACGGTGATCGCGATGGCGTGCTTGGGAATGCCATCGCCCACATGATAGAGGTTTGTCAGCGTCACTTGAGCTGTCGCCTTGCCCACCACCAGCAAGCCGGTGGAAGAACCCTGCCAATCTGCATCGGTCACCGTTCCGGTCACTGCATAAGAACCCGCGTTCGTCGGCGCCCACGCGTTCCCGCCGTACGTGTACGCCACCGTCAGCCCCGCCGGCATCGTCGTCGCCGTGACCGTCCGCGCCGTCCCGTTGTACGTCTGCGCCAGATTTTGCAGATGGACCGTCGCTGCCGCCTGTCCAACCACCAGCGTGCCCGTGGCCGAGCCTTGCCAATTGGCTTCGTTGACCGTCCCCGTCACCGCGTAGCTCCCAGTGTTGGTCGGCGCCCAGTTGTGGCCATCGTAGGTGAACTCTACTACCAGCCCCGCCGGCATCGTCGTGGCCGTGACCGTCCGCGCCGTGCCGTTGTACGTCTGCGCCAGATTTTGCAGATGGACCGTCGCCGCCGCCTGGCCCACCACCAGCGTGCCCGTGGCCGAACCTTGCCAGATCGCTTCGTTCACCATGCCCGTAACCGCATAGTTGCCCGCCATCGTCGGAATCGTTGTCGATCCATTGTAGGTGATCACGACTGGCACCCCCGTCGGCGCCGTCGCCGCCGTCACCTCTCGGGGCGTCCCGTCATAGGTTTGGGTCAGGTTGGTCAGCGTGACGACGGCGACCGCCTTCTCCACGTTGAAGACGTTGGTCATCGGCGGCGCGGCCATCCAGCTTGCGTTGCCGGGCTGGGATGCGCGCACGGTCACCTCGCCGGAACCATTGAACGTCAGGCTCGTGACGGTCGACAAAACCCCGGGGCCGCTGATCACGTCGTACACCACCGGCAACCCGGACGAGGCCGTGGCCGCGAGAACGGCGACGTTGGTTGCCACTTGGTTCGAGATCGCCGGGAAGGTGATCGTCTGGGCGGCCGTCTGCACCACCAGCGTGTCCGTGGCCGACCCCACGTAGTGGTCGTCATGTATCTCGGCCACCACGAAATAGGTCCCGCCGGTGATCGGCGCATCGTTGGCGCCGTCGTACGTGATGGAAACCGTCAGCCCCACAGGCATCGTCGTGGCCGTGACCGTCCGCGGCGTGCCGTCATAGGTCTGCTCAAGCCCGGAAAGGTGGACGGTGGCATTCTCCTTGGTAATCGTGAGGATGTTCTGGACTTCCTGCTGATACATCGCGTCGTTGACCATGCCGGTGACCATGTAGACGCCCGGATCGGTAGGCGGGACGGGAGCTCCCTCGTACGTGATGTCCACGGTCAAGCCGTCCGGCTGGGTGGACGCCAAAACGGTCCGCGGGGTGCCATCATAAACCTGCAGGAGCGGGCTGAGCGCAAGCGTTGCCTCCGCTCGGACGACCGTCACCGTCCGGGTGACCGTAGCCGCCGACTCCCATTGCGAATCACCCGCCTGCGAGGCGGAAACAACCACCTCGCCGGGACCGGTGTAGGTCATCTGCGACGGGCTCGTCGCCGCCCCCAGTTGGGCCGGACCGGAGACCAGCGCAAAGCTCACCGGCAGGCCGGACGCGGCCGAGGCATTCAACGGCGTGATGTGCGTCGTCAACTGATTCGTGGGCATATCGAAGACGATGCTCTGCGGGGCCCGCAGAATCGAAAGCGTGCCCGTCACGCTGCCTTGGTAGTTGAGATCGGTGACCGTTCCCGTGACGCCGTACGTTCCAGCATCGATCGGCTGGACCCCGCCCTCGTAAGCGAGTTCGACCGTCAGCCCGGCCGGCATCGTGGTCGCCGTGACGCTCCGAACCGATCCGTTGTAGAATGGACTCAGTCCATCCAGATACACGTCGGCATCCGCCTTGGCGACTACGAGCGTGCCCGTCGCAGAACCTTCATACAGAGGATTGGCGATGGAGGCCTTCACCTCATAGCTGCCGACGCCCGTCGGCGCGTCGGGCAATCCGTCATATTGAACCGCCACTGCGAGATCGGCGGGCGTCGTCGTGCACGACACCACGCGCGGCGTGCCGTCATAGGTCTGGTTCAGGTCGCTCAAGTCGATCGTGGCCGCCTCCGGATAGACCGTGAAGACATGGGCCACGTCGAACGCCGGCATCCACTTCGCGTTGCCCGGTTGCGAGGCAACCACCTGAACCCGCCCTACACCCGTGAAGACAAGAGTGGAGCCTCCACTGATGACCGCCGGGCCGGACTCCACCGAGTAATACACCGTAAGCCCACTGGAAGCCGTGGCGTTCAGCGCAATGCGGCTGGTCGCGATCTGGTCCGCAATCGCGGGGAACGTGATCGTCTGCGGAATCTGGATGGTGTACGTGAATCCGTTGGTGCGCACGGTGGTGCCAAAGTGGGTGGACACAATCTGGACGTTGCCCGTGATCGCGTCCGGCGCGGCACCGGCAACAACCACGATCTGCGTGGCCGACTGGCTCACGATCTGCTGCACGGGAATGCCGGCGAGGCTGACCTGCGTCACGTCCGTGCCGTCGCCGAGATTGGAGCCGTGAATCGCGACTTCGTAGCCGCCGAGCGCCAGGCCCATGCGCGGCACAACGCCATAAGCCCCGAGGCCATAGTCTTCGTTGGGTTGCGCAACCGACAACTGGCCGTAGTTGTTGCGGCCCCACGCCACGATGGTTCCATCCTCCTTGAGTCCCACCGTGTGCCAAACGCCGCAACTGACTTCCACGAATCCCGTGTTCGGGGACGGAACGTTGCACTGGCCATACGTGTTGTCGCCCCAGCATGCAATCGAGCCATCGGCCCGCAGCGCGGCGGCATGGCTCTTGCGCGCCGCAATGGCGACGAAATTGGCGTTCGGATCCGGCAGGCCGATGGAACCCCATCTCACGACGGTGCCGTCCGACTTCAATCCGACCGAGAAAGCCTGTCCGCCGGCCACGGCCACAAAGCCGGTGTTGGGCGACGGCAGATTGCACTGGCCGCTGCCATTGTCGCCCCACGCCACCACTTCGCCGTTCGTCTTGACGCCCAGCGAATGGTTGTCGCCGGCGGCAATCGCCGCAAAGCCCTCGTTGGGACCGGGCACGTTGCACTGGCCGACGCCGCCCCACCCCCAGCAGGAAACCGTGCCATCCGCCTTCAGCGCCACCGAATGGAATTCGCCGCAATCCACCGCCACAAAACCCTCGTTGGGCGCGGGCACGTTGCACTCGCCGGCGACGTTCCGGCCCACGGCGGAAATCATCCCGTTGGACCGCACGTAGGCGGCGAAATACCACCCCGCCCCGACGCCGACAAATTCCTCGTTCGGTGCCGGCACGTTGAGCTGGCCAAAGTTATAGCCACCCTCGAACCCGCCCCATGTGGATGCCGATCCATCGGCCCGGAGCGCAATGCTGTAGCCCGGTCCCGCGGCCAGATTGCCGTGAACCGGCCGAGCCATCGGCGGGACGTGGATACGCCCGGCCGCGTTGACCGTGTAGGCGTTGTGGATGAGGGTCTGCCCGTTGTCGGACGTTTGAATCGTGAGGTGGACGGTGCCGGTGGAGGCCATGGCGGGCACAACAAAACTCACCCAGTTTGAGCCAGACGCCTGGAGGCTGCTGGCCGACGTGCTTCCCAGCAGAACATTCGTGATCTGGCCGAAGTAGCCGTTGGTGACGGTGACAGCGTGTCCTCCCGCCAGCGGGCCGCTGGAAGGAGTGACCTGCGCGAAGTGGGCGCGATAAACCACGTCGCTGTACCCCGCAACAAACGGCATCGTGCCGTTGGTCTCGCCCGTGCTCCATTTCACAAAGATCCACGACGGCTCAGGAACAGCGGTCAAGGAGTTGGTCGAACCGGAGACCACCGTGCCCCCGCCCGCGAACGTCCCGCTGCCATCGGGAACGGCAACGCCCATGACGTTGATCAGGGTCGAAAAGTTCGCCGTAAAGACGAGGTTGGTGCCGGGCACCGTGACGTTGCGCACGGTGGAGGTCTCGCCATCGCTCCAATCCACAAACGACCAACCCGAATTCGGGGTGGCGGAGACTACGGCATTCGAACCCACGGGATAGTATCCCCCGCCGGACACCGTACCGCCCTGCGAAGGATTCGCCCACACCGTGACGAGCGCCTGGGTCTGGACCTCGTAGGCACCCATGTCCACGACGCCATCGACGATGCGCGGCATGCTCAGCAGATCGGTTGACAGGATGGCGTTCGCGTTGTTGCCCGCATTGCGGCAGGGCGACAAGGCCGTGAGCCGGAAGTCCTGCGCGGACACGTTCATGAACTGCGGGTCGTTGGTGATGTTTCCGGTTCCGCCGGGCGCGGGCACCGTGCAACTGGAATCAAAGAAGGATGCATTGTGGTTAGCATCGCCCAGAACCGCCGTGTTGCCGTACACAATCGTGTTGAAATTGCTACAGTTGGCCACGCCGCCGCAGCCGGAAGCATAGTCCACCGTTTGCGCGTTGTTCACGACGGTGCAATTCCGCAGAATGCTGTTCATGGCACCCGCTCCGTCGCCCCGGGTGGTGTTGCCGGTCACCAGGCAATTCTCCAGCGTGGAAAAGGCCACGCCGCCGCCCGACGTGAACACGCTGTTGTTGCTGACCGTGCAGTTCTGCAGAATCCCGCCGAACACTCCGCCGCCAAAACGGGCCGCATGGTTGCCGGCAATCACACAGTTGCGAATGACGCCCATGGCCGCGGCCATGATACCGCCGCCATCGTGGCGGTCCCATTCCCCGCCGCCGTCAAAGTAGTGTGTCGCGCCGCCGGTAACCGTGAACCCGTCGAGCACCGCCCCGTCCCCCACGTATACGCCGCGCAGGGCGCTGGGTCCCGAGGGCTGTTTTCCACGAATGATGGTAGCCGCCGGCCCGTTCACGCTGCGCACCACAATGGGCTTGTCGATGACCACGCGATTATTCCACCCGCCGGCAAAACGTGAGCCCGTCTCATATACCCCGTTGGTCACCAGCACGCTGTCGTTGGTAGTTGCCGCATCCACGGCCGCCTGCAGGGTTTGCTTGGCGGTCGCCCAATTGGTGCCGATGGCGCTGTCGCTGCCGTTGGGAGCCACGTGCCAGACCACGGCCGGCCGCACGAAATTCGCGGTGTAGGTCGTATTGGTCGCCGGCACGGTGATGGTCGTGGAAGGAGCCGTGTCCCCATGGCTCCAGCTCACGAAGTTCCAGAAAGACGTGACGAGGGCGCTGATCGGATGCGACACGCCGGGCGTGTAGGAGCCAGTGCCGGACACCCCGCCGCCCTGCGGAGGATTGGCCACAACGGAAATCAACACGGCTGGCGACTCCAGCGCGCCCATCTCCACCACGTCCGCCTGCACGCGCGGATTGCCCGCGAAGTCGGCCGGGAAGTTGGTGGCATACGTGGTATCACCCGCATTCAGGCATGCCGAACCGTCGCTCAAGTTGAAATCGCCCGTCGCGATGCTCTTGAACATGGGATTGTTGGTGATGTTGCCAGTTCCGCCGGGATGCGGTGTCGTGCAACTGTAATGGAAACTGGACGACCCGTGGTTGTTCACCGCGCCTGCCACGGTATTGAAGTAGCAGATGCTGTTGATCAGCGTGGCGTTATTGACTCCGGCGGAACCGCTCGCGGTATTGCTGACGACGGTGCAGTTGTACAAGGTCCCGCCCCAGGCACCGCCGGCGGACCACTCGGCGTGGTTGCCAACAAGCAAGCAGTTGCTGAGTGTGCTTGTAATGGCGCCGCCAGCATCGCGATCCGACGAATTGCCCGACAAGAGACAGTTGTTCAACGTGGCGCGATAGGCTCCGCCACCGCTCTCCGTGGCGTGGTTCCCGATGAGGCGGCAGTTGTTCAGTGTGACGTAGCCCGCTCCGCCGCCATACAGGCCCGTATTTCCTTGGATGATGCAGTTGGTGACCACGGCCGAGTTCCGGCTGAGAACGCCGCTGCTCCGCATGTCGCTCGCCAGGATGTCCTGTCCGTAAAGCACATTGCCGCCGGTCAGGGTAAAGCCATCGAGCACGGCGTTGTTGTCAAGGAACACGCAGCGCATTCCGCGACCCTGGATGGTCGTCGCTTCCGGCCCGGCCTCGCTGCGCAAGATGACCGCCTTGCTCACGTACACGCAATTGGTCAGCCGGTATCCCGGAATCTTGCGACCGGGTTCCTGATCGTAGACTCCCGCCGCGACATGGATGGTGTCGCCGTCCCTCGCCGCGTCCACCGCCTGCTGGATGTTGGTCGCCGCCGTTTCCCACGTGGTATAGGGCTCGGCGGGTGTGGGGTTCGAGGAATTGACGTAGCGGTCCGCAGGGAACAAAGCCACCTGAATGCGCACCACGGCCGAGCTGAGCGAGGCATTGGCGCCGTCGCTGACCTGATACGAGAAGGGATAGATCGCGTTGGTCGGCGGCGGCGAGTAGAGCACGCGCCGTTGGCTGTCCGTCACCAGAGCCGGCACGTTGGTGATGGGCTCCAGCGTACCGTACTGCTTCAGCGTCCCCGCCAGCGGCAGGGAAAGAATCGTGTTCGTCAAGTTGTTCGGCGCGCTGTTGGTCTTGTAGCCGCTCAGCAGGATGGTCACGTCGTTCGTGGTCGCCACGTGGACCAGATCCACCGGGGCGCCCGACAGAACGAATTGCGCGCCGTTCAGGATCGTTCCCCCGTTGCCGTGCCCCGTGACGTCGGCAACGTCGGTGCCGACGCTTTCGTCCAGCGGCCAGTAGGCGGCCAAGCCGTTCTCGTCGCCGACGAGGCGCGTGCGCCATCCGCAGCCGATCTCGGATTCCGAAAGCGCCCGGCTCCACACGCGCACCTCGTCCATCTCGCCCGCAAACCGGAGGCCATCGTCCCGGGCGCCGATGAGCAGGCTGTTGGCATTGGCGCGCGCGGCGGCGCAAAAATCGTTTCCTTCGAGGTCGCCGCCGGAGTCCGGCCGCCCGTTGATGTAGAGAACGGAGCCGATGTCCTTGTTAAACGTCACCGCCACGTGCGCCCACTGGCCCGTCGGCACGGAGCCTTCCGTCGTGTAGAACGGATTTTCCGGACAGGATCCGCTCCGGTATCCGAACGTGAGCCGCCCTGTGCCCTGATCGATGCGGAATTCGTAGTTGCCGGACGAAGTCCCGCCCTGCTTCGCGATGATCGGAAGCCACTGGTTGTAGTGGTCGATCTTGACCCAGGCCTCGAGGGAGAAGGTCGTTGTCAGATCCAGCCAGCCGGAATCCGGAACCGTGATATGCGAACTGGATCCGTTGAATCGAAGCGCGGCGCCGGGATAATTGGCCAACGGAATATACGTCGCGTTGGCGACATCCACCGCCACCGTGGCCGTGTTGAGCGAATCAAAATCGCCGTCCGTGACTTGATAGACAAAGGCATCGGCGTCTTCGGTCTCCACCGGCGGCTGGTACATCAGGCGCCGCGCCGGATCGGTGACCAGCGTCGGAACCGAATCGATCGGATCAAGGCTGCCGTACTGCCACAGCGTGCCCAACGTCGGAAGCGTCGTGATCTTCGCCAGCAATTCGTTGGCCGGGAACCCGCTCTCGAAGCCGCTGAGCGTGACGACCACCGCGTTGGTGGTCGGCACATAGACGCGCTGGATTCCGGCATCGGAACCGGCAAAGGTTGCGCCGTTCTGGAGCGTCGCCGTGTTGCCGTTGCCCGAGGAATCCACGACGGTTCCGCCCACGCCATCGTCCATGCGCCAGTAGGCTGCAAGGCCGGTCTCGCTTCCAATCAGGCGGTTGCGATACTGGGCGGCGATCTCCGTTGAACTGCGCGCGACGTTCCAAAGCCGGATTTCGTCCATCTGGCCCTTGAAGTAATATCCGTCCTTGCGCGCGCCGATGCGCACGGGCTGGCTATTCAGCTCCGGACGATACCAATCGGTTCGGTACAACGTGTCGGGCAATCCGTTGATGAAGAATTGCACGCTCGATCCCGCACGGAAAACCACGGCCACGTGCGCGAATTGCCCCACCGGGACCGAGGCGGTCGACGACCAGAAACCAATCGCGCCCACCCACTGGCCATACTCAAACCCCAGCGTCAGCCGTCCGCTGCCCTGATCCACTCGGAATTCGTAGTTGCCAGGAAATTCGTTCACCGCAACGGTGGGCTGCTTCGTGATGATTTCGTAGGTCGAAGCGCGATCGGGCACCCGAATCCACGCCTCGATCGTAAAGTCGCCACCCAGGTTCACGCTGGACGAATTCGCCGCCGTGAGGTGATCGTTGACGCCGTCAAATGTGATCATCGAACCGGCATAGGACGCCTCCGGCGTGGAGATGACGATTCCGCCTTCGTAGGCCCCCATGTCCACCGTGCCGCCTTGGATGCGGGCGGCACCTTGGAGATCCTTCTCGCCTTGCGCGGCCGCGTTGTCGCCCGTGTTCAGGCAGGGCGACGTCGTTCCAAGTCGATAGTTGCCGCGGCTTGGACGGAAGAAGAGCGGAGAGTCCGCCGTGTTGCCCGTGCCGCCCGGCAACGGCGCCACGCAGGAGGATTCGAAGCTGCTGCCGTGGGCATTGGAGGAACTTGCCGCCGCGTTGTTGTAGACGATCGCATTGCGGCCGGTGGAGGAATGCGTGCCACCGCCCTCGGTTGCCGCGTTTTCGGTCACGGTGCAGTTCACCAGCGCCGCGCCGAATGCGCCGCCGCCTTGCGCGGCCGAATTGCTGAGGACCATGCAGTTGACCAACCGCCCGCCGAACACGCCGCCGCCGAGGGTAGCCGCCGTGTTTACGGTAAGGAACGAATTGCTGATCACGGCCGTGCCCGCCGCCCATACGCCGCCGCCGTTCAGGTCGTCGGGCGCCCCCGCAAGCAGCGTGGCGCCGTTGGTGATGGTGAAGCCCGTCAACACCGCGCCCGCGCCCAGATAGGCTCCGCGCACGCCGGGTTCGCCGCGGATCACGGTGACGCCCGCGCCGTTGAGACTGCGCACGGTCACGGCATTGGTCAGCGCAACCCGGTTGGTCAGGGCGCTGCCCGACACCGGGCGTCCGCCGGTCGCATAGACGCCGTTGTTGACCTCGATGATGTCGCCGTCGCGCGACACATCCGCAGCCGCCTGGATCGTGAGCTTCGCGCTGGCCCAGTTCGTGCCCGCCGCGCTGTCGTTTCCGTTCGTCGCCACGTACCAATAGGCGGGCGAATTGCGCAGAAAGTTCGCCGTATACGTAATGTTCGTCTCCGGCATGGTGACGGTGCGCGTGAGATTGGAGTCGCCGTCGTTCCACCCGGTGAAGACCCAGTTCACAGAAGTCGTCGCGGAAATATCCACACGCGTTCCGGCCTCGAAAATCCCTCCCCCGGCCACGCCGCCGCCATCCGCCGGATCGGCCTGCACGGAAAGCAGCGCGTTGCTCCGGAAGTTCGCCGTATACGTGATGTTCGTCTCCGGCATGACGACGGTGCGCACGCGGTTCGTGACGCCGTCATTCCACCCCGTGAAGACAAAGTTCACGGCGGCCGTCGCGGAAATGACGATGTTCGAGCCGGCCAAGAAGATCCCGCCGCCGGCCACGGTGCCGCCTTCGGTCGGATTGCCCTGCACGGTGAGCAATGCGTTGCTCCGGAAGTTCGCCGTGTAGGTGGTGTTCGTCTGCGGCACCATGATGGTGCGCGTACGGTTCGTGATGCCGTCGTTCCAATTTGTGAAGACCCAGTTCACGGCGGCAGTCGCGGAAATCACGATGTTCGAGCCCGCGTGGAAAGTTCCTCCACCGAAACCCGTGCCGGCGGTCGTCGGATTGGCCTGCACGGTGACGGTGCTCATCAGCGGCACAAAGGTCGCGGTATACTGAGTGGACGTCATCGGCGCCACGATCGTGCGCACGCGGTTCGTATCGCCATCGTTCCATGCGCTGAATAGCCAGTTCGTCACCGGCGTGGCGGTCAGCAAAACGTCCTCCCCTGCGTGACAGGCCACTGAACGGCTCACAGTTCCGCCGTTCCACGGACTGGCAGCCGTCCACACGGAAACCAACGGATTGGTGAAAACGGCCGTAATGGTGCGCCCCTGGCTCATGGCGATATCCAGCGGGTTGTTGGTCATGGAGGCCGGCGGCACATCGCCCGCCCATTGGACGAACCGCCAGTTGCTGTTCTCCGTCGCCTCAAGCAATATGGAAGTGCCCAGCGGGTACCAGCCGGACCCCGAACCCGACACCGTTCCGCCTGCGCCCGCATAGGCGGTCAGCAGCACATTGGTCCGCCAGAGCCAGGAGAGCGCCGCGTTGTTGGTCAATACGACCGTGAAGGTGGTATCCGTTCCGCTGCTAGGCTCATGCCCGCTCAAGGTCCATCCCGTGCATTCGTACATGGTCCCGCCCACGATGATCGGGCTGTTGACGCTCGGGCTGAGGATCTCGCCGTGCGGATAGGAAGTCATCCCGCTGGGAGTCGGCGATCCGCGGCCGGACACCACTTCGAGAGCGTACTGCTTGCGAACGAACCGCGCATAAATCGTTCGCCGCTCGCTCATGCTCAGCGTGAGCGGATTCTGATTGGTCATGGCCGTCGGCACGTCGCCGAACCAGCCCCCAAACCGAAACTCCGGCAACGGGGCGGCTGTCAATGAGATGCTCGATCCGAAATCGTACCAACCCGTTGACGAACCGGTGATCGAGCCGGGCACGCCGCTGGTCGTTCCGTCCGAAACGGTATCCAGCGCCAGTTCGTACTGCTGCGCGAAATTCCAAGTCACCGTGGACACATTGGAAATCGTGAACACGACCTGGGTGCCGGTGCCCGAGATCGGGGCCGAACCAGTGCCGGTCCAGCCGGTGCAAACCTGACGTTCGCCGCTGGCGACTCCCACATATTGTTCCACCTGATTCGTCACCACCATGCCGCTGTCAAAGTGGTTGGTTCCATATCCGTTGGGCCGCGCAATGCCGTACTCGGAAGGTTGACCGCGAACAACCAATCCCACCAGACCGGCCGGATAGCTCGCCGGATTCAGCGGGTCCGTGCCCTTGCGCACTTCGACCCCGTCCAAGAAGCCGTCGTCGTCCGAGTCGGAATCGCGCGGGTCCGTCGAGCGCGCGATTTCCCCGCCATCCAGCAACCCATCCTGATCGGAATCCGCATCCAGCGGATTGCTGCCATAGACGGTGATTTCGTCGTAGTCGGTAAGACCGTCGTTGTCCGTATCGCCCTTCAGCGGATCGGTGCCGTAGCGGGCCTCGTCGCCGTCGAGCAGCTTGTCGTCGTCTGAATCGAGGTTGGAATTGACGCGTTTGCGGATGCTGTTGTTGTCCTCGCTCGCTTCCGCCACGGCTTCGCTTTCATCCACCACCGCGAACACCTGAACGAACGCGCTGGTCAACCCCGCGCCGGTCATGTCCCAGAGATAGCTGTTCGTGTAGCCGAGGCCTTGATCGAGGGGTCCGAACGGGAACGAGGCAAGCACCGGCCCATTGGTGGAATCCATGCGCAGGACAACCGTGTTCGTCGGCGCGGCCAGGGCACCCACGTTCCGCACCTCAAAGCTCAGGAGCCGCTCGTCCGTCGAGAGTTGCTCCGACCTCAGATGAACCAGCTCGTAATCCGGCAACATGGGGCTGATGAAGGCCTCGTTGTTGCGCATGTCCCGGTCGTTAGAATCGCCCACCGTCAATTCCGCATAGATCCGCTGCGCAACGCCATTGGTGGGCACGGTCCACGCAAAGGTGACCGTGTTGCTGTCGCCCGCCAAGAAGACGCCGTTCGTGCCGAGGTAGGTGTGCGCAATCCGCATCCCGCCCACCATCGGTCTGCCGAGATAGACATTCCCCCACATGTTGCTCCCCGCCCTTTCGCCGATATTGCGAAAAACGACGTAGCCGGTGATGTTGCTTCCCGGCGTCACGGTGGTCGAATTGAGCACGATATCCTTGGCAAAGACGGCACCATCGACGCCCGGCCGATATTCGAGGGTCGCCAACGCCGTCACCGGGCCGACGTTCGTCGCCATGTTGGCGTCGTTGAGATGCACTTCCACCTTGTTGTAGGCGAGTACGATCGCGCCATTGGTGGCGAACTTGCCGCTGTAGGAGCGCTCGATTGCGCTGTCGGTCAGCAGCGGCACCGGCTTGCTCCAGCAGTTGTATATGCGGTCGTAGTGGAAGAGATGCGGATTCTGGAAGAAGGGTTCCTGTATCGTGTCGGACCAGACGATGGAAATTTCTCCGCGCGGCCCGGTCACCAACCGGAAATCCTGCGCGGCGGACGTCTTCTGGATATTCCCCACGAGAGCGGGATTGGACAGTTGCGGCGTTGTGCTCGAGTAGACCTTGCCATCCTGGTACCAAGCGATCAACAAGTTGTTGCTGCTGTCGTACACCACTTGCGGGCGGGTGTCTTGGATGTTGTTGCTGGTTCGCCGCGTGAGCGGGCCCCAGACCCGGCTGGAGTAGGTCGCGCTATAGATTTCCTGATCGGTGTCGGTCGTGATGTCCTGATCCGCATCGATCGCCACGAGGAGCTGTCCCACGCCTCCGTTCCACGCCAGGGAAGCGCCCAGAACCAGACCCGCGTTCAAGGCCAGCTCCCGCGGGCTCAACCACTGCGTGCCATCGAAGAAGGAGAAGTAGAGCGAGTCCACCTGGCTCATGACCAGCGAATCCGGATCGAGCGCGCCACTGTTCTGCTGCCACGTCAGCAATGCCGTGCCGTTGGCGGCAACGCTCAGTTTCGGCGCGCGGTCCATCGCCGAATTGGTGGTCAGGTTGAAGCACGTCCAGTTCGTCCCGTTGTATCGCCCCACGGCAATTTCGAGCGACGACAGCGCTTCGTCCAACCCGGACGTCGAAGAAAGCACGTGCCCGGAATTCTGCCAAGCGGCAATCGCGATTCCATTGGTCCACAAACCAACTTGCGGCTGGCTGTCGCCGGTGCCGTCATCCCAGAGCAGGCCTTGGTCCGCCCATGCCAAACCATCCCAGACGTTCCAATTCAGCGCGTTTGCGTTCTGGGCGATGCGGTTCGTGCCGGCATCCTTCACCCACAGGAGCATGCGGTTCGCGCCGCGCACGTCCAGCGCGGGCTCCGAATACGGGAAGCCATCGGCCTGCACAAACAGCTCGCCCGCAGATGGCGTCAACAGGCGAGGCTGCTTCAGGGTCAGGACCAGCTCCTTGCCGTCGCGTCCCAGCACCTTGTTGTTCAGCTCGCGCCCGCCATCCTGAACATAGAGATAATCGCGGCTCATCAGCTTGAATTCCCCCGGCTTCAAGTCCGTGATGGCCCGACTGATCGAGTTCACCGATGGGGAACGGCGGCCGCTCGTGGAGTAAATGTCGAAATTCCACCGCTCGCTCCAGATCGTGGTGGACCAGAACAGGAGGTTGGCGCTGATCTCGGCGCGCAACGCCAAATCCAGGTCGTATTCGAACGGCTCGATCTGGAAGGTGTTGGGCAAGTCCAGCCCGATGAGCCCTTCGATATTGGCCAGACCCGCGATGCCAAAGCCAAGCGTTCCCCAAAATCCCGGCGTGATCTGAATCTCCGAATTGCCCCACTCCGGATTGAAGTCCGAGTCGAAATAGACCGTTCCGAGGACTTCCAGATGCGCACCGATTTTTCCATAGAGCGGCGGCTTGAAGGTGATGTATCTCGGCTCGGTTTCCTTCGATATGTTCACGCCGACAGAAAAATAGCCGCCGTAGTCCCACGCTGAGCGTTCGCAGAGATAGTCGAAGTCCACGCCGCCGCCCACGGTCGGCTTCACGTTGACGCCCTTGAAATCCCATTCGCGGCTCATCGAAGCCCCTAGCTTGCCAGACCCTTCCAAGTCCACCGAACCCGATATGTTCAGCGTGAGCGGATTCTCGAACTTGTTGTTGCCGGCGCCGGGCGTATCCTTCCCGGACGGCGTTTTGGCGGGAACCGTCTCGCTCGATTTCTTGGAGAAGCCAACGTTCGGCGACAGGAAATCGTACGCCTTGTGTCTCGCGTAGGGCGCGCTCGCCGTGTAGCGCGTCCACAACTTGGGCGGCTGGACCACTTCCATGTTCGCGCGAACCGCCGCCGAATTTTTTTGGTTGTTGCCCGTGGCGATCGCTTCCAGTTTGCCGCCCGGCCCCACCTCGGCGGACACCGACAACAAGTATTCGGTCGAGGCCGGCCCCACGCCCCTCTGCCGGTTGTTGACCAGCCACTTCACGGTGCCTTCGCCCGTCCCCTTCCAATCCACCACCGCAAGACAAGGCACCACGAACTCGCCGCCCGCGCCATAGAGCCTCCCAATTTGATCGAGGAAGGTCGCAGCCGTGTTGCTGTTGAAGTAGTCCGAATCGCCCCGGTCCAGCCCGCGGATGTCC
>CAZYGH010000040.1:14399-20882 GCA_964647595.1 uncultured Verrucomicrobiota bacterium
GCGCGGCCGCACCCCATATTCGGTATCCAGCGTCATGACTCCCGTCTCGCCCACGGCATCGCCGTTGTCGTCGGTCGCCACCAGCCGCACGATCACCGCTTCGCTGTACTGCCCATCCCAATCCTCGTGGGCCAGCCAGATGACGTGCTTGTCGTTGCCGGGCGTGACGCCGTGGCCGACGTCGCCGGAACAGGACCGGAGGGGCACGTCGTAGCTGAAGCCGCCATTCGTGGAAATCGCCAGCGCCACGTCCACCGGCGTGTTGTCGGCATCGCTGAGGTTGTAGCGGATGTCCACGTACTTGCTCGACGACCGCAGCGAACGCTGGGTCACCACCATCCCGGAGACGATGGTGTCGACGTTGAAGTCCACGTGCAAACGGTGGTTGTTGTGCGTCACGTTCGTGTAGGTGTGCGCATACAGAATGCCGCGATCAGTTCCGTCTATCTGGACATAGGGCAAGCGGTTGTTGGTGCTGAACATCGTGAACGTCTGGTTCGATCCGGCGCAAACCGGAACGTTGCCATCCGGCGTGATCGTGCCCAGCAACGTGTTCTGCGTCGTCTTGATGTAGCGATTGCCCGCCGAACCGCGCACGGGAATCACGTAGTCCGCGCCCGCAGTGGACCGAATGGTCAGCACCGCCTCGTACACGCCGGGGGCCGAGGGCGGCGTGAACGTGATGACCATGTTGGAGATCGAATTGTAGCCGATCGTCCCCGGCATTCCGGAAACCGCGAAGGTCGCCGCGCCCGGCCCGCTGAATGCGGCATTGCTGATGGTCAGATTCTCCGTGCCCAAGTTCATCAGCCGGAACGTGCGGGAACGCGAGGATCCAATCGGCATGACGTCCTCGAAGTCCGTCCCCTTCTCCACCGATATCCGTTCCCCCGAAACGATCACCTCGCTGTTGGTGCCCAGCACCTCGAGTTTCGGCCCCAGGAAAACCGTCATGACGATCCCGTCGGAAAAGTTGTTGGTGTCCGAAGAATTCGCCGCTTGCCAGCCGGATTCAAAAGCGCCGCCGACCAGCAGGCGCCCCTGCGAATCGAAGGCCAGCGAGCGCACGTCCTTGCTGGCCGCGTTGGTTCCAACCCGCGACCAGGAGGTGCCATCCCAGCGGGCCACGCTGGCCGCGCGATTCGTTCCCGCATGCGTGAAGCTGCCGCCCGCGAGCAGCGCGCCTTCGCCGTCAAAGGTCAGCGCCTTGACATACGTATCCCCGGTCGAATTGCTGACTCCACCGCCCAACGCGCCCCAAGTCGCATGTTCATAGGGCCAGTTCGTCGTATACACATCTAAGGTCCCGAGATTGGTCACGAGAGGTTCAGAGCGCCCCACGCGGGTGGCCTTGCCGACGCCCGGCGCGTTTTTCGACCCGAAAATCAGGTTGCCCTGCGGATCGAACGTAAGGGCATAAAACGCATCTGGAACGCGTTCCCCACGTCGTATCGGATACCATTTTCCCCACTCGTTATTATCGAAGGAAACCATGCGGATCATCTCAAGGGCGGAATCGTAGTTGCCGTCTCGGCCATAGAAACTCGACAGTTGGGTAAGATCTCCCCCGATGTACAAATAGCCATCCGAGGGACAGATTCCCGACGCGCGAATCGGGCCGCCAATGTTGTTGTTCAGGCCCACCTCTCTGGTCCCGGTGTACTCGGTCACGCCAAAAACGTTGAATCCATTGGTGGAGGAATAGAATTTAAAAATGTCCTTCAAGAAAGGATTCGGCAAGTCGCCGCTGACATAGAAGTAGCCGCCCGGCGGATACCACGTCAACGAATAGACCGTACTCGTGGCCCACCCCCAAACCTTCTGGACAGGCCCCAAGGCATTGGCGGCGGCTTCGTACCAGTTGTCCCGATACCACATCGCCAACGCATGCGCCGTCCGCCCCCCCGCCCGATTGAATCGACCTCCCACCACCAGTCGACCCCGGTCGTCGAACGAGAGCGCATTCACGACGCCCGGCGTGAGCACACCTCCCGTATTGATCTGGATCCCCGACCCCATCGCCTCCCAACGCGTACCATTCCATTTCGCAATGCTGTTGGCCGGCGTTCCGCCAATGCTCGAAAACTCGCCGCCGACGTAGACCACGCCATTCGTCGGATCGGGCAGAATCGCATTCACCACGGCCCCTTTCGTTGCCGGCACGCACACCGGCGCCCAATACCGGTCGAACTTGGCCATCCCTCCGACGGGAATACCGCCCGCGGCCTGGAATCCTCCGGCCGCCAGTACGGCTCCGGACGCATCGATCGCCAGCGCGCGCACGTTGACGTTGCTCATTCCTTCCCCCATCGGCAACCACACCGACCCCACCCATTGCGCGACACCCCGGACAACCAGTCCATTCGCATGGGTAAACGTGCCGCCCGCAAATATCCTTCCATCGGAATGCCGCGCCAACGCCAGCACGTCGCCGTTCGCGACACCCTCGCCCATGGATTGCCATTGCGACAGCGCCCCGTTGTACCGCGCAACCCGGTTTGCCGCCATCGGCGAGGCCGCGCTGCCGACGCTCGTGAACTTTCCGGCCACGATCAGATCGTTGCCGACGGACAGGATGCCATAGGGGATGTCGTCCACGCCCCCCGCAAAAGACTGCCAATCCGTCGCGGGCGTCGCCGGATTCCATTGCGCCAGACGCCGGCACTCGGCCGTCCGCGCACCATTGGTCAGGAAACTTCCACCGGCAATAATCGTGCTCCCAAAGGCTCCCAGGCTGTAGACGCGCTCCGAGGAGCCCCGCCCCAAGCCCGACCCGACGCCCTGCCACGCGTTGTTGCTGAGACGCGCAACGTTCGTCACCCCGACGGAGTCGCCCGCCTTGAAGAGCATGCCGCCCACGTAGAGATCGTTGCCCAGCATCTGCAAGCACTCCACGTTCTGGTAATCGCTCGGTACCCAATAGCCGTTCCACTTGTACGGGAACCCCCGCCCCGGCAGCGCCGACCACGAACTGCCATTCCATTTGGCGACGCCCCACGCCTCAATTCCCCCCGCACGCCCGAACGCTCCACCCGCATAGATATTTCCGCTGGAGTCCCTCACCAGAGACTTCACGTTGCCTCTCGTCGTCTCCCACGTGTTGTTCATGTCTTGGTAGTAGCGCCCCTCCAAGCCCGATCCCAGCGCTTCCCACGCCACTCCGTTCCAGCGCGCCGCGCATAGGGCATTCACGCCCCCGATATTCGTGAAATTGCCGCCGACATAGATGTACGCGCCGTTGGTCACCACCGCGTTAATGGTTGCGCCTTCCGGCTGCAACCTCAACGAGCGCAGCGGCACCCACTCGATGGATTCGTACGAGGCGTGCGCCGCGAACGGAATGCAAAGGAACAGTGAGATGGCGGCGAAGAGTGCTCTTTTCATACGAACTCCCTCAGGAGAAGAATGCTTGTGTTGAACGGCCTGCACTGAATGCAATTGCCGATGGTGGTTGGACGGCCATTTTCATGTCATTAAAATTGACCTGGAATCGCCTTTCGGACTGGGTACGGACATACGCCTGTAAGAACCCGAACATGAACATATTGCTAATAATAGGATGAGCTGGGCGACAAAAGCCAGAACGAAACTCCATAAAATGATGAACCAAGCGTTTTTGAAGCATAAGCGAAATGTGGTCCAAAACCCAAAGGGTCCATCTTCTCTTGAGATTGCATTCGGGAATGGGTTTCCGTAGGTTTCCGGCTCCATGAAATGGCGATGGACCAAATTGTTGACCGGTCTGGTGTTGATTCCCCTTTGCATGGCCCTTTCCATGACACTATGGCGGGCCATTGTCATCTTGGCGCAATCTCCCACCCGCCTGCCCCTGTTGCATGCGTTTGCCTGCGTCTCGGGAATCGTCATCTGGGCCATCATCTGGCTGTATCTCCCCCCCCTCACCCGCACCTATGTGCTCGGCCATGAGCTGACCCATGCGCTCTGGGCCATGCTATTCGGCGGAAGGGCCACCGGGCTCAAGGTGACGGATGGAGGCGGCAGCGTACGCGTCACCAAAAACAACGCCTGGATCACCCTCTCCCCCTACTTCTTCCCGCTCTATACCTTTGTGGTGGCAATCCTGTGGGTGCTCACCGTGTGGCTTTTTCCGCCCATCCTCCCCTATGTACCCATTTTCCTGTTCTGGATCGGAATGACGTGGTCGTTCCACATCACCTTCACCCTGCGCTTTCTCGCCTACAACCAGCCCGACATCCGCGAACATGGACGCCTCTTCTCCTACACGCTGATCTACGCGCTCAACCTGCTATCCCTCACCGCCGCCTTAACCGCCGTGAGTTCGTGGTCGTTTTCCGAAGCCTTTGTCGACCTCCGGCTCAACATCCACCTTCTCGCCTCCGCCACCCACACCTTCTACGAATGGGCTTTGACGCGACTGCCGGCGTGGAGCGTGCCCTGACCGGCGTGCGCTGTATTGTTGCGTCGGGTAATCGGGTTAGATCAGGTCGAGCAAGTTCACTTGCTGCAACATGCGGGAAGCACTGGTCAATGCCGCCTTGTAGGCATTCTCCGACTCGGTGAGCTTCATCATGGCCGAGGCGAAGTCGACCGCCTCAAAGGCATCGGTCGCTTCCCCGTTCGCCGTCTGCAAGTCCAAGAGCAACGTCTTGTGCATGTTGATTTGCTCTTTGCGAGCGCCATTCAAGCTAGTATTGGCTAACAGATGATCCAATTGGGCCTGTAAATTGGCGGGAATGGCCGAAGTCGACACATCCACACCCGTATTCAACGCATCGCGCAATTGAATGATCGCATCAAACACATCCTTGGTGGCTGTCTGAAAAATACCACCCTCGGACGTGGACGTGCTCCCCGGATAGTTGGCCGGAACTTCCAGCGTATCCCCCGTCTTGATCGTCCGGATTTCCTCGCTGCCCACATAGGAAACCGACACAATGCGCCCATCCACCGGGTCCAACACCGTTTCATACGGCTTGGTATCGGTGCGCAACCCGGCAAACGTGTAGCGACCGCCTTCGGAGGTATTCGCCACCGAAATCATCGATTTCAGCATGGCGTCGACTTCCTCCGCCAAGGCTTTCATCGATGTCTCTTCCATGGTTCCATCGCCCGCCTCTACGGTCAGTTCATTGATCCGGTGCATCAGATCAATGGCCTTGGACATGCCTTGATTCGCCGACTCGTTGTATTGCAGCGCCAATTTCACATTCCGTGAATACTGAACCAACTGGGACTTCTCCGCCGTTAAGTTGCGGATCATCCCAAAGGCGCCAGGATCGTCCGATGCCTTGGTGACTTCTTTCCCGGAGGCGATTTTCTGCTGATAATCCTGAATGTTGAACTGCTGCCGCTGAAGGGCCGTCGACAACAACCGGAAGTTCATGTCTGTGGTTACACGCATACCCGAATCAGAAGCAGATTCAATGCCACCACCCCAAGCGGCAAAGATTGCCCCCCTCCACCCGTTTGAACAGAAGCCCTCAAGCCCTTCGTTGACAGCGCAACGGCCTGCGTGATACGTTTTACCCTACATGGAAGTGCGTATTCATATGCGGGCCTCCCCGTTTTGGAGTGGGTGGGCTCACCCGCTTTGGGGACTCGTCCTGTTGCTTGGGACGAGCCTTCTTCCTGTAATTGCCGCCCCCCTCCAAGCCCCAACAGCAAAGCCCTATGTATATGTTCCCCTCGCGCACCTGGTCTCGGTTGACCGATCCTACCTCGGCCCCGAAATCGCACCCATCCCCGGGGCAGGCGTCCGCTCTTTTCAGCATACAGATGCCTCAATCGGTGGCACCGAACGATTCGAAATCCGCTGGTATGCCAATCCCCCCGGCATTCCTCCGGGCGTCGTCATTCTATTCGAATCGCTTCAAGAACGAGCGCCCGTTGTCAAAAATCACATATTGCGTCTCAACGAGAAATCGGAAGGCCACATCCGCTCCATCATTGAGATCCCGCCCGACGAGGTTCGTTCGGCCGGCCGTATCACACAGTGGCGAGTGCGCTTGGTCTGGCGCGGAAAACTACTCGCCAGCCAAACGTCCCCAAACTGGGAGGGATAACCGTTCCCATGGCCATCGAACGTAAAATTCAGAGCCAAATCTTAGCCGCCACAGCCGAGAATTGCACCTTGGTGGCCGTGACAGGCCCCGCCACCTTCAAACTGGCCCCTGCCTTCAAGCAAGCCTCGCAGGCCGCCCGCCTCGCCGGCAGCACCATGATCGTGGTAGACATGACCAATTGCCGCTCGATGGACAGCACCTTCATGGGCGCCATTGCCTCATTGGGGTTTGCCTCCAAAAAGCCGGATAATCCCCAGTCTGTTCTCATCAACTTAACCCCGTCTGCCGCCGCCCTCCTCAAGGGCCTCGGCGTGGACCGCATTCTAAAAGTCTACCCCTCTGGCAGCCTCCCCGCCGGCATGGGTGACCTGACTCAACTGCTGCAAAACCTGCGCCCCGTGGAAACCGTCGAACCCGGTGCCCGCGACATGGCCGCGCT
>CAZYGH010000040.1:20892-41228 GCA_964647595.1 uncultured Verrucomicrobiota bacterium
GCGCTGATGTATGATGCCCATGAAACCCTCACGCGAGTCGAACCCGAAAACCTGCAACGATTCAAAGATGTCTTGGCCTTCCTGCGAGAGGACATTCAACGCCTGTGAGGGCCCGGCTCCCTAGAAACGGGGTTACATTTCAACCCCCTCATCCTTCCCCTCTTTAGCCATGCTGCGAAGAAGTTTCAGATTCCAATCCGAGCTGGCGGCCTTCATCGATGCCGTCCTCGTTTGCATCATGCTGGTGGCCGCCCTCATCACCCACAAAGGGCTGGGCTGGTTGTTCCCCAAGGTTTTCGCCAACTTCGACATGTTCTGGTCCAACACGTGGCTCTATGTGCTGGTCGTTCCCGTATGGGGATTCGTGCTCGACTTCTCCGGCATCTATCGCCAGTTCGTCGCCTTCTCCACCGTTCGCATGGTCGAACGCATCGCCCGCTCTGGCCTTCTCAGTTTTGCCGTGCTTCTGGGACTTCTCTATGTGCTCCGCCTCAATATGGTTCCCCGTGCCATTCTCGGAATCCATTGCCTCTACGCCATCCTCGCCATTTCCTTGCGCGCCATTTATGTCCAGCCCCTGTTGCTACGCCTCGAATCCCGTCGCCGCATCCTCTTTGCAGGCAATCCCAACCAAATCGGCTCTCTGCGCGATTGGCTCTGCCATCCCGATCGCTCCCGATTTTTTGAAATCGTCGGCTTCCTTCCTCCCGTCGGAGCTTCCCCGCCCGATGGATTTGCCACCCCCGGCACCCTCGACAATTTCTCCACCGTCCTGCATTCCAGCATCATCGATGCCGTCATCCTGCTCCCGCGTGACCTCCCCCACGCCCAAGTCGAATCCTGCCTGCGGCAATGCGAAATCGAAGGCATCGAAATCTGGATGCTTCCCGACTTCCTCCGCACCTCCATCGCCGAAGTCACGCTGGACGAAATCGCCAGCGAGCCCATGCTCCTCTTTAGTTCTACCGCCAAATCCTCTTGGGCCCTCATGATCAAGCGCATCATCGACATCATGGTCTCCTCCACCGCGCTCTTCCTTCTCTCCCCCTTGCTCCTCGGCATTCTCATTGCCATCCGCGTCACCTCTCCCGGCCCCGCCCTCTTTGTACAGCGCCGCAGCACCCTGCGCTTCCGCGAATTCAACATGTACAAATTCCGCACCATGATCTCCAACGCCGAAGAAATCCGCGATAACCTGAATCATCGCAACGAAGTCTCCGGCCCCGTCTTCAAAATCAAAGACGACCCCCGCATCACCCCCCTCGGCCGCTGGTTACGCCGCTACTCGCTCGACGAACTCCCTCAGCTCTGGAACGTCCTCAAAGGCGACATGTCCATTGTCGGCCCTCGTCCCCCCATCCCCGCCGAAGTCGCCCACTACGAAAGCTGGCAGCGCCGCCGCCTCAGCATGCGTTCCGGTTGCACCTGCCTCTGGCAAATCGGCGGGCGCAACGATCTCTCTTTCGAGGACTGGATGCATTTAGACTTGAAGTACATCGACACCTGGTCCCTCAGCATCGACTTCCAAATCATGCTCAAAACCTTCGGTGCCATCTTCCGCGGAACAGGCTACTAACCCATGCCACCCCCCACCCCTTCCCGCCGCTGCGTATTCTTCGACCGCGATGGCATCGTCAACCAAAGTCCCGGCCCCGGTTATGTCAACCACATCGATCACTTTCATATTCTGCCCGGCTTCATCGACTGCATCCGCGCCGTCTCCGAAAAAGGCCTCCCCGCCGTCATCGTCACCAACCAGCGAGGCATCGCCCGCGGCATCACACCGCCCGAACAGCTCGACGCCATGCACCGGCTCTTGCACACCGAACTGGCCCGAGAAGAACTCGCCCTGCTCGATATTTTAATTTGCACCGCCGATGACAGCACCCACCCCGATCGCAAGCCCAACCCCGGCATGCTCCTTTCCGCCGCCCGCCGCTACCACCTCGACCTCTCCCAATCGTGGATGATCGGCGACCGCGAGTCCGACGTCCAAACCGGACAAAACGCCGGAGTCGCCGTCACCGTACTCGTCGATCCCGGCACCACCCCCACCGCCGCCACCCACCGCGTCCCCGATATGATCGCCTGCGCCGCCCTCCTGCGAAACACCCTCTAATGGTTCACCGCCGCCTCTGCACGTCACCCCGCCCCCCAACTATCACAGTTAATTAATTGTGATAGATCGCGTTTTCCACACAATGGAAAAATGTTTCGCGATTTTTCCACACAATGGAAAGAATGTTTCCACACTGTGGAAAACTTTTCCGACCCCACCCGCCCCATTCCATTTTTTAAGTTCTGGTTTGATTTTCCTCCTCGGGCTTTGTAGGTTCTAGTCGTTCGCTTTCCGTTGTCGTTGGCCGTTTCCATCTCTATTTTTTGCCATGAAAAGGAATGCATGAAAATTCTCTATGTCGATGATTCGCCGTTCACCCGAAAGCTGATGAAGAAAAGCCTCGAGCTCGGGAAACATGAAACGCGGGAAGCCACCAATGGACAAGAAGCGCTGGATCTGCTCCGCCAGGAAGTCCCCGATCTGCTCCTGACCGACCTGCTCATGCAGGGCATCAGCGGCAAGGAACTTCTGAGCATGGCCCACGAGCTATATCCCCAACTGCCCATCGTCGTCGTCAGTGCCGATGCGCAGGAATCCACCCTTGCCGAATGTCTCGCCCTCGGCGCGAGAGCGCTCTTTCCCAAAGGCGGACTTTATACGAACACGAAAGAATTTATGGAGTTATTAGAACGGATCGGAGCCGCGAAAAACACATGAACCTCACCCCCGAACAACTCGACCTGCTGTCCGAATACATCAACGTCGGCATGGGCCAAGCCGCCACCATCCTCAACGGCATGCTCGGTAGCCCCATCCGCCTCAGCGTGCCCAAAGTGGCCGTTCTGTCTGCTCAGGAAGCCTCCAAAAACCTCGAAGAAATGGGCACCGGCAACTTGTCCGCCGTCAATATGAAGTTTTCCGGCAACTTCAAAGGATCTGTCGGCCTGATGTTTCCCAGCTCCAGCGCCTCGGCCCTTCTCCACCTCTTAAGCCTGAACCAAGAGGCCGGTCCCGATTCCGACATGGACGCCATGAAGTCCGGGGCCCTCACCGAAATCGGCAACATCCTGCTCAACTCCGTCATGGGCAACATCGTCAATCTGATGAAAGCCCGTTTGGACTTTTTCATCCCCTCCTACTCCGAGGACAGCGCCGACAAAATCATCCAGCTCATCACCGGAACCGGTGACTCCGTCCACCTCATCATGGCGCACACCAGCTTCATGGTGGAAGATAGCGCCGTGGAAGGGTGCGTGGTCATTGTGTTTGAAATTTCGTTCATTCCTAAACTGATCGAAGCCCTCGACTCCATCCTCCACTCGCTCTAATATGGATTCAGGTTCGCATAGCAACGGCCCCGATTTTTCGGTACTCAACTTTCTGCCCCTCGGGCAGTTTGTCGTGTCCGAAAACGGATCCATCGTCTTCTGGAATCGGTGCATGGCGGAGTGGTCCGGCATCACCCCCCACTCGATCGTGGGGAAAACTCTGTTCGACGCCTTTCCCCACTTCGATAAACCCCTGATTCGAAATCGGATAGCGGATCTGTTTCGCAGCGGCACGCCTCTCGTTCTCTCTTCGCAACTGCACGGGAATATTTTTTGCTTCAAGCGGCAGGACGGCACCGACCGCATCCTGCATACCTTGGCCGCCCCCATTCCCAACCCTCCCAACGGCACGCTCGCCCTGTTCACGATTCAGGACATGAGCGATATGGCCCGAACCATCGCCACCCTCAGCAAGGCCCGCCTTCAAGCCAACACTCTAGCCCTTGATGCGCAAAATGCCAATCGCGCCAAAAGCGAATTTCTGACCAACATGAGCCACGAAATCCGAACCCCCATGAATGCCATCATCGGGTTCGCCGAACTGCTGTCTATCGAAATCCAAGTTCCCCGTCACAGGCATCAGGCCTCCATCATCGCACAATCCGGAAAGTCTCTCCTTCGCCTGCTCAACGACATGCTCGACCTCTCCAAGATCGAAGCCGGCAAGGTCGACCTCGAACCAGAATTGACCTATCCCTCCCGCCTGCTTCACGAACTGCGCTCGTTCTTCGACCTGCGCATTCGCGAAAAAGGCCTCACCGCCGTCTTCTCCACCTCGCCCGACTTCCCCGAGTCCGCCATGCTCGACGTGGCCCGCCTTCGCCAAATTCTTGTCAATCTCATCGGCAACGCCATCAAATTCACGGATCGCGGCGAAATCCGCGTGACGGGCGAACGACTCCCCGGCACCGCCCCCAACGCCAGCCTTCGGTTCGTCATCTCCGACACCGGAATCGGCATCCCCGACTTCTTTAAACCCCGCCTGTTCGGATCGTTTGAGCAGGTACCCGGCCAAGACCACGCCAAATATGGAGGCACGGGCCTTGGACTGGCCATTTCACGCCAATTAGCCCGCTTGATGAAAGGCGAAATCACCGTCGCCGACAACCCCGTCGGTCGCGGCAGCATCTTCACCCTGACCCTTCACGATGTACCCGTCTTCCATGCCCCCCAACACGCCGAAACCAACATCGACAACGTTGCCGAACGCATCTCCTTCCTCGAAACCCCCACGGTTCTAGTGGTCGACGATCTCGAAGAAAATCGCGAACTCATCAAAACCTATCTGATTCCCTATGGCTTCACCATCCTCGAAGCCGAGGATGGATGCGAAGCACTGAACCAATTCGCCGACCACCATCCCAGCCTTGTTCTCACCGACCTCAAAATGCCGGTCATGGATGGCCGCGAATTCGCCCGCCGCCTTCGCACCCAACAGGCCGACCAACTGAAATCACCACAGAGCCATTCCACCGCTCCCCTGGTCATCATCGCCCTTGCCGCGGCCATCACAGAAGAAGACTCCATCAACCCGGATTTCAATGGGCTACTCCTGAAACCGGTCGCCAAAAACATCCTCCTGCATGCCCTATCCCAATTTGTTCCCCACACGTTGAATTCTCATCACAAGACACCTTCCGCTCAACCCGTCGACTTCGCCACAGTGCGAGCAGCACTGGATGCACCCCTTCTCGACGAAATCGCTATCGCACTCAAAACCCTGCGCGTTTCCCACTCGCGGGCCATCGGTGCCCGAATGCAAGCGCTTGGAGAGCAAAAGAACCTTCCCGAACTCGCCCGCATCGGCCGGGAACTCGTCATCGCCTCGGCCTCCTTCCAAATCGACAAAATGAAGTCCATCCTGTCCGGGTTCAATGTCGAATAGACGACATCTGCCCCTCCGGTTGAAGATGACAGATTGAAAGGTTGTCCCCCCCCTATGTTCACGTTTTCATCCCTCCCTCGCGCCTGCGCGGCACTTGCCCTTGCCGCCGCCCTGCTGGTGCCTCGCGCCTCCCACGCCGCACCGGTGGAACTGTCTCCCGAACAGCGCGCCTATCTCGACAACCTCGGCCCCGTCCTCGTCGCCGTCGATCCCGATTGGGAACCCTATGAACGCCTCACCCCCGACGGCCAACACATTGGCATCGCCGCCGACATCCTCCGCCACATCGCCCAACGTGTCGGGTTGGAATTGCAAATCGTGCCGACAAAGGACTGGGACGAATCCATCGCCGTCTCCAAGGCTGGCGGCTGCCACATTCTGCCGTTCCTGAATCAGACGCCCGCGCGGGAAGAGTGGTTGCTTTTCACCGATCCGTATTTCATCAACCCCAACGTGTTCGTCACGCGCGCCGATCACGACTACATTTCAGATCCCGCCGCCCTCAAGGACAAAACCATCGTCCTACCCGCCGGCACCAGCATCGAGGAGCGCGTCCGGCGCGACTTTCCCAACTTGACGGTCGTCACCGTCCCCTCCGAGGCCGACACCTTCCGCTATGTCGAAGAACGCAAAGCCGACATGACGCTACGATCCCTGACCATGGCCGCCTACGTGATCCGCAAGGAAGGCTGGTTCAACCTGAAAATTGCTGGTGAAATTCCCGCCTATGCCAACGAGTTTCGCGTGGGTGTACTCAAGGGAATGCCCCTGTTGCGCGACATCCTCAACGAGGGCATACAAACCCTCACGCCCCAAGAGGTGCAGGACGCCATCAACCAACACGTCGCCATGGAAGTGGGCTACCACGTGGATTACCACCTCGTGTTCCGTGTGGTGAGCAGCGCGGCGGTTCTGATCGCGCTGGGCATTCTCTGGATCTTCCAACTCCGCCGCGTACGGCGTGCCCTCCTCCTCGCCAACCACGAGTTAGAGGAAAGCGAACGCAGCAAGTCCGTGCTGATCTCCAACCTGCCCGGCATCGTCTACCGCTGCCGCTACAACCGCAACTGGACCATGCTGTTCGTTTCCGAGGGCTGCCGCAAGCTGACCGGCTATCCAAGCGAAGCGCTCGTCCATGACCGCGAAATCGCCTTCGCCGACCTCATCGTTCCCGAAATGCGCGAAACCATCTGGAAGCAGTGGGAAGAAACCTCTCGCACGGGCAAGCCCTTGCGCCTGGAATATCGCATCCGCACCAAGGATGGCCAAATCAAATGGGTCGACGAACAGGGATCCGTTCAGCTCGACGCCGATGGAATCCCATCCTACATCGAGGGCCTGATCATCGACATTTCCGACCAAAAGTGCGCCGAAGAAGCCCTCCGCGTCAGCGAAGAGCGATGGCGTAGCATCGTCAAGACTTCCCCGGACGGCATCGTCATCGTCACCCTCGATGGCACCGTCATCGAAGTCTCCGACGCCATCCTCCACATGACCGGCTACGCCCTCGACGATATCCTTGGCCAGTCCATGCTGGATTTTCTCGCCGATGACACCAACCGCGAAAAAGCGACCCATTTCCTCGGCGAATTG
Source organism: uncultured Verrucomicrobiota bacterium (assembly GCA_964647595.1). Lineage (GTDB taxonomy): Bacteria > Verrucomicrobiota > Kiritimatiellia > CAIQIC01 > Lenti-01 > Lenti-01. The sequence goes on from CAZYGH010000040.1 coordinate 27,758, forward strand.
CTCCAAGGCCGACATACCGGCGTAGCTGAATACGAAGTCGTCCGCAAAGACGGCTCTATCCTTTTTATCGAAGCCAATTCCGAAATCCTCCGCGACGGATACGGAAATCCCTCCCACATTTTCATCATCGAACGCGACATTTCCGAACGCAAGCGCCTCGAAAACACCCTCAGCCAAAATACCCGCCTCCAACAACTCGTTGCCGAAATTTCCGCCGATTTCATCCATGCCAAGCCCGACAACATCCACATCCTCATCGACCGCATGCTCGCGCGTTGCGGTGAGTTTCTCGGCGTGGATCGCACCTTTCTCTTCCACATCTCGGACGATGGCTCCACCATGACCAACACCCACGAATGGTGCGCCCCCGGCATCGAACAGGTCAATCATTCCATCCAAAACTTCCCCGTCGCCAATGTCCCGTGGATCGCCGACTTCATCGCCAAGCGCATCCCCTTCATCGTCCCCGATGTCGAGGCTCTTCCCGAAAGCCTCGACAAGACCGAACTGCTCCGCCAACAACTCCGATCCGTCGCCGCCCTCCCCCTCGTCGTCGGCAACAACCAGCTCATCGGCTACTTCGGCTTCGATGCCGTCAACGCCAAGCGCCCCCTCGACGACGAGCAAATCCGCATGCTCCAAATCCTCGGCAATATCCTCGGCGACGCCCTCCTCAAAGATGGGTACGAACGCGAACTCCTCACCGCCAAGGAACGCGCCGATGCCGCCAACCGCGCCAAAAGCGAATTTTTGACGAACATGAGCCACGAAATCCGAACGCCCATGAACGCCATTATCGGGTTCGCCGATCTTCTGGCCACCGACATTTCCGACCCCCGCCAGCGCCATCAGGCCGCCACCATCGCCCACTCCGGAAAATCACTCCTGCGCCTCCTCAACGATATGCTCGACTTGTCCAAGATCGAAGCGGGCAAGGTCGACATTGAACCCGAACTCGCCAACCCCACCCGTCTCATCCAAGAACTTCATTCTTTCTTTGACCTTCGCATCCGGGAAAAGGGACTTGCCGCCACCTTCTTCTCCTCTCCCTCATTGCCCGAGTCCGCCATGCTCGACATAACCCGCCTCCGCCAAATCCTCGTCAATCTCATCGGCAATGCCATCAAGTTCACCGACACCGGCGAAATTCGCGTGACCGCCGAACAAGCCCCCGCCTCACCCTCCATCAACGGCCCTCCGCCCTCCACCTCCTGCCTGCGTTTTGTGGTGAGCGACACCGGCACCGGAATCCCCGATTCCTTCAAGCCCCGCCTATTCGGCTCCTTTGAACAGGTTCCCGGTCAAGACCACGCCAAATACGGCGGCACCGGTCTCGGACTGGCCATTTCTCGCCAGTTGGCTCGCCTGATGAACGGCGATATCACCGTCACGGACAATCCTGCGGGCCGTGGCAGCGTCTTCACCCTAACCCTTCGCGACGTCCAAGTGTTCGAGTCCCCCCAACGCGCCGCTCACGACCTCGATGACTTTCCAGAGCGCGTGTCTTTTTCTGAAACACCCACGATTCTGATCGTCGATGACATCGCCAGCAATCGCGAATTGCTCAAAACCTATCTCACCCCCTATGGGTTCACCGTCATCGAAGCGGAGGATGGCTGCGAAGCCATCGAAAAAATGGACGACTACAATCCGGGCCTTGTCCTGACCGACCTTAAAATGCCCGTCATGGATGGCCGCGAATTTGCCCGCCATATTCGCGCTCAACAGACCGACCGAATGAAAACAATATCAGGTACACCCACCCCCCCCTTGGTCATCCTTGCCATTGCCGCCGCCATCACCCCCGAGGACGTAGCCAACCCCGATTTCAACGGGCTTTTCCTCAAACCGATTGCGAAGCCCACCCTCCTGCATGCCATTGCTCAATTTGTTCCCCACACGTTGGATTCTCATCCCAAGGCCACTCCAGCTCAACCCGTCGACTTCGCCAAATTTCGATCCACACTGGATGAAACCCTTCTCGCTGAAATCGCCCTCGCACTCAAAACCCTTCGCGTTTCCCACTCCAAAGCCCTCGGTGCCCGATTGCAAACTCTGGGTGAACAAAAGGGCCTGCCCGAACTGGTCCGCATCGGTCGGGAACTCGTCATCGCCTCGGCCTCTTTCCAAATCGACAAAATCAAGACCATCCTGTCCGGCTTCGATGCCGAATAGAGCCTTCGCCTCTAAAGGGCGCAAGTCACCTCCGTAGGGGTTTTAAGAATCGGCATGCCCGTGCACGACAGCATCGGGCTAACCCATCTTTCGCTATTCGAGGTCATAATCATCGAAAACGCTCGAAATTGGGTCAAAGGTCTGCCCCACATTTTTTTGGCGGGCATTCGATATGCGGGGGCGGTTGGTCGGGTAAAACGAGGTCAAGCTGGCTGAGCATGAGTTGAATTTCTTTCTCGGGTTGAGTGTATCGGGGCAGTACCAATTGGCGGCCATCTGTGGTGGGCAAATGGACGTCGATCATCTGGATGGCTTTAAACTTTTCAAGGATGGCCCGGGGTGTCAGCCCCGGGGCTTTCAACTTGGCTCGTTGCTTGAGGGTGACTTGCAGGCAGTAGGCCAAGAAGCTCACGAAAATTTGCGCTTGGATCCGGTCGTCTTTCTGGTGGTAGATTGGGCCTCAACCTCAACCCCGTTTCCGCTCAATGAAAAATCCCCACAAACCTGAAAGCGCCTAAAAAATATAGTTGAACCTCATCACCTTTGTGGCATATTGATCAAATGATTTGGGCGATTAGCTCAGTTGGTTAGAGCGCTTCCTTGACATGGAAGAGGTCACAGGTTCGAGTCCTGTACCGCCCACCACTTAAAACCCCCGAAAATAAGGCGAATTTGCCAAGTTTTGTTGGGTTTTCACATTAAAGTCCATCCCCTTCACTTTGCCCCGTTTTGCCTCCTTATGGGGCATTTATCCCAAAAACATGGCCACAATATGGCCACACTTTTTCCGCAATGCCCGCTTGAATGAAGTGCGGTTTTGGAAGGAAATGCGGTTTGGGCGATTTCCAAGCACCCAACCGCAAACTATTTTTGAACTTTGTGGCCATATTGTGGACATACTTTTACACGAAATACCCCATTGCGAATTTTCAGGGAACGCCTTTTCTGCTGGCCAAACGATTTTTCCCCTCGCCCCCCTTCGGCGCGACCTTCTTTCCCCCCCACTGCCGCAGCATTCTAGCAGCCTTTACGCGCGGCGCTGCCGCGCCGCTACGCTGACCCTCGCTCCGCTTCGCGTCGCTCGGGGCTGGCCGCCCCCGCTTCGGCCACAGCCCAGCCGCTCGCGCGGCTGGGCGCGGCCTGCGCCGGGGGCTGGCCATTCCTCGCCCCGCCGTCATCCCGACACACTTCGTGGTCGGGATCCACGGCTGGGCTCCGGGTGGAACTCGCTTCCCGACTCTCTTCGAGGTCGGGACGCGCTCGCCTCCGCCTCGGGCGTTGCCCTCGGCGTGAAGATCGGCGGGGTTCTTCGCGGCGTTCTGCCGCGCTCTCTTGCCCGCCTGCGGCGGGTCCGCCCTGCGGGCTTCGGGTGGGGGCGCGCGCGTCTTCATTTTCAAGTTGTTATCTCTGATTCGATTCCATACCATGACCCCATGAAGTCGCTGGTAGTGACCACCAGTCTGCGTGCATCCTTTTCAAATCGGGGGAACGGCATTCCGTTTCTGTGCAGGTCATTACTGAAACAAACGCTAAGTCTGCTTGCGGGGCTCGTCTTGTTCGCGCAAATTGCGGCAGGATATTCGACCCCAAATTCGGGTGTTTCATGGACCATGTCCAATCTGGTCGCCAATTCGGGCGGGGCCGCCACGGGATCAGACCCGAACTACCAGATCCATCAGGATATATGGATTAGCGCAAACGACACCCTGACCATTCCTGCCGGTTCTGTGATTACCAGCGATGATGGCGGAACATGGCCCGGACTGGGCATCATTGGCAAATTGATAGCTCGCGGCACACCGGCGCAGCCGATTATTTTCACCTCCGGAGATGCACGCGGAGCATCTGGCGACCTAGATTATGCATTGGAAATTCAATCAGGCCCATCCCGTCAATCCGTTATCGAGTGGGTCGTGTTTGAAAAAGCGGATATCGGCGTGGCGGCCTGGAACAGCGTGTTGGCCTTCAGCAATTGCACCGCGCAGACCTGCAACCGGGGGATGTATCTGGATAATTGCAGTTCTCTCTTGGACGGCTGTGTGATACGTAATAATGGCCCCGCTTGGGGGGCCGGTGTCTATGCATTCCACGGAACGCCTACATTCAAGAATAGCATGATAATATTTAATGCGACATCAACCAACACTAGCAGTTACGCCGGAGGCGGTATAGCCATGAGTTACACTTCTGGTGCCCTTATCGACAACTGCAGGATTGCCCACAATCATGCGCAATTTGGTGGCGGAGTTATTCTTTATGGTTGTACTAATGCAACCATAAAGGGATCCGATATTTCCCTTAACGACTTTATTGAATGGGAACAAGACTGGAACGGCATAGACATTGAAATTGAGATGGGTGCAAGCGTAACCCTGAAACAGAATCGAAATCTGGGACTTCTTTTCTACTATAAGACCACCGGACAAATCATAAATAACGACTTCGGCTCGCGCTCACAGCTCGCCGTCAAAGATTGCTCTCCCCTTGTTGCGCATAACATTTTTAGAGCTATTTACGATTATAATACCAAATGCTGGGATAATGCCAAGCCCAACATTGCCAACAACATTTTTCTGAATGATAATATAATTGTGGAAAAATCGACGACCGGCGATCCCGTGGTACGCAACAATTGTTTTGTTGGAACCACGAACGAACTCTACTTCAACGAGAACACAAACTGGCTGACGATTGGGCAACTCAATGCCTTGGCCGGAAACTCCGGGAATTTTCAGATAGTCGATGCAGGCTTGAACGTAGCGCAAACGGAACTGTTGCGCACCTCGCTTTGTCTGGATGCCGGGATCGATGTTGGAGTTACCAATGACTATTACGGTCGGCTCCGCCCAGTGGACGGCAATGGCGATTCTTCCACCAAGCCCGACGTTGGCCCTTATGAGTTATTTGCCTCTGGCATCGATGTGTCCGGGAATCTTGATTTCGGCATGGTGGCCACGGGTGCCGTCGCAACTGCATCGATGACCATTGCCAACATCGGAATTGTCCCGTTGCTAGTAACGAATATTTCCTGCCCGCCAGGGTTCAGCGGTGTCTGGACCGGGACGGTGGAGGCGGGCAAGGCCACCAATGTGACGGTGAGCTTCGCGCCGCTGGCCCTGCAGAACTATGGCGGGACCATCACGGTGCAGTCGGATGCCGCCGGCGGAGCCAACACCATCAGTTGTTCGGGAGAGGGCGCGGGATCCATCATTGGAGTGTCCGGCAACTTGGCCTTTGGAACAATTCCTGCAGGTGCAAGCAAAACGTTAGTGATGACGATAACGAATTTAGGGGTCGTCCCCCTAACTGTCGCGAACATTGAATTCCCATCAGCCTTTGGCGGAATTTGGACGGGAACGTTGACAGCCGGGCATGCCACAAATATAGGTATTTCCTTCACCCCACCGGCCATAGGGAGCTTTGACGGAACGATTGTGGTGCAGTCGGATGCAATCTGCGGCACGAACACTATCGCTTGTTCTGGCAGTGGCGGTGACCCGGCAAGCGTATTGACCAATTTTACCGTGACTCCATTGGTTGGACTGACAAATTTCACCTATGTATTGCAGATCGACGCGAGGGATTCCTGGGGTCTTCCGGTCCAACCGGTCCTACATCTGGACGATGCAACCCATCCCATGGCACTCGTCTCTGGAAATACTTCATCTGGGAGGTGGTCTGCAACCATTGGCGGTCTTGGCTTAGGTACCCACAGCGCGCATCTTACAATGACGGATTCCAGTGGCAATAACCTGTACTATCCACGCCGGGGGGACTTTTTATTAACGTTCCCATGTCCGGTCGTTTCGCCGATGCTGGTTCAAAGCAGCGTGAAAGTCAGCCCTGGCGCCTATGGGTTCACGAACACGATGTTCCGATTGTCCGTGGACTATCGTCATCCACTGGGGCTGGCACCCGCTTCGGCCCGCGTGTTCGTGTCTGGCCAGCCATATGATCTATCGTTGACGTCTGGAGTCGCAAACGATGGACAATATGCCCTAGAAACCCACTTGCCCGTCGGCACGCAGACGTATTATTTTGCATTCATCGACACCGCCGGCAATCAGGAATATCAGTCTGCTCCCGGGGTACTGTCGAATCTTATCGTTCGGCCGCATTCGGGCATCATCACAAACTTTGTTTCCAAGGTCGGGGCTCACATCTCCCCGTTCGACAATTGGGAAAAAGCTGCCACAAACATCCAAGACGCAGTGGACATCTTGCCGACCGACTCAAGAAGCGTGATTATGGTCGGTCCGGGTCGTTACGACTCCCAAAATGCAAAAACTAAGCTGAGCGGCCTAGACACTTGGGGAAAATCCGCGGTATGGGCTGAAAAACCAGTGGATATAATTGCAGTTGATGGACCTCGGTACACCTTGGTTGACGGCCTAGGCACGGCCCGCTGTTTTCTGCTGGCAAGCAATGCCTCCATCAGCGGATTCACGCTTACCAACGGAGTGGCCGGGAATCCGGAGTCGCCACCCGGGGCTATTACTAAAAACTTTGTTTGGGAAACATATACTTGGTGGTGGACCTATAGGTCTTGGCGCAACTATTCCTTCGGCGGGGGGGTAATGGGCTTGGGCGGCGGAACCGTGTCTAACTGCATTGTCCGCCAATGTAAAAGCCTCGGCAATCAATCCGGGATGTTGCACAAAGTAGACGCCTTTAATACCCTCGTCATCGACAGCCTAGGCGATGGATGTGTTAGCTCCCGCCTTTTCAACTGCACGGCGGCCTTGTCCAGCGGCATTGGCCTTCGCGACAGCCAGGCCTACAACACCATCGTATGGAGCAATGCGGTCGATTATGCCAACAGTACCTTCTCCAATTCCTGCGCGTTTCCGCTGCCAAGTGGATCCGGCAACATTTCAACCAACCCTCGGTTTTCCGATCTGGCCGCCTGGGACTTCCGCCTCTCACCGGAATCACCCTGCATCGATGCCGGCAACGATGGGTTCGCCCCGGCCGGTCTGGACCTGAACGGAGCCCCTCGCATTAATGGCACACACGTGGACATGGGTTGCTTCGAGCACTCTCCAGTTGATGCCACATATGTGTCAACCAACGGTCTAGGCCTCTATCCCTACGGCACCTGGGAAACCGCCGCCTACAACATTCAGGATGCCATCAATGCGCTCCCCCCCTCCGGCGGCACCGTCTGGATTGGCCCCGGAACCTACACGGGCACCGGCAACCGCGACATTGATTTCGGGAGCCGCATACTTAATATCATCGGCGTAGACGGGCCCTCCAATACCGTGATCGATTGCGAATCGGCGGGGGCTGGATTCATCATTACAAGCAACATGACTGCAAGATCTCTCATATCTGACCTAACGATTGAAAAGAGCAGCGGAGGATATGCAGTCTCCATTCAAAGCGCCAGTGTCATAGTCGAAAACTGCCGCATTCTAAACTCTATCGGGTACGGCTCTATTTATGCAGGCCAATCTGAGATCTATGTTTTGAATAATATAATAACAAATTGTGGTTATTTAAACTTTTATAATTCAACTGGATCAATTAATTCATGCTACTTTGAGAGTAATACTGGGGGATTTGCAGGCGCAGGTGCTGTTCGATTATACAATGCTAAAGCTGTAATTACTAATTCATATTTCTATAACAATGGTGGAGACAACAGCCGTTCTGGGGCCTTGTCAATATCCGGCGGAAATGTACAGGTCGTCGATTCCATTTTTAAGGGCAATCGATGTGGCACATATGAAGATTCGGACAGCAGTTACCAGGGTGGTGCAATTTCAATGGATGCGGGTTACATCCTCAACTGCGACATAATTAGTAACCGCGCTGCCAATGGAGCGGGCGTTTATGCCCGTGGTAACTCGAGGATAGAAAATTGCAGGATCCAAAACAATGTTACAACATACTGGCTTGGGGGTGTGGGAGGGGGGTGCTATTTGGATGGTGAAAATGTCGTATTGAAAGGTTGTCTTATTGAAGGAAATCGGCAATTCGATAATGACGGCGTCGATGGGGCGGGTGTTTTTATGCACTATTCTACTATCGACTCATGTGTAATTAGAAATAACGATGGGGGAATGAAACCTGGGGGCGTAAATGTTTCCGCAGGGATCCTGCGGAATACATTAATCGAGGGAAATATATCTGCGCATACTTCGGCTTTGAGAGCCGGGGGTGCATATTACGGCAACATGACGCGTGTAATTAATTGCACCATCATTGGTGATAGCAATTCGACAGTTGCGGTCGCTACAAGCGGCAGTGGTGCTTTGGATGTCGTGAACAGCATTATTGTGGGAAGCCAGAGCGCGATTGGAGCGTTCACCGGCACGGTCAACTATTCTTGCCTCTCAACGAATTGGCCCGGCGAGGGCAACATTCAGGCAGATCCGCTTTTCGGGGAGGGCTACCGTCTTTCTTCTTCATCGCCCTGCATCAATGCCGGTACAAACCAGCTTGAACAAGAGTGGGAACTCGATCTGGACGGTTTTCCCCGGGTTGTTGTCGGCTGTGTGGATATGGGTGCCTATGAACGCGACGGTAATCTGAACGTGCGGATAATCCACCTGTCCGGCAATCTGGATTTCGGCGTTATGCCGACCGGTGCCGTTGCATTCGCAGCGATGACGATTGCAAATACTGGGCTATTCCCGTTTGCGGTAACAAACATCGCCTGTACTGAAGGATTCAGCGGGGCATGGATGGGATCCGTGGCGCCAGGAACCGCAACCAATGTACCGATTTGCTTCGCGCCAACAGTCGCACAAAGCTACAATGGTTCCATCACGGTACAATCGGATGCCGCAGCCGGCGTGAACATTATTCCTTGTTCCGGCACAGGACGAGCGGCAGTCATCGGCGTGTCTGGCAACCTGGTGTTCGATGCCGTGCCGACCGGTGCCGTGGCGACGGCGGCGATGACGATCACGAATTCGGGCTACCATCCCTTTGCCGTAACGAACATCGACTGTCCGGAAGGATTCAGCGGGGCATGGACGGGGTCCGTGGCGGCAGGAACCGCAACCAATGTACCGATTTGCTTCGCGCCACTGGCCGTGCAGAGCTATGGCGGAACGATCACGGTGCAGTCGGATGCCGCCGGCGGCACCAACACCCTGGATTGTTCCGGGACAGGACGGGCGGCTGTGATCGGCATTTATGGCAATCTTCACTTCGGCCAGCTTGCAACTGGCTCTGTTGTATCCGCGACGATGACGATCAGAAATTCGGGATTCTTCCCGTTCACCGTGACGAACATCGCCTATCCGGAAGGGTTCCGCGGGGCATGGACGGGGGCGGTGGCGGCGGGAAGCGCCGTCCACGTGACGGTGAGCTTTGCGCCGGTGGCCGTGCAGAGCTATGGCGGAACGATCACGGTGCAGTCGGATGCCGCCGGCGGCACCAACACCCTGGATTGTTCCGGAATCGGCGCTTTGCAGAACTGTTATCAGCTTCCTGTTGATGCCAATAGGTTCGAAGGTGGCAGATGGCAATATAACAATTACCAAGGCACGTGGTTTCCTGCGGTTCAAACGGGCGAGGCCGTGATGGTCAGCACCGATACCTCGTGGGGCCAGTTGCACACCGTATCAACCGGGTTTCTTGGGGAAACGGTTGGGTTTATGGTAAATCCGAGTCTTCAGTCGGGGGGCAGCAACGCAGATGGCGGACGAATAGGGTTCGGGGATAATTGGCCCAACTACAGCGGGCTGCGTTTTGTGGGGCTTGAGTTTAAAAATGGCCTGATCAGCTTGATTGACAGACCGTCCGGTTATCAAACCAACCTTGCCCCCTTCGCCGCTCAACAATGGATCGAGATGAGCCTCACCTTGACAACAGATCGCGTTATGCAAGTTGCGGGGCCCGGCTTCTCATATGCCTATGCAATCACGGGGTCGGTGCCGACGGCATGGCGGTTCTGCATGGCGGTGTTTGATACGACCGACGGTTTCCGGATCAAGGATCTTTGCATCCACGACGCCGGGGCATCCCTCCAGGCTATCAACTTGTTCGGAAATCTGGCCTTTGGCAATGTGGAAACAGGAGCCGTTGCTACGGCGACAATGACGATCACGAATTCAGGCTTCCATCCCTTTGCCGTGACGAACATCGTCTATCCGGAAGGGTTCAGCGGGGCATGGACGGGGGCGGTGGCGGCGGGAAGCGCCGTCCACGTGACGGTGAGCTTTGCGCCGGTGGCCGTTCAGAGCTATGGCGGGACGATCACGGTGCAGTCGGATGCCGCCGGAGGAGTGCACACAATCAGTTGCTCCGGGGCAGGAATTATACCGACAAAAGCTTTGAACATCCTATCCCGACACCCGTGGTTCGGGACCAATAACATTGGCGCCCCGCAGGGTGCAGGCATCTATCCTCTTGGAAGCCCCGTCACCGTCACGATTGACCGTTACATACCGGACGCCGAAAATCCTGATAGACGATTGCGGATCGTCTTACCCCCCGAAATAGAGAACCAACCATGAAAACAAAACCAAAGCACATCAAATCAGCCGCGCTGGCAATGCTTATCCTCGTGGCGGCAACCGTTACCCATGGCCAGGAGCGGGAGGAATGGACCATCGCGGCCTTGACCAACGACATCACCTTGGTCTTTTCCTGGCAATCTCAATATCGCTATGCCGTGTCGGCCGGGGCAGGCGGCGCGGTGGAGGGCACGGGAAATGGATTCCTCAACGAAGGCGCATCCGTCTCGAACCGAGCCATTCCCAATCAGCATTACCAGTTCATCGATTGGTCGGGGGTTCCCGATGGCCTCGAAACCCAGAACCCCCTGGTGTTTGCATTGGAGGGCCCGCGCACTGGCGTGACCGCCAATTTCGAACTGCGCAGCTATCAGGTCGTGCTGGTCTCCACCAATGCATGGTTCGGCACCAACACCATCGGCAACCCGCAAGGCGCCGGGCTTTATCCCGCCCTCTCCGCCGTCACCACTTCCGTGGATCGCATCGTGGTGGATCCCGAAAACCCCGACCGCCGCCTGATCTTCAAGGAGGTCGTCGCGGAATAGCGAAACATGAAGCGTGGCTGGTCAACTTACTCCTGGCTCCTGGCCGTATTCGGCTTGGCGCTCTCGTCCGGGGCTCGCGCACAGGAGCGGGTCGATTCCGTCCACCCGGCGCTCTCCGGCGACACCACGCTTGTCCATGTCTGGCAGCCCCAGTATCGGCTCCACATCGAAACCAATGGCCAAGGCGGCATCGCCGGGAGCGATGTCGCCTTGCACAACGACGGTTCAGAACCCGTTCTGCAAGCCCTTCCTGCCGCCTATCAGTCCTTCGCCGGGTGGTCTGGCGACACCGAAGGCTGCACCATTTCAGGCGACCAAATCACCGTCGTGATGGTCCGCTCCCGTCTTGTCGTCGCAACCTTTGTGCCGACACTTGCTCCGAACGGCACTCCCCACGAATGGCTTGCCGACCACGGGTTGACCAACGGCGAGCTCGACTTCGCCGCCGCCGAACTCGATGACTTCGACAAGGACGGTTATCCCAGCGGGTTGGAATTCATCGCCGATACCAATCCCCGCGATCCGCTCGACTTCTTCCCGCGGCTCGCTCCCCTGCTTCGCCAGGAAAACCCCCTCGGGCTGCTGATCGACCCTACCTCCACCAGCCGGCTCTACGAAGTCCTCTGGTCTCCCGACATCCGCAACCGCCCGCAGTCTTGGCTCCCCTACGGCACCAGTCACTACGGCTCCGGAACCGGCCTCGTCTTCGATGTCACCAACCAAGCACCGACAGGCATCTTCCGCTCCCGTGTGCGTTTGCCGTAATTAAGTGTTGAAACTACAACCAGTTGCTTATGTCCTCAATATTCCTAAGTCACAATAGTAAAGATAAGGCCTTTGTTCGACGGTTAGCCGCGCTTCTTGTTGCTCATGCTCACAAAGTCTGGATTGATGAGGCGGAATTGGATGTGGGGGACTCACTAATTATGGCAATATCATCGGCTCTTCATAAGAGCGATTTTGTTGTTGCCGTAATCTCGGAGAATTCTATTGATTCGAAATGGGTTCAAAAAGAGCTTAGCTATGCAATGGCGGATGAAATTGAAGGCGAGAGCATCCGAGTTTTACCCGTTGTAATCACTCGTTGTATGGTTCCTCACTACTTGAGAGACAAGCTATATGCTGATTTTGAGAAGAATGGGTTTGATGAGGCTGGGGCTCTTGTTTTGAGGTCAATTGCCAGGCGTGAAAAGCGGCAATCGGAAATTAAGAATAACGGAATCTCATTCGCGTCAGTTAAAACTGTAGAAGAAGTTGGTGATGTCATTTCGATTGAACGGGAAATACATGATCTCGACCTACACGCTAAGAGCAGCAGATCTTTGGGCTATTATTTTCTTCTCTCTCTATTGATTAGCCTCCCGCTATTATTGCTATCGGCAATTAAAAGCTGGGAAACTCTCACACCCATATTTTTATGGCTATTTGTTGTCGGACTATGGTGCGGATATCTTTTTGTAGCATCAAGTCATTTCATAAATTCAGTAATGAATGAAGACAAAAATATTGTTGTTGGGTTTGATGCTTTGGGCTTTGGGTTGCCGTTCTCTCAAAAATGGATTTCTGCATGGAGGCAGTTTGGCTATAATAACAATTTCCGGTGGCATATGGTTTACGAAACGCTGGCAGTTGCATCTTTTTTTCTAAGCTTGGCCTACCTTGTGTTCAGAATCTTGTTCGGAATGGAATGAATAAAGCGCAACTTATTCTGAAAAAGCACCTTAAGTTGCGGCGGGTCGAATTTGGGGAGGGCAAGATGTGAAATATGCCCAAGGATTGAGAAGCCATGGGGGAAACCTGCCGCGTATCGCATTTCATGCGAACCATAGTGCCACCTGCATCGCAGCATCCTCGTCCATTTCGTAAGCAATTCATACAACATTCCCGCCGCCGGGAGATTAAGGTTCGAGGAGGATTCCACACCGCTATGGAAAAATATTTTCCACGTGGCTGTGGAAAATTGGATTCCCAGGCTTTTTTCTGGCTGTTTCTCTCGGGGCTGTTGAGCGGAGCACGCGGCGACCATTTTTTCCGACGATCCTCGTCGTTGACTTGTATACGCCCGGCACAAGGAATCCCTGGTCATAAGATGCTCAGATAGCTAACAAAATGGGCTCCGGTTTCCCAAAGCCCTCCCCCACCTAGCGGTCCTGCTCCCCTACGCCCGCTTGCGCCTCTTCGTCCATGGCGGCGGGCCAAACGTTTCCAGCCATTCTGCCGTGAAGGGGTCAGAGTACCAGCCTGCACGCAAGAGGAATCTTTAACTATATTTTAGGG
>CAZYGH010000041.1:0-19389 GCA_964647595.1 uncultured Verrucomicrobiota bacterium
GCGCATACAACCAAATGTCCGTCGGCGTGCTGCTCGCCGTCGCAAAACAAACCCCGTGCTTGTTATGCCAAATCCAACCCGCCCCACCCATCGGCACGTAATCCCCAAACCACGTCAGCCGCCGCCAGCCTCCGCCAATGTCGGTATAGCCCGCATCCCAACTGGCGGCCATCGACGTCTGCACCACCGTGCAGGTCCGAACGAGGCTGCCGGCCGCCACCGTGATCGTCCCCGTGCGCGTTGCCCCCGAATTGTTGAGCGCCGCCCAGAAGGTAATCGTCCCGTTGGTCGTCCCCGAGGCGCCAGCCGAAATCGAAAGCCAAGACGGGCTGGTCACCGCCGTCCATGCCCCGTTCGCCGTGACGGAAATCGTTCGCCCGCTCAACACCGCAGGCGTTAGGTTTGTGCTGACAGGAGAGATCGACAACGCCGTTGCAACGGGAAGGCTGTATTCGTATGCGCCCATGTCGTACTTCGCCGGCCCGCCCTGTGTGCCGGCCAAGGGCCGCAGAGTCCCCTCATAATCGATGTCCACGGCAGGATTGGTCGCCCCCGCGTCGATGCATGGCGAACCCGCCAGCAAATGGAAATTTCTTCCGCCCAAGGTCACCAACATCGGTTCATTGGTTATGTTGGACCCGCCCATGGGCGTCTCCGAGCAGTTGTTGCTAAACACGGAGTTTTCAAAGGCCCAGATGTCGTTGCTCCATGCAGCGCGGTTGTAATAGATGATGTTGTTCCAAAACGTGCAATTGTCGGCCGTCCACAAGCCGCCGCCTCGTCCGATGCAAAAGTTGTCCACGATCGTATTGTGCGCCAGATAGCCGTCGTAGCGGGCGTAAACTCCGCCGCCATAGTACTCAGCCCGGTTGCTCACCACCACCGAATTGACCAGCCGACCCCCAAAATTCATGTAGACCCCGCCGCCGCTCCCGGCCGAGGACGACGAAGCCCGGTTGTGCGAGATCCAACAATTTGACACGATGCCGTCGTATTGGAAGTAGACCCCGCCGCCCTCGTTCGACGCCACGTTGTGCGTGATGGTGCAGTTGTTCACCACCCCGGTGGCATGGTCGTAGAACAGTACACCGCCTCCAAAGTCGGTGGCCAGATTGTATTGAATGGTGCAGTTCTCCACTCGGCTCGTGTTGTTGTTGATATAGATGCCCGCTCCCCCGGTTGTCTGGTTGCTGACGACCAGGCAATCCCGCAAGGTGGTGGCGCTGTACAGGGTGATCCCGCCCCCATAACTGTCAGACAAACCGTTGCGCACGGTAAACCCCTCCAACACGCTGTTGGTGCTCCAAACAACCAGGACCTTGCTCGCCCGCTGGGCGTCCATGACGGCCGCGCGACTGACCGTGCTTCGCAGCGTCAATTGCTTCGTTGAAGGTATATTCACATAGTTGGTGGTCCGGTACACGCCCGGGGCGACTTGGATTTCATCGCCGCTGGCCGCCGCGTTGATCGCCAGTTGGATGTTGGTGGACGCCATGGTCCAATTCGTGTAGGGCGCCGACGGCGTCGCATTCGACACGTTCACATACCGCGTCGCCCCGAAGCCATGCCCCATACCCATCACCCAAAGTAAACAAGCCAGTCCAACCGTTTTCGCATTCTGCATGGCACACCTCCTCCTAAAGTGCTAAAATCTAGCCCCTATTCCCCCCCCAACTGCAAGCCATTTTCAAAACAATCGTTCTATCACGTTGTCGATTGAGTTCTGCTCCGACGAAGCAAAGCCCTGAAAGTGGCTCGAATGAGATGCCTCTAGGGTCCCGGCGTCAGCACCACCCGAAACCCGACCTCCTTTACCGTCGAGCTCGGCGCAAACGAATTCGCCATGCCCACGCGGGCCGCATCGGCCAAATACCCATAAGCCCCTCCCCGCACCATGCGCTGCGTATTCACCTGATCCGGATGCCAATTCCAGCACCACTCCAACACATTCCCGGCCATGTCGTACAACCGATACCCGTTGGCCGCAAACGATCCCACCGGGCTCGTGTAGGGCAGCGCGCCCGTATCATAGGTCGGATGATATCCGAGTGTCGGACTGGTGTCGTAAGCGTAGTAATCAACGCTCAAGTAATTGGCCCGCGCATGTTGAATCGTGTTGGCATCCGCCCAGGGAAAGCGCCGGCCAACCGCGCCCCCACGCGCCGCATATTCCCATTGCCCGGCCGTCGGCAACGCATAGCCGGGATTCCCCTGCTGGATCGACACGCTCCCCAAATCCCGCCTGCCCGTCCGGTAGACCTGCTGCGTCCCGGCCACGTAGTAATACACCGGCCGACGCCCCTCCTTCTCGCTGCGCGCATTGCACCACTTCACGCAATCGTACCAGTTCACCGAATGCACCGGATGGTTCGTGCCCTTGCCCCCGCCCGCGTTGTCGAACAAATAGCCGTTGGCGAGCGCCCAGCCCCGAACCTCGTCCCACAACCCCTTCGTCACCTCATGCTTGCCCACGTAGTACGAGCTCAACGTCCATGAATACGCCCCGAAATCCGGATCCGTCCCGCTGTTCGTTCCCGCCGGAATCAACACCAAGTCGATCGGAACCGTCGCCTCTCCAAAATCGCTCCACTGCACCAAGCGCATGTTCACCACCGGCTGCGAATCCGACTCGTTCACCCAATGCCACGCCGCGTTACCCTGCGCATACGCAAACGCCCAATTGTAATACACCCACCCCGTGGCCAGCGCCGAATCCGGCAGCCTCGCCCAAGACCCGCTGGACATCCGCACCACCCATTGCGTGCTCGGCGTGTGGAACCAGTACCAGTCGCCCGCAGTGCTGTCATACGCCCACGGATAGTCGTGATACACCCATCCCTTCGGTTGCCACGCCCCCGCCGTTGCCGTCAACACCACCAGCCATCCCATTGCAGCCAACCATTTTTTCATTGCCATCCTTTATGCTCTTCCTGCCGATTGACACCCGTTTTCCACACTGTGGAAAACTATTTTCCACCGGTGGAAAATCCTGTCCCTCCGCGCCTCAGCGTCTCTGCGCGAAATCTGAATTTTTTATTCTGGATTCTGACTACTGTCTCCTGTCTCCTAACTACTGTCTTCTGTCTCCTCCCCCTACGGCCGATTTTCCCACGTGTTGTCCGTCATGTTCCGGAACCACCTCGGATTCGTCGCCCCGTTGTACCACAGCCATGCCGTGGGCGATGCTCGAAACAAAAATGGATACGTCGCATTTGCCGTCCACAGCCACCCCATGTCTTGCGTGTAAAACCAAATGTCGGATCGGGTGCTGCTCGGCGTCGGATACAAAAACCCGTGCTTGTTGTGCCATATCCAGCCGCCACCCATGGACACATAATCCCCAAACCACGTCAGACGCCTCCACCCACTTCCAATGCTCAAGTACCCCGCATCCCAGCCCGCTTGATACTCGTACGCCCCAATGTCGTAGTTCGCCGCCCCGAATTCTGTCCCCGCCACCGGCCGTGGGTACCCCGCATAATCCGTCGCAACCCCGTACGCATTCGCCCCCGCGTCAATGCACGGCGACGTCCCCACCAGCGTCAACGTTCTCGTCGATCTGTACACAAATTGCGGCGCATTCGTCACGCATCCGGTACCCACCGACGGAATCGTGCAGTTGTTGCTCACCGTGGAGGAAAACGCATAGATGTTCGATGACGACGGTGCCATGTTGTAGTACACGATGTTGTTTCCCGACGTGCAGGAGTTGGCCATCCATATCCCACCCCCTTCGCTCCCACTGGCATTGTCCACCACCGTGCAATGCGCAATCGTCCCCCCTTCGTACCGCGCATGAATTCCCCCTCCCCGGCTTGCGGCCTCGTTGCCAACGATCACCGAATTTACCACCCGTCCGCCATAAGACAGATATACCCCTCCACCGCTGATCGCTGTGGCCGTGTTGTCGGCAATCCAGCAGTTCGAAATCGTCCCCACATTTTGCACGTATACCCCTCCGCCGCCATTCGACGCCGTATTGAAACTGATTTCACAATTCACCACAATCCCCGTGGAATGCCTGTAAAACAGAACGCCCCCGCCGATCTCGTTCGCCCGGTTCTCTTGGATTGTACAGTTCGCTACACGCGTTCCCGATGCGTCCACGTGAATCCCCGCCCCACCATAGGCCCGGTTGCTAAACACCAGACAATTGGTCACCGTGCTCGGACAGGCCAGATAGATCCCGCCGCCGTAGCCGCTCAGGTTGGAACCATTCCTCACCGTGAATCCATCCACCACGCTGTTCGTCCCGGAGACGATCAACGCCACACCCCGGTTCTGCGCGTCCAGCACCGCCCCCCGGCTCACCGTGCTTCGCAAGGTCAACGTCTTGCCAGATGGAATCTGCACGTAGTTCGTCGTCCGGTAGACCCCCGGCCTCACCAGAATCTCATCGCCGTTGCTCGCCCAGATGATCGCCTGATGGAGGTTGGTGGAGGCCGTCGCCCAACTGGTATAGGGTGCCGACGGTGCCCCGTTCGACACGTTCACATACCGCGTCGCCCCGTAGCCATGCCCTATACTCATCACCCAAAGCAAACAAGCCAATCCAACCACGTTCCCGTTTCGCATGGCACTCCTCCTCTTGAATGGTAAAATCTAACCCCCATTCTCCCCTCAACCGCAAGCTTATTTCAGAAAAATCGGTACCCCTCTGCGCATCCCCGTTTTACAGATCGAGTGAAGTCGAAACGACGTTCAACCGTAGCATGGACCATTTTAGAGTGCGCGGGCATGACCGCGAATCTCCCGCCCCGCCGGTTCTGTTGTCCCCTGCTTCAAAACCAGAAAAGTGACAACCGGAAATCAGGACTCGACATGTGAATAGGTTGGGTGACAACTGCTTTGGGTCCGTGAAACAGGGATACGCCCGATGGCACTCCCCAACCCTCACTCCTACTGCCCCGACACCACCGTCCGAAACCCGTGCAGGATGTCCGCGCCGGAAGGGAACCAATAACTCTTCATTCCGATCCGCCCATCCTGAGCATGATGCATCCAATTACCGCCCCGCAGAATCCGATTCTGGCCCACCCAGTTCGGATGCCAATCAAAACACCACTCCCACGCATTACCAACCATGTCATACAGTCCATATCCGTTCGCCGCAAACGATCCCACCGGCAGCGTTCCAGGCAGCGGCATCCGCACGTCCGGATGCAACGTCCGGCTCGGACCCAAATCATACCATTCGTTCGTCCGGCTGTAGTAGTTCGCATTCACATGGCCGATCGTCTGTCCCCACGGAAAACGCGAATCCACCACGCCCCCACGCGCCGCATATTCCCATTCATGCGCCGTCGGCAATCGGTAGCCATCAGTCCAAACCTTGGCCTGCACAGCATCCCATTGCCCCGTCCGATACGGCGACGCAAACCCGGCATCGCGAAAGTACACAAGCTCCCGCCCCTCCTTCTCGCTACGCGCATTGCACCATTTCACGCAATCGTACCAGCTCACCGAATGTACCGGATGGTTCGTCGCCTTCCCCAGTCCCGGATTCTCAAACAAATAGCCATTCTCAACTGCCCACGCCATCACCCCGTCCCAACGCGCCTGCGTGGTTTCGTGTCGGTCCATGTAAAAGGCATCCACCCGAATGCTGTACGAGCCAAAATCCGGATCTGTCCCCTCGTTCGTCCCCCCCGGAATCTCCACCATCCCCGGCGGAGTCGTATGCACCCCAAAGAGGCTCCACTCCCCCGTCCGCATGTTCACCACCCATTGCGTGTCCGCCTCGTTCACGTAATACCACGCCGAGTGAACTTGGCTATACGCATAGGGCCACTGATAAAACGCCCAGTGCGTGCCCAACCCACTCGACTGAATCTTTGCCCAGCCAAACGCCGGAGGAAACCCATACACCCACTGGGTATTCGGCACGTTCAGCCAATGCCAATCACCCGATGCCGTCTCAACCGCCCACGGATAATTCGCAAACACCCATCCCGTTGGCCGCCACGCCCCCGCCGAGGCCGTCAACACCACCAACCATCCCATCGCGGCCAACCATTTTTTCATTGCCACCCTACCTGCTCTTACGGACTGGTCGCCACTGTTCGAAATCCCGCTTGAAGGCTACGGTTCGTTGGATTCACTCCCGTGCGCCCCATCGCCAGACAAGTGTTGGCAAAATCCCACCAACTCCCGCCGCGCTGCGCCCGGTTTGAGCCCGCCGCGTTCGGGTGCTTGTCGAAACACCACTCCCGCACGTTCCCGGCCATGTTGTACAATCCATACCCGTTCGCCGCAAACGATCCCACCGGCGCCGTATAGGGCGTTGTGCCGTCGTTGTAAGTCGGATGGTACCCCCGCGTCGGGCTGATGTCGTACACTTAGTTTGTATGGCTAAAGTAGTTCGCCAACAGGTGGTAGATTTGCGCCGCATCCGTCGGAAACGGAAACGACCCGTTGTTCATCCCCCCTCGCGCCGCCACCTCCCACTCCTCCTCCGTCGGCAAACGGAAACCCGGCGCATTCGTTTTCACGTGCACCGTCGCCGGCATCCCCGTCTTGTACACCTGTGCGAATGCCGCGTCCATGTAGTAGACCGCCTCCATCCCGGCGCGCTGGCTCCTCGCGTTGCACCACTTCACGCAATCGTACCAGTTCACCGAATGCACCGGATGGCTCTGCCCCTTGCCCCCCCCCGCCGGCAGGTCGTTGTAGCCCTGCCCACCACCCCACGCCCGCACCGCGTCCCAATGCGCCTTGGGCACTTCGTACATGTCCACGAAAACAGGCTTGGCCAGATAGAGGTTGAACGACATGTTATAAATCGTGTCCCACCCCACCCTCAACCCACTAGCCATCGACACCATGTCATCCGGGATCGTGGATGCCCCGAACGTCGACCATTGGCTGGACCGCATATTCACCACCCACTGCGTATCCGGCTCGTTGATCCAATACCACGCCCCCTGCGAGTCGCAAAACGCAAACGCCCAGTTGTAGAAAGCCCAACCAGTCGCCAACGCCGAATTCTGCAGCTTCGCCCACTGCCCGCTCGACATGCGCACCACCCATTGCGTGTCCGGCGTGTTGAACCAATACCAATCGCCTGATGCCGCGTCGTACGCCCACGGATAGTTGTGGTACACCCACCCCGTCGGCTTCCACGCTCCCACCGTTGCCGTCCACACCACTAGCCATCCCATTGCAGCCAACCATTTTTTCATAGCCACCTTACCTGCTCTTCCTGCCGATTTCCCTGAGTTTTCCACACTGTGGAAAACTATTTTCCACCGGTGGAAAATCCTGTCCCTCCGCGCCTCAGCGTCGCTGCGCGAAATCTGGATTTTTTATTCTGACTACTGTCTCCTGTCTCCTAACTACTGTCTTCTATCTCCTCCCCCTACGGCCGACTCTCCCTCGTGTTGGCCCTCATATTTCGGAAGGTGTCGGATCGCGCTTTAGTACAGGGTCCAGCCCAGACGAAAGCCCGTATCGAATTCACGGTCATCCGAGTAGAGGCTACCACGCCCTGCAGAACGACATCCTCCAGCGCCGCTGCCCCACCTCCCGCTCCGCACCAAACGGCTCGTACCCGAACCCGCACCGAGCGGGTCCAATTCACCCGTTGGCTGACTCGAATACCAATCCAAACACCATTCCGATACGTTTCCATGCATATCGTATAATCCCCACGTATTCGCCAAATAGCTACCCGCTTTCGCCGTCGCCACGCTCGTATCGCCATCGGAGGCAAATACAGACCCGCCGTTGTACAGATACCGCCCCACTTCGGCCATTCGCGCGTCACTATACTTGTTGGTAATGTCGTAGCCCGAATTCAAAGCTGTGGTTGTTCCCGCTCGGCCGGCGTATTCCCACTGCGCCTCCGTCGGCAGGTCACAAGCCTGCCCCGTCCGCGCCCGTAAGCGTCCCATAAACGAATTCTCATCCACGGTGTTGCTCGCTGGCCAGTTCGTTCCCACCGCAGTCCCCCGGATATCGTTATAGCTCACCTTCTCCACCGGGCGGGATTCGCGATAACTGGCGTTGGTGAAATAGCTCGGCCACGTACCCATCACCCGCTCCCACTGCTTCTGAGTCACTTCGAAGACCCCGATGTAATAGTCCTTCGTCAACGTGACGGAGTGCTGCGTCTCGCCGGTATCGGCGCGCGAAACCTCCGCGGTGGGCGAACCCATGGTGAAGCTCCCAGGCTGGATGTGCCGCAACACCAATTTCGTGCTTTTATATTCATCCTTCCATCCCCCGGTGGGGACAGAAGACAGATAGCTGATCGGATACCGTTCCGCGTCTGGCCCCTCCGAGAGATCAATGATGAGATAATTTTGCAACTCTCCGAAACGCGACCACTGAGCGGTTCGCATATTCACGACCCACTGGGTATCCACCTCGTTGATATAATTCCAAGCCCCATTGCTCCGGGCATAGGCATAGGGCCAATTGAAAAAGGACCAGTCCACTCGCAAGGCTGAATGTTCCATGAGCCACCAATTGCCACTGTACATATTGCAAACCCATTGCACGTCGGTCGTATTGAACCAATACCAGTCACCCGACGACGCTTCGTAGGCCCATGGATATTCCCCATACACCCAACCCACCGGCCGCCATGCCACTGCCGACTGCGCCACCAAAGCCCACAATCCCAAAAACGCCAACCATTTTTTCATTGCCATCCTTTATGCTCTTCCTGCCGATTGCCACCCGTTTTCCACACTGTGGAAAACTATTTTCCACCGGTGGAAAATCCTGTCCCTCCGCGCCTCAGCGCCTCCGCGCGAAATCTGAATTTTTCATTCTGGATTCTGACTACTGTCTCCTAACTACTGGCTTCTGTCTCCTCCCCCTACGGCCGATTCTCCCACGTCCCCGCCGTCATGTTCCGGAACCACCTCGGATTCGTCGCCCCGTTGTACCACAGCCACGCCGCCGGCGAGGACCGATACAGGAATGGATACGTTGTGCTGCTCGTCCACAACCACCCCATGTCTTGCGTGTAAAACCAAATGTCCGAAGGCACACTGCCGGCCGTTGCAAACATAAATCCATGCTTGTTGTGCCAAATCCACCCATCGCCGCCCATCGGCACGTAGTCCCCAAACCAAGTCAACCGCCGCCACCCGCCACCAATGTCCGTGTAGCCCGCGTCCCAAGCCGTTTGGTATTCGTATGCGCCTACATCGTATTTCACTTGCCCCCCCACCGTGCCGGCCACGGGCCGCGGATTCCCTTCGTAGTCATGGGTCACCGGCGAATTAGTGGAACCCTTGTCGATGCACGACGAGCCTGCCGCCAAATGAAAATCCCGCCCAACGCGATCCACAAAAGTCGGTGCGTTCGTGAAATTCCCACCGCCGAAATTCGGCGTCGTACAGCAATAGCCGATCAAAGAGGACGCCAAATACACGTTCTGGGATGACGTCGCCGCATTGAAGTACACAATGCTGTTCCACGAGGTAGCGGAACTGCTGTATAAGCCGCCGCCCATTTCCCCTGCCGTGTTGGACACCACGGTGCAATGCGCCATGTATCCTCCATCGTGGCAACAGACCCCCCCCCCATGCAAATTCGCATCGTTTCCCACGACGACTGAATTGACCAAACGCCCCCCTGCCCACATCCAAACCCCACCGCCCGAAAAATTCATCGCCTGATTATCGGCCACCCACGAATTCGACACCGCCCCCACCCCATCCATGTTAATGCCTCCCCCGGAATTCGACGTCACGTTCCCCACGACAACACAGTTGTTCATGCTCCCGATTTTGATGATCGACACACCTCCCCCGGATCCAGACGACACATTGCTTTGAATGGTGCAGTTTTCCAACAAGGAGCCGTCGCCATACATATGAACACCACCGCCAAAACCCGAATAGTTGCCGATAATCAAACAATCCCTCACGGTGGACGGAACTAAGTAAATTTGAATTCCGCCTCCTCCGCCCGCCGTCCACCCATTCCGGACCGTGAAACCTTCGACCACACTGTTGGAACTCGCAATATACAATCCTCGGCATTGGTGCTGGGCATCGATGATGGCCTCGCGACTTAGCGTGCTTCGCAAAGTCAAATTAACCTTGTTCGTCGGCAATTCCAATTGCGCACTAATACGGTAGATGCCGGGTGCAACCAGAATTTCATCGCCGCTGGCTGCCGCATGGATTGCCGTCTGGATGTTCGTTGTGGCCGTAGCCCAACTGGTGTAGGGCGAGGCCGGAGCTCCGTTCGAAATATTCACGTACCGAGTCGCCCCACAAGCCCACCCCGCAAGAATCAAACTCACGCAATAAGCCAGCCCAACAGTTTTCAACTCACGCATGGAAACACTCCTCTTCTTTCATTCCGCGCCATTATTTGTCTCGTTCGCAGTCTTTTTTCACAATCCATTTTCAAGGCAATGTTCAATCAGTCAAAACCCTGCGCCTCCGCGCGAAATCTGTATTTCCATTCTGGATTCTGACTACTGTCTCCTAACTACTGTCTTCTGTCTCCTCCCCCTACGGCCGATTCTCCCACGTCCCCGCCGTCATGTTGCGGAACCACCTCGGATTCGTCGCCCCGTTGTACCACAGCCATGCCCCGTCGCTCACCCGGAACAAGAACGGATACTTCGTGCGGCTTGTCCACAGCCAGCCCATGTCCTGCGTGTAGAACCACACGTCGTACTCGTAGCTCGTGGGGGTCGGATACCAAAACCCGTGCTTGTTGTGCCAAATCCATCCGTTGCCCATCGACGCGTAATCCCCGAACCAGCCCAACCGCCGCCAACCGCTACCAATGTCAGAATAGCCCGCATCCCAGAACAGCCGAAATTCAAACGCCCCCACATCGTACTCCGGGGCCCCCGCCACCGTGGCGATCTGCGGCCGCGTCACTCCGTCGTAATCGATCCTCACCGCCGGATTCGTCGCGCCTCGTTCCACGCAGGACGAGGCCGGCGTCAAATGAAAATCCCTCCCCGCAAAATTCACAAACGTCGGCGCATTGGTAAAATTTCGCCCTCCCAAGTGAGGCGTCGCGCAGTTGTTGCTGAATACGGTGGAATAGGCATACACATTTGGATTCGTCGCCGCCGTGTTGAAATACACGATCGTATTCCACAAATCCGACAATCCCAAATTCACCCCACCGCCATCGCTCGCCACATTGGATACGACCGTGCAGTGGGCCACATATCCGTAGGAGGCATAAATGCCTCCACCTTCCGTGTGAGCCCGGTTGCTGACCACCACCGAATTGATCAGACGTCCCCCCAGTTCCATGTGGACTCCGCCCCCTCTTTCCAATAGCGCCCGGTTGTCCGCGATCCAACTGTTCGACACGGTTCCATGATATTGAAACGCAACCCCTCCTCCATAGTTGGATGCCACATTGTTCAGAATCTGGCACCGGTTCACCGTTCCGCTCGAATCATTGTAGAACAGAACCCCGCCTGCCCAAAGGGTGGCCAAATTGCTTTGAATGGTGCAGTTTTCAACCAATCCTGGTTTATGTAACACAATGCCGGCTCCACCATAGGCCCGATTGCTCGTGACGAGGCAGTCCTTCACCGTGCTGGCAACGGACAAGATGATGCCCCCCCCGTAATCCGGCGTCACACCATTCCGAATGGTAAACCCCTCCACGACGCTGTTGGTCCCCTGAATATCCAGCGCGGTGCAAAAATGTTGCGCATCAATCACCGCTCCCCGGCTTTGCGTGCTCCGCAGCGTCAACGTTCGACTGGGTGGAATCGATACGGTATCGGCTACGCGATACACCCCCGGAGCCACCAGAACCTGATCCCCCGAGGCACAAGCATTAATCGCCTGCTGAATATTTGTCGCCGCCGCCGCCCAGCTCATATACGGATCCCCCGGCGTCAAATTCGTGGCATTCACGTACCGCGTCACACCCAACGCCGAACCCGCACACCACAGTCCAACAAAACAGACCAGACCAAACCCTTTTGCAAGTCGCATGAAACTTCTCCTCTTGGATTTCGAAAGTCTGCTCTTTTGCTCTCCCTCATCGCAAGCTTATTGCCTTTCCCTACGCCATTTTCCACCGGTGGAAATGCCTCTCTCTCCACGTCTCTGCGCCTCCGCACGAAATCTGGATTTCCATTCTGGATTCTGACTACTGTCTTCTGTCTCCTCCCCCTACGGCCAACTCTCCCACGTGTTCGCCGTCATGTTCCGGAACCACCGCGGATTTGTCGCCCCGTTGTACCACAGCCATGCCCCATCGCTCGCCCGATATAAGTACGGATACGTTGTGCGCCCCGTCCACAGCCACCCCATGTCTTGCGAATACATCCACATCTTGCTCGGCGTATCCGCTGCGGGCATGAAATAGAATCCGTGTTGGTTATGCCAAATCCAGCCATCCGATCCCATCGGGACGTAATCTCCAAAACCACTCGCCCGCCGCCACCCGCCGCCAAGGTCAGAATAACCCGCGTCCCAACTTGGGAACGTGGTCAACCGAACACTGTGCTCCCATGTGTGATGCCCTCCTTGCTCCGTCCAACTGAACGTGTTCATGGTCGGCCCTGACCACGGGTCCATGAGATAGGCCATGCCGTCACTCAATCCCCGAAATACAACGGCATGTCCACCTCCATAATCCCAAGACCAAACAACCACAATGGGTCGCCCCTCCGTCATCTCCACCTGAACTGTGTCCAAGGGAAGGGGAATGCTGTTGGTGATGGTTTGAATGTTGGCAAAATGGTCCAAGATCAGATCACAACCCCTCCGATAGATGCCACCTTCCGTGCCAGAGCCATAGGAATAATTCCACGTGTTCACACCGCCCGTTCCATATTGGGCAATTTCAGTTTGCGTGGCGGGGTGGGCATAGTAAGTCAGAATTGATTCCATGCAAGCCGCCCAGCACCAATAGTCCATTTCCTGATATTTTTGAGGAACATCCCAGACTTGCGCCGAAGCAACGCCCGCCCCGCCCAAAACTACCGTCAGCCCAACCAATACCACTCTCAGGATCACGGCAAGGGTCCTCATGGAGTCACCGGTTTCTCTATCGACCTGACAACTGATGTTCAACCAGATGAGTCATGTTGGCTATGTTGAAATAGACCATGTGTTCCGACGTTCGGAGTCCCAATTCTACGGCCACCACTCCCACGTGTCTTCCGTCATATTCCGGAACCAACGCGGATTGCTCGAGCCGTTGAACCACAACCATGCCGCCGGTGAAGAGCGATACAGATACGGATAGGTGGTATTGCCCGTCCACAGCCAGCCCATGTCGCTTGCATAAAACCAAATGTTCAGAGGTGTGCTACTCGCGGACGCGAATAAGAATCCATGTTTGTTGTGCCAAATCCAACCGCTCCCCATATTCGCGTAATCCCCGAACCATGCCAGTCGCCGCCAACCGCCTCCCAAATCCGTATAGCCATTGTCCCACGCCAATGGCCCTGACGAGAACGAGACAGAAGCGGCTGCACCCACGGCACTGCTGTCGGGAATCGTCACCGGCGTGCTTCCGGACACATAATTGGTTCCATTGTACCGCACCGTAAAATTGGTGATCCGCCCGGCCACGGTCCCCAACACCCGATCTGCACAACGCGTGGTCACCACATTTGCGCCACTCCAAGGTGCCGCAGACAAATCAACCGCCAACTGCCACCCACCTCGATCATCCGTTTCGAAACTTCCAGTTCCCTCCGGCAAATTTTTGGGCAATGGCGAATTGCTCCAAACCGTCGATCCATTCACAGAGAAGAGGAGGTTTCGAATATCACTTCTACGCCCATGCTCCAGTTGCAGTTTTGCATAACTGGTCACCGGCGTGTAGTCCCCTTCCAGCGGGTACATCACATCACTGAAATAGTTTTCAAAATACGTCGAATCCACACGAATGAATCCATTGTCACCAAAGTCTGTCCCCCACGAATTGGCAATTATGTAATAACCCGAACCATAGCCGCACACCGTCACCATGTGGTCCATGTTGTTGATGGTGCAGGCCGAACCATACCAAGGAGCATCTCCCGCCGACCAGTTATTAAAGGACACTTGATCCGAATACACGCCTGCCACCGCCACCCCGCCCTCATCCAAAAATGCCTTCAGTTCCGTCACCTGCGACGGAGTGGCATCCCACTCCCACAGCCAAACATAGTTGGTCGTCCGCCGATGCAACCCCTCCACGAAATCCGTCACCGTGGGCAGATTCGTATAATGTCCATCCACATACGGCTTTTGCTGGAGCGACGCCACGCCATAGCGCATAAAAATTTCAAACGGCTCGTGACCATAACCGCCTTCGTCCGCACCGTAATTGACAAGATTATAGGTAAAACGAGGCGAACACTGGTTGCTCGCTTGCGTCACGTTCAGCGACGGATTCATCCGTTTCATATTGGCTGTTTTGCAATAATAGGTCCCCGCCCAATGCACACAGGATCCCTCATAACCTTGATCCGCAATCGGCGGCAAATACGACCGATTGTCCGCCGCCCCTTTCAACGCCTTGTGGCGAGAAAAAGCCCCCTCCGGTGCCTGCCCCAATACCCGCCCCTCTGCAATCCACTGCGCACGAGTACCCGCCGGATACGGCTTCTTCCCTGCCTTCACATGGCGCGATGCAAACCTCGATGCCCCCTGCACCGATTCGGCATTCACCCCGACCCCCAGAAGAATCGTCAAAACTATAGATGAAACCAACCCAATATGGCGCCGACTCATATTCATCTGTTTCCTTTTGTCGTTCGTCTCGTTGCGTACTACACCCTACCCATAGGTCTACTCCATTCCCCCCCCTCATGCAAGCGCTCTTCCCCCTCAAACAATGAATTTGAATGACTCGTCCCCAGGGATGTTTGTGCCCGCACGAAATGGTAAAATACCAAACTGGTACCGCGATGGCATTTCCCGCCCCAGACAAAAATACTTGTGCCCGACAAAAGGGCGGGTATGCTCTGCCACGTTTTAGGCGCCCTAGCCTCCTGTCAGGGCGGTAACTCTCCAATCTCGAGGATGTCATGGCAAAATTTATCTTTGTGACCGGCGGCGTCGTTTCTTCCCTAGGCAAAGGCATCACCGCCGCCTCCATCGGCCGCCTTCTCATCAGCCGCGGCCTGCGCATCCGCATGCTGAAAATGGACCCCTATCTCAACGTTGACCCCGGCACCATGAGCCCCTATCAGCACGGCGAAGTCTATGTCACCGACGATGGTGTCGAAGCCGATCTCGACCTCGGCCACTACGAACGATTCACCGGCCAGCCCACCAGCCGCAAATCCTCCGTCACCTCCGGCCGCATCTATTGGGACGTGCTTCAGAAGGAACGCCGTGGCGATTATCTCGGGCACACCATCCAAATGATTCCGCACATCACCGATGAAATCAAAACTCGCATCCGCGCCCTCGCCGAACCCGATGTCGATGTCGTCGTCACCGAAATTGGCGGCACCGTCGGCGATATCGAAGGCCTCACCTTCCTCGAAGCCATCCGCCAAATCGGCCTCGAAGAAGGCCGAGACAACGTCATGTACATTCATATGACCTTTCTCCCCTTCATCCGCGCCGCCGGCGAACTCAAAACGAAACCCAGTCAGCAAAGCGTCGCCAAATTGCGCGAAATCGGCATCCTCCCCGACGCCCTCGTCTGCCGCTCCGAACTCCCCCTCACCGACGACATCCGCCGCAAACTGTCCCTCTTTTGCAACGTGCCCCTTCACGCCGTCATCGAAGAGCGCGACGTGCAACACACCATCTACGAAGTCCCCCTCGTCCTCTCCGAACAAGGCATGGACGACCTCATCCTCGTCCACTTCCGCATGGCCCGCCCGCCCGCCAAAATGGCCCCATGGAAAGAAATGGTCAACGCCATTGTCCATCCCGAAGGCACCATCAAAATCGGCGTCGTCGGAAAATATTCCGAATTGCAAGACGCCTATAAATCCCTGCACGAAGCCCTGCGCCACGGAGGCGCCGCCCATCGGCAATCCATCCAGATCATGCAAATCTCCGCCGAAGCCATCGAAGAAGGTCAAATTCCCGACGAATTAAAACAAGCCGACGGCATCCTCGTTCCCGGCGGCTTTGGCAAACGCGGCATCGAAGGCAAAATTGCCGCCATTCGCTATGCCCGCGAAAAGGGTGTCCCGTTCTTTGGCATTTGCCTCGGCCTGCAATGCGCCGTGATTGAGCACGCCCGACACCTCTGCAAACTCGACCACGCCCATTCCACCGAAATCGACCCCTCCACCCCCCATCCCGTCGTCTGCCTCATGGAAGAGCAAGAAAAAGTCGTCGATCTCGGTGGCAGCATGCGGCTCGGAGCCTGGCCCTGCGTACTCAAACCCGGCACCGCCGCCGCCAAAGCCTATGGCCTCCTGCAAATCTCCGAACGCCACCGCCACCGCTACGAAGTGA
This sequence comes from uncultured Verrucomicrobiota bacterium, assembly GCA_964647595.1. GTDB lineage: Bacteria > Verrucomicrobiota > Kiritimatiellia > CAIQIC01 > Lenti-01 > Lenti-01. The sequence continues at coordinate 16,374 of CAZYGH010000041.1, forward strand.
ACAATCGCTACCGAGCCGAACTCGAAGCCAACGGCCTCGTCCTGTCGGGCCTCTCCCCCGATGGACATCTCGTGGAAATGATTGAAAATTCAACCCACCCCTGGTTTGTTGCCGTCCAATTCCACCCCGAGCTAAAATCCCAACCCCTCCTCGCCCACCCCCTCTTCCGCGATTTCATCGGCGCCGCCCTCCACCATCAAATCAACTCAACCCCCTAGCGCACCAGTCGCCCGCATTCCCACTCCCCCCCCCTTTTCAAGAGCCGAATAGAGGAGAACGACATATGCTCGGTGCCATTGCAGGCGATATCATCGGTTCCCTGTACGAGGGGCTTCGAACGAAGAAAAAAGACTTCCGCCTCTTCACGCCTCTTTCGATCTATACCGACGACACCGTTCTGACGGTCGCCGTTGCCGATGCCATCTTGAAGGGAAAGGACTACGGCCCAACCATCAAATCCTACGCAAGGCATTTTCCTTTTCGCGGCTATGGCCCCAAGTTCACACGTTGGTTTCTACTCCCGTTCACCAAGCCCTACAACAGTCTCGGCAACGGATCGGCCATGCGCGTCAGTCCCGTCGCCCATGCCTTCCAAACGGAAAAGGAAGTCCTCGACCAAGCGCGCCTGAGCGCCGCCTGTACGCACAACCATCCCGAAGGAATCAAGGGTGCCCAGGCCATCGCCTTGGCTGTATTCTTGGCGCGGAATCACGCCAGCAAAGAAGAGATTCGATCTGCGATCAGCCATCGCTTTGGCTACAACCTGTCCCGGCACATCGATGACATCCGTCCTCTCTACCGAATCAATCTGACTTGTCCGGGATCCGTACCGGAAGCCATCGTGGCATTTTTGGATTCGGACAGTTTTGAAGATGCCATCCGCAATGCCGTATCCCTCGGCGGAGACGCCGATACTCAGGCCGCCATGGCCGGCGCGATTGCCGAGGCATTCTATGGCCATATCCCCGCCCCCATTCTCCAAGGAGTATCCACCCGCCTGAACCGTGGATTCAAGCAAACGCTCCTTCAGTTTTGTCAAACATTCGGAACCCCGCTGATGATCGAACAGGCACAGTGTGTCTCACACGGCTCTTCGCACGAAGCACTCGGGCCACCTCCATCGCGATAACAAGTCGTCCGTTCAGCCCATAAGAAGGTCCTTCTTCGGAAGGAATCACCCCTTTGCGTCAAAAATCGGCTGTTCTTTCGACATTGTCGTGATATTTTGAACATCTATGAATCGTTGCTTCCATTCGTTCGTCATTTGTTGCGCACTTCTTCTCACTCAGGAGGTTGTCATGGCCCAGGATCCCGTGGATGTTTTGAAAGCCTCCAATCAAGGCGTGCGACGCCTTGTGCTGGAAAATGGCTTGACCGTCCTGCTCAAGGAAGACCGCGGTGCACCAATGGCCGCCATTCAATTCTGGGTCGGTGCGGGCTCCATCCACGAGGCCGAACACCTCGGCGGAGGCCTCTCCCATTATCTCGAGCATATGATTTTCAAAGGCACTCCCACCCGTGGGCCCGCGCAAGTCTCGCAGGAAATCGCCGATGTCGGTGGCGACATCAATGCCTATACCTCCAATGACCGAACCGTCTTTCACACCTCCTTGCCCGCCAGCCGCTGGCTTGTGGGCCTTGAAGTCCTCACGGACGCCGTCTTTCATCCGGCTTTTCCAGAAGACGAGTGGGCTCGAGAGCGCGAAGTCATCTTGCGCGAAGTGGACATGGGCGAAGACGATCCCGGCCGCGTCATGAATCGCCTCACATGGGAAACCGCGTTTCGTGCCCATCCATATCGCGTTCCCATCATCGGCTGGCGCGACATTCTCGTCACCATGAACCGCGACGATCTAATTACCTATCACCGCCGCCATTATTCGCCCGATAACATGATTCTCTCCGTCGCAGGGGATATTCCCGTGAATGAAATGGAAGCGGCCATTCGCGAACGGTTGGAAAAAATCCCGCGCACAACCACCGAGCCCGTCTTGATTCCGGCCGAACCCACCCAAATGGCCGAACGCACGGGCCGCAAAACCGGCCCCTACGAGGTCACTCGCATCGCATGGGTCTTCCACGCCACCGATCTGGCCGATGCCGATACGCCCGCGCTGGATGTGCTGGCCTCCGCCACCGGGTCTGGCCGCTCCTCCCTTCTCGTCAAGCGCCTGCGAGAAGAGCGCCAAATCGTCCTCGATGTGGACGCATGGAGTTATACGCCTAAAGATCCCGGACTCTTTGGCATCAGTGCTGAATGTGAACCGGAAAAGGAAGCCGAAGTCATCGCCGCCCTTCGCGAAGAAGTCGCCCGTTGGCAAACCGAACCTTTCGACATCGCCCAAATCGAGCGGGCTCGCCGCGAAGTCATCGTTGGCTCCATTCAAGAACTGGCTTCCATGGAAGGCCAAGCCAGCGCCATGGCCTCCGGCGAATTCTACGCGGGCGACCCACGTCACACCGAGACCTATCTGGAAAAAGTCCGTCACGTTACGCCGGATGACCTCGCCAGCGTAGCTCGAAAATATCTACGAACCGAAAACGGATCGTGGGCCATCCTCGCGCCCGAAGATGAAACGGAGTCCACTCAAAAGCGCGGCGAAACCTCCGATCTGCTCATCCAATCCAGCACGTTCCCTAGCGGACTTCGCCTCATCGTGCGCAAAGACTCCAGCCTCCCCATGGCCTATATCTCCTTGGTCTTGGGGGGCGGTCTTCTGGCGGAAACCGAAGGACAAGCAGGCATCTCGCAACTGACTGCCGACTTGCTCACGCGCGGAACCTCTCGCCACACGGCCGCCGAATTGGCCGAGCTTCTCGAAGCTCGTGCCGTTTCGCTTTCCAGCTACTCCGGACGCAACAGTTACGGACTCTCTGCCGCAGGCCTCTCGGAGGATCTGCCCCTCATGCTGGAAACCGTTGCCGAATGCCTCCTCGACTCCCAATTTCCTGAAGAGGAACTCGAGAAGCAACGAGCCCTCCAACTGGCCGCTCTACGTCGCGAGCAGGAACGCCC
>CAZYGH010000041.1:19399-37155 GCA_964647595.1 uncultured Verrucomicrobiota bacterium
CAGATATGAGGCGCAGGTGATCCGCCGCTCAAGGAACGCCCGATGACCCATGCCCAGCAGATGGTGAGAGACGCCTTTTTCCCCGGCCACCCCTATCGCTTCTCTGTCCAGGGAAACCCGGATATCGTCGCCACCCTAACCCGTGAGGCCATCCAAGCCCACCATCAAAAATTGGTCGGCGCCTCCAATGTGGTCGTGGCTGTTTTTGGCGATGTGAACATCGATCAGGTTCGAACATACGTAGAACATCACTTTGCCGCATTGCCGACGGTTGCCGCTCCCCGGTGGCCCGCTTTGCCGCCTTCCCCCACAGAACCTCTCCGCACCGAAAAACGGTTACCATTCAAACAAACGGTTATCGTGCGCGCTTGGCCAGGAATCAAGGCCGGCGACCCGCGTGAAGATGCCGTTTCCGTCCTTATGGATTCCCTCAGCGGCCTCTCCTCGGATCTCTTCATCGAAGTCCGCGACAAACGCGGCTTGGCCTACTACGCCGCCGCCACTCATTTCAGCGGTCCCGTCGGCGGCCTCTTCCAAATCTATGCCGGCACCACCGAAGAAGGCCGCGCCGAAGTCGAAACCCAAATCGAAGCTCAATCCCAACGACTCCGCCTCGATGGCCTGCGCCCCGAGGAATTCTCCCGCGCCATCGAGCAACTCCTTGCCGAGCAAGCCCGCGCCCGCCAGAACAACGGAGGTCTCGCCCAACAATGCGCCATCGATGAACTCCTAGGCTTGGGCTATCGCCATTCCATCGAAACCGCCGAACGGCTCCAGAAACTCGACTCCGAGGCCGTCCGAAGCGCCGCCGAATCGATTTTCGCAGACATCGGCGACGTGACGGCCGTCGTGATGCCTCTCGAAAGTCCGTGAATCGCCCGTTCTATAAAACCAAACGCGTGTGGCTGTCGCTGGCCCTGCTTTCGGTCGCCCTTGGGGCCCTTCTCTTTCGGGCCGACCTCCTCGACTTCCTGCACCACGTTGGATGGAAGGATATACGTGCGGTCGTCATCGCCTCCGGCCCTTGGGCTCCATTCGTCTGCACCCTGCTCTACGCCGGAGTCACGATCCTCTTTCTGCCGACCACCCTCGTGGGCATTTTGGTGGCTCTCTTGTACGGCCCGTGGCTCGGTCTTCCCATCTGTTTAGTCGGCCTTGCTCTTGGCATGTCGGGCTCGTTTTTGATCGCCCGTCACCTCGCTCGGGAGGCGCTGGAGCGCCGCATCGGCGACACCAAGCTGTATCGCCACCTCGAAGAAAATATTCAGCGCGAAGGCTGGAAACTTGTCCTCTTCTCGCGCCTCCTCCCCATCAACCCCTTCAGCTTCTTAAACTATGCCTACGGACTCACCAGCATCTCATTTGGCCGCTATCTCATCGCCTCTGTTATTGGCATCCTCCCGAACACCCTCGCCCTGTTGTGGACCACCCACGCTGCTGGCCAACTCGCCACCGGCCGCATGGATTGGAGGATCCTCATCGCCTTGTTTGCCGGCGCAGGTCTCTTTGCCGTCCTCGCTTGGCTCCCGCGCCTCCTTCGCCGCAATCGACCCGACGGCATCCCGCACCCCGACGACGACGTCCTCCCCGACGAATAGCCCGGCCAACCCGGACGGCTTAAATAACTGACGACGAAATCGGCAACGTGGCCTCCAAAAATCCCGCCTCACCAACCCCTTTCATCAGGCGCAAATCACCCCCGAACACCGAAAAGATTTTGTGCGCCACCACCGGCGCCAACGCCAAGCATTGCGCCGCGGATGAGCCTCGAACGCTGGACTCGATATGGAAAAATTCCGCTGCCTGTTCCTTCGTCAGTCCCAGCACATCCAAATCCATCCGCAGGCACAAATTCTGCTCTCTCTTGATTCCCATCACATACAAAATGCTGTTGGGTTTGGTAAAGCAACTGGCCAGAGAGACCGCCGTTTGCAAGGCCTTCTCCCACAGGACTTGGCTTCCCCCGAAATGGACTTGCTCCGGATCTACACCCTTGCCCAAATCAATGTGAATGTCCGGATACGTTTTCCGGATTTCACCAATTAAATGTGCCAGCGATGGATTGGTATTCCCATTGCTCGTCAAATCCGACATGTACGCAATCGTTGTGGCGTCGTTGATCAAATTCAACAGGCGCTGACTGCTCTGGCGAAACATTTTCTTAAACTTAAAAGCGGATTCCGTCTCCGGCGTTTCGCTGAGGAGCAACTCCGCCATCCCCAACACTCCCGTGGCCGGCGTTCGCAACTCATGAGAAATCATCCGAAAGAAATCATTCTTGAGCCGATCCACATCCAGTAGGCGCTTGTTAGCCTGTTCCAGCTCACGGGTTCGTTCAGCCACTCGTTGCTCCAATTGTTCGTTCTGCATCTTCAGACTTATCTGCAAGGCCTGAATTTGCAAATGGGTATGAACCCTCGCCAAAATTTCCTCCTCTTGAAACGGCTTGGTCACAAAATCCACGGCCCCCAAGGAAAAGGCCATCACCTTGTCCATGGTCTCGGACAGCGCGCTGATAAAAATCACCGGAATCTCTCGGAGCGCCTCCGTCGCTTTCAGCCTCCGGCATGTTTCATAGCCGTCGATCTCAGGCATGACAACATCCAGCAAGATCAAATCGGGGGGGCGGTGTAGCGCGGCCGCCAAGGCCGCCGCGCCACCAGGAAAAACCGCCACCCGATATCCAAACATGCTCAGCATCGACCTCAACAAATCTAAATTGGCCGGGGTGTCATCCACAACCATGATCGTTTTTTTATCTTCGTAATGGTGCATCAGACTCACACCCTTTCCTTATTCAACACGCGTCGGATCTGGTCATAGTCGTATTGCTTGACCAACATCCCGAGCCTTCGCCCCGCATCGGGATTCTCCTGACTCACCTGCATAATTTGCTTTTCTAACTCTTCAATATCCCCGGCATCAACCGACTTTCTCATCGCCCGTACCAACTCATCCGGCAACGGACCCCAATCCTCTTGCGAAAGTGACGTGCCCGCCGCTGGAGATCTCAGGCTCTCCCGTGAAGTCGACATCGGAACCGTGTCGTCACCAGATGCCAATTTCAGGTCAACATGGAATCGGAAACAACTCCCCTCCCCTTCGCGGCTCTCCACCGAAATGGCACCGCCCATCATCTCCACCAGCTTCCGGCTGATCGGCAATCCCAAACCCGTCCCCCCCATCTTCCGCCCCGATTCAGTCTGCTCGAAAGGCTCAAAAATGCGCTCCTGTTCCTGCACCGGAATTCCGGAACCGAAATCCCGAACCTCCACCCGTAAACAACAGGCCCCGGCATCCCCCACAGGAGCATCCACCCAAACACGCAGGGTCACATTGCCAACCTTGGTAAACTTGATGGCGTTCTCCATCAGGTTGATCAATACCTGCCGCAACTTTCCTTCATCCGCCACCACAAAGTTTGGAACACTCCCCTGCCGAACCACCAGAATTCTCACCCCTTTGGATTCCACGCGGAAACGAAACATCTTGTCCAATTCATCCAGCAAATCATGAAGAGAAAAACGCCTCTCGTTCAACGAAAGTTTTCCGGCCTCAATCTTGGACATCTCCAGAATGGTGTTGATCAAGCCAAGCAAATGCTCACCGCTGCGGGTAATGGCATGAAGTTGTTCGAGCTGCTTGGGCGACAGGGAATCGTCGTGCCGCAATACCTGCGCAAAACCAATAATGGCATTCAGTGGCGTTCGGAATTCGTGGCTCATATTCGCCAGGAATGAGCTCTTTGCCACGCTCGCCGCCTTGGCTGCCATCGCCATGGCATTCGCCTCCACAATGGCCGCCTCCAGTTGTTGGTTGATCTGGCGCAACTGCTCCTCAGATCGCTTACGGTCTGTCAAATCCATCATGGCACCCAGGAAACCGGTCACTTGCTCCCCAATCACCTTGGGCGCAATATTGAAGCTCACCGGAAACGTCGAACCATCCGTCCGCTGCCCGACATATTCCTGATACCCCACCGCCTCTCCGCTCAGCCGCAGAAAGACCCGGTCCTTCGCCGTCACGCGGTCCGACGGAATCAGCGCATCAAAAGCAATCATGCCCCGCTCAATATCTTCCAGCGTGTACCCGAACATATCCAACGCGGTTTGATTTGCGAAAGAGACCTTCCCTCCCAAATCAATTTCAAAAATTCCGCTGGGCAACATTTCCGCAATGTGCCGGAACCGGGTCTCGCTTTCCTTCAGCGCGTCTTCCGTCTTTTTTCTCTCCACGTTCGTGAACAATTGTCCCATGATCGCGGCAATCGTACTCACAAAGGACTCTTCATCCGCATGCCACCGGGCTTTCTTCCCCGCCTGTTCCAAACTCACCACCCCCACCAGCTTGCCATCCACAAGGATGCCCGCATCCAGAATAGAGACAATGTCATGCTCCTTAAAATAGTCCACCAGTTCACAACTCCGCGGGTCCGTTTGTGCCTCCTCCGCATGAATCCGGCTCTCCGCCATCAGCGTCTCAAAATAGCGCGGAAATTGACGCATGTTCACCACCGTATCCCGACTGATCAGGTGCGTACCCGACTCGTACAACGAAATGCAGTTCAAAGCAAAGCCATCCTCCGACAACTTCCAAATGCTCGCCCGCGACGACGCCACCGTCGCCGACAGCACCCCCGTGATCTTCTTCAACGCACGAGCCATATCCCCCCGAACAATCGACTCCTCCAGCGCGAGGTGCGCAATCGCCGTCCGCTGACGCGTCGCCCGCCGCTCCCGGTCCAGAAGCTCCTCCTGCCGATGCCCAAACGCCATGTTAGCACGCCGCCGGATGAAAATGATCATTCCCAGCAAAGCAAAAATCCAAGTCGGCAATACCGTTTTCGAAACAATGTGCAACACCCATTTGGCGGCATCAATATCCACGGCGTAGACGCCCACCACTCGGTCTGTCTGGGGATCCACAATCGGTACCGCCGCCGTCAGCCATTCGCCCCACTGATCATAATAGGGCCCGAATACTCCCAACCGATTTTCCTCAAAAGCCTGAAAAAACTCCCCTGGGGGATCCACATACACCTCCCCCGGAATCGAATAGTCCTCAGATTCATCCGGATCGGTATCCAAGCCCGCAACAATGACACCATCCCTCCGCTGAAGCAAAATATAGATCCACCTCCATTCTGGCATCACATTGCGAACTTCACGCAACTTTTCAACCAGTTCATGATGAATGGGATTGTTCAGTTGCTCAGGAGTCCCCGTCAACGTCTTGACATCTTCCACATTCACCGCATTCGCAATTAACCGCGTCTGAATGAGCAAATCCGCTTTGTACTTCAGATCCCCCCGCCACGCCACCACCCCCACCACCACCCCCGCGCTAACCGCACATGCCACCAATTGAAATATAAACCCCTTGCTCCATACCCGCCGATTCCCTTTCCCCGTTTCCCGGTCAAAAAAATAGTCGCGCCAGCGCCTCCCCAACGCTTTCATATCTCTGCCAGCATCCATTTCTTTTTGCGCCATAAACCTGCGGTCTCCGATAATCACAGGAGAATAGACAACTCCTTCCCAGCCCCCAAGACAATTATAGAACAATTAAGACTCAATCAACACTTCAGACAGAGTCGTTGCAAGATGAGGATGCAAAATTCAGGCATCGCAATAGCACGATGGGGTGGCACTCAATTGTGATTTCTTTTCACCTTGTGAAGGAATGCCCTTGGGAATATATTAAAAGAAGAAGATACCGGAAGGAATATCAACGGCTATGCGTAAGATCGTCATTCGGAGTTTGATCTGCTGCCTGATCCTTGCATTGGGCGCAGGGGCCTTTGTCGGTTGGCGCGCGTGGGGAATCTTTCAAGCCACCTACGGCGGATTTCAACACATTCGCTATCTGCTGGAGTCTGGGGAAACAGTTGAAGGCACCCCTGCCGATGATGTGCTTTCTGACAATTATTTACTTTCCCTTTTCGGCGACAATCCAGAACTTGTAGAACGACTGAAGACCGTTGTGGACCTTGGCATGGCCACCGATGCGAACCTCAAATTAGGCAACGTATCCGCCATGATTATCACCTACCGGAAAAACAAGACTGGCGAAGTTTCCGACGCCGCCATTTATGCGGTGGGGGGCTTTCCGGATCCCAAGAGCAAACGCCTCGGCTTCCACTCTTCTGGCTATTTTGAGCAAGAGCTTGACCCCACCGTTTGGCTTTCCGGCAATGCCGTCATGAACTTGCTTGGACGCGATGTGATTGTGTTCTGTGAGGAGGATAAGGCGGAAGCTCACATGTCCCTCCTCTTCGACCTGCTCAATGGCGGCGTCATCTCACTGGCACAACGTGTCGCCAACGACACGCTCCACTACGCTGTCGTCTTTCCTGATCCCAAGGATCTATCGCCCCCCAGTCTTCGCAACCACCTGCAAACCATTATCATTAGGGGCGAGATGAGTGGGGATGGCGGCAAAACAGAAACCATTTTCATCAGCCCCACCTATCGGGCTTCCGCGCAGGTATTCACGCTTCTGAAGGACATGGCGCAACTAGCCCGCATCACCTTCCGTGATAGCTTTGGCGGCTATCTCAAGGATACTCCCTGGGGGAAAATGAACGATACCTGGTGGGCCGTTCAATTTGTCGAAATGATCGACAACTTCAAACTCGTACAAGATCAAGTGTTGGTCGTGGCACGAAATGAATTCACGCGACCCCAAAACAACACCATTTTGAAAACCATCGAACGCGCCGGTCGTGATCTGGCTGCCCAAAAATCTTTTTCCCTCGCGGGAGAATCTCCCTGGGAATTTGCCTACCTCCTCAAGGAAAACCCTTCGGGTGGGTATTGGAGTGCTCCCCACCGATGGGGTCAGGAATGGCCCTTGGGCGATGAAGGAATCCCGACTCCCGGATCCATCGCCGCTGCCGCAGAACGGGCAAAACTCCTCGCGGAAAAAGAGGCCGCCCTCCGCGCAGCAAAAGAAGCCGCAGAAAAACTGAATTTGGACAAAGACCAACTGAAGGATATTCCGGCTTCCCTTCCGCCGGGATTAACCCTGTAGTGACTCTCATGCTTTCCCAACTTGCTTCCCGTCCTTATGCTCTCCCCCTCGTACTTTGTTGCGTGTGGTTATGCTCAACCCACGCTTCCGCGCGAAATTTTTCTGTCCAAACCATTTCAAATCCGTCCGACAACTCCCGAAATCCAACAATTGGCGAAACGGGTCTTGTGGCTTGGCAAACCTATTTGAAGAATGAAAACGGAGATGACGGCTCCCAACGTTCTGTAATTTTCATGTATCGGAATGGTAAAATTGAAGACGTGACCAGTGGCGATCCGCGTTTCCTTCGTAGCGAGCGTCCCATTGTATATCGCGACTCCATCGCTTTCATGGCCTGGTATCGGAACGAATCCACGGGTGGATTCCCCTTTCAACTCGAACTCCCTCAAAAGACGGAGCGCATGTTGGAAATGGAGTCTGAATACGCAGATCTGTTCGACCCCCCCCTTGCCGCACCCGTCTCTGCGCTGGAAGCGGATGCAGCAACCCAAGAGAGTACCAATCAGCCTCCCGAAGAACCTGAACCCCTTCCCGTTGTCGTGGATCTCAATCCCACCAATGCCCTCCAGTATCAAAATTGGCGAGGCTCTGGGAAAGGGGGCGATGTCACCCTCTATCACCCCGAGGATGGCATCAAGCGAATCACCCCCGGCAACCGTCACTACAACTTTCCCGTCATCTCCGAGGCCGGAGTCGCCTTTCTGTGCGCCCGCGGTTGGCCCTATGGCTACGACATGGTGGTGTGGAAAAACGGCGATGATAAACTCAAACAGGTCACCGCGAACTATTTCTATGTGCTAAATCCTAATGCCCACGGACAAGAGGTCGTCTTTCAGGGATGGGACGGCGATGATTATGAAATTTACCGATACCGATTTGATACAGGTCAACTCGATCAAATCACCAATAACCAGTTTGACGATATTTCTCCGGTGGTCTGGAACGGCGAAATCGCTTGGGTGGCTCACCCCACCATCACCGCCGAAATTTTTCACTGGCGTGAAGGCATGATCCGGAAAATTAGTGAAGGAACCACAGATAATAGCAATCCCTCCATTTGGGAAGGCAAAGTATCCTGGCAGGGATACGACGATACCGATATCGAAATCTATTATTTCAATGGCCGCCGAACCATCAAACTCACAAGCAATACCTGGGACGATATCTTTCCAAAACTCGACGCAGGCATCATCGTGTGGATGAGCTATGTCGACAACTGGGATTCGGAAATCATGGCCATTGATTTGGGAGACAATGTCGCCGTTCAAATCACGGAAAACGATGTGGAAGACGTCTTCCCCCAAACTGCCGGAGAAATAATCGTTTGGCAAAGCCTCGCGCCCAACAGTTCCACGATCCTCATGGCCACACCCACAGAAAAACGAGTTGGCGACATCAATTAATGCCTTCCTCATTATTCTGAATCGTAAGGAAATTTTCACGATGATCCAATCCGCCCTTTCTCTGTGCCTTTTCTTCGCGCTTCTCTTTTCCGCCTCTGCCCAACTCCTCCCACCCGACTTTCTACTCCCCATTCCCCCACCCCGAATCGACCTCTCTACTACGAATTCCGCGCCGATGCAGCTTCGGGAAATGTCCGTTTCTGCCTCCGTCCGGGGGCTATACGCAACGGTCAACACGACTCTGTCCTTTCACAATCCCAATTCGCGACCTCTCGAAGGCGAACTCTTCTTTCCGCTTCCGGACGGGGCCGCCGTTTGCGGATATGCCCTCGACATCAACGGCGTCTTGACCGATGGCGTCGTCGTCAAAAAAGAAAAAGCCCGCATTGCCTTTGAGTCAGAAACCCGTCGCCAAATCGACCCCGGCATCGTGGAACACATCAAGGGCAACCTTTACCGCACCCGTATCTTTCCGCTTCCTCCCCACGGAATTCGCACCCTACGCTTGTCTTATACAACGCCTCTCCTCACCGCTTCAAACGGCGACGCAGCGCTCCTGATTCCCATGCCCCGTGAACCGATCGAAAAGCTCTCCATCAAAATTGAAGTGGCGGTGGAAAACACCCCCACTCCCGAACTGGGCGGACTCGGAGATCTGCGTTTTCAACAGGCAGAAAATGTTTGGCGTGTCGAATCGACAATTACTAACGCCACCCCAAGCGAAGATGTCTGGGTCGCCTTGCCCCAATTACCACAGACTCTTTCTTCCGTCGAAAAAGTTTCCGAAACGTCTGTCTGGTTCTCTATTTCTGCAGTGCCCCTCTTTTCTCCAAAGGATGTTCCACAGGTCCCTTCGAAACTCCACATCCTGTGGGACGCCTCGGGAAGCCGAGCCTCGGCCGATTTGCAAAAGGAATACGATCTGATTGCATCCCTGAAGTCAGCCGCTCTCGACCTCATCGTTTTTCGTGATGCGCCCGAAGCCTTAATTGAATTCACGTCTCCCGCCGATCTCGTTGCGGCACTCAAGAAAATACCCTTCGACGGTGGCTCTGATTTTGCCTCCCTTTCCTCTGTCATTCCAAACGATGGAGAGCCCAATCTGCTTTTCACTGACGGCATCGACACGCTTTCTGCAAAACCCATCGAATGGGGAGACTCCAAGGTCATGGCCATCGTCTCGCAAACGATGGCGGACCGCGAAGCCCTACGGCAAGCCTGCGCAGGTGCCCTCATTGATCTTCAAACCACGGACCAAACAAGTGCTCTGGCCCAAATCTACAATCCTTCGCCTCGCATCGTTGGCGTGAAAGGCACCGGCATTGCAAATGTCCAAGGGCTTGGACGTCCTGCATCCGGTCGCGTGACGTTGATAGGACAGCTCACGGCCCCGGAAGCCACCATCCAAATCCAATACTCGAGTGGGATGCTATCTGAACCCTTCACCCTCCGAACCGAGGGCGCCCACGAAGGTCAGACACTGGCCACAGCATGGGCTGCCGCCCGAGTCAATCAGCTCTCGCCCCGCGCAGACCAGTTCGAAGACGATCTGTTGTCCCTCGGACGACAATACGGTCTCGTCAGCCCCGCTGCCTCCCTCATCGTGCTCGAATCCCTCGACCAATGGATCCACCACGAGATCGAGCCGCCAGCCTCCCTCCCGGAGATGCGTGCCCAGTATTATGCCTCTCTGAAAAGTCGTGGACAAGAAACCACCGATACCCGCACCCGCCACCTCGAACAACTTGCCTCTCTTTGGAAGCAACGCGTCGACTGGTGGAAAACCGATTTTTCAAAAAATCCGCTCCCTGTTCCTGAACCCAAGGAACGCACCCCTCACGACATCGTTGAAATGGATCCGGTGGAGGCCCCTCCCTCACCTGCACCAATGGAAATGCACTCAATGGCCCGTAGTGTCACCCTCGAATATAGCGCGATGGCATCTCCCATGGTTGAATCCGCTCGAGACGAAAAGACAATTCCCCCCGACACACAACCATCCTCCTCCATCGAAATCAAGGAATGGAACCCCGACACCCCCTATCTGAAGGCCATCCGAAAGGCCAGTGACCCTCCGCAGCGATACGCGGCCTATCTGGCTGAGCGAAAAGATTGGTCTCAGAGCCCCGCCTTCTTTCTCGACTGTGCGGAAGAATTCCTCAAGCAACAGGATAAGATTTTAGGCCTGCGCATCCTCTCTAATCTCGCCGAACTCAAGATCGAAGACGCTGCGCTCCTGCGCGTCTTTGCATGGCGTCTCCAGCAGGCAGACGAAATGGATCGTGCCATCCTGCTCCTACGCCGGGTCGCCAAACTTCGCGCCGAAGAACCACAATCCTTTCGCGACTTGGCCTTGGCCCTTGCCAAACGCGGTAAGTCCACGATAAACAAGACGGACCTTGAGGAGGCCATGAACCTCTTCTTGAAGGTGGCCCTCACTCCATGGAATCGCCACGAAGACAGCATCCCGCTTTTTGCCCTTGAAGAACTCAACGCCCTGATTGCGTGGATCCATCGCCAAGAATGGAAAGACGGCGACAAGCCTGCCATCCCCGACTATGACGAAAAGCTTCGCGACAACCTCGACACCGATATCCGCATTGTCATGTCGTGGGATGCCGATGCCACGGACATCGATCTGCATGTTGTCGAACCCGGCGGCGAAGAAGCTTTCTATGGCCATAATCGCACCGCGCGCGGAGGCCTCGTTTCCCGCGACATCACCGATGGCTACGGTCCCGAGGAATATCTGATTCATACCGCCCCGCATGGAATGTATGCCATTCAAGCGAAATATTATGGCTCTCGCCAACAAACGCTCGTGGGTGCCGCCACGGCAACCGCCACCGTCTTCACCGACCGGGGCCGCGCCAACGAAAAACTTCAGACTCTTACCCTTCGCCTCGATCAACCACAGGACAAGATTGACATTGGCTCCATTCTCTTTGGCTCCTCCCATGATTCGGGGACCGTCCACGCCACGCCCCACTTCTCTTCTCTGCGTCCCGGCATGACCCAAGAGGAGGTGGTCACCGCCGTTGGAAACCCGACCCAACGGGATAATCAGGTCTGGGTCTATGGGGTAAGCCCCCGCCTCCTGTCCGTCCATTTTGACGCCCACCACCATTTGCTACGCGTGGTGGAAACTCTACCCGGCGGCATCGAAAATATTGTGGTACAGTGATCCGAAAGGTGGAGGCTCTATGGCGAATTTCAAGTCGCGAAAAGTGGTTATTGTGGGTGCGGGTGCCGTCGGTTCTGGCTTTGCCTTTGCGTTGGCACAGTCCGGTGCTGCCGAAGAAATCACGATGGTCGACGCCAATGCCGACTTGGCCAAGGGTCAAGCCCTCGACTTGGCTCATGGCGCCCCCTTTTATCCCAACGTGGCCATCCACACGGGTGAAGCGCCCAAAGCCTACCACCACGCCGCCTTGGTCGTCATAACCGCTGGGAAAGCTCAATCCGGCCCCAATCAAAGCCGACTGGATCTGATTCAACTCAACACCCAAATCGTCACCTCCATCGTAAGCGATATCCAACAGGTCAATCCAGAAGCCATTGTGCTCATCGTCACCAATCCAGTCGACATCCTGACGCATCTGGCCCGGATCCGCACAAATTGGCCTCGCGGTCGCATTCTTGGCTCCGGCACCGTGCTCGACTCCGCGCGTTTCCGTTGGCTACTGGCAGAACACTGCGGCATCTCCCCAATGAATGTCCATGCCTCCATTCTCGGAGAACATGGCGATAGCGAGTTCGCCGCTTGGTCGCTCACCCACGTCGGCGGCTTGCCCATGGACGACTATTGCTCCGTCTGCCGCAAGTGCGACTTCCTCAATCGTCGTCCACAAATTTTGGAGCAAGTCCGCCGCTCCGCCTATCACATCATCGGCTACAAAGGCTCCACCAGCTTTGGCGTGGCCATGGCCTTGACCCAGATCGTTCGAGCCATCCTCCGCAACGAGCGGCGAGTCATGACCGTTTCTGCGCCCCTCGATGGCGAATATGGGCTGAAAGATGTCACCCTCGGCATTCCCTGCGTGGTCGGCGGCAATGGGATTGAAGAGATCATCGAAGCCCGCCTCTCCCCAAGCGAAATGCAAGAACTGGCACATTCGGCTCAAGTATTGAAGGAAACCATGTCACCCTTGATCCATCCAGCGGGAGAATCACCCCATTGAGGATGACAATTATCCCCCCTACATCTTTCGCGACGCCAGTGGAACCGTGGTGAGCATTCTTCCCGTCCAGAGGAATGCTTGAAATGAATGGGTTTCCCTCTCTTCATATGGCTATTACCTCTCTGACAAATGGCCCCGACCGTGCACTTCCATTTTCAAAAACAGACGCCCTGAACTGAATGCAAAAAGCCCGTAAAGAAGGCCCACAAACCTTTGAATGGCTGGCCCAATATTTTGATGGCCACCCCTCCATCGCCCTCTTCCGTGGACAGGCCACGCGCATCTCCGGGGCCATCTTGGATTTGACCATGCCCCATCTCGATGGCGTTCAAACCCTCGCTCAGCTTCGGCCCCTTCGCGCCGATGTCCCCGTCCTCATTTCCAGCGGCTATAGCGAACAAGATGTCCTGCTTCGTTTTGGCAGAATGAAAGTCAACGGCTTCATCCCCAAACCCTACACCCTCTCCGGCCTCCGGGATGCCCTCGCCCAGACCCTCCCACCCACCCCCCCATTTCAAAACCGTAACGTCATTCGGCCTACTCGATTTTCCCATTCGGTCAGTTCCCGACTGACTCGCTTCATTGCGTCGCGGGATTGACGAACCCCCCGTTCCCGAGTATCGTCGCCCACTTGATATGACCAAAAAACACACCCATTCTGAACAGGCTCCTCAACCTTCATCGGCCGAGTCTGATCCCTCTGCTGAAACCACCTCTCCCGTAGCAGAATCCGCTACACCGGATCCCGTGCCGGATCCGCAGGCTGAACCACAGCCATCTCCCGAGGCCGTTCTTCAAGATCGACTGCTCCGCTTGCAGGCCGATTTCGACAATTACCGCAAACGCATGGATCGAGAAAAGAAAGACTGGATAACTTTCGCTAGCGAAAAGCTAGTTCTGGAACTCCTCCCCGTGCTGGATCATTTCGAATTGGGTCTTTCCGATAGCGCTAACAATGGCGCACCCGCCTCCTTCACAGATGGCTTCAAACTCATCTGCAACCAGTTGCGCGCCGCCATCGAAAAAGCCGGTGTGCAAGCCATTGAGGCTCACGGCACCGTGTTTGATCCCAATCTACACGAGGCCATCACCCACATGCCGTCGAATGATGTGCCCGAGGGTCACGTGGCCGTCCAAACTCGTCGCGGCTACAAACTGGGCGATAAACTCCTGCGCGCGGCTCAAGTCGTCGTCTCGTCCGGCCCCCCTGCCTAGCCCCCCCCGTTCGGAACTGTCCCCATGAGCAAAAAACGTGATTGCTATGAAGTCCTTGGCATCCCCCGCGATGCCAATGAAGATCAAATCAAGAAAGCCTATCGCAAGTTGGCCATGCAGTATCACCCGGACCGCAATCCGGGCGATAAAGAAGCCGAGGAAAAATTCAAAGAGGCCACCGAAGCCTACGAAATATTCTCCAATCCCGAACTGCGCCAACGCTACGATCAGTTTGGCTGGGACGCCTTTGAACGCGGCGGCGGACGCAATGGCTTTGGCGGCGCAGGACACATCGATCTCGAAGAAGCCATGCGCGCCTTTGCCTCTGCGTTCGGTGGCGGCGGCTTCGGCGGTGGTAGCTTTTTTGAAAGCCTCTTTGGCAGCATGGGGGGCGGCGGCCCCCAAGACCGCGAAACTCGCTCGCGCGGCTCCGACCTTCGCTACGATCTCGAAATCGATTTTGAAGAGGCCTCCTTTGGCTCAAAACGCGAACTCACCCTGAACATCGTCGAAGACTGCGACGCCTGCAAGGGAACCGGTGCCGCTGACAACAGCAAGCGCGAAAAATGCACAAAGTGCGGCGGCCGCGGCATGGTCGTCAGTTCCAACGGATTTTTCCAAGTTCGACAGCCCTGTCCAACCTGCGGCGGCTCCGGCGAAACCATCCGCCATCCTTGCCGCAAGTGCGGTGGGGATGGCCGCGTCAAAACAGCTCGTAAAATAGCTCTCTCCATTCCGGCGGGTGTCGATACCGGTTCGCGACTACGGCTTTCAGGCAAAGGCGAAGGCGGATCTCGGGGCGGTCCCGCCGGCGACTTATTTGTCGTCTTTCATGTCCGCCAACACGACCTATTTTCACGCGAGGGCCTAGATACCCACTGTGAAATCCCCATCCCCTTTCACATCGCGGCCTTGGGCGGCGAAATCCAAGTGCCCACCCTGCGGGGAGATGTCCCGCTGAAAATTCCCGTCGGCACCCAATCCGGCAAAGTCTTCACCCTGCGCGGTCTCGGCTTGCCCGACTTACGCGGCGGGTCCATGGGCGATCACATCATCACCGTCACCATCGAGGTCCCGGACGGACTCCACACCAACGCCTCCGATCTCCTCGCCGCCTTCGGTGCCGCCATCAAGGAAACCAATCATCCCCGTCTGGCCTCCGTCCGCAAAAAGGCCAAACAGTTCTACGATCGTAAAGAAGCCATGAACGTCCCCAAGAGTGAACTATGAACACGCCCCCCCCCTCTCCCACTCCTGAAAAAAACATGCACTTTATCCGCGAAATCATCGCGGAAGACGCCCGCACCGGCAAATATCAGGGTCAAGTCGTCACCCGCTTCCCCCCCGAACCCAACGGATATCTCCACATCGGCCACGCCAAAGCCATCTGCCTCGATTTCGGTATGGCCATGGAAAATGGCGGCGAATGCCATCTGCGCATGGACGACACCAACCCCGTCAAAGAAGACGTCGAATACACCGAATCCATCAAAGCCGATGTCCGCTGGCTCGGCTTTGACTGGGGCGTCCATTATTATCACGCTTCCGACTACTTCGACCAAATGGCCGACCTCGCCTGCGGTCTCATCCGCGCCGGCAAAGCCTATGTCTGCGAACTCACGTCTGAACAGTGGAAAGAATACCGGGGCATCCCCACCGAGCCCGGCAAAGAATCCCCCTTCCGCAACCGCTCCCCCGAAGATAATCTCGACCTCTTCCAGCGAATGCGCGCCGGTGAATTTCCTGATGGATCCAAAGTGCTTCGCGCCAAAATCGATATGGCCTCGCCCAATCTCCACATGCGCGACCCCGTCATCTATCGCATTCTCCACACGCCTCATCCGCACGCCGGCGACAAGTGGTGCATCTACCCCATGTACGACTATGCCCACCCCATCGAAGACGCCCTCGAAAAAATCACCCATTCGATGTGCACCCTCGAATTCGAAGTGCATCGCCCCCTCTACGATTGGGTCATTCAAAACTGCGGCCTTTTCCCTTCCCAACAAATGGAATTCGCCCGCCTGTCCTTGACCTATACCGTTATGAGCAAACGCAAATTGCTCGAACTCGTACAACTCAAGCTCGTCAAAGGCTGGGATGACCCCCGCATGCCAACTCTCTGCGGATTGCGTCGCCGCGGCGTCCCCCCCGCCGCCATTCGAGAGTTCTGCGAACGCGTCGGCATCACCAAATTTGATTCCCTGACCGACGTCGCCCTTCTTGAACATTGCATCCGCGACGAACTGAACAAGACCGCTCCCCGCGCCATGGCCGTCCTCGACTCCCTCCGCGTCATCATCGAAAATCCAGCCGACCTGCCTGCCTCTGTTCGAGGCGCCAATAACCCCGAAGACCCCGCCGCCGGAGAACGCGAGATTCCGTTTGGCCCCGAACTCTTCATCGAACGCGAAGATTTTGCCGAAATCCCCCCTCCCAAATATTTCCGCCTCAGCCCCGGCAAAGCCGTCCGACTCCGCAACGCCGGCTTCCTCACCTGCACCGGCATGGACAAAGATGCCGCCGGAAACATCACCGCCGTGCGGGGCACCTTCGCCCCGATGGACGCCGCCATCAAGGTCAAGGCCACCATCCACTGGGTGCCCGCCCACGCCGCCAAACCCGTGGAAGTGCACCTCTACGACCGCCTCTTCACCGTGCCCGAGCCCGATGGCGACAAGGCCGTGGACTTCAAGTCGCACCTCAACCCCAACTCCCTCAAAACCGTCACCGCCCTCGTCGAGCCATCCCTGCTCGCCGCCAAGCCCGGCGACCGATTCCAATTTGAACGCGTCGGCTACTTCACCGCCGACCCCGACAGCCAACCCGGCGCCCCCCTCTTCAACCGCACCGTCACCCTCAAGGACTCCTGGAAATCCTCATGACCCCGCCCCTTCCAATTTTTCCACAGTGTGGAGCGCGCGTCCCGCGCACGGATTGCCCGCAGGGCAAGTTCCGATTCGGAACGAGGGCCAAACGTGGCCCGAAGCCCAACATTTTTTCCATTGTGTGGAAAAATCGCGAAAAAGTTTTCCATACTGTGGAAAACTCCTGCCCCCATCCTGTAAATCCTGCAATCTTGACAAAATAGCTCTTTTCGCCCCTTGACCCTCCACCTCCAGCGTATCGAAGTCCGCCATGAGTTTCCCGTCATCTTCACTCGTAATCTCTTTTCGCCACGCAACCCCGCCCTTCACGAAGCCATCTCTCGCAACACCACCTCTCGCCGCCACCGCTGCCTCGTCCTCCTCGACAAAGGCGTACTCACCGCCACTCCGGACATCCCCCTTCAAATTCGCGCCTATTTTGAAACCCACGCTGCAGCTCTGAATCTCGTGCGCGCCCCTCTGGTGCTGCCCGGCGGCGAGACCATCAAGCAAACCTCCCAACCCGTCCGCCTAATCCTACACGCCCTTCAAGCCGGCGCCATTTGTCGCCATTCCTACTGCATCGCCATCGGCGGCGGCGCATTCCTCGATGCCGCAGGCTTGGCCGCGGCCCTCTTTCATCGCGGCGTCCGCCTCATCCGCATCCCCACCACCGCCCTCGCCCAATGCGACTCCGGCGTCGGCGTCAAAAATGCCATCAATTTTGCCGGCGCAAAAAATCTTCTCGGCACCTTTGCCCCGCCCTATGCCGTCCTGAACGACACCGATTTTCTAAACTCCCTTCCCCTCCCCCTCCTTCTCGACGGCATCGCCGAAGCCATCAAAGTCGCCGCCATTAAAGATCTCTCCTTCTTCCGTTCCATCGAACGCGCCGCAACCAAAATCGCCGCTCGCGACCTGCCCACCATCCGCCGCATCCTGAAACGCTGCGCCCTCCTCCATCTCGACCACATCGCCACCTCCGGCGACCCCTACGAACTCGGCACCGCCCGCCCCCTCGACTACGGACACTGAACCGCCCACAAACTCGAGCTTCT
>CAZYGH010000041.1:37215-38624 GCA_964647595.1 uncultured Verrucomicrobiota bacterium
CCGTCGCCATCGGTATCGCACTGGATGCCCTCTATGCCGCTTGCATCGGCCTCCTGCCCGAAAAACAAACCCTCCGTCTTGTCAATACCCTCCGCACCTGTGGATTGCCGGTGACCGCCCCCGAACTCTCCCAAACCAACCGCCGCAACCGTCTCGCCATCCTCGACGGCCTTGAAGAATTCCGCGCCCACCTCGGCGGTGACCTCACCCTCACCCTCCCCTCACCCCTCGGCTCCCGCGCCGAAATCCACTCAGTCGACGAAACCCTCATGGCCGACTGCATCCTTGAGTTGTCCCGTTTGAAATGAAAATCTTCCGGCTGTTCACTGGATGATTGGGTATTGAGAGTTGGATATTGAACATTGAACTCGTCTTCCCCATTCCCCCTCTCCTTCTGCCTGAATGCCTGTGACGCCTCGACGTGGAAGGCAACACTGAAGAGTCTCGACACGCTCGTGCCTGCGGTCAAGGAGCTTGTTGCCCCCGACCTCCCTTTTCCCATCAGCCTGCATCTGGGCAACCGCGCCCAGAAGGAAGCCCTAGGCCATTCGAGCGACTTGGCCGATTGGCTGGAGGACCACGACTGCTTTCTGATCGCCCTCAACGCCTTTCCCTATGGGCAATTTCAAAACGCCATCGTCAAAACCAAGGCCTATCGCCCCAACTGGACCGATCCGGATCGGCTGACCTACACCCGCCGGGCCATCGCCTTCCTGAGCGGTTTTCTACGGAAAGACCAGCTCGGAACCGTCACCACCGTCCCCGGCGGATGGAGCGGAGACTGGATCTCGCCGGATGACGATCACGAAGCCCTGAAGAACCTCCGGAAAGCCGCGAATTACTGCGGTGAAGTCGAATTCCTTTCCAACCGCCGCATCTGCCTCGCCATTGAACCTGAACCCGGTTGCGCCTGGGAACTGTTTGACCACCGTCTCGCCAAACTCGGCCCCGAAATCGGCTGGTGCCTCGATACCTGCCATGCCGCCGTCGAATTCAGGTCCATCGAAAAACTGAACTGGAAACGCATCTGCCGCGTCCAGCTCTCCGCCGCCCTGGAGTGCGACAACACGCCCGCCGCGCGCGCCGCACTGCTCCCCTTCGTAGAGCCCCATTTCCTGCACCAGACCCGTGCCGCAATCGATGGAGAAGTCATTGGCGCTTGGCCAGACCTGCCCGATGCCCTCGCAGAACTGCCGAAATTGCCATCTTCCGCCATTGTCCGCACCCATTACCACGTCCCCCTCACTTGGGAAGGCTCCGGCCCCCTCCGCTCCACACGCCACAACCTGACGCCCCACTTTATGTCTCAGGCCCGCAACACGTTTTGCGAAGTTGAAACCTATACCTACTCCGTCCTCCCCCCCCCCCCCCCCCCCCCCCCCCCCCCCCCCCCCCCCCCCCCCCCCCCC
>CAZYGH010000042.1:0-38054 GCA_964647595.1 uncultured Verrucomicrobiota bacterium
TGACTTTTGTCATGTATGTGGGCGCGGTGGTTCAGGCCATTGATTATATGTCCCGTGGTATTTCGGGCATGTTAATCATGAAAATTTTTGCGCTGAACATTCCGTTCACGCTTTCCTTTGTGATTCCCATGAGTGTTCTGACTACGGTGCTGTTGCAATTTGGGCGGCTGTCGGCCGATGGGGAAATCACGGCTCTGAAATCCTCGGGTGTCAGTCTGTGGCAGGTGGCGGCCCCGATCCTCTTCTGTTCCATTTTACTCTCCTGCGTTTGTCTGTACATTAATGCTGAACTGTCACCCCGCAGTCATTTTGCTCGCCGTCAAATGTTACGGGATTTGGGTGAAGAAGATCCATTGGCACTCCTCGACGAGGGGCGATTTGTGAACGATTTTCCGGGTGTGAAGGTGTATATCGGCAAGAAAGCCGACTCGCAGCTCGAAGACATTATTCTGTATCAGTTTGACGAGAAGGGGGTTCGTGCGGAGGTTCGTGCCAAGTCGGGGCAGGTGAAGTTTAACGCGGAAACCCGGGTGATGGAGATCAACTTGGAGAAGGTGCGCTTGACGGAATATGACAAGGCCCATCCGGAGGATCTGTCCAAGGCGCGCACGCTCAGCGCGGATAGTTATCCGGTGACGCTGGATCTTCGGCAGATGTTGCAAAAAAGCGTCATCTATAAAAAAGCGCCCGACATGACGTTTTCGGAATTGGTGGCGGCCCTTCCCAATGTGCGCCAGGCATTCCCGGACATTCAGGAAGAAAACGTTCCGCGGATGCGCGCCAAAATGGCGGTGGATGCAAACCAGCGTTTGGCTTTGGCGCTGTCTTGTTTCTCGTTCACGTTGCTGGCGATTCCGCTGGGCATTCGCTCCCACCGAAAGGAATCTTCCATTGGGATTGGTTTGGCGCTGGTTCTGTTGTTCATGTTTTACATGTTCATCATCATATCCGACGCCATGGTGGACCGTCCCGAGTGGCGCCCCGACATGCTCCCGTGGGTTCCCGTCCTTGCTTGCCAGGTGATTGGATTCCTTCTGCTAAAAAAACACCAGTAGCGAGGGGTTTCTCTTTTTCGCTTGTCAGGCTGGGGGCCGCCCCGTAGTGTGCGTCTATTGATCACGATGCGTGCCTGTAGCTCAATTGGACAGAGCGTTAGCCTCCGGAGCTAAAGGTTGCTGGTTCGATCCCAGTCAGGCACACCAATGGAAATACGAAGGATGGTGGTTGTTGTCGGCGATGCGAAGGTGGAAGAGATACGAAACCCAAGCGAGCCAGTCTAATTTTTCGTTCCGCAATCTGGTGGGTGGCGGTTTGGGGATGGATTGCGGGAATTGTATTTCCCGGCGGGGTGTGTTTGGCGGCGGGCGGGGTTTCAGACAATATCCGAAAATTCGAATTTTCGTTTGATCCGGACGAATTGGTTATTCGTCATGATCCGGCGGGTGTGGCTGTGGAGTGGGCGGGGGGCGATGGGCCCACGGGTTTGCCTGGTCATCCGGAGCTGCCCTGCAAGCAGGTGCTGGTGCGGTTGCCTGCGGGAAAAGAGGTTCGCCGGTTGACTTCTACGGTGGAGGAGCACGAATGGGAGGGGGTCTTCCATATCCGGCCTGTACAGCCGCAGGTTCCGCCTGGTGAGGGGGTTCCGGACTTCGTGGCGCCGGATGCGATCCTGTATGGGCAGTCGGATCCGTATCCCGGCGAGTCCGTCCAGATGGGCGAGGTTCAGGTGTTGAGGGGAGAGCGTTTCGTTGGGCTGACTCTCTATCCGGTGCGATATGAACCGGCCATCGGTCGGCTACGGATGGCCACGCGGCTTTCGGTGAATCTGGAGCTACGTGATGTGGCGAGTCCTCTTGATGTTCCGGCGTTTCGGCGCACGGCGTTGAGTTCTTCGATGGTGGATGGGCTGATTCGGCGGCGTGTGGTGACGGTTGGGGAGGAGATGGATTCTGCGCCCGTTGCGGAGGTGTCGGCGGAGGGCGAGAGCGAGATGGATTATCTCCTTGTGACACGAGCCACTCATGTGGAAGCCTTTCGGCAACTGGCGGAGCATCGAGCGCACTACAATGGATGGAGAGTGAAAGTGGAGAGCATCGAGGATATCGAGGCGCAGTACGAGGGTGTTGATGTTCAGTCCAAAATCCGCAACCGCGTGTTGGAGGCTTGTCGTGGGAACGGGCTGACCTATCTTGTACTGGGGGGCGACGACACGGTGGTTCCGGTGCGACGTTGTCGTGTTTCGAACGGTGGCTATGTGGAGATGCAGATGCCAACGGATTTGTATTATGCGGGGCTGGATGGCACGTGGGATGAGAACGGAAACGGCGTGTATGGAGAGGCCGATTATGATGGCTACCTCGATGAGGGCGATTTGATGCCGGATGTGCTGGTCGGACGAATTCCCGTCCGCACGCCGGAAGAGGCGGAGGCGTATATTCAAAAGGTGATTGCCTTCGAAACGACGGGAAGGCCGCCGTCCTCCTTTTTCACGCAAGCGCTGTGTGTGGGACGTCGGCTTTGGAACGGGTATAGCGGGGACCAGAGACCCGCTGATCTTTGCGGGGATGGGTTGTCGGAGTTTCGTGCGCATTCGGTGGTGTCGGATGCGGAAATCTGGTTGCGGCGGTTGCATCGAGACCGCATTCGCCCGCGCTGGCCGCCTCCGGTGCAGTGGAGTTTGTTTGCGGATACGGTGACCTCGTGGGATTCCGGGGTTGCGGGTGACTATGTGCTGAATGCGGCGCGGTTGGGAGATCGTCTGAATGAGGGGTGGGCTTTCATTCATGTGTTGACGCATGGCAACGAGAAGGTGTGGGAACTGCGAGAGGGTTCTTTCGATGACGCGTCTGCTGAATCGCTCACGGGTTTGGTGGCGGTTGTTGTGTCGGAGGCGTGTCATACGGGGGCCTTCGATTCCGCTGCGGATCCGTGTTTGGCGGAGGCGTTGTTGCGCAATCCGGCGGGTGGTGCACTGGCGGTGGTGGGTTCGAGCCGGTATGGGTGGGGGCTTCCCTACAGTTATTATGGTGGAGCCTCGTCCGATTTCGCCAATGAGTTTTATGGCCATCTTTTTTCAAGTCCGCTGGCCCGACTGGGGGACGTGTTTGCGCAGCATAAGGCGGGGCGAAGTTCATATAGTGGATACAACGGAGCTGACCGCTGGATCCAGTTCGGGTTGAATTTGCTGGGTGATCCGGGGCTCACGCTTCCCTTGAGTCCGGCCTCTGTGGAACTGGTTCAGCCTGTGGAGGGCGCAGAGGTCAAGGGGGGTGATGTTTTGCATGTGGAAGCCCGTTTGCTTCCGGGCGGAAGTGTGGTGACACAGGTTGACTTCACGATAGAGGGTGTTCCTGTGGGGGATGCGGACACCACGGCACCGTACGAGTTGGACTGGCCGGTTCCGGCCGAACGGGTGGGAGGGTTTTCTGTTCAAGCCATTGCGCACGACGATTTGGGACAGGTGCATTCTTCCCGAACGGTTCGTGTGGAGGTGACGACCAACTATCGTCCGTCTGTCCGCATGATTTCACCGCAGGCCGATGCGATCTATGATGCGGGGATGGGGGTGGCGTTGACGGCGGAGTCTGCGGATCGGGACGGGGGCGTGGAGAGAGTGGACTTTTTTGGGGATGGGGTTTTGCTGGAGGCGGCGCACGAGGAGCCGTATGGGGTTGTCTGGCCCCAGCCGCCCGGCGGGGTGCGTCAGGTCACGGCGGTGGCGTGGGACTTTCAGGGTGGCAGTCGCACGTCGGCACCGACGGTTTTTGTTGTCCGTCGTGATGCCTTCACCGAATTTTTCACGACCCACATTCCGCCAGATTTAGCGGGAACTGCGATTGAATTTTTCCCAACGGCGGATTCCAACTATGTGGCTTGTGCGGGGGCCATTTCTTCGCTTCCGTCGGATCCATTGCTGGACGGTGTATTGGAACTGGGTGGGGGGGATTCATCGACCATCCTGCTGTTTGGTTCTCAGGTGCGATTTTTCGGGAAGGCTTACAGTCTGATTTATGTGAATTCGCAGGGGAATCTGACGCTGGATGAGCCGGAAGCCGTTTATCGCTCTGGTTTCGAGGCATTTTTTGAGCATCCGCGGATTGCCCCATTTTATGCTGATTTGAAGCCTGATCGGGGAGGGCGCGTTTCGTACGGGTCGCGTTCGAATCGGCTGGTCTTCACCTATGCGGATGTGCCGGACGGGGAAGCGGGGCATCTGCACACGGCGCAAGTGGAATGGTTTTTCGATGGCCGGATTCGCATGAGTTATTTGCGGCTGGATGCGTCGGAAGCCATGGTTGGTTTGTCCGAGGGGAAGGGGGTGCCCAGCGGATTCATGACCACGGATTTCAGCGCGTATGCTTCCTGTGTCCCGCCGGTTCTTGTTCCATCGAGCGCCGAAATATGGATTCCCGAGGGGGGGTGGGGAGAGGTTGCGGTTCGCTTGTCGACGGCGCCCTCGCGTCTTGCGGACATTCAATGGGACTGGAGTCTGGTGTCGGGGGGCTGGGAGACCGATCCGTCGGAGCGTGTTTTCCTTGCTCCGCACCAATGGGATCAGTGGCATTCCATCCGGATTCGATCCCGCGAAGACGGAGATGCTGTATCCGAGGAGAACGAGCTTGTGTTGAGCGGGGATGGGCTTGGGTCCGCTACGGTTCGCGTTTATCAGGTCGAGCGGGATGGAGTTGTGACGGACACGGATTTGGATGGTTTGTCTGATTGGTGGGAGCTGACGCATTTTGGCGGGAGGACCACGGCCCAGCCCATGGAGGATTCGGATATGGACGGGTATGACAACCGTGCGGAATGGATTGCGGGAACGGATCCGAGGGGGAGGGATTCCTTTTTCAAGGTGGAGCAGGATGGATCGTCTTGGGGGCTCCAGTGGAATTCCCTGTCGGGACGGGTATATCAGATTGATCGCCTGACGAATGTGGTGTCTGGTTTTGAGCCATTTGTGACGGAGATTGTGGCGGATCCTCCGGTGAATCGCTTTATGCCGACGGGGGATGTTTCGACTGCCTTTTACACGATCCGAGTTCAATCGATCGAACGGTCGGGTCGTGCGGTTGGACCGACATCATCGAAAGAGTGAGCGGTGGGGTTGAGCCTATGCCATTGTTGGCGGGGCAGTATGAAAAATGTTGAGCGCTGAGGCGGCCTACCGAATGGGTCACACCATCTGGTTGGGTTGCATTATTTCCATCTCTCCCGGCAAGTGGGTGTTGGAAGATATACGCACCGGATGGGGTGTCAGGATTGATGTTCCGGGAGGGGGGCGGGTTTTGGGGTGTGTTGCTCTCGCCAGCGTTGGATCGATTGGGCAAACTGGCGGAGGCGGGGTTCTTCATCGTCTTTGGCAAGTTCGTGGATGTGGATCAGGTCGTAGATGTTGGTCCATTGTCCGTTGGTTTCGATTTCGAGAAGGGGATTGAGAACGTAGTAGCCGCGGCGGACGCGGATGAAGAGTTGGCGGTTGTAGGGGTTTGGGCGGTTGATTTCGTTGCGGCAGAGGACGGCGGTGAGGTGACTGCGGGTTTTCCGGTGGGCGGGAATGATATGGTCGGGGAAATCGAGGAGGGATTGATAGAAATCGCCTGTTTGGAAGGCGGGGGTGTCGTGCTCAATTTTGACGCGCAGAATGTCTTGAAGGGCGGCGGTCATGGAGAAGAACAGGAAATACTCCATTTTGGTGGCGTCGATCTTGGCCATGCGGTCGCCCACGCGCAACTTGATGAAGGGCGGGGCGACGAGGGCGTAGATGTGGCCCACGTGGTTTCGGGCGTAATCAGGCAGGCGGTAGGCTTCGCGGAGGGCAAGCTGGACGGGCGTGCAGCCCCAGTTGTCGGTCAGACGCGGATTGGATCCGTTTTCCACAAGCCAACGGACGAGGTCTTCTTTGCCGAACAAGGTGGCGACCATGAGCGGGGTTTGGTTGAGAGGATTTCGAAAATCGATGCCATAGGTTTCGATTTGCTTGCGGAGTTCGCGGTAATCTTTGGACAGATAGGCGGAGAAGTACTTGGTGTTGATGGAATTGTGGCTTTGGGCCGGGTCTTGGGCGGGCTTGAAATTGAGGGCGATGAGGGCGCGTAGGAGCGGGGGTGAGGTGTGGATCGCGGCGTACTCGAAGAGTTGGAGTTTGGCTTGCCGATTGAATTGGTTGGGGTTGAGGGCGGCGGCCTTAAGTTCGGCCAGATTGTTCGGGGTCAGGACCGTCCAGGGGACGGTCTTCTGGCCGAGGACGGAGCGGCGAATGGCATCGGCCTGATCGGTTTTGCCTTGTTTTTCGAGCCGATGGGCTTCTTGCTGCCATTCTTCGTTGGAGGAGGTTTCGGTGTGCGCCTTGGTGGCTTCCTTCCGTTCGGAGAGGCCGAGCAGGGAGAACAGTCGGTGGTCCGGATCGCGCTCGATGAGGTGGAGGTTTTTGACGGAGCGGGTAAGGGCTACGTAGAAGGAGTTGATGAAAAACTTGAAGGCGTCGATGGATTTGTCGGTCTTGTCTTTGGCGCGGGCATAGGCGAGAGAGTCGGCGCGCAGGTCGTCTGCGCTGACGCCCTCGACAATGGCCCCGAACTCCTTGCGGTTGGCGGAGACGAAGTTGAGAAGGACGACGCTGTCGTACTCGAGGCCCTTGGCTTCCTGAATGGAAAAGACGAGAGGGGTTTGGAAGTGCTGCCGGGCGTCGGCCTTGTCTTCTTCGCGTAGCACAATAACAGCGGTGCGGGCGGAACGGCAGGTCCGGGCATTGAGTTCGCGCCGTGTTTTTTCGTTGTCTGCGAACAGTTCCACGAGTCCGGGGTGGCGGGTAGTGGGGCGGACCAGATAGTTGCTTTCGCGGTCGATGGAGCCGAAGCGTGCGTTTTTGACCAGGAGGAGGCGGTTGGCGAGATGGACGACTTCGGGAGAGTTTCGGTAGTTGGCATCGAGGATGCGCAGGATTTCGGCGCGGCCGGTTGCCCTTCGTTCGTAAAAGAAGGATTTGACGTGTGCCCAGGAAAAGAAGTTGGGGTGAACGATCTGGTTGGCATCGCCGCAGAGGATAAAGTGGGAGGGATGGCGGAGGGTACGCAGGGCGAGGTCAAGCTGGACGTTGGTGAGGTCTTGGACTTCGTCGGCAACGAGGAAGTCGTAGGAGGGCTGGATGCTTTCCAGATGGGAGTGGGCGACGAGATTGGGGTTGAAGAGGTTGTTTTCGGGAAGAAAGCGAAGGTATTTTTCGAAGAGAGAGTAGACGGCGGGGCGGTCTTCGCTGAGGAAAATGGACTGGCGGACACCGAGGGCAAGATATTGGTCGCGGGTCAGGTACGGGCGGTCCACGCAGGAGCCGGTGAGAACGCCGTGAATTTCCTCGTAGAGCTTATGGGTGTCGCGCAGGGCAAGGGGCAGGTCGTTACGGGCGAAGGTGGCGGCGAAGTCGCGGTAGGTGACTTCGCGGCCGGGGGGGACGGACAGGGTTTCGATGAACTCTCCGAACGAAAGGAAATCGACGTTTTGGCGATCATTTTCGTACCCGCTGGAGTAGTACAGATTACGGGCGTTTTCGGCGAGATAGGGGGAGAGGGTGACATAGAGGATGTCACCGGAGAGTTGCTTGAGTTTTTCGAGGGTGAGGACGGTTTTGCCGCTGCCGGCAGAACCGACGAGAATGAGCGGGGGATGGAGGGAAAGGGCCCCGGATTGGGCGTCGTCGAACGACAGCATTCGATCGAGAAAGTGGAAGTGACGGGTCTTGGGGTTGACGTAGACCAGGGAGGTTGCGGAGGCGGGATCGAGGTCGGCGGGAGAATGCAGGCTGTCGATTTTAGCCTCGTCCACGGATGCTCCGTTGAGGAATCGGGAAGAGGCGTAGGCGTGGTTGCGGATGACTTCGAGAAGAAGAAGGAATGATTCATTGCCATGGCGAGCATATCGGAAGAGAAGTCGGTCGGCATCGTTCAGCTTTGCGCGGTAAAAGGGAGTGCCCTTGAGTTTTTTGACATCGGCGGAACGGAAATCGCCCTTTTCCAGGAACTGTTCGACGCGGTCCACATGGGTGGAGAGTCCGGCCACGTCCAAGTCGTTGTATCGTAATATACGCATGGGAAACACATAGCACGGCCCAAGCAATCGGGTCGATAAAATGTGAAAGGAAACGGCGACTTCGGGCTCATGCGGTTCGGTGAAGAAGAGACAAGGCGGATGATGAGGGAAGGGGCGCATCCGGTGTTTGTCTCACGAATGAGGAAACGGCCAGGCGATTCATTTTGTTCTCCGGTGAAGCAGAGTTTTGCTTTATGGGTTTTGTTGTGGCATGTTGTTGGCCGTGTGGGCCCGGTTGGGCCCGAGGAGGTGGTATGAGGCGGATGTGGTGGTTGGTGGTTGGGCTGTTGCCCTTGATGGTTTCTTCTTGTTCGACGTTCCAGTTGTCCAAGCCGGTGTTGCGGGTGGGAATGACGCCGAATTATCCGCCGCTGGTCATGCTGCGGGATGGTTTTGTGGCGGGGGCGGAGTGCGATTTTGCCACGCAGTTGGCAAGCGAGCTGGGGATGGAGCTGGAATTGATTTCGGTGCCGTGGGAGAAGCAGATAGATGAGCTGGGGGCGGGTAAAATCGACATGGTGATGTCGGGCATGACGGTCACGATGCCCCGGCAGGCGCGGGTGGCGTTTTGCGAGCCGTATATGTCCAATCCGCTGATTGCGGTGACGCGCCGGGGGGAGTCGGGGCGATTTGCGACGGCCGCGATCATTCAGGACACGATGGGGGGAATCGGGATGTTGAAGGACACTTCGGCGGATACGTTTGTGCGCCGCCACTTCAAAAGCGGAAAGATATTGCCGCTGGCGAAGCGGGATGATGTGGTGTTCTATTTGACGAATCAGCGAATCGATTTGTATGTGGATGATTTGGCGGCGGCGATTGAAATTGTGTCGCGCAATGAGGCGAAGTTGGAATTGATACCGGTTCCGTTGGAAGAACAACAACTGGCGTGGGCGGTACGGCCGGAAGATGTGGAATTCAAGGCGCGGGTGAATGAGGTTTTGGAGCGTTGGCGCGCCAGTGGGTGGTTGGATCAGGTGTTGAACCTGTGGTTGCCGTATCGTCCGGCGTTGCAGGCTCGAATGCCGTTGTGAGGGGCGAAAACAGATTCACGAGGAGGCCTGCATGACGACCCCGACTCCATCCCGTCGAGAAAGTGCCATTACGCTTCGCTTCATGGCGGAGCCGACGGACATGAATATCTATCGCAAGGTGCATGGTGGAACGGCCATGAAGTGGATTGACCAAGCGGGGTTTGCATGTGCGGCGGGTTGGAGCGGACGGCCTTGCGTGACGGTGTATGTGGGGGGGATTCGATTTTACAAGCCGATCACGATTGGTCACTTGGTGGAGGTGCAGGCCCGGTTGATCCACACGGGGCGAACGAGCATGCACATTGCGGTGGATGTGAATTCACGAAATTTGCAGACGCAGGTCAGCGAACCCACCACGCATTGTGTCATCGTGTTTGTGGCTTTGGACGAGGAAGGTCATCCGGTGGTGGTGCCGCCATGGGAGCCACAGACGGAGGCAGAAAAAGCCTTGCAGGGCTATGCGCAGCGCCTGTTGGCGTTGAGCAAAAAGCTGGAAGAAGAAATGTGTCCATATTTGCCGCACTGTGCGGTGAAAGGCGGGAAGAAGGCGTGACAACGAAACAACGAAATGCGTGGATCGGGGATATCGGATGGCGGCGGATGGCAGGTGCGTTGCTGTGTGGGTTGGCCTTGGTATTGAGCGGGTGCGATGGCGATGGAACGGCGGTGGAAATTGGTCCCACGCTGTTTGAGTTTGAGCGAAATTTGGCGGCCTATACGGCGGTGGATACGTATCCGTGGGATACGACCTTGCGCCAAGCGATGGTCACGACCACCCTTCCGTATTTCACGGGGGGAAATGTCACGATCCGGCTCACCGATGGAGTTGGGGCTGTGGTGTACACGCATGTGGCGGTAGCACCGGGCACGAATTCGCAGCCCGATGTGGTTTCGGAACTGACGCAAATCGGCGTGGCGGGCAAGTGGCAGGTGGAGTTGCGGTTTGAGCAATTTACGGGTGAGTTGCATGTTCGTTTGGAACAGCCTTGAGGAAGAGAGTTTCTGCCGCCGGAAGTGTGGGAGAGATTTCTGGCGAGTTCCGTTGTGTTGGGGAGTGGCTCTATTCCTGATGTTTTGCGTTAGGGCAGAGGCGCAAGCCGAAGGGGAGGTGTCCAGTCGCCCGAAAGTAGGGCTTGTACTAGGCGGTGGGGGGGCGCTGGGACTGGCCCATATTGGCGTGCTGAAGGTGCTGGAAGAGCAGCGCATTCCCATCGATTTCATTGTGGGCACCAGCATGGGCTCGATCATTGCGGGGTTCTACGCCAGCGGGATGTCGCCGGATGAAATGCAAACGTGGCTGGAAAGTCTCGATTGGAATGATGTGATGAGCGATGCCACGCCCCGGCGTGAGTTGTATTTCCGTCGCAAGCAGGACGATCAGCGATATCTGTTTGAGGTGGGGATTGGCAGAGGTGGCATCCAGCTCGGCACCGGGTTTGCGGCGGGGCAGAAGTTTAACAATTTGTTGCAATTGGTCACGCTGCGTGCGGCCTCGATCACGAACTTTGATCTGTTGCCCATTCCCTATCGTGCGGTGGCCACGGATTTGCAAAGCGGACGCGCGCTTGTCTTGGACCATGGAAATTTGGCCACGGCCATGCGGGCCAGCATGGCGGTGCCGGGCGTGTTCACGGCGGTGGAATGGGAAGGGCATTTGCTGGTGGATGGTGGTGTGGTAGACAACCTGCCGGTGGATGTGGCGCGTGCGATGGGAGCGGATGTGATCATCGCCGTGGATGTGGGAGCGGGCGCGGACAAGGTAGACCCGGCCTCCCTGAACACGGTGGGCGGGATTCTGGGGCGCACCTATACGATTTCGCAGCGTCCCAGCCAAGTGGAGCAATTCAAGCAAGCTAACATTGGCATTCAGCCAGCGTTGGAGGGGCTGACGGCATCGGAGTTTCAGAGTGTTGCGGATTTTGTGACGCGCGGGGAAGAGGCGTCCCGTGCGCAGGCGGAAGCGCTTTCCAGATTCTCGGTGGAGGAAGCGGAATATGAGAAATTTATGAAGACGCAGCGCCGGCCGAAACCCGGCGAAACGGAGGTGGACGCTTTGGCGGTGAGCGGCAACCATCGAGTGAGCGAAAATGCCATACGAGGGCGCATTCAGAGCCGAGTGGGGGCCCCGTTGGATGAGAGGGCGGTTCAACTCGACTTGATGCGCATCTATGGCATTGGGGAGTTTGAACAGGTGTTGTTTCGTTTGGATCCGGGCGAGGGCGACGGGAATATTTTGCGATACGATGTGAAGGAGAAGCCGTGGGGTCCGTTGTATCTGGCATTGGGACTTAACCTGAGCAGCGACTTTGAAAAGAATACCGAATGGAGCGTGTTGCTGAACGTAACGCGACGCAGTTTGAATGCACTCGGAGCCGAGTGGCGCAACGAGCTGGAGCTGGGGAGTCGGCAGAAAATTCTTTCCGAATTTTATCAGCCCTTGGATTCCAGCGGCATCTTTTTTGTGGCGCCGATGTTTTTGTATGCCTCTGAATTGCAGTCGATTTATGAAGAGGACGAACGGATTGCCGAGTACAATGTGACGAAAAGCGAAGTGCGGCTGGATTTTGGAATTCAATTGCGGCGCTACGCCGAGTGGCGCTTCGGGCCCGTCTGGGGAAGGGGCAAGGGTACGGTGGATACAGGAGCCACCGATTTGCCGGAACTGGATGTGAACTATTCGGGATGGAGAACGGGGCTGATTCTCGATCAGCAAGATCGCACGGTATTTGCTCGCGAGGGGTATTACCTGAAGCTGGATGGATTCTTCTCCCGCGAGGATTTGGGAGGAGAGGCGGATTTCAATAAACTGTCGGCTCTCCTTCGCAATTACAACTCCATTGGCGATCACACATTTTCCATTTGGTTTCAAGGGGGTTCGGGTCTTGGCGACGAACTGCCGGGCTATGCGCAATTCATGCTTGGCGGCCCCTTCAACTTTGCGGGATTGGCGGAAGGACAATTTCGAGGTTCGGTTCTCGGTGTGGTGTCTCTCGGGTATGCCTATCGAATTCTGCAGTTGCCCTCACAATTTGGAAAAGGAATCTATGCGATGAGCCGATGGGATGTCGGCAACGTGTGGGAAGAATCGTTTGATGAGAGCGATTTGCGCTACGGATTGACCATCGGTTTAGGTGCCGACACAGTGGTGGGCCCGTTGTACATGGGCTATGGGGCGGCCGACGAGGGATATGATAGGTTCTTTATTACGATGGGAACGTTGTTTTGATGGTTGGACGGAGAGAAGGGGCTTATCCCCAGTTGGCTAACAGGAAGCCGATTCCGATCCGCTCGTCCTTTTCGTTATAGTCGAGAAGCGTTTCGCCATAGCCGGTAAAATACTGAACGAATCCCTTGATTTGTCCGCTGAGGGGAAAAGACCAGTTGAGTTCGAGCGCGCCCTTGTTCCCGTCGATTTTGAAATTGTTGCGCACCAGAGTGGCGAAGACTTGTTCCTTCCACTTATAAGCGGCGCGGAATTCGCCATAGCCGTAATAATTTTCGATGTGGGGATTGTTGTCTTCCTCTTCGGATTCCGGAATGCGCCACCACGGCTTGAGGGAACAGGCAAAGTTTCCGCGCTCCATGATGAAGTTGGCATAGATTCGGTTCCAGCTTCGGGAGAGCAGATCGGCACGGCCATTGGACTGATGGACGACTCCGCATTGCACCATGCGCATGCGCAGACCCAGCAGGTTCCAGTCTGTGTCGAAGGAAAGATAGCCTTCGGGTTCGTAGTTGGTATCGCGGAAGGGGGAAGAGTAGTCCCG
The DNA here is from genome assembly GCA_964647595.1 of uncultured Verrucomicrobiota bacterium. Lineage (GTDB taxonomy): Bacteria > Verrucomicrobiota > Kiritimatiellia > CAIQIC01 > Lenti-01 > Lenti-01. The sequence continues at coordinate 12,884 of CAZYGH010000042.1, forward strand.
GTTGTAGGCTTGCCAGACGGAGACTTGAGTGTAGGCCACGTAGAGGTCGCCGTTATCGGCGATGAGGTCTTTGGCTACGGCCAGTTGGAGGCTGATCTGAAACTTGACTTCGATTTCTTGAAGTTTGTCGCCCGTAAGACCGGCTTCATCGGCCACATCTGTTTCCTTCGCTTCTTGCTCGAGATTTTCGCTGGGGTTGCGGATATACGACACGGGGAGCACATAGTTGGGACGATGAGGTTCGATGAGCCAATTGATTCGCTTTGGCGATTGAGGGTTGAGGCGGCTATCCAGAAGTAGATTCTCCGGTTCTGTCGTTTCTTCTGCCTGCACGTGGGAGGAGGCAAGCCACATCGTTATGGCCATCATGGAAAATAGAAATGTTTTCATTCGTAGATCTTAGTGGTTAGGACAGGAAATACATGTAACGGTGGTGAGATTGTCGAGACGGGGAAAGAACGTCAAGAGTCTTTGCCGAATCATCAAGCAGGTGCTGGTGCGAGCAACGGTGCTGTTGAGGACTTGGCAAAGCGGGGTGAGCAGACCATACTCCCTTGCCAATGAGGAAGAGGATGAACATAGACCCGAATAGAATTAGGCGCCTACGAAGGTGGGGTTTCTGTTTTGCGGCGATGGGCCTATTAGCGGTGCAGGTGGCCTCTGCGCAATTTGCGAAGCTAGACCCGGCCTCGACCCCTTCCGGCTATTTGGCGCGGCTGTTGACCAATGAGTCGCCGTTTCCGGGCGAACGTGGTTTTGTGAGTGAGGCGGATACGAAGGCCACGATGCTGTCGATTTTGTGGGTTCTGCATTCCCGCATGAATTTCGTTCCACCGGGATATAAACAGGAGGAGATTGCGGCGATTCGCTCGCAGAACATTCTCGATGTCATCACAGCAAAAAACCAATGCGAAGGATTTTTCAAGGATGCCGCCGGGAAGCCGGCATCTTCGCCTCGTGTGGAGGCGCGGATTCAGAATTTGTTGCAGATTGCCAACAGCGGGGGGAAGCCGGGGCGGTTTGCGAGCTTGCTTAATTATGTTCAAGGGTTGTCGAGTTCGTATGTGAAAGGGGGGATTCAGGAGGCGGATCGTTTTGCGGGACTGACGGTGGTGAGCCAAGTTCCTGTGACGGGGCGGGCCTATTCGTGGATGACCGGCATGGACTATTACAATCCGGGCGGCAACTTCGTAAAAATTCCAGATGCCCATGAGGGGCTTCTGGGCGGCAACCGTTTCTTCACACTTCGAAAAGAGCCCAAGTGAAGACGAATTGTCGAGGCGTCCATATTGAACGCGCAGGGGGAGGGCGGGGGGCTTTGCTTTCGGGGGTGGGGGGGTGTAGGGTGAGCGGAATGAATGGAACGATGGAATTGTGGAAGATGGGAATTCTTTTGTGGGCGCTGTGCGTGGTGGGATGCGGGCGGCCGTTGCCGTCGGCGACTCCGGACGAAAAGGCAGGCGTTTTGGTTTCGGGTGCGGCGGCGCTGGAAGAGGTGCGGCAGTTTGTGGAGCTGGGGCCGAAGGAGCCGGGAACTCCGGGGGCGGAGCGGGCGGCGGCATATTTGGTGGGGCGTTTGCAGGCGGTGGGGGTGGAGGCGCACATTCAGGATTTTCAGGGGCCATCGCCGGTGGGGGTGTTGACGTTTCGGAATGTGCTGGGGCGGATTCCGGGGGGCGGGGAGAAGTGTATTTTGTTGGGCGCGCACTATGACACCAAGGTGGGGATTGAAGGATTTGAGGGGGCGAATGATTCGGGGTCGGGGACGGGGTTGTTGATCGAGCTGGCGCGGGTGTTGAAGCAGAATAGGCCGCAGGGGATGGACATTCGGTTTGCATTTTTTGATGGCGAGGAGTGTCGGGTGGAGTATGGGCCGGAGGATGGATTCCATGGGAGTCGATATTTGGCAAAGACGATGGCGGAGGACGGGAGCCTTTCGAATGTCGTGGCGATGATTTTGTTGGATATGGTGGGGGACCGGGACCTGATGATCACGATTCCTCGCAATGGTTCGTCCGAGCTGATTGCGTTGGCGTTTGAGGCGGCACGGGCGGAGGGGGTGAGGAAGCATTTCGGGTTGTATCCGGGGATGATTAGCGACGATCATACGGCGTTTTTGGAGCGGGGAGTGCCGGCAGTGGATTTGATTGATTTCCACTATGGAAGCACGCCGGGGAGTCACGACTTTTGGCATACGGCAGAGGACTCGATGGACAAGGTGTCGGCGGAGAGTTTGGAAAAGGTGGGGCGAGTGACGATGCGGATGGTGGAGGCGCTGGCCCAGCGGGAGGCGGCGGCAAAAAAGTGAGGAAGGGCGGGGGTTTTGGCTCGACAAAAAACGGGGGGGCGGTTCAGCATTCTTCCGGTGAGAAGAGAGAAGGAGTTTGACGATGTTTAATCCCACAGAAGAGGCGATGCCGGTTCCAGAATTGCGGAAATTGCAGGGGCAGCGGTTGCAGGAGCTGGTGAAGCGGGCGTATGAGAATGTGCCGTTTTATCGCGCTAAGTTTGAGGCCAAGGGCGTAAAGCCGGGGGATATCCGGGGCATTGAGGACATTGCCCAGTTGCCGTTCACGCTGAAGCCGGAATTTCGGGAGCAATATCCGTTCGGAATGTTTGCGGTGCCGCAAAAAGAGATTGTACGAATTCATGCCAGTTCGGGGACGACGGGGAAGCCGACGGTGGTGGGATACACGAAGGCGGACATCGACAACTGGGCGGAGTGCGCCGCGCGGTCGCTGGGATGTGGCGGGGCGACGGCGAACGACACGGTGCAGGTGGCCTATGGATATGGGCTCTTCACGGGCGGGTTGGGCATGCACTATGGGGCGGAGCGGTTGGGGGCGGCGGCGTTGCCGATGTCGTCGGGCAATACCGAAAAGCAGATCATGCTGATGAAGGATTTCGGGGTGACGGTGCTGTGTTGTACGCCGAGCTATGCGTTGCAAATTGCGGAGGTGGCGGCGCAGATGGGCGAGGATTTGCGCAAGCTGCCGCTAAAGAGTGGACACTTTGGGGCGGAGCCGTGGACGGAGGCGATGCGCCGACACATTGAAGAGGCTTTTCCGCTGAAGGCGTTGGATATTTATGGGCTTTCGGAGGTGGCGGGACCGGGGGTGGCGAACGAGTGCCTGGAACAACATGGGTTGCATGTGTTCGAGGATCATTTCTATCCGGAGATCATCGACCCGGAAACGGGTGATCCGTTGCCAGATGGGCAAAAGGGCGAGTTGGTGTTCACCTGTCTGACGAAACAAGGCGTGCCGCTAATTCGCTACCGGACGCGCGACATTACGATGATTTTGGATGAGGGGCCGTGTCCCTGCGGGCGCACGAGTCGCAAGATTGCGCGGCTGATGGGCCGGACGGATGACATGCTGATTATTCGTGGCGTGAATGTGTTCCCGTCGCAGGTGGAAGATGTGCTGGTACGCATTGAGGGGGTTCATCCGCAGTATCTGATTGTGGTGGATCGGCAGGGGAATTTGGACACGATGGAAATCAAGGTGGAAGTGACCGAAAAACTCTTCACGGATCAAGTGCGGGGGCTGGAGGCGCTGCGCGATAAGATTCACCACCAGATCAAGACAATGTTGAATGTGAGCGCGAAGATTACGTTAGTGGAGCCTAAGACCATTGAGCGTACGTTGGGCAAGGCGAAGCGTGTGCAGGACCTGCGGAAGTTGATCTAAATAAAGGAGCGGACATCATGAAAGTGCGTCAAATTTCGATCTTTTTGGAGAATCGGTCCGGGCGCTTGGCCAGCGTGCTGAAAGAGGTCGGGCGTGCCGGGGTCAACATTCGGGCGCTGTCACTGGCGGACACGAGTGACTTCGGCATTTTGAGGCTGATTGTGGATGACGTGGACAAATGCGTGAAGGCTCTTCGGGATACGGGGCACACGGTTTCGCTGACGGAGGTGTTGGCGATTGAGGTGCCGGATCGTCCGGGCGGATTGGCCGGCATTTTGGATGCGTTGTCGGCGGCGGGGCTGAATGTGGAATACATGTATGCGTTTGTGAGTCGCGCGACGGAAAAGGCCGTGGTGGTATTCCGTTTTGAAGACGTGGATGCGGCCATTTCAGCGCTGAAGAAGGCGGATGTGTCAGTTTTGGAGGCGGATCGGGTATATTCGCTATAGGGGAGAGTGGAGCTATCTTCGCTGGGGCTCGATTACGCCCGGAGGAGCGTGAACGATGAAGAACCCGATGGACCGAAAGTTGGAAAAGAGGCTTTCGGATCGGGCTGTGGAGATTGGGCGAGAGGGGATGGTGGGGGCGTTTGGGGAGTTGAAAGAATTACTCCAATCGTCCTCAGCCAATGCGAGGCGGTTGGCGGCGTCGGCCATGGGAAAACTGGCGTGGTTGGGGGTGGATCAAGCCGAAGCGGTGGAAGTCCTGACTCCGGTTGCGAGGGGCGATCCCCATGCTCAGACTCGGCAATATGCGATCAAGGCGCTCAAGGCGTATGGTGCGGCGGCGCAGGGATGCCTGCACGACTTACGCGATATGGCGGTGAATGCGGCGGAGAAAGAGTATATTCGCAGAGATGCAGAAGCGGCGGCGAAATTCATTGAGGAGGCGGTTCGAGTGGCAGCGGCTTCGGTCGAGCACAAGTGTCAGCGGTGCCATGCGAAGGTTTCCGCCCCAGAATTTGCAAGATCCGAACAAGCCTTTCAGCGTGTGTTTTGCGACCGCTGTTTCGACGAAACTTTTTTAGAGCGGCGGAATTTTGAAACTCGGGTGGAGTTGCAGAAAACCATTCAGGCGGAAGACGGAACCGTTGTGCAATCCGCTGGGGAGCGTCATATCGCAGACTGGTTGCTTGCTCATCATCTGAGCTATCGATATGACGCCAAGTTTCGCATTATCAGCGAATTTCAGATTCGGCCGGATTTCTATTTGCCAGAGCTGGATGTGTATATTGAGTATTGGGGACTCGACACGCCGCAATACAAGATGAGCATGTACAAAAAACAGACGTTGTATCAGCAGGAAGGCAAGCGGTTGATTTCGGTTTATCCAAAAGACTTGCTGACATTGGATGGGCTGCTCTCGGCCAAATTGCGCCACTTGGGTTTCGTTCCCTGACGTAGGCGAGCGAAGCAAAGTCAGTGTGTAACGTACATTTCGGCACCGCGGAACGAGGCTTCATGGGGTAATTTTGAGTGGGGGGCAAGTGGCACTTGTCCGAATGGCCTTGGGAAGGCATACTCTGCGCAAAGAAAAATGGATTCAACCCAGGAGAGTTCAACTATGAGCAACGAAAATCACGAGTCGGTCATCGGCGCAGATGTGGAAATCATCGGCACGATCAAGAGCAATGGATCCGTCCGTCTGGATGGCAAGCTGGAAGGCGAGCTGCTTTGCGGCGGGAATGCCATTTTGGGCAAGAGCGCGCAAGTGAAGGGCAACGTCACGGCGACCTCCGTTTCAATTGAAGGCAAGATCAATGGCAATATTCTTGCGAAAGATAAGATCGAGATGAAGGCGACGGCGACGGTCAATGGCGACATCAAGGCTCGCCGCCTTTCGGTGGAAGATGGCGTGACCTTTGTGGGCCGCTCGGAAGTGAATCCGAACGCCACACCGGCTCCGATTCCGCAGCCGAACATTCCGCAACGATAGGCGTTTGATTTCGTTCGAGACATCCGGAGGTTACCGGATGTGTTTTGGACGGAAGGGTCTGGCGTGTCGGATAAAAGAACCAAAATGATGGACGGTTATTCCGTCGTGCAATCGCTTGCAAAAGCGAAGCAGGACGGGGTCTTGCCGCATCCCGGCGCTCGCCGGGCGGCGGAAGACTTGTCGTCGCATCCGCCCCCGCCGGTGATGCCGGGGGACAATCCGCACATTGTCAAAACGATTCAGCCCACCAAGCGCACGATTCGGTGTTTCAAGTGTGGGTATGAGTTTCAGCTTTCGGGAACGACCAAGACGCTCTACTGCTCGAAGTGCCGCGAAAAAATTGATATGGGCGATTACGTGATTGATCGCCCGTGGTCGCAGGAGATCAAGACTGGAGGAAGCGTGATTGTTCGGCCGACTGGGCGGCTGGAGAATGTACGCGTCTGGGCCGGAAATGTGATTTTCGAAGGCGACATGGATGACAATTCAACCATCGAGTGCACGCAATGGTTGGAGCTGGGAGGACAGGCGAAACCCAATCCCCGGCAGATCACGATGCGCAACTTGCGAGTTGCGGCGGGTTGCTCGATGCAATTCAAGTATAAGTTGCAGGTGAATCACTTGGAATTGCTCGGCTCGCTGGAGGCGGATGTGGAAGCGGCGGGATTGGTTTCGATTCGTGCGGGGGGAAATTTAAAAGGAACGGTTCGGGGTGCTCATTTGCAGGTGGAAGAGGGCGGGGGGCTTTCGGCTCGTGTGTTCATTTGGCCGCAAGGCGGCACAACGGCGCAGGAGACGTGATCGTTTCGATGGGCGGGCATATCCATGTGGCGGGGGTGGCGGGGGTTGGCATGAGTGCGCTGGCGCAGGCGCTGAGCTGGACGCACGAGCGCGTGACGGGCTCCGACCGATTTTTTGACCAAGGGCTTTCCTTGCCGATTTTTGATGCGTTGCAAGCGGCGGGCGTGGAGTTGGTGAAGCAGGATGGCTCGGCGGTGAAGGCGGGCACGGAAGCGGTGGTGTATAGCACGGCGATTGAAGAGGGAAATCCGGATTTTATCGCGGCGAAGAAAGCTGGAGTTCCATTGCGGCATCGCGCGGCGGTGCTGGCGGAATTGGCGCGCGGTCACACGGTGTTGGCGGTGGCGGGCACGGCGGGCAAGACCACAACGACGGGGATGGTGGGGTGGACGCTGGAGCAACTGGGCGCGGACCCGACCGTGGTGAACGGGGGTGCGCTGGTGGATTGGGCCGATGCGCGTCATGTGGGCAATGTGCGGCGTGGAGGGGTGGATTCGCCTTGGGTGGTGGAGGTGGATGAAAGCGATCGGTCTCTGTTGCAGTTTTTTCCGGAGTGGTCGGTGTTGACGAACATTTCGCAGGATCATTTCACACTGGAAGAAGTGCAGGCTCTTTTTCGCACGTATGCAGGGCAGGTTCACCAAGGGCTGGTGTGCGGCGAGGGGGTGGCGGATGTGCTGGGTGAACAGAAGGCAAAAAAGTTTGAAGGAATGGGCCGTCCAGAGCGGACGGAGCATGGATTTGTGGTGGAATGGCGCGGGCAACAGCTAGAGGTTCGTTCGCCCGGCGCACACAACGCATGGAATGCATTGATGGCCGCCGAGCTGTGCGCACAACTGGGCTATGAACCAATAAAAATTGCCGAAGCGTTGAGGCGATTTGGGGGCATTCAACGGCGATTGGAGCGTGTGGATGCGGGAGGGGGGGTGCGGGTGGTGGATGACTACGGCCACAATCCGGCGAAATTGGCGGCGGCGTGGACGGCGGTGAGCATATCGAAAAATCGCGTGTTGGGCGCATGGCGTCCGCATGGATTTGGTCCGTTGCGCGCGATGATGGATCCGCTGGCCGACGCCTTTGCCTTGGTTTGTCGCGCGGGAGACCAGTTGTGGCTTTTGCCGGTGTATGATGCGGGAGGAACCGCCGATCGAAGCGTCAATTCCGATGTGTTGGTGGCCAAGCTGAAGGCGCGCGGTGTGAAGGTGGAATGGGCGAAGGATTACGATGAATTGGGAACGCAAATGGCCCGCGAGGCAAAGCGGGGCGATACGCTGTTGGTGATGGGCGCGCGCGATCCGCAGTTGCCGGTGTTTGCACGCGAAATGGCATCGAAGACGGCACACCTGTAGAGGGAATATCATGAACGAAAATTCACAACTACCGACTCCTCCAATTCCGGCGGAGGAACAACTGATTTTTGAGGTGAAGCCAACGTATCGGGCCTATTTGGGTCTGATGATTTGGGGGGTATTGCTTTTTGTATTTGTGATTGGATTTTTTCTTTTGATTCGGGCTTGGTATCGCGTGTCCTCCACGCGCTATCGGCTGACGACGCAGCGCTTGTTTGTGCAAACGGGATTGATTGCGAAGAAGCTGGAAGAGGTGGAACTTTTCCGCGTGAAAGATGTCACGCTTCACCAAGGCGTTCTCCAGCGCCTGTTGGGTGTGGGGAATGTGGTGGTGCTTTCGAGCGATGACACAACGCCCCAGCTTGAGTTGGCGGGCATTTCAAATCCGATTGACGTGAAGGAACAAATTCGGAATGCCTTCCGAGCGGCACGTCAGCGCGAAGGGATGCGCATGGCGGAATATATTCCGTCTTGAGCCTCTTGCAAAACTTCGCCAAAACGGTCGGGACGGAGCCCGACCCTCCAGAAAAACTCAAAAACAGCTTATTTTTGCCTCTGTGGCCTCTGTGAGAGGGATTTTTTCTCTCACAGAGTTCACTGAGATTCACAGAGAGGAAGAGTTGGGGATAACCTTCAAACTCAGGAACCTTGAGCGGCTTCGAGGAGTTCCTTGGCGTGGCGGAGGGCTACGCTGGTGGTGTCGCGGCCGCCGAGCATGCGGGCGAGTTCTTCGATGCGGGCGGCTTGATCCAAGGGCACGACTTGGGTGTGGGTGCGGCCGTCTTTGACGAATTTGCGTACGGCGTGATGGTTGGTGCCGCAGGCGGCCACGGGGGGGAGATGGGTAATGGCGACCACTTGGCGCGGCTTGGCTGCCTGCGCGAGTTTTTTACCCACGGCGTGAGCGGTTTCGCCGCCGACGTTGGCGTCGATTTCATCGAACACCAGCAAGGGAATTTGATCGGCTTCGGCCAGCACGACTTTGATGCCGAGCATGACGCGAGAAATTTCACCCGAGGAGGCAATGGTGCGCAGGGCGCGCATGGGTTCGCCGACATTGGGCGCGAAGCCGAATTCCACGCGGTCGATGCCGGAAGCGGTAGGGATTTCAGCGGGAAGAAGCTGGATGCCAAACGAGCCGTGTTCAAAGCCGAGGGCTTTGAGTTCGGCGGTGATGGCGGGGGCCAATTTTTCGGCGGCGGCGGCTCGGCGTTTACGGAGATCGAGGCCGAGGGTTTGCAGAGTCTTTTCGGCGGCGGCGATTTCTTTGGCGATTTCGGCCTTTTGGCGGTCTCGGCTACGCAGATCGTGGAGGCGTGTGCGGGAGGTCTCCAAGGTTTTTAGAATGTCTTCCAAGGCGGGACCGTATTTCCGCTTGAGCTTGTCGTAGGTGGCGAGGCGGTTGTCGAGCCATTCGAGGCGGGCGGGGTCGGAATCGATGACGGACAGCTCGCGTTGAATGGCGACAGAAAGGCGTGCGATGGCATCCGTGTGAACGCGGAGCTCGTCGGGCCAATCTTTGGCGGCCGGCATAAGGCGCGACAGTTCTTCGAGCGCTTTTCGCGCAGGGGCTAGAATGGAGAGGGCGGATTGTTCGTCATCGGTCGCCGCCTGAACGAAAAGTTGTCCGAGCTCCAAGATGCGCTGGGCGTTGCCGACGGTTTGTTGTTCGGCGCGGACGGTGTCTTCTTCGCCTTCGACGGGGGAGGCTTCTTCGATTTCTTTCACGCGGTAGGCGAGCAGATCGATTTGGGCATCGAGATCGCCCACATCGGCGGACAGTTCTTCGCGGCGCGCGAGGAGCGTTTGCCATTTGGAATATGCCTCGGTGTAGGGGGCGCGTTCTTTTTCGGCGTGGGAATAGGCATCGAGAATGTCGAGCTGGGAGGCAGGAAGAAAGAGGGATTGATGATCGTGAGGGCCGTGCAGATCGACGAGGAGGGCGCCCAGGCGTTTCAAGAGGGGAAGGGTGACGGGGGTGTCGTTGACGAAGGCTTGTCCACCACCAGCGGCCTTCACAGTGCGGCGCAAAATGAGCTGTCCGTCGTCACAGGGATCCAAGCCGGATTCATCCAAGATGGCATTGATGATTTTAGGATGACGGAGGTGGAAGGTGGCTTCGACGAGGCATTGTGCTTCGCCGGTGCGAACGGAGGAGGTGTCGGCGCGCTCGCCGAGCAGGAGGTAGAGCGCACCCATCAGAATGGATTTTCCTGCGCCGGTTTCGCCGGTGATGATGTTGAGGCCCGGCTCGAACGAAACAGAGGCTTCTTCGACAAGGGCCAGATTTTTGACTCTTAACAATGTCAGCATGGGGGGACGATACCGAAAATTTGATTGTCGGCAATCAAATCCACTTCTTTTTGCGGACGAAGAGCACGAAGCCGATTACGAAAAGCGTCACGACCAACCAGAAGGTGGGGTAGGCGAAGCGCCATTTCAGTTCGGGGAGGGACTCGAAGTTCATGCCGTAGACGCCGGCGAGGAAGCTTAGGGGCAGGAAGATCATGCTAAGGATGGTGAGGCGGGTGACGATTCGATTGGTGTGGTGGCTGACCATGCCCATGTAGAGATTGAGGGTTTCGTTGAGCACACTGCGCACACCGGCGATGTCGCCGCCGAGGCGTTCCATGCGGTCGGAGAGAATGTCGAGAGCGGGCTGGGTGGTTTCGCTGACGAAGGCTGATTTGCGGGTGGCGAGATCGTTGAACAGATCGCGTGCGGAGAGGACGGTGCGCCGGAAGGCCAAAATATCACCCGTGAGGTCGGACACTTCCGAAAAAATGTCGTCGGTGACTTTTCCAAACAGGCGGAGTTGGACGCGTTCGGCTTCGGCGGTGTAGTGCTGGAAGATGCGGCGGTAGGACTCGAGAAGGTGAGAGCCCAACTCGTAGAGAAGAAAGCCGGAGGAGCGGGCAAATTTGCGGAAATCGTCGCGGTAGATTCGCTGAATTTTTTCCATGACGGGGGAGGCCTCGGGGAGAAGAACGGCGAAGAAGTTTTCGCCGAGCAGGAAGGCCAGCACATTGGATTTCAGCAGATGGCCATCGGTACGGACTTCGGAGAGCGTGAAGTGGATGGCTTCTTCATAGAGCTCGTAGTGAGCTTCGGGTTGGGGCGTTTGCAGGAGTCCGGAAATGGCGGGGCTTGCACCGATTTTCGACAACAGGGTTTGCAAGGAGGCTGATTCGGAGGAAGACGCGGTGATCCAGTAAAACGGACCCGTGGCGGACATGGAGTTCCACTGGGTTTCGGTAAGCGTTTGTTCCTGCTTGGTGGCAAAGTCAAAGGCAACAACCTGCATGGTGTTCTCCCGGTATTCTGGACGCACGGTATAACGTGCGCACTGTAGCAAGTGGGTGGGGAATGCCGACAGATAAATTTGAAAGGGGAGCTTCTTGCAAAATCTAGGACGGAGATCGTGCAAGAAGTCATCAGAATGCCGAATCTAGGATACGGTTGAACAGGCGATGGAAACGGAAGATTGGGCCCATTCCCAATTTGGCTATAGTTTTATAAAGCAATAGCCACTCGGGTCTCATGCGAAACGGAGTATGGAGAGATCCTCATGGGTGATTTTGGGGGTGTGGAAGGCAATCATTTTGACAACGGCTTTGGGGCGTGTAGGATTTAACGGACGAGAATGTCACGACCTCATCCCCCACAGGAGTTATGAATATGAAGAGTTGGATTGCTGTTCTTTCCCTTTCTTTGGCCGGTGTGTTGATCGGTTTACCCCTCGATGCCCAAGCGGCAGAAAAAGGGGGGCGTAAATCCAAAAAGCCCGCCATCACATCGGTGGACAAGAAGGGGAACGAGTATTCCGCCAAAGGCTATGTGCCGATGAAAGCGGCACCTGGCACCAAGACATTCAAGGCACCTGAAAAAATTGAGAAAGGAGATTTGCCCAAAAAGGTGGATCTTCGCGCCCACATGACGAAGATCGAGGATCAGGGACAGACGAGTTCCTGCGTGGCCAATGCGCTGGCGGGTGCCTATGAGTATTGGGTGCGGCGTGACAGTCAGCAGGACTATGATGTGAGTCGCCTGTTCATGTATTACAACGCGCGGTGGCGTAACGGGGATCAAAACGAAGATGGCGGCAGCGTGATTCAGTTAGCCATGGAGGCGCTGAAGGAGTTGGGTGCTTGCTCCGAAAATAGTTGGCCGTTTGAAAAACCGCTATTGTTGCAGAAGCCAAACCGAACAGCCTATGAGGAAGCCTCGCAATACAAAATAAAGGAAATGCAACAAGTTCCGTTGGAACTGGAGGCTTGGAAGCAGGCCTTGGCTTCGGGGTATCCGGTGGTGTTCGGCTGTTTGCTGTTTGACTCATTCGACGAGAGCAATCAGCGGGGAGGCGTGGTGCCGATGCCGAGTCCCAAGGATGTGGGGCGTTCATCTCATGGTGGGCATTCGATGTGCGCGGTTGGATATTCGGATGTGGAGCAGGTGTTTATTGTGCGCAACTCGTGGGGCGACCAGTGGGGCGACAAGGGCTATTGCTATATGCCCTACAACTATTTGATGAATCCCGAATTCAACGGAGGCGATAGCTGGGTGTTTATTCCGGAGACGCCATTGGTGAGCCCAGAGGACACGTGGGTTGAGGATGATGAACCGGTGACGGATGATGGCCGCGGCGTTGATTTTGTCATCAACCCCTACACGGTGGATGACTATGAGGATGTAGATTTGGTTTGGTGGGAAGAAAGCACGGTGGAGTATTCGGACGAAGCCGATGAAGAATATGTGGAATACGTGGAATATGCCGAAGAAGAAGAGTGGGATTCCATGGAGGAATTCGACACGGAAGAGGTCATTGAGGAATGGGAAGAGGAAAATCCGGACGAAGAGAGCAGCTTGTATCTGACGGATGAAGATGAGGAATACGGCGACGGGGAGGTTGACGAGGACGAAGACGTCGAGGAAGAGGGTGACGTCGAATATGAGGATGAGGAAGACGCCGAAGACGAAGAAGAAGACGGCGACTACGAAGATGAAGAGGATGGCGAATATGACGAGGACGATGATGGGGAGTACGACGAGGACGAGGACGTCGAGGAAGAGGACGACGGCGAGTATGAGGATGAGGAAGACGCCGAAGACGAGGAAGAAGACGACGACTACGAAGATGAGGATGATGGCGAGTATGATGAGGATGACGGCGACTACGAAGACGAGGACGATGGGGACTACGAAGAGGAAGCGGACTACGAGGAAGATGACTCGGGTGGCGATGACTATGAAGATGAAGATTCAGGCGGTGGGGACGATGACGAATAGGTGTTGAGCCTATGCGCGTGAAGGGCTGCCCGGTCGGGCAGCCCTTTTTGTTGGGGAGTGGAATGTTCCGACGGCGGTGATGAATTATGAAGTCGATTTGCGCCTGCGCATGGCCAACAGGAATGGGGCGCCCGTCAGGAGCAACAGCCATGTGGAGGGCTCCGGGACGATTCCGGGGGTGGAAGCGGGATCTGCAGGGGTCAAGTTGTTGGCTTTGTACTGAGCGGCGGTTTCCAACACGACGGCACCGGAGATGGGCGTGACAAGCTGAAACGTTTGGGCGAGGTCAAGAGCTTCTTCTCCGCCGATTTTGCGAAAGGGCGCGGTTAGTCGAGTGATTTCATCTGCGGCCCAGAGGCGGGCAATGTGGGTGGAGCCATCCGCGTAAACAGCAGGAAGCGTTTCGGTTTTGACCTTTTCGCGTTGCCAATGGGCGGAGGTTCCGGAGAGCAGATCCACCATTTCGGTGGGGGTGTTGTCGATAATGGGCATGGGGCGAATCATGTGGGTGTCGGCGAGCTTTTCGGCAATGCGGTTGGCGCCGGGGCCAAATGGATGGGAGTGAATGAGTAGTTTTCCGCGAGCGAAATCCGCGATTTGCCGAAGAGATTCGGTTTCGCTGGAATCCAGTGGCTGAGCGGCATGGAGCCACAGAATGGGCGCGTTCCCATGGGCGGTGGCCCATTCAGCGGCTTGGACAAGAGAGGGAACATTGTCGCAGCCACCCACAAATTTCATATCGGAAATGGAGCGCCCATCGAGGATCTCGGGTTCGTCTCCTGCGAGAATGGCGAAGGTTGTTGTTTTGGGTGGAATTTGTTCGGAGATGAATTTTGTGATGAACTCTTTGTATTGATTCATGCGTGCGGAGCCATCCACAACGATAGCGAGTGTGGGAGGAAATGCCGGTGCCGCGGCCCCTTTCACAAGGGTTTGCAAAATGACTTCATCTTGCGGCAGGCGGGAGTCGCGAGAAACCATGGGGGCGACAGGGGTGAGCAGCGGCACACGGAGACATTCCGCGGGCGCGGTGGAATCGGCAGAAAGTTTTCCGCGGATGGCGAAGCCGGAATCTTGCGCAATGGATTGCAGGATGGAAGAAGCGGACGAGGTTTCGACATCGCTTTCGATCCATGCGGTGGTGGAAAGATTGGATGCGGCGGTGAAATTTTGTTCAACAAATGTGGGCAGGCGTAGGGCGGCTTCGGGTGCATCGCCATTTGGAACGACGAGCGGGGCGGTGATGCCAATGCGGGTTTTTAGGGTGCCGTCAATGGGTACGGGGAAACACTGTAGCAGGACGCGGTCGGGCCCGGCGGTGGTGACGAGAACGGGGTCGCGGCGTTGGCGAACGGCCACTTGCTGATAGGCTTGTTTGGTTTGGGAACGTCCGCCGAAAGCCGCCTCACAAGGTTCATCATTGATCCAGAGCGTGACGCGAGACACCACCGCGCCGGGCGGCAATTCAATGAGCGCACGAGCTTCGCGTTGGGCTTTAGAGACATTTCGAAATTCGAGAGTCCATTCCAGATAGGAGATGCCGGAAGCGGAATCGATACGGCCATCGAGTCGCGATTGGGAAAGCGAGAGACCTTTCACGCGGGCGGCAACTTGGTCGCCACCGAGAGACGGATCGAACCAGTCGTCATCCAGCAGGGATTGCCCGCGAAAGCCTTTGATGCGCGGGGGTGGAGCGGCGGTGTAGGGAGTGCCGGTGACGCGATAATAGGCGTGCTGGGCATCGGCGGTGGAAGGGGCACATCCAAAGACTTGGGACAAGGCCAGAGCGGTTAAGTCCATGTTTTCCCCGGCGCGGTAGCACTTGCGCAACAGGGTATCGCGATCGCCAATGGATCGTAGGAGGCGTATGGCGCGGAGGCGAACGGCGGGGTCGGAATCGTTGGCGTGTGCGCTACCGATTTGCACGGCAGCCTGGGGAATGCTGAGCAGGATCAGGAGAGCAAATGAGGGCAACGCCATTCGCCACCAAGCCGTGGGCAGGGGAGTGGCCGTTGCGACGGCCGTACGGCGCAGGCGCAGTCGAAGGGCCAAGGCGCAAAGGAATGAAACGAGAGGAGACAGCGGGATTAAGCCGATGCCGAAATAGATGACAGCTATGGCGGCGAAGGGCGTGATGATGGCGAATTGCAATGCGTAATAGGCCGAGATTCCCATTGCGAATCCATTTAGGCGGCCGACGGCTCGGGTTGATTTTCCTTTTGAGACGGCCACCAGTGCCCAGGCGTTGGCGGCGGGCACTAGGGCGATCAAAATGACATGAATCCACGTGGGGAGGGGGTCGAACAGAATCTCGGAGCAAAGGCCCGCAGTCAGCTCAAACAGCAGGACGCCGAGAGGAAGAACTACGCCGAGGGCCCAGAGTAGAAACGTGTTGAAGCGGCCAAACCAGACACGCATGGTGGACGGAAAGGCGGCGGGTGGAGCGAGGGTGTGTGCGGGTTCAAGCGGCGGAACTTCGGCGGCGGCAGCAAGCAGCGCGTGTAATTCGGTTTGGGCGCGTGCGAGGGATACGATGGGTTCACCGGCGGCGACGGAATGGGCTTCGATGAGCGCTTTCCAATCGGCGAAGACTTCATCGGGGTCGGCGCCGAGTGTGAGGAGGGACGCGCGGCGTTCTTCGCAGTGGAGCTGGAAAAGGGTGAGGGCATCGGGGGACCAAGTGATCATGGGGCGCTCCGTTTCTGGGCGGTTTTGTGTTGCCTTTTCATATCTTCGACATAGTCATTCATGAGGGCGAGAACTTGGTGTCCGCGCGAGGTGAGTCCATAAATTTTGCGAGCGGGGCCATCGGGAGAATCCTCGATGCGGCGCACGGCGAGGAGGCCTTGAAGGCGCAGGCGAGAGAGGAGGGGATACAGGCTCCCTTCGGAAATGCCGAGACCGGGAATGTCTTGCAGGCGATTCATGATGCCGTATCCATGAATCTCCTCGTTGGCCAGCACATTGAAGATGCAGGTCTCCAACCAGCCGCGCCGCATTTGTGCCATCCATTGGGCGATGTAAGATGTGTTTTCGCTCATGCTCGTTTGTTTCCGTTCGTTCGGGTTTCGATCGAAGCTACCATGCCGAACAAGGTACCTTGTCGCACAGGGTACCCAGCGGACGCAAGAGAAAAGTTTTCCACGCAATGGAAAAAATGTTTCAAGTTTTTCCACACAATGGAAAGAATGTTTCCACGGTGTGGAAAACTGGCGACTATCACAATTAATTAATTGTGATAGTTTGGAAACGGGAGTGAGCCGCAGCAGAGTGCAGAGGGGGGAGAATTATTCGGCGCGGGTCCAGTCGTGGTCGCGCTTGCGCTTGCGTTCGTTTTCGTCGAGGAAGTACTTGCGCAGGCGGAGGGCGTCGGGGGTGATCTCGACGAGTTCGTCGTCGTTGATGTACTCGATGGCCTCTTCGATGGATAGCTTGACGGCGGGGACGACGAAGAGCTTCCGGTCGGAGCCGGAGGCGCGCATGTTCGTGAGTTTCTTGCCCTTCTGGACGTTGACGACGAGGTCGGTGTCTTTGCAATGCTCGCCGACGATCTGGCCGGTGTAGCACCATTCGCCGGGGGAGACGAAGAAGTAGCCGCGGTCTTGGAGGCCGTCGATGGCGTAGGTGGCGGCCTTGCCAGCTTCCATGCTGAGGAGGACGCCGTTGAGGCGTTGGGGGATGTCGTCGCGCATGACGGCGTAGCGGAGGAAGCGGTGGTTGATGATGGCTTCGCCGCTGGTGGCGGTGACGATCTTCGTGCGCAGGCCGATGAGGCCGCGGGTGGGGATGGTGAACTCCATGACGGTGCGGCCGGCGGCGGCGTGCATGCGGGACATGATGCCCTGGCGTTTGCCGACGTTCTCAATGACGGGGCCGGTCGTGGCGTCCGTGGTGTCGACGACGAGGGTTTCGACGGGTTCGTGGCGGACACCGTCGATGGTGCGGACGATGACACGGGGGCGAGAAACTGTGATTTCAAATCCTTCGCGGCGCATATTTTCAATGAGGACGGCGAGGTGAAGTACGCCGCGGCCGCTGACCTTGAAGGAGCCTTCGCCGACTTCCTCGAAGGTGAGGGCGACATCTTTTTGCGTTTCGCGGTGGAGACGCTCGCGAATGTGGCGGGAGGTGAGATATTTTCCGGAGGAACCGAAGCCGGGAGAATCGTTGATACGAAAGGTCATCGAAATGGTGGGGGCATCGAGCGTGATGGGGCCGAGAGTTTCGGGAAATTCGACGGGGGTGAGGGTGTCGCCGATATCGACGCCTTCGACGCCGTGAACCGCGCACAAATCACCGCATTCGACTTGAGTGACTTCTTTACGGCCGAGGCCTTCGAACACGTAGAGGGCGCGGATCTTGCAGGGCAGGACGCTGCGGTCTTGCTTGACGAGGGCCATGGGGTGGATGGCGTCGAGCATGCCGCGGTGGACGCGTCCGATTCCGATTCGACCGGTGTAGTCGGAGTAGTCGAGGCTGGTGACCTGCATCTGGACGGGGCCTTCGAGCAGGCGGGGGGCGGGGATGAATTCGACGACGGCGTCGAGGAGGGGCTGAATGGATTCGCGTGGGTCCTTGGCGAGATCGCGGACAGCCCATCCTTCGCGGCCGGCGGCATAAAGAGTGGGAAAGTCGAGTTGGTCGTGGGTGGCACCGAGCTCGACGAAGAGGTCGAAGATTTCGTTGAGGACTTCGTTGTGGCGCTCGGCGGGCTTGTCGATCTTGTTAAGGATGACGATGGGCTTGAGTCCGAGCTTGAGGGCTTTGTCGAGGACGAAGCGGGTTTGGGGCATGGGGCCTTCGGCGGCATCGACGAGGAGGAGGACGCCATCGGCCATGTTGAGGACGCGTTCGACCTGGCCTCCGAAGTCGGCGTGGCCGGGGGTGTCGATGATGTTGATTTTGACGCCTTTGTGGCGAATGGAAACATTCTTGGCGAGAATGGTGATGCCGCGCTCTCGCTCGAGATCATTGCTGTCGAGGAGGCAGTCTTGGGCAGCAGCTTCGCCTTCGGCGATGTGAAGCTGTCGGAGGATGGCGTCCACGAGGGTGGTTTTGCCATGATCGACGTGGGCGATGATGGCGATGTTGCGAATGTGAGAGACGAATTTTTTATTCATGGATGGGCAGGGTCAAGGGTTCAGGGTTCGGGGTTCAGGGTGTGGTCGCCGGAGCGACGGAACGACAAGAAACAGATGGAAGGCGACTCAGGCGCGGAAGCGTCCGGAGGCGTCGCGAAAGACGTCACAAGGAAATGTCGTGGCAGATTTCATGTTTCGGAGGCGGGATGATACGCCTTGGGAGGCAGGGTGCAAGAAATAAGAAAGGTCGGTGCGGATTTTCCGCACCGACCGTGAGGCGAGGATGTATTCGTTTTAGTTGAGGTCAACGGGGCAGGGATGGATATCCCAAATGTCTTTTGCGTATTCGGCGATGGTGCGGTCTGTGCTGAACTTGCCGGAGTTGGAAATGTTCATGATGCACATGCGCGCCCAGCGGGTTTTGTCCTCAAACACCTGAGAGATATGGCTTTGGCAGGCGACATAGGAGTCGAACTCCGCCAAGACGAGATAACGGTCGCCGTGGGTGAGCAGGGTATCCCAAATGGGCTGGTAGAGGCCGGGCTGATCGAGGTTGAAGAAGTTGTTTTTGATGGCATCGAGTACGCGGCGAACGGAAGGGTTGGAATTGTAGACATCCCAAGGATTATAGCCCGCGCGCCATGTGGCATCGACTTCCGGAACGGTTTTGCCGAAGAGGAAGAAATTGTCGACTCCGACTTCCTCACGGATTTCCACGTTAGCACCGTCGAGGGTGCCAACGGTGAGAGCGCCGTTGAGTTGGAACTTCATGTTGCCGGTGCCGCTGGCTTCGGTGCCGGCCGTGGAGATCTGCTCGGAGAGATCGGCGGCGGGGATGATGCGTTCGGCGAGGGATACACGATAGTCCGGCAGGAACGCGACATTCATGCGGTCTTTCATGGCGGGGTCGTGGTTGATGACGCCGGCAATGTCGTTGATGAGTTTAATGATGAGTTTGGCCAAGTAGTATCCGGGGGCTGCTTTGCCTGCAAAGATGTAGGTGCGGGGCACAAACGGGGTGAGGGGATTAGCCTTCAGCTCGAAGTATTGGTGCATGATGTCCATGGCATTCAGGAGTTGCCGCTTGTATTCGTGCATGCGCTTGATCTGGACGTCGAAGAGGGAGTCGACGTTGACCTTCACGCCCAGTTCTCGGCGAATCAGATCGGCAAGGCGTACTTTATTCTCGCGCTTGATGGCCATGACGCGCCGCTGGAAGTCGCGATCGTCCGCGAAGGCTTCGAGCTTTTTGAGCTGAGAGAGGTCGGTGATCCATGCGGCCCCGATTTTTTCAGTGATGAGGTCAGCGAGGCCGGGGTTGGCTTTGAGGAGCCAGCGGCGAGGGGTGATGCCGTTGGTTTTGTTGTTGAAGCGCTCGGGCCATAGCTCGTAGAAATCTTTGAAGAGGGTGGATTTGAGCAGTTCCGAGTGGAGGGCGGCCACGCCGTTGATGGAGTGGGAGCCGACCACGGCGAGGTAGGCCATGCGAACTTCGCGGGAAGGGTTTTCCTGAATGAGGGACATGCGGGCAATGCGATTGCCATCGCCGGGATAGCGGGTGGCGATTTCGCGCAGGAAACGGCGATTGATTTCGAAGATGATTTGGAGATGGCGAGGCAAGACGCTTTCAAACAAATGAACCGACCAGCGCTCGAGGGCTTCCGGCATGAGAGTGTGGTTGGTGTAGCCGAAGGTGCGGGTGATGATGCTCCACGCATCGTCCCACTCGAGACGTTCGTCATCGAGCAAGATGCGCATCAGTTCGGCGATGGAGAGGGCCGGGTGGGTGTCGTTGAGCTGAATGGCCACTTTGTCGGGGAAAGCGTGGATTTCGTTCCCGTCAGCTTTGAAGCGGCGGACGATGTCGTGGAGGGAGCAGGCCACAAAGAAGTATTGCTGTTTGAAGCGCAGTTCGCGGCCTTGCTCGATGTTGTCGTTGGGGTAGAGGACTTTGGTGATGTTTTCCGTGAGCGTCTTGCTCTCGTAGGCCTTCATGTAGTCGCCGTTATTGAAGAAGGTCAGATTGAAGTCTTCCGTGGATTTGGCTTCCCACAGGCGCAGGTTGTTGACGGTTTGGTTGCCATAGCCGGGAATTGGGATGTCGTAGGGAATGCCCAGAACGGTGTCATAGTCTACCCAGCGGGCATGAAAGCGGCCACTGACTTCCTCCATGACGACTCGGCCGCCAAAATGAACCTCGAACTGCGATTCGGGGCGTTCGATTTCCCAGGGATTACCGAAACGGAGCCAGTTGTCGGGTTCCTCGACCTGATAGCCATCCTTGATGGTTTGGCGGAAAATACCGTAGTCATAGCGGACGCCGTAACCGTAGCCGGGGAGTTGAAGCGTGGCGAGGGAATCGAGGAAGCAGGCGGCGAGGCGGCCCAAGCCGCCGTTGCCGAGGCCGGCATCGCGCTCGAGATCACGCAGAAAATCCCACGAGAGGCCGAGGTCCTCCATGGCTTTCGTGACATTCTCGTCGAGTTGGAGATTGATGACGTTGTTTCCCATGGCGCGGCCGATGAGGTATTCCATGGAGAGGTAATAGGCGCGCTTGGCACCGGTTTTGTGATAGGCAACGCTGGTGCGGATCCAGCCATCCACGAGGTGGTCGCGAATGGCAAGGGCGAGGGCATAATAGCGGTCGTGGTTGGTGGCCGAAAATTCGTCCTTGGCTAGCGTGTACTTGAGGTGGTGCAAAAAACTACACTTGATGGCCTCGACAGAGTTGGTCTGTTTCCCGCTACAGGTGGTTTCTGCGGGTTTGGCTTTGGACTGTTTTCCGTTGGGGCTCATGTTCAAATCTCCTGTTGAGGGTTATGCGGCACCTAAACTAACAAAGGGTAAACCGTTTCGCGCATTGTGCGGGGAGGTGGGGGGGGCGGTCAAGAAAACAACAGGAACATTTTCTGAATGGATATGACGCCTCTGTATCTTGAATCGGTAGCATTCCGCTCATTGGTAATAGAAGTTTCGAACCTGTTCACAGATTTTGTCGATTTGGGAGAGGGTTAGGTCGAAATACATGGGCAGGCGCAACAGGCACTCCGAGAATCTGATTGCGTTGGGCAATTCTTCTCCCTCGTAAAGCGGGGAATAGTAGGGACTTTTATGCAGGGGAAGATAATGAAAAACGGCGAGAATGCCGTGCTCTTTGAGGTGGGCAATGAGTTTGGTCCGTTCGTTCATGGAATCGCAAACAATATAAAACATGTGGGCATTATTAGATGCGTAGTTCGGAATATCGGGAAGAAGGATGCGGTTTTGAAGATTTAATATTGTAAGCCTTTCTTCATACGCATTCCAGAGCTGCTTGCGTCGAGACTGAATGATGTCTAGGTGTTCGAGCTGGGCATAAAGAAAAGCCGCAATGATTTCAGAGGGAAGGAAAGAGGATCCCGTATCCACCCATCCATATTTGTTAGCCTCGCCCCGGAAAAATTCCGTTCGATTCGTCCCCTTTTCCCATATGATCTCAGAGCGGCGAGCGAACCTTTCATCATTGATTGTGAGCGCGCCGCCTTCTCCTGTGATTATATTTTTGGTTTCATGGAATGAGAAGCATCCGAAGTGGCCGATTCCGCCAAGTGGACGCTTTTTGTAGGTGGCCTCGATTGCCTGAGCCGCATCTTCGATGACGAGTAGTCCGTATCGGTTTGCCAAGGCAAGAATGGCATCCATATCGCAAGCCACGCCGGCATAATGCACGACGACAATGGCTTTCATTCTCGGGCGGGCTAGCAAAGGCTCCAATTGTGTTACGTCCAGATTGGGATTGTTGGGGGAGCTGTCGGCAAAAATGATTTTGGCGCCTTGACGAACAAAGGCAAGAGCAGACGAAACGAACGTGAACGAGGGAACGAGGACTTCGTCGCCAGGGGCGATGCCCGATAGGATGGCGGCCATTTCCAACGCATCTGTGCAACTGGTGGTCAGCAATGTCTTGCGGTATCGATAGCGTTCACAAAATATTTTCTGACACTTCTGAGTAAAAAGACCATTGCCGGAAATCTTCCCGGATTCTACGGCTTGTTGAATATATTTCAGTTCGTTGCCAGTCAAGAAGGGGCGATTGAAGGGGATGGAGTAGTTCATGGAAGGATATGGCTTTCCTATGGTTATTCAAATTGTTTTGACGGCAACCAAACATGGAAAACGTCTGTTTCGTTGTTGATTTTGAACCCCCAGGATTCGTAGAAAAGGCAGGCCTTCCGATTATCGGCCTGTGTGGCCACGTAGAGTTTTTTTACATGATGCTGGGTGCAAAAATGCTCGGCTCGTTTCATCAATTTTCGACCAATACCTTGCCTTTGTTGCATCGGATCTACGGCGAATAATCCGATTCGGAGGATATCGCTCCGTTCCAAGGTGATCATTCCCTTTGGATGAGATTCATCGCCAGCGATAAAAACGCATTTCTCGTCCATGTTGGCTATCGAACTTGTCAACCACTCATGATAGAGGCGTTCGAATTCTTGTTGATGAAATCCCCTGTCGAGGCGAAATCGGCTGAATTCTCCGCTCTGGAGGGCGAGGCGTTCCAGAGCAACTGAGAAGGATCGGCAGGGAACAATTTCAGGGTCTGGCACCATTGAAATGGACGAGGGAACGTCCTTGACGTAATCCACTTTTCGTCCAACGTACCGGACATTCTCTTGGAGAGCTGATCGAACCACATCATCGACTGGAGAAAGAAACAAATATAGTAACCGGATGTTGCGGCAACTGGCTTCTCGGATGGAGGAAGCGACCTCCGCCCATGTCGTCGCCGGAGAATGCAATTCAAGCGATGCCACAGGATATCCGAAAAAGGCGGAATCCCAATCTTTGGTTCGCAACTGCATCATAGAACAGTTGGGATTCGCCGAAAGTTTAAAAGGCTTTTCAGTAGTATTTTGATTAGCCAGACGAGAAAGCTGAAATCAAACAGATTCTTTCTCCATCCTAACGAAGAAAAAAAGGCGGCATATCGAAGAGCATTCTGATGGTAGTAGTGTTCGGTATTGGTTCGGCAGGCGTTCCGGATTGCGGTGCGCAGATCTTTGCGGGAAACAAGGCCTCGCCACAGTTGGCTTCGGGACAGCGCGAGCAAAGCCATTACATCTTCCGGGCCCCATTTCCAGCGGCCCCGACTCATTCCTTGCGGTCCTCGGCGATAGGACCCTAATGGTTCGGGAATGAATCCGAACCCCTTTGGCGATTTTTTCAAGAGGGAGAAAAAGTATAAAAAATCACTATTTGCTGCTCTTAATGTTGAGGCGTTTCCAGCCTCTAACCAGGCTCGCCCTCGGACCATAAGGGTACTGATCGTGATAAAACAATGGTGGAGCAGTTCGTGGGCACAGGGGCCGGTTGGAGGTATTGTTCCAAAATGGCGAATTTCGCTCCGGATATTTTTGTCGTCGATAACCCAAGCATAGGTGTGGCTTAATAGCAGTTCTGGGTGGGTTTCCATGAAGGCCACTTGAAGTTCTAGTTTGTTGGGCTCCCACAGGTCATCTTGGTCGATCAGTGCTGAATATCGCCCTTGAGCGATTTCTAGTCCTTGTGAACGAGCCACCTCGCAGATGCCCGAATTTGTTGATCGTTGGATGAAGCGGATTTGGTTTCCATAGGATCGGACGATGTTTGGAGAATCGTCGGTGGAAGCATCGTCCACAACAATGAATTCAATGTCTTTTAATGTTTGTGCTAGAACGCTGTCGATGGCAGATCGAAGAGTTTGAGCGCCATTGTAAACCGGCATGACTACGCTGACCAGCGGGACTTGTGTTGTTGAGGTCGAGGTGGCATCGCTGAACATGGCCTGTTTGGGTACATTCATAGAGGGAGAAGTATCAAAGTGAAGAGAGGAAAACAAGTTGGCCTTGCAGGATGGCATTCGGGAAAAACAGGCGCTTGAATCCATCGGAATTCGGCGCGATACTCATCAACAACATGATTCCCTATGTAATATTTCCAGATGGTTTAGAATGTCCCTCTTCAGGCCTCCGCCCTCTGGCTTTGACGTTGGAGATGGTTCCCATCTATTGCCGGACAACCTATTTGTACATTATGAAATGGAGTTGGACGGCGGGTCAATCACTGAAGCGATGGGGAATTCGTCATTATGGTTCAACCTGGAACGCGATGATGCCCTTGTGGGATGAAGCGTGGCTATTGCGGGAGCTATCTAACCATCGGGATCTCTTTCCAACGCATTTCATTTTTGGCGAATTTGCGGCGCCTAAGAGGGTGGGGCCTTATCATCGCAAGGGGGGGCGGGTGGTGGTGAGTGTGCATTGTAGTGCGCGGAGGTGGAATTCGGTTTGGTTGAGGCCGGATGGCTATGCACATGCGGATCAGGTGGTGCTGACGTCGGAAAGCCAACGGCCCTTTGTGGAGCGGGATGTGCCCCAAGATCGGGTTTCGACGATTTTGCATGGGGTGGTGAGTGACTATTTCAGGCCTACGGCGAGTCGTGAACCCAGAGGCAAGCGGTTACGGATGTTCATGATGGGGAATACGGAGCGAGATCACGAGTTTACGGCGCAGGTTGCGGCGAAACTTCCGACGGATCGTTTTGAGTGGCGCGTTCGGACCACATCGCATGAGCAGTCGTTTTATCAGGGCATTTCGAGCGTAAATCGGCTGCCGAAGTTGACGGATGAGGAAATGCTAGCCGAATATCAGCAGGCGGATGTGGTGGCGATGCCGATGTTGGATAGTGCGGCCAATAATGTGATTTTGGAAGGTATGGCATGCGGCACGCCGGTGATGGTGAATCGGGTGGGCGGGGTTCCGGAATATGTGAATCCCGATTGCAATTTTATCATGAGCAACGATCGCAATGTGGACGAGTGGGTGGAAAAACTGCTTTGGCTGGAGCAAAACCGCGATGCGATTGAACGATTGCGCCCCGCAACCCGAGCCTGGGCAGAGAGGTTTGATTGGAAGATTATTGCAGAGGACTATCGGGCGATGTATCGGCTGGTTTTGGCGCGCGGGTAATGGAACGGTTGGACTATTTTTATCGGCGTTTGCTGCT
>CAZYGH010000043.1:0-37861 GCA_964647595.1 uncultured Verrucomicrobiota bacterium
CCTACCGCGCCACCTACCTCCCCCTCCGCCCCCTCCTCGAAGACAACACCCTCGACGCCCTCTCCACCGGCACCCGCCTCCCCCCCCGCCACCTCCTCCGCAACTTTCTCCAACAATTCCTCTTCCTCCCCCTCCTCCTCGCCCTCCTCTCCACCGCCACCCTCCGCCACCGCGAATGGGCCCTCCCCAGCGGCAATTAAAAATTAAGAATGAAGAATTAAGAATGGCAAAAGACGAAAATCTCATTCAGAACAAAAGTTATGCCTTTGCCATACGCATGGTAAATCTCTTTCAACATCTTTCCAAAAAAAAGAATGAATTTGTCCTATCCAAACAACTGCTCCGGTGCGGGACCGCCATTGGAGCCAATGTGGAAGAATCGATAGGCGGACAATCTCGCGCCGACTTCATCGCTAAAATGTCCATCGCCTACAAAGAAGCCCGTGAAACCCTATACTGGCTCCGGCTTCTCCACGACACCCACTATCTCTCCCAACCAGAATTCGAAAGCCTATTCACCGATGCCGACGAACTCTGCCGCATCTTATCCTCCATCCTCACCACCACCAAAAAGAACACCTAATTTCAGACGCCCCACCTCAAATTCTTTATTCCCATGATCTCAAATTAATTCTTAATTCTTAATTTTTCATTCTTCATTCACATGATCTCCCGCCCCCATAAATTCTTAATTCTTAATTCTTCATTCTTAATTCTCTTATTTCTCCTCCTCCTCTCCTCCTCCTCCCTCCTCAACCTCCACCTCCTGCACCTGCGCGGCGACCTCCATCTCACCCAAGCCCCGCCCACCCAAAACATGCCCCCCGCCGTCGCCTTCACCACCGTCGCCCTCGGCGGATTCCGCAGCATTTTGGCCGATGTCCTCTGGATGCGCGCCGGAACCCTCCAAGACGAAGGACGCTACTTCGAACTCGTTCAACTCTCCGACTGGATTGTCCAGCTCCAACCCCGTAGCCCCGCCATCTGGGCCTATCACGCCTGGAACATGGCCTACAACCTCTCCGCCCTCATGGCCACGCCCGCCGAAAAATGGCGCTGGGTCCATAACGGCATTCGCCTCCTTCGCGACGACGGCATGCGCGCCAATCCCGGCTCCCCCCGACTTCATCAAGAACTCGCCTGGCTCTTTCTCCACAAGCTCGGCACCGATTCCGACTCCTTCGCCGCCACCTATCGCCAGCAATGGGCCGCCGAAGTCGAATCCGGCGCCGCCCCCCTCCACCCCGAACGCGTCCGCCAGATCGAAAATCAATTTGGCCCCCTCGACTGGCGCACCCCCCAAGCCCACGCCATCTATTGGGCCTCCGAAGGCCTCTCCTTCGACCACACCAACTTCGAAGATCTCGCCCTCCGCCGCATGATCTATCAAGCCCTCCTCCAGCGCATTTCCCTTGGCGAACAAATGTACATCCCCGCCACCATCGCCTTCGTGCAAGAAACCCAGCAGCGCCATCCCCACATCGGCGCCCTCCAGGAAGTCCTCCAGCGCCTTCGCGAATGGAACTAGCCAATTGGTCCGCCTCTTGCCAAACTCCTCGCCGATGAAAAAGATCAAGATAGTCTTGGGAGTTGCGCTTCTCTTGGCGGGATGGATCGCCACAGCCAGAGCAGAGGTCTGGAGCGGCAAGGCCCATATTGAATTTCAAGCCACCTCCACGCTTCATGACTTCTCGGGAACCGTGCAGACAGAGCCGTTTCAATTCATCGTGGACCCAGATGGCACGTGGGTCACGTTGGCCGCAACGGCATCAGTCGCAGTTGCCCACATGAACACCCAGCATGCCAAGCGCGATGAAAACATGCGGAAGATGTTCGATGCCGCGCGTTTTCCTTCCATCCGTGGCGAGATCGATTCCATCCGCGTCAATCCAACCCTCCAGCCCGAGATTCCTCTCCGCCTCACCATGCTCAATCGCACGCAGGTAATCCCCGCCACGCTCCGCAACTGGCGGCTTGAAAACGGACTCCTCCACGTTGATCTAGCCATGACCATATCGCTCCAGAAAAGCGGACTGTCTCCCCCCGTCATCCTCGGATTCATCAAAGTAGGCGACACGGTTGACGTCCTCATCCACATCGAATTGAAAGCAGAACCCTTCTCCAGCCCCCTATGAAACATTCCCACTCCCGCAAGGCTGACTTCTCCTTCCACTGGCCGCCCATTCCCCTCAACGTGGTTTTGGTCAGTCCTGAAATTCCCCCCAACACAGGCAATATTGCACGGCTTTGCGCGGCCACCGGCACTCGCCTGCACCTCATCGAACCGTTGGGGTTCACCATCACGGATGCCCAACTCCGCCGCGCGGGTCTGGACTATTGGGATGCCGTCCAGGTGAAGGTTCATCCGTCTTGGCAGGCCGGCATGGCCGCCATTCAGCCCTCCCGCCTTTTTCTTTTCAGCACGGGTAGCTCTCGCCTCTATACCCAAACCGAATACCGTCCCGGCGACACCCTTGTCTTTGGCTGCGAAACCAAGGGCCTCTCGAACGATCTACTGACCGCCCACGCCGACTCCGTCTTGGGTATCCCCATCCTCACCGACCATGTCCGCTCTCTCAATCTCTCCAGTGCCGTCGCCATTGTGGTCTATGAAGCCCTGCGCCAGATTGGGATCCCGTCAGAATCCTGAATTCCGTTCGTTGGTTCCCGTGTCCAGCCACAACGTCACAGGCCCATCATTGACCAACTCCACCTGCATCATCGTGCGAAAAACACCCGTTTCCACGACGAACCCCATCCCCCGCAGGCAGCCCACAAACTTCTCATACAGCGGCTCGGCTTGTTCCGGTGGCGCCGCCTCGATATAGCTCGGCCGATTTCCCTTCGCCGTTTCCCCCAACAACGTGAATTGGCTCACGACGATGAATTTTCCATCCACCACCGAAGAAATGGGCAAATTCATTTTTCCATCCGCATCGTCGAACACTCGCAACTTGGCCACTTTGTCGGCCAATTTCACGGCATCCGCCTCGGTATCGCTTTTGGCAACTCCCAACAAAACAACAGCCCCCGAACCGATACGCCCAACCACGCATCCCTCGCTACGCACCTCTGCGCGAGAGACCCGCTGAAACACCGCCCTCACAAACTAATTCCGGGGTTTGATCAACAACTCGATCGACTCATTGCTCACAACCGCCCCCTCCAGATTGCGCAAAATTCGCGACTCGTTTTTCATCTGCCGAAACAGCCCGAGCTGCGTACTGGCAAAAAGCTGCCCCACCATGCCCGGCAACGGCAAATGCCCCATTTTCGCGCCCGTCACCACCATGCCAGAACCCTGCGGCTTGGCATAAAAATGAGTCGTCAATGTCAAGGGCCCTCGCCGGATCGCCACAAACACCTCGGCACGGCCCGTAAAAAAGCGTGCGCCAATATCCTTCAACGAGGCCGATAGTCCCCCCGTTGCCTTCGGTTGGGCCGCGAGCAATTCGCGCAAATGCGCGTTGATCTCCGCCTCCCCAATCACTTGCGAAGCGGGCATGCCACGATTCACCGCATCAATCAAAATCTCCCCCTTCATCCGATATCGCTTCGCGTCTAAGGCCTCGCCCGTTGTGCGCGTCATTTGCCCCGGCCACAAAATCAAGCCCACCACCAAAGCCAACGCCGCCACCACCACCAGTTTGCCCACCAGTTGGAACCGTTCGCGTGCCGAAGGCTTCCCAGAATCCAGCATGTGCTTCTCAGCCGTTTCAAAATCCAACCGTGCGCCACATCGCTTGCAGTGCACCACCGGAAGCTGATTCATCTCGCCGCACGCTGTACACCGCATCATTAAGGCTTGGTCATCCATGGTCACAGCCTCCTTATTTCGCCGTCTTTTCAGATTTGCCGCTGTCCTTCTTCACGCTGTCCGGCTTTCCAGAATCGGGCTTGGCCACCTCCGATTTTTTGGAGTCCCCGGAATCGGTTGCCGTCGACGCATGAGAAGATTTTTTATAATCCGTTTGATAAAACCCGCTCCCCTTGAAGATAATGCCCGACCCCGTGGTCAACACACGCGCCACCGCGCCCTTGCACTTGGGGCAGCGCTTCAACGGCGGGGCCGAAATGGATTGAAACGCCTCAAACTGGTCGCCGCATTTGCGGCACAAATATTCATAGGTCGGCATGTAACAAAACTCTCCTCAAAAACAGGAACCGTTACGGAAAGCATATTCCCGCCTCCGTCCCAAACGGCCCGAACTATAGCACAATGGGCTCATCTGTCGAAAAATACCTTCGCCCCGCCAAGATCAGAAGTGGAAGTGGAGAGTGAAGATCGGAACTTGCGAAAAATCGGGGGCCAGCCGTTTGTCGCCGCGGATGTCGGACGTGGCCGCTTCCAAACGCCTTGCATTGCGCCGGTGCGCGGAATCAATGCCGCCATAAATACTTCCCGAATACCACGTCGCCTCGGCGAACGTGAGCACGGCAAACAAACCCCATTCATCATCGTCCGCCGTTTCCACCATACCCCAAATGAACAATCCATTGAGGATGATGGATCGCGCCGCATTGGCATATTCCCCGGAATAGATATAGCCCAGCCCCGGCACCATCCCCAGCACGCCCCCCAACCACGGCTTTTTGTCACGGCCTGCCGCATAGCGATCGACAGCCTCGCGGGCCTTGGCGAGGTCGCCCGGTGCCACCGCCAACGTCTGACTCGCCCCCTCCACATCCTTTTCGCGCAAGCGTGCCTCCGCCGAACCCCGAGCCGCAAATTCCCGCCACTCGTCATCCGTGGCCTTGAGCCGGAGGCTATCGAAGTGAAAGGCCGCCGAAGCCCAATCCTTCTGTTGCATCGCGTTTTCCGCCCGCAACCAAGCCACGGGAATCGCCAAGACAAAAGGCGCCACATCTTCCGCGCGGTCGAGCATCCGGTTGGACGCATCCGCCTTTTTCCCTGCCGCATATTCATGGGCCGCCAACCAAAACCAGCGGCCGGCGTTCTCCGCATTTTCATCCGCCAGCGCCAAGCGACGAAACTCAATCGCCGCCGCCTCACGTTGGCCCTCCGCATCCAATTCCAGCGCCAGCTTCGCGGGCTCCGATGCGCCAGCGACCGACACCACGCTCAGCGCCAGACCGAGGCCGAGGCGCCGTAAAAAGTTTTCCACAGTGTGGAAACATTTTTTCCATTGTGTGGAAAAATCGGGAAAAAGTTTTCCATACTGTGGAAACTTTTTCAAACCAAAGAAGGACGACACAGAGGTCGTCCCTCCAGAGGAGAAAACAAACGATTTTATGGAGGGTCGGGCTCCGTCCCGACCGTTTGGGGGAAGGTGTTGAAAGATATACTGAGGAAAACTTTCACGGATCGGCATCCGGCAACCCCTGAACCGTGAACCGTGAACCGTTGAACCCTTCTTGAACCTATTCATCATTTCTTCCTCTTCATCCAAAAGTCGTGATCGGAAACGGGGTCGGGATAGCGGATGTGACCGTCGGGCATCGTGACCGGATTTTCGGCGGCGGACACCACGGAGGGCTCGCGGATAAATCGATCGGCCATGATGGGAATGCCAAGCAGTCCGTGGGCGCGGCTGGCTTGGCTGAAATATTCGGAACAACTGGGAAGCAAATCGCAACGCGAGCCAATGGCGGGGCCAATTTGCGCGCGATAAAATTTCACGATCCATTTACTGGGAAGCGCCGCGAGAGAGTCTCCCTTCTTCTTGCGCGGACGGCACTCGCGCCACACCTCCAGCGGCCACGCATCGCGGCAACTCTGTAGCGATTGCCAGGTGGCGGCTTCCTGGCGGCGAATGGGTTTGTTGGCTTTGAGGAAAAAGTAGAGGGAACAACCCGCGCGCCAAAACAGCGGGGCCTCCCGCGCCTTCAGATAGGCAAACTTGAGCGGGGCCAACACGTTGGTTTTGCCGCCATCAGCCCAGTCGGCAAGGGCCAGTTCATAGGCCGCCATGCAACGGGTTTCGAGATCGGCAGCGGCATCTTGCCACAACAAGGAAAGATCAGCCTTAGCCGCATCGCGAGCCTTCCCTATCCGCAAGACGGACACGGCGGAGAGAAGGCGGGCGCGGTCGGCGGATGGGCCGGACAATTCGGCTTGCACGCGCCGAGATTCGATGCGGACGCTCGCCCATTGGCCCTCGCTGAACAAGTCGGTGGCCAAGTCCAGAGGCGAACCCGCCCCCGCACCGACGGCAAAGATGAAAAAAAAGATTCCGGGCACAAGGCCCGGAATCTGTTGCAGAACTGTCCGCTTAACAAATGAAGTATGCATCACCTTCACGGTTTTTGATGGATTAGCCATAACACGACGTATATAGGCTTAATAATTGCGCTACGGCGCAACCAGACCATCCGCAATCACAGGGGCATAATTGGGCAGATGACGGCGATGAGTTAAAATAGTGTTTACCATCCCCGCCTTTGCGCTTGATAACCCCAATGTGCTGTCAGACGCCAAAACATGTCCGTCAACTGTTCGGACAATAAAGTATGTAAGTTTCGCATCCAATGCATCGGTTGTAGCATCTGTTCCGGGTATTGGCACCTTAGCGCCTGTTTTGGATGGATCAATGTCGAGCAAGAGAACAAAAGCAACAGTTGCATTTTGAGTGGCAAGAGATTCTGCAATACTCGCAAATGCGGCATGGTCAAACCCAGACGTTGGAACTATCTTTAAACAATTACTGGTTTGCATGCCATCTTTTGCTAGTCGGACCTCCAACTCGCGCATCAAGTCTGCATCAATGGCAATTTCCCCATTAGAACGGATGCAGGCATAGATTCCAACACCCTGCCCATCAAAAGCATCTTTCAAAGAAATGGCAGGCAATTGAGAAAACAATTCATTAGCTCGATTGCGCCAAATCGACATTTGAGTGCTGTTCTGAACATCCACAATCCAATGTCGAGCTTTTAGTCCCTTGTCCTGTTTTAGATAGGTACCGGCAAGTGCGAGCTTGACCTCTTCCAAGTCAAAAGAGACTCGCAATGCGCTGTCGTAGTGTTTAATAACAGAAAGCAAGAGAATTTCCGCTTCTTTGTATTGTTGCCTATTTACAGCAGACTGAGCTTTCCCCCAGACTTCTAATAGTTTTTGCCCTTTCTCTAACCGCATCCGAACCATTTTGTATTCGGCTATCGGATAGCGTCCCATCAGCCAAACATGGAAAATCCCTCCTACCCGCCCCTCGTCATCACCATAGGAAGTGTCAAGCCCATGAAGAGTTAACTCCGCCGAAAGCAGGTGGTGTGATTCGGATGAAACTATATCCGATAAAATATATTCCACGAGTTTCGACTTCACAGACTCTTGGGCCATCTTTCTGGCATCTTCATACGACTTGGCACTGGTTCCTTCTGCGGTGAAATAGAGATACATCTCGTCATGCTGATGTGGATTATTCCACCAACTGGGTATTTGGGAGCTACGGGCAGAGTTGCAACCCGACAAGCCCATAATGATTCCAACACTTAGGGTAAAAATCCACATTACACAGCAAACATTGACTAGAACCCATTTCATAGAATTCCATTGCCCATATACTTCTTCACATTTCATTTGTTCATTCTTTCAGTGCCGTCAAAATCCCTGTGAGAAGAATATTCTTATAGTCATCAACCAGTCCCGCTATGTCCGCCGTGATTCGCCCCTGAGGTGAAATCACAAAAGTCCTTGGTATACTCAGGACTCCAAATTCAGATGAAGCCCTTTTATATGGATCCAATAATACTTCCCTGTCTGGATCAATCTTCTGCTCCACAAGAAACTTCCTTAGTTCCTCCTTGGCACTTAAGGGGTCTGTACTGATCAGATAAAACCGAACTTTCCGCCCCGATTCTTGAATTATCGGTTGGTTATCAAGAGTCCGCAACACTTCCAAAAATAAAGGAAGTTCTTTGCGGCATGGAGCGCATCCGAGACTCATGAAGTTTAAGACAACCACTTCACGTGGTTCTCGCGGGCGATCTTCCCCTGAATAATACAATTTGGATAGATGTTGATATTGCCCAGCCATCGTCACCAGAATCCGAGCTGGTGCGATGGTTCCAACCAGATTGGTTTGCCCAAAAGCAAACCTGCCACCACAGACTACAAACAAAGCAAAGAATAGCCGAATTGTTAATAACATCTTCATTCACAATTGCCACAGGCTATCAAATTCGGCAAAGTCCAGACTTACAGGTGGACCTAATCAGGCTGAATCCAGATCCTTGTGCAGTTATTCCATTTGTTCACTTGGAAAGCCATACATAGAATACAGCCGTTGCCTACCGAAGCATCTTTCTTACGGGTTTCGTATCCGACCAAACAGCAAGACCCGTTGCAACCTCAGTCAGCGTCAAATTGAACTTGAAGTTGGCTTCCGTTGAGCCTCCCGCTTGTCGTTCAAGGCTGTAAATATTGCCAAATAGAACATAATCGGCACCAACGATCTGTCCGTATTTCTTTGCCGTTGCCTCAGTTACATGACCTGATTCATTTTGAAATTCTAATTGTGTATACAGGTCGCCGGACTCCCCGCCCTTTTGGGCAAAGTCGGTGGCCGTTGAGAACTTCGCTAAGCCAGACTTTAGCACCTCTGTTCGAATGTCTTCGCCAATCATTCGCACTTCAATATGGTATGGCGTTCGATTATATATCGGACCCAGAGAAATGACCGGTTTCTTGCCGCTTTCCGTTTCCAGCCCATTCTTCAGCATGGACGTGACCATCTTCTCTACAACCAATTGATAGTCATGAAGATCCACCCCCTTGCTGGCAATGCCCTCTTCGTCAGATGGGCGATATACACTTCGATTGGGAGGCGTTGAACAGCCTGCAAAAAATGTTACCGCCAATACGAACCAGATCAAACCAACAATTTTCATATTCATTTTCATGCACTCCTTACCATCGACTCGATTGCTGCGCGAAACGAACCGCCATCAGAAAATCTGTTGCCTCGCGCATGGGCGCAAGGCCTGTCATCAGTGCCACATCTTTTGCACGCAAAGACAACGGCTTCCATGTTGACATTTCTGTGTCTAGTCGAACACCATCTGCATCCAGCCAAATGAATCGATATTCAAATTGAACATCTTTGTCTTTTAGATTTTGACCGCGCACCTGTGCTTCCAGCAATCCATTGTTCACACGCGTACTACGCTCAACAACCCGAATGTGGTTGTTAAGCAATAGCGAATTCGCCGTGACGATGTATTCTTCACCTTGTTTTTCAATCGTGGTGGAACCCCCAGTTGAAACGCAACCCACGCCCAACAGGGCAATCGAAAATACACAACATAGAATTCCAACTATTTTCACGAGTATCCTCCTTACCAAGCGATGGGTGTCTGTTCAATTTGCGTCTTTGTGGCAATCGAGTTTGTCGTTTCGCGGCAAAGATAGCTCCCGAGATCACCGGAAAGCTGATCCTCCCCCTCCACGATCTGTGCGTCCGAAAACTTCGGCGAAATCCGATTCACCTTGATCAAGGCAACTCGATTTTCGCTCTGCCCCAAAAGTTCTTTCGTGTCGGGATCCACATAAGATTTTCCCAAGGTGTACACATCAAATTCATCCCCTATGCGGATGGCACCCTCTCCACGATTCAGAACCGCCTTGTCGCCCACCACCTCAAGCAATCGTACGGGATATATCGCTTCCAGTGTGCGTTGCACAGATCTAAGGCTGGCAGCCTCGTACAAATCAACAACAAGATTGTTGATCTCGCTCTCAATGAAAGGGTTGTTTGCCTTCAGCTTCCTCTCAACCTGAACTTCCTCCGTACAGGACGCAACCATTTTTGTGCTAGCCGTATCGACCACCCGGGTACGCACAATCATTTTGCCCTTTAGCTTCGGTTGGAACGTATCTACATACGGCACATCCTTGGCCTCCACCACCAGATGAATCACCTCGATCTCCGTCAACACAACATATTCCGCATTCAGCGCCAAACCCATCGGCACCACTTTTTTCGCGTCCGCATAGTCGCTCTCTCCAAAGTCGATTTCTTTGAGCGTTTCATTCAGCCTGGCCCTCTCCAAAACATCGAACTTGCGGGAACCCACAAATGTTTCGGCCAGAGAAAGCGTAAAACTCGGGGCTTCCATTCGCGACTCATGCTCACTGGTGAAAACCATTTTGAGATTGACTTGCCCGGAGGTCTCGACTGTCTCGCTCATTTTAATTACCGGCTGAAAGTGTTTAGAAAACACAGCGGGAAGAACGGCCAGTCTTGCCTTGTGCGGGATAACAAGCCCCGACGGCATCTCAGCGTGTTCCTTAGCCTTCCTCGGCACGGCTTCATCGGCAGCAACCACATCTTTTTTATCCTCCGCCGTGGCATCCAAGCCTTCCACAATTGTAATTGAAGCCCCGCCCAGCGTTTCCTTTTCGATTTTGATGTGGTCGCGAGCCATCTCTTCATCTTCCGCATGAACTGCGGTATACCCGCAAAGAGCCAAGATGGTCATAGCCACAAATACTGTTATCCGGTTTTTCATCCAATACCTCCTCATCTTAGAACAGCCAAGTAACACCCACATTAATTGCAAATGACTTCACGTTGAAGTCTTCTCCTTGTCCATTGATCGTCGCGTCAGCGGACCCCAGCAGAAAATCATAGGTCAAATCCGTGTTCACAAAGAACCCATCGGCAACCCGAAAGGCAACGCCTCCCTCCAGAAATGCACCGGGAGCAGGATCGACAGATGCGTCAACATCCGCACCCGTCGTGCCGTCCAATATGTAATAGCCCAAGCCACCGCCCAAATACGGCGTCAGCCGAATATGAGTGTTGATCCAATAGCGCACTCCTAACGCAAGACGCGTCATGTCGGCCGTTGTATCCCCCTCGGGGTAGCCCGTATCTTTTGCGGAAAGATACATCGTAGAAAAATTCACGTCCAGATAGTCGGTTGCTTTATAAAACAAGGATATCTGCGGAGCAAAAAGACTATCTGAACCACTACCGTCCCCAATGTCCCAATCAACAAAGGCCCAACCGAGTCCGCCTTTCACCCCCCAAACTCCTCCCCCCCACCAACCGTCATATTGCGCTTTGGGCAAAGGTGCCCTCCCCAAACCAGATGCCGCCCCCTCCCCACTTAAAGTTCCACGCCCGTACTCCTGAGCCTTCACGGACATCACAACCGCCAGTAAGACGGCAACCGCTACACCCATCTTCATACGCCCATCTTTTCTCCGCATATGCGGTTCATAAAACGCAAATAGCCAACTCAACCCAGCGCTAATCTTAACCTTCCGCGTCCCTCTTTCAAGATATTTATAACTGTTATCGAGGACTACCTGATTCACGATGGTTTCATATATGGAATAGACATCATCGACCGATTTGCTAACCCTACAACATGCATATGGCAACTGAATTGAGTAGATACCCTTGTAATATTATATTATTGATTTAACTAGAAAATGAGCGCTAATCTCAAAGGCAAAGATTAACTAGGAGAAGAATATGAGTCGCTGTTTGTGGAAAGTTTTTGTTGTTTCCCTATTAATTGTTGGCGGTGGAGGATGCGCTTCGACAAAAATCGAAAAGTCCGTCATTCAATCAATGCAAGATCCTGGCAAAACTACAATAGTGTCATATAGCTCAATACATCTTGGGAACGACTTGGCATTTAGTTCCATGGGTTTGGTCGGTGCAGTTGTTGGCCAAGTTGTAAAAGACGATGAAATGATGGAAAATGACGCATACGTAACATCACTAAACGAAAAATGTATCGCCGCAATTGAAAGCATATTAATTTCCACAAATTTAATTAGTTATTCCAGTAGATCATCAGTCAACCTGCCAGAAGAGGGACTTTCAGCTACCGATAGACCGAGTTTCTATAAGGAATTACAAAGAAAATATGGAATATCTTCGATGATTAATATCACCCTAAATTATGGAGTAGGTTACGGCATTCCAAAACCAATGTGCTTGCGAATTACTTGGGATATTTACTCCCCAGATGGAACAAAACAATTTCGAGTTAAAACTGACTCATATTCCGAAAAAACTAGGTTTACCACGCCAAACACAATGAACCCACAGTTTGAGGAAACATTTATTGAGCTATCCCGCCAAAACGCTATAGCTTTCGCCAATCGACTTCACGAATAAGGGCGTGTGTACATTTTTTGAACCATCGCTAAGGACTGCGATGTTATCGATCCCCTTAATCAATCATGGCGCCTTCATGTTTGTGGGGAAGTTATTCATTGGTTGAACTGAACACGCATCTTTTAAACCTTCGAAAGTTCGCTATAACTATAGTCCATGCCAACGTACACACGTAGCCATGATCGTCTTCCATTCATAGCATCTATTTCAAAGTAGATTACTCGCGAATGCTGAAACTCTGCTCAACAATGATCCCTTGCAACACGTAAAAACCAAAAAAGATTCCGTCCTAAGACGGAATCTTTATCACTAAATTCTACAAACCAAAGAGTTACTTAGTAGTAATTTGAGCCGTATTGTGAAGCTAAATCAGCTGTTGTAATACCACTCATTCCGTCCAGACCATTCAACACATTAACAACAATACCAAAAAGGGGGATCAACATACCCCATTCGCGCCAGTGCAGATCCTTCCCATCATTGGAAGCCGCCGCAGAGCGAATTCCGAAACAGCATCCAGCAACTAAACCCAAAAGACCACCAGATTCCCGATTAGCTGTAGCAGCAGAAGCTACAGGTGCCACGGTACACGTCGTCAAAAGAACAAGCATTAAATACACAATACTTTTTTTCATTGTTTTCCTTTATTATTTCCAAATTCTTCGGTCAGGACTATCCTAATTTCATCATTGCTTGTCAATATCTATATGTTTAATGTTCGACCAGTTGTACGATCCATTATTTTTTTGAAAGATCAACGCCATGCGGTATTTTTTTGTGTTATTATCTTTTTTAATCATCTTACTATCATGTGGTTGTGGAACTATTGTTGCTCCATTAAGGGGGCGCGCGCCAATTTCAGTTACCAGCACCCCATCGGGAGCCAAAATCACGGTCTTGGACAAGGCTGGATTAAAAATTAAAGATGCAACGACACCTGCAACTTTCTATCTTCATAGTAGCTATGCGCCATTCTCTCCCGCAAAATACACCCTCATCGCTGAAAAAGAGGGGTATGCAAAAGATCAATATGTTATCCGAACTACTCTAAATCCATGGACTATTCCGGAAATTGCAATAATATACACGGCTCCATTGTTTTTAGTTGACATGGGTACTGGTTACGCTTGGGACATCCGAAACACCGTAATTGATTTTGATTTGAAGCCGATTGGCCCTATCAATAATACGGATCAAGTATCTACTTTAATGTCATCTTCAATGAACAATTATCCGGTGAAATCTTCAGTTAGTTCTATTGAAAACAATCAATTGTCGCCACCTTCTTGGGAAAAGGAATCCATCGCTGTAGCCGATTTAACATCAGAAGTTCTTGCTCCAACTGAAGCTAGAACTTTAACCGAAAAACTTCATTCCGTCCTAGTACAGACCGAATATTTCAGTGTGCTGTCGAGGTCTGAGATGCAAGAGATCCTCAAAATCCAGGAATTTCAATCTGCGGTTTCTTGCGATGATTCATCCTGTTTAGTTGAGATGGGCAAGATTCTTATGGTGCAAAAGGTCATTGGTGGATCAATTGGAAAAGTTGGCACCACATATAGCCTATCGTTGAGAATTGTCGATGTGGAAACCGGTAAAACAGAGTTTTCTGTTAATGAAGATTTTCGAGGGGATACGGATGAGTTGTTAAGAATGATAAAAGACTCTGTTTTTAGAATCGCACAAAACTATGGGATTCGCAAATCCGCACCGTAAGAAAATATTGCTAGGATAATTGATTACATCCCCATTTTCTCAAAGGCATCCACCCACTGCACACCCTTGAAAAACGGTGTGGCATCAAAAAGGGCGGCCGGAATCTCCCCGTTCGCCACCACATTATCTACGCGAGTGGTCTCCGTTCGATCGACACCTTCGAGGGTGAGTTTCGCCTGTTGCAAACAGGAGATCCAAACGCCGGGAACCACCTCCTGAAAAGCTGAAAAGTCGGTGCGGCTGAGCAGGTCGGTCATAGCGGAAGAGCTATAAATCTCAAGCCGTGCCACCCGCCCCTTGTCGTCCAAGCTCAAAACGGCATAGGACTTTCCATTGTCAACCCCCAACCGAACCGGAAATTCGGCAGTGGGCTCCAAAGAAATTTCAGTAGAACCAGAAAGGACTTCCAGCATATTGGCAGCCGACCCGGGCACCATGCGCAGATTGCGGAGCATTTCTTCATTCAAATCCGCTACAGGGCGCGAAAAGCCTTGGGGCGCACCCTCAGCGTAACTGCGAAAAATAGTTCCATCCGAGATGATGCGACGTTTCACGGGGCTGAAATTTTCCACATGGAGACGGTCGGGGCGTTGGTAATACACGCGACTGAGCATGCGAAGAGTTTGGCCATCAGGAAGCGGAGTGTCGCGGCGGATTTCGCAGCTAAACGTCTGTATGGCATCATAGGACTTCAGCACGCCCTGCAACACCGTCTCCCCGCGTGCAATACCTGCCATCAACACCAACGCCACAAAACCAACTGCCATTCGTCGCATGCTCATCTCCTATGATGTCTCCACCTTCTCACACTCCCCCCAACACTTGCAAGTCGCTGCTGAAAGGCCCGATGCCCTCGCCCAACTTGCCAACCCCGAATACTATTCACTCCTGTCGAGTCCTGATTTCGGGTTGTCACTTTTCCTTGTTGTTTGACTCATGGTTTTAAGCTCCCGCGGGGGGCAGCAGAACTACTGGGGCGAGGGGCGCCCCCTAGTCGCATCCTATCTTCCCGTTCTGTCCCACTTGGATACCTGTTTCAAGGTAGGGCGCGACCGCTGGGCGCGCCTCCTCCTCCCGTTCTGTTCCCATCCTCTCTATCTCTGACATTCCCGGCGAGTCCACCGGCCCCGCCCTACCTTTCGATCTACAAGTTTTCCGCTCCATAAATCAACGCTCGCCCAAAAGAATCGTCAGGGATAGAATCGGCACACTCAAGAAACCACCATGGATCGCATGCCTCAACCTATACCGCCTCGGGAGGATTCTACCGCCCAAATTGGCACCGACTCCATCGGGCGGCTGATGCTTCGCTTTTCCATTCCTTCCATTGTCGGCATGCTTGTGCATGCGCTCTACAACATCGTGGACCGCATGTTCATCGGCTACGGCATCGGAGAAATGGGCATTGCCGGCGTCACTATCAGCTTCCCGCTCATGCTCGTGATGATTTCCTTTTCCATCCTCGTCGGCGTCGGCGCCAACACGCTTTTTTCAATCCGAATGGGCGAAGGCCGCCGCGATGAGGCCGAAAAAATCCTCGGCAACGCCTTCATTCTTCTCTTTTTAGTGCCCCTGCTGGCCTCTCTCGCCGCTCTCTATTGGCTGGAGCCACTGCTTACCCTCATTGGCACCAGCGAAGAGCTTCTTCCCTATGCCAGCGGCTACACGCGCATCATTCTCTTTGGCTCGGCCATGGCCACCACCGGACACGGCCTCTCCCACTTCATCCGCTCCGATGGCCGCCCCGGGATCTCGATGGTCGCCATGATCATCGGCGGCATCGCCAACACGCTCCTCGATCCGCTGTTCATCTTTGTATTCCACTGGGGCATGGAAGGCGCCGCATGGGCCACCGTGATCTCCCAAGGCCTTTCCTTCGTCTGGTGCCTCGCGTATTTCCTCTCGCCAAAAGCCAACAGTCGCCTCCGCCGCTGCCATCTCAATCTCGACTTCCGCCGCATCGTTTGGCCCTTGCTGGGAATCGGGTTCTCCCCCTTCGCGATGAATATGGCCAACAGCCTCCTCAACGTGATCCTGAATCGCGGGCTCCACGAATATGGCGGCGAGGCCGCCGTGGCCGCCATGGGCATTCTCAGCGCCTACATGAGCATCATCTTTATGCCCACCTTCGGCATCACCCAAGGCGTCCAACCCCTCATGGGTTACAACTACGGCGCGCGCAAATATAGACGCGTTCGCCTGTTCTTTTGGGCCTCCGTCATGGCCGCCACCGCCCTCATGGTGCTGGGATGGGGCGCCAGCCAGCTTTTCCCTGCGCAAATCATGCGTCTGTTTGTTCCGGCCGATTCTGAACTGATCCCGCTGGGCGTCCGCGCTCTCAAAATCTTTACCCTCGCCTTCCCCCTCATCGGCTTTCAAATTATGAGCGGCAATCTCTTTCAAGCCATCGGCAAGCCCATCCATTCCGGCTTCCTCGCTCTGGCCCGC
This sequence comes from uncultured Verrucomicrobiota bacterium, assembly GCA_964647595.1. GTDB lineage: Bacteria > Verrucomicrobiota > Kiritimatiellia > CAIQIC01 > Lenti-01 > Lenti-01. The sequence continues at coordinate 16,263 of CAZYGH010000043.1, forward strand.
CAAATCTTCTTGTTTGTCCCCTTCCTGATCATTTTCCCCAAATACTTCGGACTCGACGGCATCTTTGCCTCCGCCCCCGTCTCCGATGTGCTCGCCTTTCTTCTGGCAGCGGGATTGATTTTCCGCGAAATTCGCGAGCTCAAGAAATTAGAACAGGAGACCCTCCTGCCGTGAACACCTGCGCCACCTGCGGCGAACCCATTGCCCCAACGTCCTCCGTCTGCCCCTACTGCGAGACTCCACAGCCTGCCCCCTCCGCAGGCAGCGGCGGCAGTGGCCCCCCCGTGCGCAATGTGGATATTGAATCTGGTCTGCCCACCGTCGAGGAAGCCCTTCGCCGACTCCAAACCCAACTGGCGCGAGCACAAAGCGATGGCGTCCGTGTCGTCCGCATCATCCATGGCTGGGGATCTTCCAATGGTGGAGGCGGCAAAATCCGCATCGCCGCCCGGAATTGGCTACGCGTGCAACTCGACGCACGACGAATCCGATCCCTCTATCTGGGCGACCACTATACCCACACCAGCCCCGAAGGACGCGACTTCCTTCGCCGCAACCCCGCCCTGCGCCCCACCGAAAACAGCGACCGCAACAATCCCGGCATTACGTTCGTGGAACTGTAGAGACAAAGACCGAAACTACGAAATACGCGAATAGCGCGAAAACGATGTCCGCTCGATCCAACTGATTGGACGGATTTCGGGTAGGGACGTCTCTACGAGACGTCCGCTCTTTCAAGGCCAACAGCCCGGACGGTTCGTAGAACCGTCCCTACCTTTCGTTCTGCGTACGACAGCCCACGCACTCCAAAAACAAAAGCGCCGCAGATTTCTCTGCGGCGCGTATCGGATTGGCTTTAGTCCAACTTATTCAGCGGCCGTCTCTTCCGCCGCCGTTGTCGTTGTTGCCGCAGGCGCAATAGCCACCGATGTCGTCTGACCATTGATGTCGCCCGTCTTTCCGCCCTGCTCAATCCACGTGCCATTGAGTGTGCGGCCTGTAAAGACGCCCGAGGCCACCGTGCCTTGCAAAGTACCCACAATCTTGATCTGCATCATGGCCGCGCTGACACCTGCACATTCAAATGTGGCAATCATCGTATCGCCATCGGTCGGCATGAACTTACCTTCTTCATCGGTACGCTCTGTTCCGGATGCCGTGCGCATTTCGCCAATATATCCGGAATAGGTGGCGCCATTGTTATCCGTGAAGGTCAAATGCTGCCCTTGCTGAAGAACCGTAAAGGAATAAATGCTCCCCGTGGAACCCGGACGTGCACCACTCCCGGAGGAACCGGAGTTGGATACATAATAGCGGTAGGTTGCCTCCCAGCGTCCTCCTTCGGGCGCCCCCATGCTGCTCGAGAAGTCAACTCTCCAACTGCCAACATTATACGATATGTTGCCCGGTGCCAAACCACCTAGCAACACGCCATTTCCATCATCCTGATAGCTGCTGTGCAGGTTTCCATTCGCGGCATACAGGTTAATTCCAACGCTACCTGGAACGATATTGCCCGGCGCCAGAGTACCGCTTGCGGAAACACGGCTGATTCCAGTCCCGCTCGCTTTCCCGGATAGTTCATTCGTGGAACCCGGCGTACTCGGCGTTGTGGTGTAATCGGTGACCAGCAAACCGCCGGCCGCACTGCGATAGACACCGCTGAAATTGACCCAGTTGTAGGAAGAGCTCCAACTGGTGGCATCGCTGCCTGTATCCCAGTCGCAACCCGCAAGCCCCATCATCGCTACTGCAACACAAACGCCAAGTAATGCAATTCGTTTCATCCTGTCCCGTCTCCTTACTAAATGCTACAACGATTCGTAATCTAAACTGATTATCCCAAGGGCGTCAACGCCATTTGGGAGCGACCGGACGGGCCGCTCCCTCCAGCGCTACTCCAGAAACCGGATGCGGAAGAACTTGTTCCCGGAACCGGATGCCGAAGGAACCGTGTTGGTATACACTCCCGACCGGTTGACCGTGGATCGGAACTCCTCCCGCCAAGACGGGGCGACCATGTTTGTGGCCGACTGCACAACCACCACTTTGGGCATGGCCCCCTGCACAACATAGGACATGGAAATAGATCGACCGCTACTAACCAACGGGCCGACCGAAAGGATCGGTAGCGCCAGAGGAGCCGGATAGGTTTGGCGGGGATCTCTCCCCAGCCGGAAGTTCTCGTAGTCCGACCAGCCATCGTTGTTCCAGTTGGACGTGCCGTTCATCTGGCTCAAATTGCCTGCATAGAAGTATTCCCACATGTCGGGCAGCGTGTCGTTATCCATATCGGCGTGGTAAATGGCCAGATCATTTCCACCATAGGCGGCGGCGTTCCGGACTTTGATCACCCTTTCCAGATAATCAACGGCGTAGATGGTTGATGCGGACACACTGCTGTCGTCCCGGCTGCCCTTGACGAGTCCCCAGCTTTCGCCGTTATCCAGAACTCCATTGTTGTTGAAGTCGTGGAAAGCGCGGACATTGTAGTCGCCATTGGGCAATCCCATGAGGGTATAGTTCAGGTTGGTGTCGGCCAAAGTCTTGGCCAAGGTTCCCCGGCCCGTATAGGCCTCGACAACGATCCGGGGCTGCGCATGCCAGCCATAGAAGGTGACGTGACCTTGAATCATGGCGGCCCCGCCCTGTTGGGGCGACTTCAAGTCGACGGAGAAGTTGACCCACGCACTCGTGGCGGATGTGCGGGGATTGAAGGACCGGACCAGAATGCGATACTGCCCGTTGGTCAAGGTTCCGAATCCGGCCAGCATCGGCAAATCCATTTCCGCCATGCCTCGAATATCGACATAGGGCGCGGTCTTCGTGACGTTCAACACCGTCTGACCACTGGAAACGTTCTGTATCTGAATCTGCACTTGAGTGGCCCGAGGATCCAACTGCATTCGAATTCTCTCCTGCGCGAAAATCATGCTACCGGCCGGAGACTGAACCACCGGCGTGGTCAACGTCGCAGGATAGTCGATATAATTGGTTCCGGAGGCGTAAACCGTGCCGTTTTCCGTCCCGACCAGCCATTTGTAGCTACGGTACATCGGGGGCAGGCCAGCCTGCATGAGGTCCATTTCTGTAATGAAGGGACGGTGCATGGTCTCCAGACGATTGGTCTTCATGAACACGCTTCGGGCTTCTGTCAGCGATATGATTTCGACCAGGTAGGTTGTTCCATGAACTTGAGCCAAGGCCGTTTCGATTGCTTCCATCTGCTGTTCCCACGAGAACCGGATATACCCGGCCGGCTTGTCGGTCAGAGGAATCTTGATGTCCGCCGAACCAATCTGAATGTCTTCGGTACCGTTTTCGCTGAACCCTAGCCATTCGCCCGGATTCCATTTTCCATCCGTGTTCATATCAATGAAGGCCATGAAAATGTTGGGGCCTTTGTGCAGATGACCAATCGACCATCCCTCGATGTTTGCCGTTGCTCCGTTGTCAAACACATTTTGGATAGGAATCATCACTTGGGCATCCGGTTCTCGCATTTGGGGATCCGAAAAGGCCCAAACAATCAAGGCTACATCGTCCGGCTCGATATACCCATCCTCGGTTATGTCGTAATCGGCAGCATTTACATAATTCAGGGCTTGTCCGAAGAAACTGAACCGAATGTTTGGCAACGGGAAAGAATTGCCATCGTATGGCCGGGTCGGCGAAACGATATTGGCTCCAACCACCTTGTATTGGATATCCACCTCAACACCGCCATTTTCATTCGTGATTTCCACTCTGTTTGTTGAATAGATGTAATCAAGCCCCGTGCCCAGATATTCAGACAGGTTATCCCACCCATCTTGATCGGCATCTCGTTTGGGGTCGAAGAGTTTTGGACTGCAAGCCAAGGGGAAGAGCGACTCCCAGGCGTCGGGCATATCATCTCCATCCATGTACAGCGAACCATAGGAGGCCCCGCTGGTCGGGCTATGATAATCGCTCCGTCCGGCGACGGCGCTGTCATAGTCGTGGGGGTCGGTTCCGGCTCGCTGTTCAGCCCAATTGTTCAACCCATCCTGGTCTGGATCGCCCCAGGCACCGTAGGTGAAGTCTGCCGGATTGTAGGAATAGTTAATTTGACCATCGCCCGGGGCACTGTTCCCATCCGGGTCCATGCCATGAAGGATGTCCCACCAATTGGGAATGCCGTCGTGGTTGCTGTCATCCTGATAAGGATATTCGGCGGGATCCATGTAGGTCACGAACCGCACGTCGCTAATGAGTTCGCCGGCATAATCCCAATCGAGGGGCTGTTGGAAGTCTTCCAACGTGAACCCACCGTCATCCGCAGGATAATAGCCTGCCAAAGCCAAGCGATAGGTCTGAATGGGATCCGTGAGGATGGGCGGGGTATCGCCGGTGCGCACATGCCGGGCCGGAGAGATGTAGATGCCGGGTTCTTCCGCCGCATCCTTCACATCTGCGCGTTCTTCCGCGAGAGTTCCTTGCTGGAAATCGAAGTTGAAGTAGGTGATCAATCCGTCTTCGTTGCCATACAGGCTACGCTTGTTGTAGCGGTTCAGGTCGATGCGGGTCAGACCACGATTCCAAATCCGAACTTCATCCATGTCGGCGGCCAGTTGATAGCCGACGGTCAAGGGTCCGGCCAGACTGCGAACACCCCAGTTGACGATTTTTTCACCCAAAGGCACCAACGTGCGGGCTTGCGTGGCATCAAGAACGCCGTCCACATACAAAGCGGTCTTGGAGGCATCGCGAACATAGGCCACATGATGCCACTGCCCATCGTTAACCGGAATGGCACCCACGATGTTGTTCACGGTGGGATTCAGAATCACTTCGGACTCATCTATCGTGCCGTCTTCCTTTTCATCCTCCTTGGTGTAGGCAAGGACCCAGCGACCGATCAGAGTGCCGTCGGACCGCATGCCGAGGTAGTAATTAAAGTCTTCTCCACCCACACCAGTGCTGGTATTCCAGCGGGCGACGATCACGCCACCATTGGAATCGGCCGTCTTGACCCAGGCTTCCAAGGTCCAATCCTCTGTTAGTGAATCGAGGGTTTCGCCCGTGACGGGATCGGCCGTCACGCAATTCTGCCGCAGATGGCCTGTATCGCCGGAAACCTGCAAAAGACCGGGATCGGAGGCACCGAAGCCGAGGAACAAGTTTCGGCTCTTGAAAGCGGCAATCTGGGCATCCGTCCGGGGAATAGCCCAGATGCGGATTTCCTTGAGGTCGCCCACGTAGCCGTTGCCGCCAAAGATCAGGTCGCCGACTCCCTGAGCGGGAACCAACGTGACCGGCTTGGAGGCATTCGGTACGCCATTCACAAACAATGTCACCGTTCCGGCATCATAGCGGGCCGCAACATGGGACCATTCGGAGATCGGTAGTTGCGCCACCCCTACCATGTCGAGGGTGATCGATCCGGCTCCGCTGTCGAATCGAACATAAGGAATCCCTTGAGCTGTGAGTCCCAGTTCGTAATTGATTTTGCCAGTGGCCGCAACCCGGCGGGAGACAAGGGCCACCCGGTCGGCCGGATACAGGGCCGGACGTACAAGCACCTCGATCGTCCAATTCGTCAAGCTACTGCGCTGGGTGTTTTCGGTGCCGATTTTGTCGCTGACGACAACCCGTCCGGTACCGCCGGCATCGCCAAAGCGCAACGCCCGAAAGACAACCGGACTCGCAGAATAGGCGGGATCCGTGTCGTCCAAAACCTCTATTCCGTCGTCGGCTTCGTCATCGTCGGTATCCGCCCGAGTGGGATCCGTGAGGTACACATTCAGTTCATCGTAATTGGAGAGGCTGTCCCCGTCGGAATCCCAATCGGCATCGGAGGTGTTGCCCGTTGGATCCAGCGAGAAATCATTGAAGGGATCGGAACCCAGCATGTAGGACCAGTAGTTGTTGATGCCGTCGCCGTTAGGATCCTCCAAGGCAATGGAAGGACCGTTCGGATCAAAGCCGTATTTCAGTTCCCACCAGTCCGGGATGCCGTCGCCATTGGAATCATAGGGATCCTCTCCTCCGCCGGCCCCGTCCCAGAGCTCGACACCGGCATCCGCTCGGGCAAACCGGAGCGGAAGCAGGTCGTTGAAAAGCGGAGATTTTGTGGCCGGATTGAAGATTTGGGCCTGAGGATAGACGTCGGGATGCCGCTCCAATCGGAATAAGGGGGCGTGATAGTAGCCGAGGTTGTATGGATTGGCTGTGTTTGGGAATGTGCGGGTTAGGGTGACGCCGGACACCAGATACGTGTTGGAATTGTACAGAGAATCCGCAGGGGGGTCGAGCGGCAACCGGGCGGCCTGATTGATGATCCAAGGGACATACAGGTAGTTGTTGTAGACCAGCGATCGGTCGGCAGCAGTCCCCCACCACGGCACATGAGGATAGGATCCGTCGTTCGGGCGGCCATTCAAGAGATCGAAGCCCTGCGGGACCATGCCCTCCCGCGTCGGATCCAGCAGGTTGTCGAAGTTGTAGAGGTACTTCAGTTCAGGCGTGGCGTTGGTGGCGAGCAAGGGGCGTTGATAGGTCGCGACGTCGGACATGCGCATCTTGCGATTCATGTCGCGCTGGACTTCCACCATGCTTTTTGCGCCGTTCCAAATGCGGACTTCATCCACCCAACCGGCAAGGAAGCTGTGCAAATCTGGAGCTGTGAAGTTGGTTCCGGCCATGGACCCGACCCAGACCTGCTGTCCGTTGACCCGGCCTTCTGGATTGCGATCGGCTGCGCCAACGACGAGCGGAGCATCGAAGGTAAAGCCCGGATTGATCTGCAGATAGTCGGGATCGGGTGTGGACCATCCGTTGGCAGGACGCTCGGCGGAGGCGATGCTTGCACGCATTTCGCCGTTCACATAGAGGTACAATTTTTTCTGTGTGCCACTGTAGACTCCCGCGAGGTGTTGCCACTGGTTGGTGGCCAACGGGTGGATGCTTTTTGCGATGACATCCTGATACTCCAACCCGTCAAAGCCGGCACCCGTGTACGAGGCCAAGGGCTTGCCGTCGGCATCAATCGCCAGCCGGAAGTTGCGGCGAATGCCTTCCGGGAAGCCCATGACATTACCATCGGGGATCCAGATTGGGCGCTCGATGACGACCTGAAGGGTACCGGAGACAGGATTCGAGGGTTTGACCCAAGCCTCGACGGTGAATTCGGTCAGATCGTTCAAGCCATGAAGGAAACTGCCCCGCGTACGGGCGGCGGCATCGCCGTTGAGATACAAGGCGCGGCGGCGCGGCGGCGCTTCAGAACTCAGCGGGTCCGTGCTACCCGGACTGGCTTGCGAATCCACGAGTTCGGCGCGATCCCCGAGCATGTCGCCGTCGGTGTCAAACCCTTCGGAGTTTTCAAACGAGAATAGATAGCTCGGCGGGGTCCACCCGGCGGGGCCGTAGTACCATCCGGGCGCCAACTTGGCCAAGGTGCCCAGATCGTAGTACAGGTTCACAAAACTGAGCTGATAGCTAGGGTCGGTGACCCAGGAGGGCGACGGATCCGTGTGGTAGTACTTGGGCGGAGGCGCGTTGGCCTGAAGCGATTCCTCCCAGTTGGGCAAGCCGTCCTGATCGGGGTCGGCGAAGGGCGAGCCGACAGCATAGGGAGCCACGCGGATATCGAAGGTGGGGGGCATGGACGCCAAGACCGTGGCACCCAAGATCATGGAATTGTGGACGTCGATCACGCCGAACATGGGGTTCAGTCCATGATAGATTTCATAGTAATCATCCATGTCGTCGAGATCGGTGTCGATCATCCGTGGATTTACGGACGTGTAGCGATTGTTGACGGGTGGAATGAAGAAGAACGGAACTGTGTTGATATCTACATGCCAATCCCACTCATAGGGGATGCCGGTGAAGAAAGTGAAGGGATCGTATCCGCCGAGGGGCTGGCCGGCTGTCCATTCGGTATATCGCCAATGGTGAACCGCACCGCTCAGATATTCTTGGTAGTTCACTAGACCATCGGCATCGTAATCGCGGCTGGCATCCTTAACGGTGGGGTCCATGCCGTCGCGCAGGTCAAGGTCTGCAATGTCGTACACCCGCGAACGGTTAGCGGCAATAGCCTCCCAGTGGTCCGGAATGCCTTCGCCATCCGAATCTACCGACGTAGGATTGAGCCCGCCACCGATATAGCAACTGCCATTCCAGTTGAGCGTGCGATCTTTTTCAACCGCCCCGCCATATTTCAACACAGCCAAACCACCATCGACCTCTTCGCCGCCAGCCAGATCAAGGTCGCGATAGCCGCCTTCGGCCCCGTCCACCACGCTATCGCCGTCTGTGTCGTCGAGATTGGGGTCGGTGGGCCACACCTTGTTGCGCCAAGCGGCATCGAAGTGGGTTCGGCCGTTGGGCCAGGGAGTACTCCGGATCAGGTTGATATCGTAGGCGCTGAATTCCCGGAAGTTCTCCAAGCCGTCGTTGTCAAGATCGGCTGCGCCATCGTCTTTATTCTTGGGATTCAGGCCGACGTACAATTCCCAACCGTCGAACATTCCGTCATCGTCCGTGTCGATCTTGAACGGATCCAAGGCGACTTCGTCAAAGCGGCTACAGCCGTATGTTCCGCCATCCCGCACAGCCAGATAAATGGACGCTTTGAATTTTTCGCGGTTGCTGAAACGCGTGGTGTTGAGTTGGCCTAAGAGACCGCGCTGCGTACCCCGGCTGTAGTAGTTCTCGCCCCAGCCCGTGCGCGGATCGAACCCGAACTGCGCATACACTTGGCCGTGGCGGAACGTGTTGCTCCCGTCAACGAGATAGGCCATGTAGTCGCCCGAATTATTTCCATCGGCATCGCCAGAATCCAGCGCATTCAGTTTCATGCGGATTTCATAGCCATCCGCGATTTCATCCGCATCGGTATCCCAATGGATGGGGTCGGTGCCGGCCCGATACTCGCTGGCGGCATCGGTCGCTGTGCCATCGCTGGCGCAATCCTGGTCGAGATCGGCACCCAGCGAACCCGTTGGCTTGAACGCAGCAACAATGGTTTGATTTGAAATCGTCAACACCGGGGCCACGCCATTGACATTCGTGTAGGCGTTGACATCCAGCATGACGCCGACCACGTTCGTATCATGAAGGGCCGAGGCATAGAACCAATATTTCCAACCATCCGGCAATCCGTCGCCGGAGGTGTCCAACTTGCGTGGATCTGTGCCGGGATCGTCGTTGCGTCCGGCCAAGAGCGGATTGGGTCCGTACCACCCGTCAAAGCCGCGGCACTCCAGCCACAAGCCAAAGGGTTCCGTGCCTTTATACCATGGATTTCCAATGTGGGGGAGATATGGGGCGGTCAAATACAGGTCGGCGACATTTGCGGGATAACTGCCCGAATCAAAGTGGTTGTTGTTCCAACCGGTCGGCATCGTTTTGTCTCCGGTGTCGTTATTGACGTCGGTTGGATTTTCGGGATTCAATTCATATAGGGCTTCCCAAACATCCGGAAGTCCGTCCAAATCTAGATCCCCCTTCCCTTCCCCAGAATGGTATTCGCGGCTAAAGACCAATTCAATGTATTTATCTTCGCCCTTCATGGCGATTGAGTTGGTTATCGCATGCGGGGGTTTTCGATTCTTCAACGTGTCGGGAATATCGCCATCCAATTTATAGACAAAACTTGTGGCCGTCCCCACGTTTGAAGGAATCGCGACCACTTCCACCATGGCATTGCTGGGGACCATCAAGTAGGCAGGATTCCCCGTCATTTCGTTGGGTGTGGCAGGGACCGGAATCACTTGCCTGACCCTGACTTGGCCGGTGCCCACCCCTCCCAAATTCTCGTATTCAGTCACCACCTGTACAACGATCAAGTTTTCCTGAGCCCACGCCGTCGGGCCCATCAGAAGCGCGGCCGTCAAGATACCCAGTAGATAAAAACGGCTTGTTCTATTCATGATTATTCTCCTGCTGCAAAAAAATACGTGCCGGGGTTGATTTAATACGATCCAAATCGTTCACGATGAAACTCCAGTTGACTCAACGACACACTCTACTCTGTTTTACCAGCGCTGTCTTCAGAATGGGCCTGCTTCAACGCCTGTAAAATAGACTTCAACTGCTCCTGCAATTCTCCTGCCCGAGCGCTCAGCGCCCGATACTCTTCCGATTGGTTCAGCCGTCCGAGGCGTTCTGCCTCCATTTCTTCCACTTGTCGGCGCAAGGATTGAATCTGGGGCGCCAGTTGTTCTGCATTTTCTGGCAGTTGCTCCGATTGCTCGAATAGTTGACCGAGCTCCCGGCGGATCCGCTTGATTTCATCCGCCAATTCCTTGGAGCGACCCGCCTGCTCCAGTTGGAATTCGAGCCGATGCCACTCCTTTCGATTTTCAATCCATTCCGTGCGCACTTCCGCCAAGCGCTCCTGGATTTCCGGTTCCGGCATGGACGCCCACTCCGATCCGTCCGAAGGCTGGGTTTGATCCAAGGCCGGGACGGGACTGACCCGCTCCATGGACTCCTCCGCCCACGACAAAACGGACGAAATCACAATCAGCAATGGGACCACCCAGCGCCACTCGATCATTCCGATCCGACTCGTTCGAATCCTCCATTTTGAGTAACTAATCATTGACCTCTAATCCTAAGTCTAGTTGTTTCCGTTGTCAACGACGACAAAAGGTTTCTCCACGTCTGGTCGTTTTCCGTCACTTTGTCTTCCCTGTTCATGGATACCGGACGGGCCGGAATAACAGCAGGGGATTTGGCAACGTGTTGGTGAAGCCCACCACCCCGTTCACGGTTGCCGTAAAGACCGATTCCGGTACGGGGAACCATACGCCGGAGGACAAATTTGATGAAGCCTGCACACCATAGACCCCACCGTTTGTCCCCATCCAGCGCAACGAAAATGGCATACTGCCGGTCACATATACCAAAGCCGGATAGTCCAATGGATCCAACGGGTTGGTTCCGGATGCCACTTCCTGAGCATCGGTGGAGATATCGCCGTCCGTATCCAAAATCAGCGGATTGGTTTGAAGGCGGTACTCGCCGATGTTAAGCAGACCATCGCCATCGGTGTCGGTAAGGGCATCCTGCGGATCGGACGGATTCAAGTTGTTCAGCAACTCGTATGAGTCATCCATGCCGTCGCCATCCCCGTCCAAAGTGGTTTCCATTTTCAACAGACGGTGGTTCCAGGTATCGGCCACGTACACGACATCCGACGTGAATGAGGGTGCCACATCGTGCGGGAAGTTGAGCTGGCCATCGCCCCCGCCCTGCTCCCCAAGCGTTCCCACCGGAGTACGGGAGGCGCTCAAGACTTGGATGCGATGGTTCGATGTATCGGCCACATAGAGGCGCTGGCCCAAGCCGATCTGAATGCCCATGGGCTTGTTGAATTGCCCCAGCCCGGAGCCGGCCGTCCCCGTCTTCCAGAGGAAAGACCCGCTACCGGTGAAGCCTTGGATGCGATGGTTGTCGGTATCGGCCACGTAAATGATCCCGTCTTCATCCACCGCAATACCCTGCGGCGATTTCATCTGGCCGTTGGCCGTTCCGAAAGCGCCAAAGGAGAACAGATGGTTTCCGGAGGGATCGAAGACCTGCACACGATGATTGTCCATGTCGGCCACATGGAATCGCCCCAGCGGGCCAATGGCCACGTCGCGAGGGTTATTGAACTGGCCGGCTCCGGCTCCGTACGACCCGAACTGACGCTCGAAGGCGATGACTCCGTTGGTGGGGTCGAAAGTGAAAACCTGAATGCGGTGATTGGCGGAATCCGCCACGGCAAACCGATTGGCGTTGGGGTCCTTGCCCAGACCGTAAGGCGTAGCGAACTGGCCGTTGCCCGTACCCCCCGAGCCGAAGTTGCGGACATTCGCTAGGGTCTCGCGATTCCAGACGGATATTCGGTTATTCTGGCGATCCAGCACAAAAACCAGCGAATCTGTCAGGAACAGACGCGAAGGGAAGCGGAACTGATTACTTGCAGTGCCGAACGATCCTGCTTTTGCCAACAAGTTCCATTCGGGAGACAAGGGGGCGACAGGGGCGCGAGGATCCATGCCGATCTGAATGTAATATCCATCGGGAACCGAGTCGCCGTTGCTGTCCCGCAATCCCGCCATCGATCCGGGATAGTCTAGCACCCGGTCGACCACCCACGTCCCGAAGTCGTGAGTCTCGTTTGCGGAAAGATCAAGCGCATACAACCCCGAGTCGCCATACGCCACAGCATCTTCAAATGCTGCAGCATCCCAAGCCCGAACGTAAACGTTCCGGACCGGAGTGGTGGCCAGCAGGTCATGCTGAAAGATTTCATTGAAACGGCCCAGTTCGGGCAGCCATTCAAAGCCAACGCCAATCCGACCATGGTTTTTGTTGAATGGGAATGTGAACAGGACGACATCGTCGCCCGTGGCGCTACCATCGACCATCGGGGGATTGATGATGCCATCGGGCCCGGCGTTCACGAGCTGGAACAGGCTGGCATTGGCCCCGCCCGTTCCCGAGAGGTAGCGATTCATCCAGTCCTTCACCCCGGTCGTGGATTGCGCACGCAGAGTTGGCGTCACCACGTCAAAGGTCACCGGCACCACCCGCGCATCCAAACCGGGGTAATTACCGCGCAGAATCAGCATGGCCCGATGCGTTCCAATTGCGAGATTGGCCGACTCGGCCTTGACCGTCACGGGCAGCGTACCGCTGGCAATCGTGGCATTTGTGGGCGACACGCTCAACCACGGCACCGACTCCAGTAGCTCGCTCTCAACCAGCCCCTGCAACACGTCTTGCCAGACGCCTCGTTGTTGCCACTCTCCGGCATTTTTGTTCCCGTTCCAGAGGATCACCACGCCACCGGCATCGGTGACGCGGCGCATGATCTTGGAGGCACCATCCACTTCAAAGTAGGTTTCGACGTTCGCCTCCACATCGGGCGTAGCTTCGTCATAAGCCATCGTGTCGACAGCCACGAGGTCGCCCACCATGATCTCAGCCCAGAAGGGATCGATCGGCAGGCTGTTGTTCAACAGGGCCACGCCCCCGGACATTTCAGAACGATCCAATGAATCCGAACCCACCAGATCGCGCATACGGCGGTCGTCAGGTTGGGACAAGACGTTAGCACCCACCACAACAACTTTCCCGCCCTTGTCCAGATAGGTTTTGAGCAAGGCATCTTCGGCCACCGATAGCAGACGGCCCGTGCCGACGGTTCCACCCAAATCCAGAACCACGAGATCCTGAGTCAGGACAACTTCCTCGTCGGTGGTATGCCGACCGGTCAACACTCCGTCCACGGTGGCCAGATTGTTGGACCACATCGACACTTCCCACCCCATCTGCTCCAGAACCGGCTTGACCGGTGCTAGGGCGTTTCGGTCGGAAATGAGTCCAATCTTGCGCGGTTTTGCCACTAGGATGGTGTATTCAAATATGTCCGCAGACGAGTTGGTAAGGACAAGCTCCTGCTCCTGATCCTGTCCGGTCTGCGCGGCAAATACCAATTGAGTAGGGCTCAAGCTGATTTCGGGACGGCGCAGGTTGAAGTTTGCAGTCTGATTGCCATCGGCAACCGTACGAATTTCCACTACTGACTTTTCGTGGGTCTTGCCCAACACGCGAACCCGATAGGTTCCGTTTTCCAAACCGTCAAGGCGATACGATCCATTGCTTTCCGTCAGAACCCGACCGCTGGAAACTCCCCAAAATTCAACGACCAGACCACCGAGCCCCGCCGCCGTCTGCGCATCGCGCACCGTGCCAGAAATCGTATGCCGCAGAACGACTGGAATGGTGAACGACAATACCCATGGACCCCGGGTCGGATGCAACAGAGTCAAATTGAACTCCACATCCCCTTCCACGTTCGGCATCGTCGCCCGGAACGATGTCGCGTTGGTCTTCTGGTCCCCGCTCGAAATACCCGGCCAGATGGAAGTTCCCTGCAGGATGGTCACGCCGGGCGTCGCGCTACTCACCGTCCCCGTCGGGCTCGCATAGAGTACCGAACCATCGTTGTAAATCTCGATGAACAAATCCACCGTCTCGCCGGGTTCGGCATGGCTGTCTCCGTCGCCTGCCGTTCCATCGACGACATCGACTTTCGTGATGACGGGGAACGGTGCCGCCGCCACGTTCACGGTCACGGGCACCACCAGTTCGTTGGCACCGCCGCGCACGACGATGTGGGCGATGTAGGTTCCGGCCGGCAGTTGGCCGCCTGCATTAATCACAACGTTCACCGGCAAGGTCCCCAGCGAGGGGATGTTTCCTTTCATGATGTCCAACTGCACCCAGAACGCCTTGATCCGCTCGAGGGCCGCCGCCGCATCCAGATGCCCGCTGGAGGCCACCACGCCTTCGAGGACGGGGTCTCGCCGAGAGCCTAGGATGATGGCGTCACGCAACATGGCGTAGGTGGCCCAGGGTGCAATGGACTTCAACAAGCCCGCCACTCCGGCGACATGCGGCGAGGCCATCGACGTACCGGAAATACTTTCGTATGTACTCTCCATTGTTGAGATATCCAGATAGGTGCTGAGAATATCCACTCCAGGAGCGGCGATATCCACGGTCTGTTCGCCAAAGTTTGAGAAATCTGCCAGCAGCCCATCGTGGTCCGTCGCGGCCACGGATAGGATGTTGTCGAGGTTATAAGAGGCCGGATAGCTTGGATAGATGTCGTTGTTCAGCGTATCGTTGCCCGCCGCCGAGACGAACAGATGGTCATGCGCCATTGCCGCGGCAATGGTTTCATATTCAACTCCGCTGAAATCAGGTCCGCCGTAGCTATGGTTGCTAATTTTGACGTTGTTGGTGACGGCATAGTTCAACGCATCCACAATCGCCGCCGCCGACAGACCAATTGCCTCCATACCTGTGATCGGATCGACTTCGACCGTGGCGACTTTGAGGGGCATGATCTTGGAGTTCCAATTCACGCCCGCCACCCCGATTTGGTTGTTGCCAACGGCGCCAATCGTACCGGCTACATGGGTGCCATGCTCGGCATCGGCCACAGGGTCGGGAGACGGGTCGTCGTCGTCATCCCCAAAATCATAGCCGGGCACCAGATTGGCTTCCAGATCGGGATGGTCGAGTTTCACACCCGTATCCATCACCGCGATGACCACGCCTGTACTCCCCACCGTCGTATCCCATGCGTTGAATGCGCGTATGTCTGCGCCCAGCGTCCCGCCCGTCTGTCGGGTGTTTTCCAACCCATACATCTCCCCGTAGAACGGGTCGTTGGGAACGGCAAACGGTTTCCGGCGGTAGTTGGGCTCCACATAGCGAATGGACGCATTCGCAGTTAAGGTATTGGCAATAGATTGCATGGATAAATTTCCAGGCACCCGGATCAGGGCCGCCGGAACCAGATCAAAGCGCCTGACCACCTGCGCCCCCACGGCGGACAGCGCACTGGACTGCGCCTGTATGCCGCTACCATCTTCGAATCGGACCAGCATTTCACCTTGGATATAGGCATCTACGGCCAGAGCCGCCCAGTCGGTCTCCGACACCACCACATCGCCAATCCGATCATGAGGAATCCCCTGCACGAGTTCAATGCCCAGCTCGACGAAACCGTTATAGGCACCCTCGTTCTTTACGGAGAGCATCAGGTTGGTTTCCATGCCTTCCCTCAGATTCACAACGATGGGATTGGGAGTGGCGGAAACTCTCCACTCCGCCACGGCGAAGTTCACGTTCGCCGCGTCAGCGTTGGCAATCGCGACGTCGACGGAGGGCGGTGCGCCATAGGGCGCGGGCGGCAGGACATACACTTCATAAGTGCCGTTGGTCAGGCCATAAATGTTATATTTGCCAGCGGCATCGGTGAAAGCCTGTCCAGCGAATCCGCCTCCAACCGCTTTGACCAGAGCACCTTCCACCGGATCGGCAGTCAGCAAATCCGATACGGTTCCAGAAATGGTGCGGCGCACTGTCACCGTCAATGAGAAAGACAGGGATGTCACGCGGGCATCCAGATCAGTGATCTCCAGATCGAAGAAAACGACGTCGCCGTCTGATAGGGCCGGGTCGAGCGTGATGCTAGGGAGCGCGGATGGAGGATCCGCCAGAGGATCAACCATCGGGTTGGCCACGCCACCGGGGGAAACATATTTCCAAAAGACATTGGATTGATTGACCGTTGTGGCGGAGGCATCTGCATAGCTGACGACTCCAGCCAGCTCGTTCGCGATCAGACTTCCGGAATTCCCCAGCAGAATGTCCAGGTCCAAGGTTTCGCCTGGTTCCGCAAAGGGATCATCATCGCCGCCCTCGACGCGCACACTATGCACATAGAGGGTGGAACTCGCCGCCACAGCCAACGTCACCGGGATCAGGATGTCTTCGCCACCGATATCATTGCTGATCAGTCGCAAGACGGCTTCATACGGCTGCTCCGAGGGGATCAACACCGAGGCATCCGCGAACAATTCGACAATTTCTCCATCGCCGGCGGAAATGACACCGATCGACGGATCGATTTCAAGCCAGATCGGCACTTCCGTCATGGATGGATGCGGAAGATAATCCACCGCTACCTCATAGGAAAGCGGCAGATTGCCGACGCTGTTGTCCAGATTGAGAACATCCTCCACCCAACCCCCTTCGTCCACTGCGAAATCGAAGGACAACGGGTCCGGATTGGCATAGGCTTGGCCCAGACCGAAGCTCGCCGAGGACGGGCCGGTCAGGGAAGTGGGATCGCAAGGCGAATATTCACCCGGCTTTAAGGCCTGAACCGAGTAGATGACGCCGGGCACCAACCCATGCAACGCGTAGGATCCATCGAGGTCGGTGTACGCCAGAACGTCTGGATACTCTGGTGCCTGTCCACGGACCCACGCAGTGGCGATCGGATCACCCGTGAACAAGTTCGTGACCATGCCAAAAACGCTCTCCCTCGACACGATCTCCAAGGTCAGCGTGTCGACAAAGGGTCCATGCCCCCCTTCGTCCGTGGCGCTGTGGAACACGGTAAAGCGCGTACCCAAGGGGACATCTGCGGCGGTCGACAGGGGCAGTTGGGTTCCGCTGAAGGCGTTATCACCGGAACCCAAATTCCCGTAGAGGACCTGCGCGGTGGAAGGAGTCAAGACCACTTCCGGCGTCGGCACGGTGACGGAGGCCTGGACATTGGAGAAGGTTTGAGTCTGCGTGGAATTGAAAACTTCCAAATTCAGGAAGAAACTCTCGCCCGGTTCGGGATGCCCGTCGCCATCCCCTCTCGGAGCGGCGTCGTCAATCGAGTAGCCAATAATGTTGATTCCGGGGGGCAGGATGTTGGAGATTCGTACATCATCGATATACCACCCGGCGGCAGTGTCTTGGGCGTTGGACTCAATGCGGAACCGCACCCGGATGGTCTTGTTGCTGAAATCGGAAAGATCAACGGTGACCAGTTGCCAACCCGACGAAGAACCTTCCAACACATTGGCGGAGATCGTTGATTTCGACGTGACATTGATCCAGCCCGCCCCCTCATTGACTGCGACGGCACCGAAGTCGCCCGTCGCAAACCGATGCCACGACTGGAATTCCAGACGGGGGCTTAACTTCACCTCGACTGGCGTGGAGGACAATGAAGCCTGAGCCAGATGCGGATAATTGCCATCCAAAATGGTTCCCCAAACCCGCTCTCCCGAAACAGCACCGGGAGGGCCAAACGTGGGAATGCCATTTTGCCAGCACACCGCCCCGTTCAGATTGGTGACGGTCCAACCGGCAGTCCCCGACTCCATGTCGTTTTCATAGACAACGCGGCGGATCTGCGTGATGAAACTCAAATAGTCGTCTTCATTGGTTGAGGTCAGATCCGTCGGTGACGAAGTCTTGTTCCCCGCGTAATCCTCGGACAGGACGGCCACGAAATATTTAGTCGAGCCCTCCACGGGGATCGCGACTTCGTGTACATATTGCGTCGAACCGTCGATCACGACCGGCGTGGTCACATAAACGCCCCCGCCGATTTCCGGAAGCAACGCGGCCAGACCGCCCGGCAGAATCTCCTTGGCGATGACATACCGGGAATCCGCCGGTTCGTCCGTATACCACCGCACTGTGGCAAGATCCTCGGTCACGCCCGCCAGATGCACGTTGGCGATAATCGGCGGCGTGTCGTCAATCGGGGCCGAAACCGTCGAGGCCTTACCACCGGGGTTTGCGTAGGTGACCGTCAAGGTGTCGCCTTCGACCGCCGTGGTGCCGCTGACTAGATTGAACGAACCCGCGAACGATGAGCCATTGGTAACGACCGCAGGCAACATCTCCGTACTGCCCCACCGCACCACATCACTAGAATCGAGTACTTCCACGTCCACGTTCACATCCGTCGGCAGAGGGGCCGTCAACGTGGGATCATTCACTGTGACATGAACCGTTGCATCGGATTGATAGGCAAGTCGATCCAGTGTGAGTTGAGGTCCCAGTGCGGCGATTGCGGCATACAAGTCCAGTTCGCCACCGGTGACCATCTTTCCAGCCAAATTCGAATTAAGTACCACACTCTCCAGAATCGCGTCCCGGATCTCTTGGTAGGTGTAGTTGGGATTGAGCCCCCACAACAGCGCAGCCGCTCCCGCCACGTGCGGGCAGGCCATGGAAGTGCCGCTATAGGTCCCGTCGTACTGGTCTCCGGCACCGCCCGGCACGGTACTCAGAATATCCACGCCCGGGGCCGCCAAATCCACGCTTTCCAACCCGTAACAGGAAAAGTCGGCCAAAGACCCGTCTTCGCCAATGGCGGCAACGGCAATGATGTTCGGCAAGTCGTAGCTGGATGGATAGTGGGGCGTTTCGTCGTTGTCCAGACCCTCGTTGCCAGCCGCCGCGATAAATAATTGTCCATACGTCTCCCCAGCCTGCTTGATGGCATCGTACAAGCCCTGACTGTACCCGCCGCCGCCCCAGCTGTTATTCGTGATCTTGATCTTCAGGGCGGTGTTGGTGGCGGCGTATTGCACGGCACCAATGATCGCGCCCGCTGAGGTTTTGCCGTCGGCATTGAATATTTTCAAGCCAATTAGCTTAACCTGCCAGTTCACGCCCACCACACCGATGCTGTTGTTGCCAACGGCTCCAATCGTTCCCGCCACATGAGAGCCATGTCCTTGGTCATCCATCGGATCTGCATCGCCATTTATGAAATCGTAGCCGCCGGGCGCGATATTGGCCACGAGGTCTTGATGCGTGGTGAAAATGCCGGTATCGATGACGCCGACCGCGATTTCTTGGTTCCCCGTCGTGATATCCCACGCTTTGGGCGCTTGAATGCGTTCCATACCCCACAAATCGCCGTATAAGGGATCATTCGGAACTGCACAGAGTCGGAAGATGTAGTTGGGCTCGACATATGCGACCGCTGGATTGGCCAAGTATTGCTTGGCCGCTTCGGCCATCGAGAGTCGTTTGGGAAGCCTGATATGGGAAAGAGGCGTTATGGAAAACTGACCGAGAACCTTCGCACCAAGCTGTTGATGCACCGTCTGGATGCTGGCCGCCACAGCATCCTGCTTGTACCCAATCAACAACTCGCCAGGCACATACTCCTCAGTAAACACCGGGTTGTCCCAGTCGACTCGAGTGGGCGGTACCGCCCAGCCCAATCCGGCGATGAACAAGCTGCCAAGGAGCAGCCAAAGTTGGCAATAGATTTGCTTGGTTTTCATAATTGATCGGGATCCTCCGCCGAAGGGGTTGTGTCGGCATTTGCGGGTTCTGGCTCGATCCCGCCCTCGACTTCAGACCGACGCCGTTCCAGTGTCTGTAGTTCACGCTGGGCGAGCACCCGCTTGTTGGCCAATTCCATGGCTTCTCGTTGGATTGCACCCGACCGTTCGATAGCAGCAGTTTGCCGGGCGTGCTGTGCGACATATTCGGGTTTTTCCATCATGCGCTTTGAGAAAGCCTCCTGTAAGGTGTGAATTTCGCTCTGCAGGACTTCGATCCGCCGGACCATTTCCTGCAACTCTTCGTCGCTACCTAAAATTTGTTCGCGGATATCGTATTGCGTACGTTGCCCTTCGCGCACCTGAGTTATTTGAGTCTTTTCTTCATCCTCCAGCGCAGCCAGTTGGCTATCAATGAGTTCGATCTGACTACGAGCTTCGTTAACACGTTCAGCCCACACACTCTCCGTAGGTTGAGAATCAGCTATTGGGAGATCACCCGCTTGAGAAACGGCCTTGAATTCTTGTCCACAAGCCGCAATTCCAAACTCGTTTCCGCAGACCCCCAACAGGCAAAATGCCAGAGAAAACCACAACAAACCCGCACCTGTTTTTTTCATCATGCGTTCTTCCTGAAACTCATTTAGATGGCATCGTGCCCATTTAGAGTGAGTAGACCCCAAATGGCGACGGCTGGCAACCAAAAAATCGGGCATGGCCGGGGCCATTTTTCGAACCGTCGGACCTGTTGGTTGGGATAGACGGACGGCGGCGTCTCCCCCTGAAATCCAATCTTTGAAATCTGGTCTATGGGAACGCGAATAGGGCATCCGTGTGTTTCCCATGCTCTGGGGATTCTTGAAAAACGCCCCCGGACGACACGGATGTCGTCCCTCCAAAGCCATAAGGATCGGTAAAACTTTGGTGCCTCATGCAAAACTCCGGGCGAGTTCGTGCAAGAAGTATTCAGAATTCAGGTTCCAGAATTCAGAATATGATCACCCGGCCGCAAAAAGCGGGTTTTGTGGTTGTTCATGCTGAATACTGAATTCTGACTACTGAAACCTGCTCTTGCGAAACGTAGTTTTGCAAGAGCCTCTTTGGATATTGGTTACTCCAGCAGATGCGAATGGGTTGCGGGTACAACTCGTGGGTCAGTGAAACGGGATGCGCCTTCCTTCCGTCACCACAAAAAAAAGCGCAGGCTTGACCCAAAGCCCGACATTCTCCACAATGTCGCCCGAATGTTTTGATCAGCGGGTATAGCTCAATGGTAGAGCTCCAGCCTTCCAAGCTGGCCATACGGGTTCGATTCCCGTTACCCGCTCCACTCAAAAAAGCCCGTATTTCTTCGTATATTTGCCATATTTTCTGCATTTTCCGTCGTTTCCCTATTTTTTACCCCTCCCCCTCATAAGTGCTTATTTTAGCAGACTTACGCGCCAAATTTGTCAAAAATTGTCAATTTGTCTAAACCACTTGGATTGCCATATTTTTCACGAAAATAGCCCGTTGCAATTTTTGCGACGCGAATTTCCAGCAAGCCAACCCATTTTTTCCCTCGCCGCCATCGCTTCTGCCTATGAAAATCATGCCCCCGAACTGCCGCTGGTTCCCTCCCCTGCGCCCTTCCCCCTTGCCGCCGCGAAGAAGCATTGCCACCAATCGGCCATCTACGCATACAAAGCCCCCCCCTGCGCCGCCCACGCCGTACCACCTGCCCCGCCTGCCGATTCTTCCTACTTCATTTTGTCTGTCGGCCCCGAGTTGATACCCCTATCTATGCAGATGTCCTCAAGCACTCGCCAGAGGATCAGGCACCAGCTGACCCCCATGTTGAACCCACCATGCCTTTTTTTACCTTCGCGGCTCCGTTCAATTCGCTTACGCCATTCCTGCAACTCTTGATTGCTCAGTTCGGCAAGATAAGCTCTCCACAACTTGTCCAGAGTGCGGGATTCC
>CAZYGH010000044.1:0-37641 GCA_964647595.1 uncultured Verrucomicrobiota bacterium
CGAAGCCGTGCGGTTGTACAACACCCGTCGGCCGCACCGTTCGTTAAAAAACAAAACGCCCGAGGAAATACACCAGCAGATTGCTTGAAAGTTTTTCGCCCCCCCCGGGGGGGGCGAAAGCTCCCTGCGGGAGCTTAAAACCATGAGTCAAACAACAAGGAAAAGTGACAACCCGAAATCAGGACTCGACAGAAAACAGGAGGGATGTCGTATCTGTTTCTGTTTCGAAGGGGGGGAGAAGCGCGTTGATCTTTGTGCGAGAAGGGTGTTAGAATTCGGAACCGTGAGCACGGCTTTACAGGTTCGTGATCGACGGGGTTCTGTCCGTCCGGTTCTGTGGCGGTTGTTGCCACCATTGGCGGTTTTACTTGGGTTGATGATTTTTGGGGCGGGTGGATTGTTGTGGCATCAGTTGCAGGCGCACATGATGGAGCGGCAACTGGCTTCGGGGGTGGCGGTGTTGGAGGCGGTGCGCATGGCGCTGAAAAGCCAAACGGATCTGCTGTCGGGGCAGGTGCAGCCGATGGCGGCAGATCCAAGTGTGAAGAGGGCATTGCGGGTGGGGGATGCGGAGCAGTTGAAGGCGGATTGGCTGCCAATTTTTGTGTCGCTTCAGAAAGACCTTCAGCTTACGCATTTCAATTTCATTCTCGCAAATCGGGTGACGCTGTTGCGTCTGCATAAGCCGGAATTGCGGGGAGATGTGATTGATCGCGCGAACTTGCGGGAGGCGGAGCGTACGGGGAAGCTGGCGCCGGGATTGGTGATCGGGCAGGTGGGCACGTTGGTGTTGAGGGTGGCGCAACCGGTATGGGATGAAGGCGAACTGCTGGGCTATGTGGAACTGGGAAAAGAAATCGAATTTGTGTTGTCCGACATTCATTTGCCGCCCGGAAACTTCTTTGCTGTCACGATGCTCAAACGGTGCTTGGGCGAAGAACAGTGGCGGGAGTGGTTGCAAGGTTTCGGGCGTGAAGCGGAGTGGGGTCGACTGTCGAAAAATGTCATGATTTATTCTTCGATGGAGCCACTTCCTGAAGCATTCGATCGGATGGCAGATCGCGATTCGGCCTATGGGCGTGGGCTGGCGTTCCGCAATGCCGAGATTGAATCGGACGGAAGAGTGTGGCGGGCGACGGCGACGACAATTCGGGATGCGGCGGGGGACGATGTCGGCGAGTTGCTGGTCATGACGGATGTGACGGTGGAAATGGAGGCGTTCCGGACGTCGTTGATTCATGGGGGCCTATGGGGAGCTCTCTTGCTCCTGTTGATTTTGGGCGCGTTGGTGTTGTTGTTGCGGCGGACCGATGCCTCCTTGATGGCCCAGCGCAAGGAGCAGGATGAGGCGCATGGGCGTTTGCTGTCGGTGTTGAACAGTTTGGATGCGTTGGTGTATGTGGCGGATGCCCAGACCGATGAGCTGCTGTTTGTGAATGAGTATGGAATTCAGCAATGGGGAGCTGATCTGTTGGGTCAACCGTGTTGGCGTGCCTTGCAGGGGCAAGCGGGGCCTTGCTCGTTTTGTTCTGCGGCCCGGCGGAATCATCCAGAGGAAAAGGCTGAATGGGGCGCAAGCGAAATTCACAATCAGACAAATGGCCGCTGGTACAGCCTGCGGGAATCCTCGCTGGCGTGGACGGGTGGGCGAAGGGGACGGTTGGCCATTGCCACTGATATTACGGCGCTGAAGGAGTCCGAGGTGGCGTTGCGCAAGGAGCGCGACAAAGCGCAGTTGTACCTGGACTTGGCCGAAGTGATTTTTGTGGAGCTGAATTCGGAGGGAATCATCAAGCTCATCAATCGGAAAGGGTGCGAACTGTTGGGGCTGGCGCAGGAGCAAATCATCGGAAAGAATTGGTTCGAGCATTTCCTGCCGACGGCCATTCGAGACGATACGCTGCAAAATTTCCAACGGATCATGGCGGGGGGGCGTCGTAGCATGCAGACCTATGAGAATGCGGTGCGGACGGCGAGCGGGGAGGAGCGGTTGATTTTCTGGGGCAACACCTTTTTGTGTGATGACGAGGGGAAGGTGGTGGGCACGTTCAGTTCGGGCATGGATGTGACGGATCGCAAGAAGATGGAAGAGCAACTGTCGCAGCTTCAGAAGACGGAAAGTTTGGGGCGCATGGCGGGGGCGGTGGCGCATCATTACAATAACTTGTTGCAAGTGGTGATCGGGAATCTGGAGATGGCGATGGATGACCTACCCAAGGGGTTTCATTCCTATGCGGAGGTGGAAGACGCCCTGCGGGCTTCACGGCGTGCGGCGAACTTGGGGGGTGTGATGTTGACGTATATTGGGGAATCCTTTGCCAAGCAGGAACGGGTGGATTTGTGCGAACTGTGCGGCCGGCTTGTTTCCGTGTTGGAACTGGAGTTGCCCAAGAACGTGAAGTTGGACGTGGAGCTGTCCTCGCCGGGGCCGATGGTCCGTTTGAACGAGGATCGGTTCCGGCACTTGCTTTCGAATGTGGTGGTGAATGCGTGGGAGGCCATCGGCGAAAAGGCCGGTGTGGTTTCGTTGCGGGTGAACACGGTGGAGGGAGACGCCATTCCCGTTACGAATCGTGTACCCGCCGATTTTGTGGTCACGGCACCGGTGTATGCTTGCTTGGAGGTGAAGGATTCCGGTTGTGGTATTGCCCCCGAGGAGATGACCAAGTTGTTTGATCCGTTTTATACCACCAAGTTCACCGGGCGTGGCTTGGGGCTTGCGGTGGCGCAGGGAACCTTGAAGTCGCACAACGGGTGCATCGCCGTGGAGAGCGTGTTGGGGGAGGGAAGTACGTTTCGCATTTGTTTACCCTTGGCGGATGGAGTGAAGCCGCATTGACTGGCGAGCCGAGATGGATTGTGCCGAAGCAGGGGACGTGATAGAAAAGCTAAGAGTTGGTTGCAAAAGAAACTTATGCAGGGAATCAGAATGATGGGTTTGAATTCAACAGGGCCACGGGCCACGCGAAAGGCTTCTCTTCGGGGGGCGTTTCATGCGGCGGGGATGCGCTTGACTCGGCAGCGTACGGCGATTTACCACGAGTTGACGGGGCGCTATGACCATCCGGATGTGGACATGATCTACAAGGCGGTGAAGCCGCAGATTCCTCAAATCTCGCTCTTCACGGTGTATCGCACGGTCAATGCGTTGGAGGCGGCGGGGATGGTTCGGCGCGTGGTGACGTGGAAGGGACACGCCCGCTATGACGGAAACGTAGAGACCCATGCCCATTTTCTGTGCGAGACCTGCGGACGGATTGTGGATGTGGATGCGGGCGATGTGAGCGACTTGTGCCAGCGGGTGGCGGGCACCACGGGAAAAATTCACCGCGTGGATGTGATGTTTTATGGGGAAGGGCCGATTTGCCAAGGGGAACATGCGGCGGCGGCCACAGTGGAGTCTGAAAAAATCTAGGTTTTGTGCGGTTTTCCACAGTGTGGAAACATTCTTTCCATTGTGTGGAAAAATCGCGAAACATTTTTCCATTGTGTGGAAAACTTTTGGGTGAGGGAAAGGCAAGGGGAGCGGGGACGTCCTCGATTACGCGGGTGATGCGCTTGCCTTGCGGGTCATCCATTTTTTGAGT
This sequence comes from uncultured Verrucomicrobiota bacterium, assembly GCA_964647595.1. Taxonomy (GTDB): domain Bacteria; phylum Verrucomicrobiota; class Kiritimatiellia; order CAIQIC01; family Lenti-01; genus Lenti-01. Next base: position 3,588 of record CAZYGH010000044.1, read on the forward strand.
ACGGCTTCCAGATCGACAAGACGCAAGGGCTTGGCAAGGAAATCGTCCATTCCGGACGCCATGCATTTGTCGCGATCTTCTTCAAAGGCCCCGGCGGTCAGCGCAACGATGGGAAGTCTGGGTTTGTCATTGATTTGTTCCCAGGCACGGATTTGTTCCGTTGCTGTAAACCCGTCCATCACCGGCATCTGGCAGTCCATGAAGACCAAGTCTGGCTTCGCACCGCGGGTGATGAAATGGACGGCCTCGAGGCCATTCTCGGCATTCTCGACCTGAATACCGTGGTTATTGAGTAAGCCACCGATGACCAGACGATTGATCTGGTTGTCCTCCACCACCAGGACGAATGCGGTGTTCGGCGTTTGCGTTTCGGGTGGCGGAGACAAACCCGACTCCACAGATTCGATTCGACGACTTTCCTGCTCCGCCTTCACGCGGTCCATGCGAACTCGAAACCAGAAGCGTGACCCTTTGCCTTCCGTACTTTCGACACCCACGTCGCCTCCCATGAGCTGGGCCAATTTTGCCACAATGGATAGTCCGAGGCCAGAACCTCCATATTGCCGGGTAATGGAACCATCCACTTGAGAGAAGGGTTTGAATAATCGGTCCAGCTTATCCTTGGCGATGCCAATACCCGTATCGGTCACCGAAAACTCCAATAACCCGGTTTCATCGCTGGATTGGATTTCCGCTCCCTTGATGCAAATGATACCTTGCGAGGTGAACTTGGCTGCGTTCCCAACGAGATTGGACAACATTTGCCGCAAGCGCAACGGGTCGCCCCAGTAGCGGATTTCGGACAATCCCGTCCATTCGCTTTCGATCTGGATGCCCTTGGATTCAATCAGATCCCGGAACAGCAAGGCCACTTCATGAATCAATTTCTTTGGCTCGAAAACAGAGCGTTGCAACTCCAGTTTGCCTGCCTCCACCTTCGACAGATCCAGAATATCATTCAGCAAGGACAACAATGCCTCCCCGGAGTGGAGGATGGTTCGGGCGTATTCCTGACGAACCTCTTCGCGCGATTCCGGCATCAACAACAGTTGAGCCATGCCGAGAATGCCGTTCATTGGAGTGCGAATCTCGTGCGACATCGTTGCCAGAAATTCGCTTTTTGCCCGATTGGCGGCTTCTGCGGCTTGTTGCGCAATCAGCAGTTGATGTGCCGCGATCCGTTGTGCCGCCAAAACGTCCAGATGGCTATTGAAGCCCATGACCATGTCCGCCAATTCGTCCTTGGTGTTGGGTAGAGGCAAGGCCGGGGGAAGGGTGTCCGGCTGATCCTTCAAACGATTGAAACCACCCGAAACATTCCGAACAGGAGCCACCACCTGGCGCGCAAATCGCCAAGCCAACAAGCCGATGGCGACGATGCAAATGGCAAACAAGATCAGTCCAGCATAAATCAACGCAAAGGTTGGCGCCGTCAACACCCTGCGCGGTAGGGCGCCTACGAGCGGGCCGCCGAGGCGGGTGTCGGGCACGAAGCTCAAAATAACGTCTTCACCATCCAGCTTCAAAGACTGGACGGGGGCGCCTCTTTGCAAGCGCATCAACAAGGATGGCGCGGCGTCTTGTCCGATCAACGTGCTATCGGTGTGATACACGAAGCGCCCGTGCCGATCCAGCAGCATCAAGAGCAGATGGTCGGGGGTCTTCACTTCATTCAAAAAGGACTGGATCACCTCATTGGCATCCATGTTCACCACCAAAAGGCCAACCACCTCTGACGCGCCGGATTGCGGCTCATAGTACCGAACAACCCGCGTCATGGTTAACACATGTTTTTGGGTCGAGGCACGATTCAAGTTCTCTTCGATTCCCCGCCAACACACCGGGGTTGGGTTCTCCTGGGCTTCGAGGAGCATCGAATGGACGCGCTCGTTATCCACATCCCGAACATCGAGTGTATCGCCCACATGGAAGTGCTTCTCGTCCGTTGAAAACAAGTCGATGGACACCAAACCTTTGACCCGCACATAACTATTGAGGATGTAGCCGATCTGCGCGTGTGTCGTCAGCAATGAAAACGAGTCGGCCAACCGTTTTTCATGCGTGGTGCTGACTTTCAAGGCTTCACCAATCGCCTCATTCCCGGCAACGTTCGCCGAAAGGCTCTCGATTTGATCGGCGTACAGCGAAAGGTAGGCCCGCAAATCCGTCATTTGTTGCAGGTGGAACTCGCCCGCTTGACGAATGATGATGCGCCGCGAAATCTCGAACGATGACACGCCCAGCAACACCAGCGGCACAATTCCGGCCAGCAGCAGGTAGCTTAATAGACGTGTGGATATACTGATTCGCAGCTTATGCACTGGATCGGCTTCTCCGACGGAAGAGCTCTATTCCAACGATTCGGTGGTCACCAACCGCGTATCGATGAGTAGCACATCCGGAACGGACTCTCCCTTGAGGAGTCGCACGGCTAACGCTACGCCCTGGAATCCTTGTTCGGCGGCTTGCTGATCCACCGTCACCGCCAAACGCCCCGCCTTCACCTCTGCAACGGCCTCGGCCAAGGCGTCGTAGGCGACCACCTGAACATCGCTCTTGCCGGCCTCTTGCAGAAATTTCAACACGCCCAGACCCATCATGTCGTTGGCGGCAAAGATCAGCTGGATGTTCGGGTTTTTGGTGAACATCTGCTGTGACACGGTGTAGGCTTCATCAATCTTCCAGTTGGCACTTTCAGACGCGACCAGTTTGATTTCGGGGTTCTCGGCGAAAGCACGTTTAGCCCCTTCCATGCGTTGCCGGGCATTGTCTGCACTGCGAATCCCCTCGAGAATAGCCGCTTCGGTTGGTGTATTCACGGTGTTCACCACAAATTTAACAGCCCCGTAGGCTCCCTTTTCATTATCCACGCTAATGAACGGAATCGGTGCCAAGTTTGCCTGTTGAATGGCGATAGGGTCGAGCCGGTTGTCCAGATTGACGACCTTGATTCCACCCTCGATGGCCTTCTTCAGAATGGGGACGAGGCGTTGCGAATCGCCCGGTGCGATCACAATGGCATCGACCTTCGCGGCCATCATGTCCTCCACGATTTGGATCTGCTGCTCGATGGAGGTTTCCTGTGCGGCTGTCTTGACCTGCAAATCGACGCCCAATTCTTTTTCCGCCCGGCGAGCCCCTTTCTCCATTTCAACAAAGAACGGATTGGTTAGCGTTTTCATTACCAACCCGATCTGCTTTCGCTCGATTTGCGGTGGAGATGCTGGAGGAGTTTTAGAATCCGTCTGTGCTACGGTACTCACGGCAGGACTGCCTGAATCGCTACAGGCAACAAGAAACAATGGAAACAACAACAACAAACCGAGTAATCGCTTCATGATCGTTCTCCTGTGAAAGAATTCACCATGGCAACATGCTACTCCTTCGTCGCAACGATGTCTCGACAGAACAACGGAGGAGGATCAGAAAAATTCGGGTAGGGTGGGGACGCCAGGCGGCGGGATCGGTGTCGTCGATGAGGCCCAATTCTCGAGCGGCGAGTCGCCACCACAGTAGACGCGGGATGCGTGACCGGAGGCGAGGAAAAGACGTCAGTTCCGTATTTTAAAAAAAATACTAGATTACGAAACTGACCATTTCCGGCGGTCAGTCGTCGAAGTCGTAGACGGTGAGGTGTCCGCAATCGAGGCATTTGACCTCCAGATGTACGTATCGATTTGCGCCGCCGATGTTGACTCGGTTGCTGTAGTGGAGAGGTTCCACGCGATGGTTGTGGCAGGCTTCGCACTTGAGGCATGCGTAGTCCCGGATATCCATGCTTTTCTGGATTTGACTGGCCCGGGTCTTGTCCCCGTGGGGCGGCGGATCGGAGTCAAACCGGTAGTCGTTGGATTCGGCGATGTGGAACCACGTGGGTGTCGGCGCCCACTTGCCGGTAAGGAGTCGCAGCAGGTCCGGCTCGTCCAGCATCAACGTTTCATCGAATCCGTTGTGATGAATCAGCCAATCCCCGATCTCGTAGCGGCGGACGACGAATTGGTTGGACATTCCATCGTAATGAATGAAAGTGCCCTCGTCCGGTCCAGCATCATCCAAATCCGGTTCTTTGAAAAAGCGACTGCCAGCTTTTAGGACGTCCACGATCAGGCGGGCCTCTTCCAAATTCATAAATCGAGTGATCATGCGGGGTCGTATTTCCGTTGGATGCAGTGGAGAGTATGGGTTACTGGCGGAGTTGGCAAGCTGGGCGGAGGTGGAAACCGGAAGGGGGTCAGAAAAGGGTCGAAAAGGGTCAGTCCCGTATTCGAAAAGGGTCAGTCCCGTATTCTAGTAATTACTAAAAAGAGGTCAGTTTCATGAATTGAAAAGGGGCAGGAAAGGGGGTAGTCCCGTATTTGAGTAAAACTACTTTATTACCGGGCTGACCATTTTGGGTTAGAATTTAGGTTTTGTGAAGTTTTCCACAGTGTGGAATCATTCTTTCCATTGTGTGGAAAAATGGAGAAATAGTTTTCCATTGTGTGGAAAACTTGTTGAGGTTTCTTAGGGGATTTCGGGCGGTGAGGGGCGGGGGCACCAGGCGGCGAATGGGGATATGCCGCCCTTGACAAGATCAAAACCATTAATTCATGAAACTGACCCCTTCATGACCCCTTCACAGACCCCTTCATTTCTTGAATAAGTCGGAATGCGTCCCCGTTCGTTCAAAGATGAGGCAGTCACCATCGATCCGGTAGATCAACACCCAGTCCGACTCGATGTGGCAATCACGTCGTCCGATCAGATTGCCTGTCAGTTTATGGTCGCGATGGATGGGGTCGGGTTTCCGGCCTGCCAGTAACGTGCGGGCAAGAATCTTGAACTTTTCAATCTCCTTGCCGCGTTTTTGGCAGCGTTTGACGTCTTTTTCAAACTGCTTGGTGTATACGGGGGTGTACATCAGATGCCAAGCTTGCGAAACATATCCTCGGCATCCTTGCAAACCACGAGGTCACGCCCGGCCTCAGAAGCCGCAAACGTGTGTTTTGTCGTCGGCGTAGGGACCACCACATCGAAAGGGAGCCCGTCGCGAAGTTCAACCTGTTTATAGAATATTGTGATTGCCTGCGTGGCGTTCAGCCCCAGCCGGTGAAATACATTTTCTGCCTGGCTCTTCAACTCCGGCTCAACTCGGGCTCGTACCATGGCTGTTTTAATCATTTCTGCCTCCATCTTTCGAAATCAATGTAGCACAAATGGGATACACAGGCAAGCAGCAATATTGCGCTCATTTTCTGAAAAGGGCAGTCCCGTATTTGAGTAAACCTACTATGTTAACGATGGTCATTTCGGGTTAGAATTTAGGTTATGTGAAGTTTTCCACAGTGTGGAAAAATTCTTTCCATTGTGTGGAAAAATCTGGAAAAATGTTTCCATTGTGTGGAAAACTTTTTGAGGTTTCTTAGAGGATTTCGGGTGGGGTGGAGAGGGTCCAGCGGGCGGTGAGGGGGGGGGAGGTGGGGTGAGTGAATTGGAGGGCGAATTCGCCGGGGGGGGAGGGGAGTTTTTGGGTGAAGGTGGCGCCGGAGAGTTTTTGGAGGAGGGTTTGGAGGGCGAAAAAGGCGGGGCGAGGGCGCCAGGCGGCGGGATCGGTGTCGTCGATGAGTCCAAAGCCGCGGGCGGCGAGTCGCCACCAGTAGACGCGGGAGACGTGGCCGGAGGCGAGAGTGAGGAGGAGATAGCGGGCCATGTAGGCGGCGTAGGCGTCTTCGGTGACGGAGGGGTCGTTTTGGCGGGGGGAGAGGGTTTCGTAGGGGGAGGTGACGGGGGACCAGACGCCGGTGCCGAGGAGGGGCCAGTTGACTTCGGTGATCAGCAGGCGGTCGTCGGTGAATCCGTGGGCGCGAGAAAAGGCGCGCAGAAGGGCGCATTTGCCGACGGTGTCGAAGGGGCCTTGGAAATTTTCGGGGGCGCCGCGGCGGTCGACGTAGAGGTGGTGGGAGAGGGCGTGGAAGGGGAGGTCGGAGGGAAGGAGGTGGAGGAGGGCGGCGAGGGCGTGGGGCTCGAAATCGATGCAGGCGGGGCCGGTGATTTTGGCTTCGGGGTATTGGATGAGGCTGGCGCGGACGGGGTCGAGGAGGGGGAGGTAGTCGCGGAAGTCCCAGATGCCCCATTTGGAGCGGTTGGTGGCGTGGCCGATCTCAAAAAAGTCGGCGTAGGGGTGGGCGCGGTCGAAGGCGAGGGTGACCATTTGGCGCCAGCCTTTTTGTTCGCGGATGGCGCGGCGATCTTGGACGAGGGCGAGGGCGATGGGGTGGCCTTGGCGGTGGAGATGGTGGGCTTGGTCGAGGGTCCATTGCCAGGCGTCGGGGCCTTGGTGATGGTAGAGGCGTAGGAGGAGGGGGAGTTTTTGGGGGCCTTGGAGGCGGGCGAGGAAGTCGAGTTGGCGGGCCCAGGTGGCGGGGTCGGCGTCGAGGGTCATGCCGATGGCGTTGTCAAACGGGACGGGGGGTTGGAAACTGTTGGCGTGGAGATCGCGGTGGGCGCGGCGGATGGAGAGTCCGTTGCGGGCGAGGCCGGCGACGGCGGAAACGACGTTGTGGGCGGGGAGAAGTTTGTGGCGATCTTTGGAGGTATAGGCGGGAATGGCTTGGGCGGAGCGGTCGTCCCATATCCAGATTTCGCGGCCGCGGAGGGGGGCATCTATTTTAGGTTTTGTGCGGCGGATTTTTGCCTCGCGGAAGGGGTGGCGCAGGGGGCGCAGGGCGGTATGGCGGTCGAAGGCGGCGCGTGCTTTTTTCTCGGCGAGAGCGAATTCGAGCGGGGGGGAGTAGCCGTGGAAATACATGGCGTGGAAGACGCGGAGAAAGTCGGAGGGAAGGTCGAGGCGGGCGAGGTCGGCACCGCGTTGGGCGGGGGTGGGATTGGGGATGTGCTGGGAGCGATTGAGGTCGAGGAAGAGGATTTTCCACGGTGTGGAAGAATGTTCGGGGTCGTGCTGGAGGGCGATATTCTGGTTGCCGAGGTCGTGGTGGAGGATGCCGGCATCGTGGAAGGCGCGGACGGAGTGGGCGAGGCAGTGGAGGGGGGGGGGGGGGGGGGCGCATCGGGGGGCTTTGGCGTAGAGGCGGTTGAGTTCGTCGCGGAAGCTGGTGAGGTCGGGGACGTAGGCGGCGACAAGGTGGCTTTCGCGGAGGCGGGGGCCTTCCCAGCGTTCGACGACGGCGATGGGGGCGGGGGTGCCGATGCCGGCGGTGCGGAGGTGGAGGGCGGCGCGGAAGGCGCGTTCGGCTTTGGAGCCGTTTTGTTGGGCGAGGCGGTCGCGCCAGGCGGCTTGGAGGCCGTAGGTTTTGACGACGGTGTCGAGGGGGGGGGAATCGCCGCAGGGGAGAGAGAGGCGGTCCACGCGGTGGCGTCCGGGGGGGACGAGGGGCGTGGAATGTTTTTCAATGTGAAAGGATAGGTGGGTAAGAGTTTCCTCCAAGCCGGGAAGGTTGTGGCCGGGAGCCAGTTGGATGCGCCATGGGCCGTGCGGCTTCCAGTCGAGCTCACTCACGGGAGGGGGGTTCCTTTTTGGGCATCCGGTGCTGAATCCAGAGTTCCATGAGTTTGGCATATTTGATGAAGACGCCGAAGGTGGTCATGAGGGCGATGATGAAGCCTTGGCGGCCATCGAGGAAGCCGCTTTTGAGGACGTATGCCTTGAAAAAGCGCCAGGGGGGGCGGAAAAAGAGGTCGCTCCATTGAAATTTTTCGCCGCGGGTAAATTTCTCGCTGGCGGAGATGGAGGAGAAGCGGTTGAGGGTGTGGATATGGTCGGCGAGGTTGTCGTAGGTGAAGTGGTAGAGGGGGGCGCGGAGGGTTTTGACGGGGCCATCGACGACGACGCGGTCATGGGGCTCTTGCCCTTCGCTGTGGCCGCGGTCTTTGCGAAAGAGGCGGAGTTTGATGTCGGGATACCATTCGCCGTGGCGAATCCATTTGCCGAGATAGTGGACCATGCGGGGGAAGCGGTAGCCGGCGACTTCGCTGGGGCCGCGCTCGAATTCGGCTTCGATTTCGGCGCGCAGATCGTCGGAGACGACTTCATCGGCATCGACGAACAAAATCCACGGATAGCGGGCGAGGGAGCGAATATAGTTTTTTTGGGCGATATAGCCTTCCCACGGATGTTGATAGACGTGGGCGGTGTATTGCTTGGAAATCTCGTAGGTTTTGTCTTTGCTGAAGGAATCGACCACGACGACTTCATCGCACCAGGTGAGGCTGGCGAGGCAGGCGGCGATTTTATCTTCTTCGTTGCCGGCGGTGACGCAGGCGGAAATTTTCAACAGGTCTGGGCGCATGATGCCTCCACATTGCCGAAGGGAAGGGGCAGAAACCAGCAAAAAAGGCTACTCGTTGAGGGCGGAGGAAAGGGCTTGGAGGGCGTAGAGGGTGGAGGAGACGGTGTTGGCGGGAGATTCGACCGTGGCGGGGGGGCTCCAAAACCCGCCACCGCGCGGGTCCATTCGCTGGAGCTGAATCACCTGATGAAGGAGGGCTTCGCGCCATGAGACGGGCTTGCCGTCGGGGAGAAAAACGGTTTCATGGCCGATGCGGTCGAGGGCGTAGGCGAGGGCGGCGAAGTGAAAAAAGGGATTGGGCTCGGTGGGGGAGGGCGGGGTGGAGAGGAGGGGAAGGAGTTCGGTGACATCCTCGGGGGAGCGGAGGTCGAAGGAGTCAAAAAGGGCGCTTGGACTTGGGAGATGAGGGGGGACAGATTGTTGGCGGAGCCAGCGGTTGGCGCGGTCTTGGGCGGCATAGGCTTCGTTGCGGATGGAGATATCGACGGGGCCGGCGGCGGGTGCGGATTGGATGATCGGCGTGGGGGTGGGGGACGACTCGAGCGCGGCGAGGACGGTGCGGGCGATGAGTTCGGCTCCGGCGGGGCTGGGGTGGAGTCCATCGGGAAGGAGATCGAGGCGGTTGGGATAGACGGCGGAGAGGTCGATGAGGGCGGCACCGGTTTCAGTGGCGACGGCGCGGATGGCGGGGTTCATCGTGTCGCGAATGGTGCGGTTGGCGTAGGTTTGTCGCTCTTCGGGGGCGATGGGGGTGAGGGTACAGAGGAAGACGCGCGGGGCGGAGGGAAGGGACTGGAAGCGGGTGACGATGGTGCGCAGGTCGGCGGGATAGCGGGAATAGGCGTCCGGGAAGGCGAGATCGTTGATGCCGAGCATGAGGACGACGAGGTCGGGGCGGAAGGCAAGGGCATCGCGGCAGGCGAAGGTGGTCGTCCATGCGCGACCGGTTCCGTTCAAGGCGGTGGCGCCATTGACGCCAAAGTTGCCGGTGATGAAGCGGCCGTTGGAGAGTCGCTCCAGAACGGCGGGATAGGATTGGGTGGCGCGATCGGGGATTTGATCGCCGAAGGTGATGCTATCGCCCAAGCAGGCGACTCGGCGGGGAGGTTGGGCGTTGGCGAGAGAGGTCATGAGCAGGAGGGCGGCCGAAAGCAGGCAGCGGCGGCTCATCGGCGACGGCGCTCCGCAGAGGAGTTGCCGGGGCCGAAGCGGAGCCAGGCGCGAATGGCGTAGGATATGAAAAAAGCGACGAATCCAATGCCGACGAGGCCTAGACCGAGATTTTTGGTGGCGGTGTCGGGATCGGCTTGGTGGTAGAGGAACATAAAAATGCCGACCAAGCTGACGATGTAGCCGAGGAGGCGGGTGATCCAATAGATTTTGGTGATCATGGGGCGACGTCTTCCATGGGCACGATTTCTTGAACTTGCTCGGGGATGAGGACGGGGGCGGCGGCTCCTTGAATCCAGTATTCGCGGCCTTTGATGCGGACGACCTTGTCTTGAAGATTGCGGAACTTGCTGGCCTCGCCGTAGACGTGGCAGAGGATTTGCCAGCGGTTGTTTTGCCAGCGGACGATGCGGTAGCGAGTGGGGGCTTCGTTGATGAGCGGGGCGGCGCGAAGCTCGCCTTCCACTTCGGTCAGGCGGCCTTGGCCTTCAAGAGGAATGAGCTTGAGATCGGCGGGCGGCGGAACGGGAATCTCGCGAATGGCCACTTTTTGGTCCTTTTCGGGGATGGAAGGAGAGACGAGCGGAGTGGGAAGGGGTGCGATGGGCATTGAAACGGCCTCTTCGACGGGAATCTTGTCCGTCTTCTCCGATTTCTTCCGTTTTTTCGTCGTTTTTTCGTCGTTTTCGTCGTTTTTGGCCGATTTTTCTTCGATTTTGGCCATTTTTTCAGGGGCGGAACGGATTTCCACGTATTCGCGGCTGATCCAGACGTGGGCGGAGGGGGGAGGGGCAATTTTGAGCCAGTCTTGCACTTCTTCACCGCGCGGGACGATCTTTTCGCCAAGGGTGAGAGTATCGACGATATTGTAATTGATGCTGGGGCCGGCGCGGAGGTTGACGCGGGGAGCGCCAATGGTGTTTTGGGGCTGTTGGACATATTGCTTCATGACCCAGAGGCTGACGTTGGTGGGGGCGGCCACCTCGACCCACTCCTCGCCGATCTCGCGGGCGACCAGAGTTTCGTTATAGCTGGCTTGCGCGACCACTTCGGCGTTGAGCAGGGGCTTGGCGCGCAGGTTGACGTTGTCGGCCAACACGCGCACGGGGGTTTGGGCTTGGAGGAGGGAAACCGCGGCCAGAGAGAGCGCCGCGCACGTCAGGAGTGTCTGAAAATTCTTCATAAGAGGGGAGAATAGAAGGCTTGTGCAAAATCAGCAATGCAGAATTATTGATTGTTCAAGAGGTTTGGGGTAATAGGAAGCGATTATGTCAACACAACCAAAGAGTAAGGGACTGGGTCGGGGATTGGATGCACTGATTCAGGGAGGGGCCACGCGCCCTGGAACCGTGCCTGTTAAGGCACCAGTGAAGGGCGAGGTCAAGGCGACGGTTGCGGCACCGAGTACGCCCGTCAAGGGTGCCGTCCATATGGTGGCCGTACACAAGATTCAGAAAGGCAAGTGGCAACCTCGGCGACATTTCGGGGAAGAGGCGCTGAAGGAGCTGGCCGATTCGATTCGCGAAAAAGGCGTATTGGAGCCGATTTGGTTGCGCCGGGCGGGTGAGATTTTTGAATTGATTGCCGGTGAACGGCGTTTTCGCGCGGCGCAGGCGGCGGGCTTGCTGGAAATACCGGCGCTGTTGCACGAGGTGAGCGATCTGGAGGCGCGGGAACTGGCGCTCATCGAAAATTTACAACGGGCCGACCTGGACCTGATTGAAGAGGCCGAAGGCTATCGCGATTTGATGCGCGAGGCGGGGCTGACGCAGGAAGAAGTTTCCAAGCGAATTGGCAAGGCACGCGCCACGATTGCCAATGCGATGCGGCTTCTGGATTTGTCGGATGTCATCAAGCGGGCCTTGTCCGAGGGAAAACTTTCTGCCGGTCATGCAAAAGTGTTGCTGGCGGTGGATGTGAAGCATCGCGATTTGGTGGCGGCGCGAGTGGTGGCGCAAGGGCTTTCGGTGCGTGCGCTCGAAAAATTGGTGGCGGGACTGCAAGCAGCGGACAAGACGAAGAAAAAGGACTCCGCCAAGCCGATCGAGCAGAAGACCGACGACAAGGGGACTAAGCACTTGAAGTTTTTGGCCGATCGAATGCAACAGGAATTGGGCACCAAGGTGCAGCTTTCGCCGTCGAAATTGTTGGCCGACGGCAAGCGCGAGATGGGGAAAATCGTGATCGAATTTTTCGACAATGAAGACCTTTCACGGCTGCTGGAGACGCTGAATTTGGCCGATTTGGCCTGACGGGGATTGGGGCGCCATGGCGGTTTGGTACGACGAGGGGCTGGAGGAACAGGCGCGGGCTTATGACCGTTCGCAGGCGCTTCTCTTTTTGTTGCGCTTTGCGTTGTTGTTCGGGCTGGCGGTGGCGTTCTGGATGTCCGGGTTCTCGCGGTTGCTGGCGGATGGATTGAGGGAGCGCTTCACCTTTCCGTTTTCGTGGCCGTTGTTGTGTGTGGCCTTCACCGCGCTTTCCGTGTTTGGGTATGAGGTCATTTTGTTTCCTCTTTCTGTGCTGGCCGATTACTCCCTCGAAAAAGCCCACGATCGTCTGGATGCTGAATTTGGGGAATGGCTGCGAGGGTTTCTTATGACTCTGCTGCTGGAAACGGGCATTGTGACGGCTGGTTTTACGGGGTTGTATGTGCTGATGGGACTGTTGCCATCGTTTTGGTGGCTGGCGGCGGCAGGCGCCTATGCGGTGCTGGTGGTGGGGTTGGGCGAGCAAGGGCCCACGTTGTTGCTTCCTCGCGTACGACCACCCGTTCGAGCGGAGAATGCGCCACTCGAGGAAGAACTACGCCGCATCGGACGGGAGGCAGGGCTGGAAATCGAAGGCGTAGGTTGGTGGAATTTCGAGCATCAGGACGATCTGGAGTCGGTGGTTTTGGCCGGTACCGGACGCAAGCGAAGGGTGATTTTTTCCGAACGGGCCTGGAAAGAACTGGGATTGCGTGAGCAGGTGTTTTTGGCGGCGCGGCAAATGGCGTGGCACCGGAATCGGGCGGGATGGGTTGTCCACAGTTTGCAAGTGGCGCTGGCTGGGGGTGTCTTTTATGGCGCGGCTTGGCTGACAAATTGGGCGGCGCAGGTTCGCGGGCTGGCTGATGCGGCCGCTCCGGAGGCTTTCCCCTTTTTGGTGGTTTCTCTGTTCTCTCTGGCGGCATTGGCGGGTGTGGTGGCTCATGCGGTGGTTCGGCACATGGAATTGCGGGCGGATGAGTTTGCGTTGCGCCATGCGGGAGGGGGCGATGCGTTGCTTTTGTGTTTGAAAAACGAATTTGAGCACACCCCATTTGCTGTGGATGCCTCGGGTTGGCAGGTGCTTTTGTTACACCGCATGCCGACGGCGCGGCAACGATTGAGCCGAGCCGGAGAATGCGCAGAGGAGGCGGATTCCATTCGGTGAGGATGGTGCGGCGGCGGGAGATTGCCGGCCGTAGCGAGGCGAGGATGGGTGTGGGGATTGAATGATTGCAATCGGGTTATGGCGTGGTACGCTCGGCGTGAGGTGATGAAATGAATGAATGGATTGCTGTGGATTCCAGCGTATGTGGTGGAAAGCCAGTTCTCCGAGGAACTCGCATCATGGTGCGCAATATTTTGGGCATGGTGGCAGGAGGATATGGAATCGATCGCATTGTGAAGGAATATCCCGAGATCACCCCTCAAATGGTGCAGGCGGCGCTGGAATATGCCGCTTCCGTAATTGATGAGGAGCAGGTTTTGGCACATGCCTGAGAGCAGGCCATCTCTGTTGCTGGACCAGAATGTGCCCATTTTCGTGGCCGACTGGTTGCGCAAGGAGAGGCCCGAATGGAATATTCGGCATGTGAATGAACTGGGATTTCAGGGGCGCGAGGATGTGTTTTTGTTTCGTTGGGCGCAAGGCGAGAGAGCCATTGTTATTACGTTTGATGAAGATTTTGCCGATGCTCGTTCCTATCCATTGGGTCGCCACTGCGGTATTGTCAGACTTCGCACGTGGCCGACAACCAGCGAGTGGACGGTGGCGGCCATGGAGCGTCTTCTGAACCAGTTGCCGCCTGAGGATTGGGCCAATAGTTTGATTATTATTGATAATCAGAAAATCCGTGTTCGAAAATCTCCTGTGTCTCTGTGAGGTCCGGACTCTTCTTGAAATGGGGGAGACATTGGGTGAATGTAGGTGGAAATGGTGACGTTGATTGACAGGCTAGAGGACGGAAAAAGGTGGGAACTGACGTTCGACCTTGGGGCGTTTTCACAACAGGGGCGGCGCATGATTGTGGCGGGCTCATTCAATGAATGGTCGACGAATGTGCGTCGCGTTCGGAGCGGATTTGTGGTGGCGGGCCGGAAAGATAACTTCGTGAAGCTGGTGTTGCCTGCCGGGGATTACGAATATAAGTATTACGATCTGGCGAAGGGGGAGTGGATGGAGGTAGAACGCCATCCTGAGCTTTATCGGGGGTTTTACTGGGATTATGTGCGTAATTCTTTTGGGACATTGAATTGTGTGGTGCATCTCCCTCCTGCGGGGTGGAATCTGGATGGAAATTGAACTTGGCGGGGATGAGGGTGGGCTGTTAGATTGCCGCCGCCATGGAAAACAATTTTTTTGATCGAATGGGCGTGACCTTCGTGGGTTGGCTTGGGTGTACAGTGGCGTGTCTGATCTGGGCCACGGCGACGTGGGCCCAGCAGCCGGTGGTGGCACCGAAGGCTTCGCCGCCGATGGCTTCGTCTGCCGCTCTCTCCGGTTTGATCGATATTCAAGCCGATGATCTTTCCTATGATGCCGCACGGCGCTTGGTGATTGCCAAGGGCAACGTGAAGGTGACTCGTGGAACCGATTCTGTTTCGGCGGATTATGCCGAGATCGATACGGCCACGGAGCAGGTCTCCGCGCGCGGAAACATTTCGATCGCGTATCTGGGCAACACGTGGAAGGGGAACGAGGCCACGTATAATTTCAAGACGGGACAGGGTGATTTCGGGACATTTTCGGCCCATGCGCCGCCCTACTATCTTTCCGCCACGGGCTCTCGCCGCCTCTCTCCCGACATGATGGAGTTGGAGGGTGTGCAGCTCACCACCTGTGATCCCGAGCATCAGGAATATTCCATTCGTGCCAGTTCGGCCACCTTGGAAAACAACAAGATTTTGCGCGCTAAAAATGTGCGGTTTCATTTGGGGCCGGTGCCGTTTTTCTGGTTCCCGTACGTTCGGGCGAATGTAGATGCCTTTGCAAACTTTGAGTTCACGCCGGGCGCGAGTTCCGACATGGGGCTTTTCCTGCTGACGGCGTACAATCAACCGATCAACGACATTTTTTCGACTCACACGCATGTTGACATTCGAGAAAAGCGTGGCCTGGGCGTGGGTGAAGATTTGTCGTGGAAAGATCCCGAGGGCAGCGAATATGTCGGCAAATTGCGTCTGTATTATGCGGACGACCAGAATCCGTGGCACGACGATGAGCAACAACTAGAGCGGGAGTCATTGATCGACAACGACCGCTATTGGGTTCATGTGGAAGATCGGCACAATCTGACGGACCGGGATTATTTAATCTCGGAACTGAATTTTGTGAGCGATCCGTGGATCTTGAGCGATTTCTTTGATGACGAGTATCAGAGTAGCGTTCAGCCGGAAAACCGCGTGACCCTCTCGCACCGGGGTGATTTGTATACGGCGGGACTGGGGCTGAATATGCGGTTCAACGATTTCTATGAAAATGTGAATCGTCTGCCCGAGGTGTTTTTCAATGTGAATCGCCAGCAGATTTTGGACACTCCGTTTTATTATGAGAGTGAGAATACGCTGAGCTATCTGGATCACTTGTTCCCCGAAGAGAGCGACACCGAACATGTGGACGCCTTTCGCCTCGACTCGGCCCACATGGTCTATTGGCCTACTCGTCAGTTTGGATTCCTGAGTCTGATTCCACGCGCAGGCTATCGTGGAACCTATTACTCTAAGACGCTGGAAAGCAGTTGGGTCACCAATGTGGTGGCGGTCACAAACGAGTTGGGCGTAGTGGTGGGCACCAGCAATGTGGTCGAAGAGTTTGTGCGCGAAGGTTCTGCCGTTTGGCGCAACCTGCCCGAGTTGGGTGCGGAGACGTCATTCAAGGCGTTTGGCGAACTGTACAACGGCGCCACGGGCATTGAAGAAGATGAGGATTTGCGGCACATCGCGGAGCCCTATGCCAATTACACGTTGCGGTTCGAGCCCAATGCGTTGCCCGAAGACCTGTTTCAGTTTGATTCGATTGATCAACTCGACAAGCGCAATGACCTGACGCTGGGGTTGCGTAATTATTTGCAAACGAAGCGAAACAGCTCGCCGCACGATTTGGTTTTTGTGGATGTGTTCACGACGTTGCTGATCGATCCGGATGAGGATGAAGATGCGCTGGGCGATGTGGGCTTCAAGAGCGAATTACGGCCGTTTTCGTGGTTGTCGTGGGATTTCGATGGTGCCTACGACACTCAGGAGAGCAACGTGCGAACCTTCAATACGCAGGCCGAGCTGAAAAATGCGGACATCTTCACATTTGGAGTGGACTATCGCTATGCGCGCGATGCTCGCGACAAAGTGGCAGGCGATTTGACGTTGCTTCCAGAACAGAAGTGGTCTTTCCGCGTGTATGGGCGTATGGATATTGAGGAGTCGTTCGTGGAAGAGCACTCTTATTACGTTATTCATCGTACACGCTGTCTGGGTATCGGCTTGGGTGTGCGCATTCGTCCGGAAGAAGCGGCGGATGGAGACGACAACTATACGGTTTGGTTCCGCATTTGGCCGCTGGCGTTTCCCGGCTTTTCCAGTTCCTTGGGAGGCTAAAGTCGGCCGATGAGCAAGGGACATTTGGTCACCGGCGGAGCCGGTTTTATTGGGTCCAATCTGGTTCGCCGTTTAGCGGGACTTGGAGAGCGCGTTCGCGTGTTCGACAACCTGTCTTCCGGGCATCTGGACAATCTGAGCGGGCTGGAAAGCGCGGTGGAATTTGTGCGGGGCGATTTGCGGGATGCCGCTGCGGTGCGCGACGCGATGCGCGGGATGAGCTATGTGTTTCATACGGGCGCCTTGGCTTCGGTTCAGGCTTCCGTGGAAGATCCCTCCACCACGCACGAAGTGAATCTGACGGGCACGTTGCATGTGCTGGTCGCGGCGCGCGAGGAGGGCGCGGAACGCGTGGTATTTTCCTCGTCGGCCTCGGTCTACGGCGATAGCCCGGAGATGCCCAAGCGCGAAGACATGCGCCCCGAGCCGCTGACGGGCTACGCTCTTTCAAAGTTGGCCGGGGAGCATTACGGGCAAGTCTTTCACGGCCTGTATGGGCTGAATTGTTTTTCTCTGCGCTACTTCAACGTGTTTGGCCCGCGCCAAAACCCCACTTCGCACTATGCGGCGGTGGTTCCGCTGTTTATTCGCGCCTATGCCGCAGGACGCCAGCCGACCATTTATGGCGATGGTGGTCAGACGCGCGATTTCACCTTTGTGGACGACATTGTGTCCGCGAATATGATGTGCCTTTCCGCGCCGGAAAGTGCGGCGGGCGGGGTCTACAACGTGGCGTATGGAGATCGTGTTTCTGTGAAGGAGCTGGCGGTGCAGGTCGCGAATTTGGCGGGGCAGCCTTTTGCTCCTGTCTTTGCTCCTGCGCGGGCGGGGGACATCCGCGAATCGCAGGCGGATTCCTCGCGGGCCCGCCGTGTGCTGGGGTGGAACCCGGAGCACACTTTTGCGGCGGGACTCCGTTCCACCTACGAGTGGTTCGCGTCCCGCGCTCGCTGAGGGTTTGACTAGGGCCGGACCGAATTGAGGATGTCGCAGAGCCAGCGGATTCGGGCTTCGTCGAGGGAGGGATAATTGCCGATATAGAAGCCGAAGAAATGGATGTGGTCGATGACGGGGAAGAGGCGGGGAATGTCGGCCTTGTTGGGGGCGATGCCGTTTAGATAGGGCTGGCGAAGCTGGTTGCCGCCGCCAGCGCTACCGCGCCGATGTTCAATTCCATTCTCATCCATCACGGACATGAGGCGATCGCGCAAGGCTTCATTCGGTTGCTTCATCATGAGATTGAAGGCGTAGTTGACACTGCCTTCGACTTCGAAGTCGGTCCAATACAGGTCGGGATCGAGAAGCGACAGGAAGAGCTTGAAATTTTCGGTGCGGCGCCGGTTGTTGGCATCGAGGCGTTTCAATTGCGATCGTCCGATGACGGCATTGATTTCGGTGCTGCGATAATTACCCGTGGGCCAGGCGAAAATGAATTTGGGATTCAGGTCCGGGGACGCCTCTTCCCACTTTTTGCGGAAATCGGCGTTGTCGGATTCCCGGACCATGCCGTGGCTGCGGAGCATGCGAATGGCTTGATAAAAATGCTCATCGTTCGTGCAGACCATGCCGCCTTCGATGGTGCTCATGTGGTGGGCGAAGTAGAAGGAGAAGTTAGAGGCGAGACCGAAGGAGCCGGCCTTTTGGCCGTGGTGCGAGCAACCGTGCGATTCGCACACGTCTTCGATGAGCGGAATCTGGCGCTTCTGGAGTTCGGCAAGCATCGCGTCATCGAGCCCGTTGAAGCCTTGGCAGTGGGTGAGAAAAACGGCGCGCGTTTTTGGGGTCAACGAGGCCACGACTTGGCGCGGGTCCATGGCCAAGGTGCGCGGGTTGACATCCATGAAGACGGGGGTGTGGCCGGCGGCTAGGACGGACGAAATGTCGGATACCCAGGTGAGGGTGGGCACGATCACGTCTCCGGGGCCAAAGAGATGGCGCAGGGCCGCCATGGTGATGAAATTGGCGGAAGCGCCAGAGTTGACGAACACGCTACGGCGGACCCCGAGCCATTGCGACCATTCCTGTTCGAAGGCGCGGACATTCGAGGACTGCGTCAGGATGGGGTCGCCCTGCAGAAATTCAATGACGGCATTGCGGTCTTCGAGGGTGATGTTGTTTTCCATCAGGGGCAGGGAGAACTTCATGGCATGGTTTCCAGAGGGGTGGGGTTGGAGAAAATAATTTGGGAGCCGGAATGGTCGAGGTCAAAGGGAACATGAAGCAGAGAGGCGAGAGCCTTGCGTACGGCGGGCTGGTGATCGGGTTCGACATACAGCATCAGGAAGCCGCCGCCGCCTGCGCCGGTGATCTTGCCGCCGCTGGCGCCGGCCTTGCGGGCGGTTTCATACATGGCATCGATTTCGGGCGTGCTGACGCGGGAGCTGAGGGATCGCTTGATCATCCAACTTTCGTGGAGAAGGCGGCCAAAGTCGGACAGGTCGCGACCTTCGGTCAGGACGTGAAGACCTTGCTCCACCATGGCTTCCATTTCGGAGAGCTCTTTTCCTTTTTGGGGAATGTTGTGGAGTTGCTCGGCGACCACTTCGGAGGAGTAGCGGGAAAAGCCGGTGAAGAATAGGAGGAGCGAATCCTGAAATTGTTTCATGCGGGCGGCGGGCAGGGGAATGGGAGCCACGGAGATGGTATCGTCGGGTGCAAAGCGGATGCGATTGAGCCCTCCAAAGGCGGCGCTGACCTGATCTTGCGAGCCCACGCGGTCGCCGCAGAGGTCGCGCTCCACATGAATGGCCTCGGTGGCGAGTTGCATTTTGGAGCGGAACTCCCCGCGCAGGGCATGGAGGGCGTGAAGAAGGCCCACGGTGAAGGAGGAGCTGGTTCCGAGACCGGTCATTTTGGGCAGATCGCCATCGTGGTGGATTTCGATGCCTTCGTGGATGCCGAGGTGCAGAAGCGATTCGCGGACGGCGGAATGCTGAATGTCGGGGATACTCATGACCTCTTCAATGACAGAATAGACCACGCGCGACTTGTGTTTGAAAAAGGGTGGCAGCCAACGGCAGGTGATGTAGCAGTAGCGGGCAATGCTGGCCGCCAGCACGGAACCCCCATTTTCGCGGTACCATGCGGGATAGTCGGTGCCTCCGCCAAAAAAGGAGACGCGATAGGGCGTGCGCGAGATGATCATGCCGTCGTAGGTGCTTTCCGAAGATGGAGTGAAAAAAGGTTCATTTGTGTATGACAATTCATCATAGTAGGGGCAGGTGAGGTAAAAATGAAGCAAATTTGGCAGATTTTGTTTGTGGTGGGCGTGTGGGGCGGGGTGGCGGGCTGTGGGAGCCGTCCGGCGGGAGAACCGGTGACGGTAACCACGCTGGCAGAGCGCTTGGCCGATTCGTTGGAAGTTGCGCGGCTGGAACAACCGGACACGACGA
Source organism: uncultured Verrucomicrobiota bacterium (assembly GCA_964647595.1). Taxonomy (GTDB): domain Bacteria; phylum Verrucomicrobiota; class Kiritimatiellia; order CAIQIC01; family Lenti-01; genus Lenti-01. The sequence goes on from CAZYGH010000044.1 coordinate 23,274, forward strand.
TGCACTCCTCCTATGATCGCACCGGTGGCAACAACGATTACGGCACGTTTCTTCGCGACAGCCAAACGCCGGGCTGGAAAGTGCTGGTGGATTTGAAGGGGCCGGGGTTTGTTTCGAGGCTGTGGTTCACCGGCGCCAAGGATGGCTATCCCCATCGGTTCCGCTTCTACTTTGACGGGGAAGAAAAGCCGCGATTGGAGGGCGACATCAAAGAGTTATGGGGTGGGCGTCAGGCTCCATTTTTGGCGCCGTTGGCGGAATACAACAACTACTGCTGGTATTCCTTTATTCCGATGCCCTATGCCAAGAGTTTGCGCATTGAGTGCGAAGAGGGAATGGAGGGGTCCAAGGTGTATTATCAGATTTCCGAATCGGCGTTGCCGCGGGGAACCCCGGTTGAAACCTTTTCGTGGCCGTTGCCGACACGGGATGTGGCTGCGTTGGAAAAAGTTCGTTCGGTTTGGGTGTCGAATCGGTTTCCCGAGGTGGGCGAATTTGTTGAGACGACGCTGACGGATTGGAAAAGCGGCTTTTCGTTTGGCGGGCCTGCGGTGATTCGTCGCGTGGAGTTCGAGCCGGAGTGGGAGCGGATTCCGGAAGAGTCGCGCGATGCGGTCTTGCGGGATTGGATGGTGTCGATTCGCTACGATGGCAGCACCAACGAAAGTGTTCGCGTACCCTTGGGCGATCTGTGTGGGACTCCGTGGCGCCGTGTGCGAACCCACTCGCTGTTCTTCGGAATGGAGGGGACATCGCTCTTCTTTGCCTTTCCGATGCCATTTGCGAAGTCGGCAGAAATTCGGCTGGAGGCGGGACGCGTCTCACCCGTTCCTGTGAAGATTCGTGCGTGGATCGAAAAGCGAGACGAGTCGCCGATGAGTTCGTTGGGCTATTTTCACGCCGGTTGGTGGCGGACGACGGCCAACGATGCGGGACGGCCTCATCCCATTCTGCGAATGAAGGGCAAGGGTAAGTATGTGGGTTGCTTGTTATCGGTGTGCACGCTGGATGGTTCGTACTGGGCTCTGGAGGGCGATGAGAGCATTCGCAAGGATGGCGAAAAAATACCCGGCTGGCTGGGAACCGGGCTGGAAGATTATTTCAACGGGGGCTGGTATTACCAAAATGTGATGGCCGGGCCCACGCACGGCTTGTTTGTGAAAGAGCCTTTCCGCACGGTGCAATATCGTGTGCATGCCATGGATCCTTCGCGGTTTGAGGAATCGCTCGACATGGTGTTTGAGCGAGGGCCTGACCACGCCAGCCGGGCCACATTTGAAAGTGTGTCGTGGTCGTATCTGGAGGTGCCACAATCCGCCGATTCGGTTCGCCTCCGTTCCGAGAATCGTGGCGTTCCGCAGGATTTGCGCCTGGATTTTGGAGTCACGATGACGGCGCTCTGGAACCACGAGCGTTTTGGCGATTGGCAAGGCGAGCGGGATGAACTGGTCACACGGTTGCGCCGATACGGGGCACAATTTTCTCCCTCGGCGCGGCGGATGCTGGAGTTTCGTCAGGCGTTGCTGGAGGAGCGCTTGGGCGGGCCCGATCCGCTTCCTCGCTTCCAGATGGATCCGGATGAATCGATCCGAACGGCTGCGGCGATGCTCCAGCGCCAGCGGGATGCCGGATCGGCGGTGGCCATTCTATTTGCCAGCATGCCTGCCAAGTTGTTTGTGGATGGGCGGGAAGTGTTGCAGGCGGGAAATCCGGAGCGCCCCGCAGTGGCTTCGTTTGATTTGCCTCCCGGTCGGCATGTGATCGCCCTTCGGGCACCGCGTCAGGCGTATCCCGATTGGGTGCAATTGGCCCTACGCGGGCGCGATTGGTTTATCGGTACCGATTCCTCTTGGAAATTTGCATTCAATCCGGCGGAAGGCTGGCAGACGGCGGAGTTTGATGATTCTGCTTGGCCGGAGTTAGGCGGAACGGGGGTGAAGGGGCCGCCCGAGGAGCCGTTCATTTGGGTGGAGCCGGATCCCTTCCTCGAGATGCAATCGAAGGCCATGGGCATTCGGGCCACCACCGAGTGGCCTGCGCAGGGCGGATTCATTGTCTACCGGAAGGTGTTCAACGTTCCGTAATCGTTTCCTATCTGTACACAAGGGTGCCCATGCGCTATACTGACTTCTATACGATGGAAGTGGATTCATGGATTCATATTTTGAAGAATTTGCGGAGGAAACTATGACAGCCGCTAGTTTGAAAATGGAGATTGAAGACCGCATGGGCATTCACCTGATTCAGGTGTCGGGTCCGCTGGATTCGATTACATATGACGACTTCAAGAATCAGATGGATGCCTTGATGTCCAAGACCCAAGTGCGCATCGTGATGAACTGCGAGAATATCACCTATGTGAACAGCCGAGGACTGGCTCTGTTGGCCCACTATCAGCGTGCCAGCGCCAAGGATTTATCCTTTTTTGGTCTGGCAGGACTCAATCCTCGGATCACCAAGGCGGTTGAAATGCTGGGCATGTCCAAATTGATTAAAATTTACCCCACGTTGAACGAAGCCATGGAGGTTGCTCAAGCTCTGTGACGGCGCGCGGTTCGATTCTTTTTCGAAGAGGCGAGGGCTGGATTTCAGGGCTGTACAAGACAGATGAAGTTGGGCTAGTATACAAAGACTTAAAGGCTCCCGAAAAAGCGGGACCTCGAATTTTGGAGAACACATGGCAGACGCCGTTTTAACAACGCAAATCGAAATCCGCGACGGCATTCAGTTGGTGCATGTTTCTGGCCCTCTGGATTCCATGACGCATGAGCAGTTCAAGAACCTATTGGATCCCATGGTGAATCAGCCCAAGGTCCACATCGTGCTGGACTGCGAAAACTTGACTTATGTGAACAGTAAAGGACTTGCCCTGCTGGGGCGCTATCAGCGGGTCACGATTCAAAACCTATCGTTCTTGGGAATTGCCGCGCTGAATCGGCGCATCACCAAGACCATTGAACTGCTCGGTATGGGCAAGCTGGTTAAGTTGTATCCCACGGTCGAGGAGGCCATGAAGGCGGCAGCGGTTCTGTAACCAGCCGTTCCGTGGGCCTGGCATGAAGGAAAACGACATTGCCAGGAAATGCGTTGCCGCGCTTCTGGGTGTGGCAGGTGTTGTTTCTATCTCTGTCGTGGCTTCTCACGTTGTTTCCTTTTCCGGGACGGAGGAGAGGGCGCGTACAACACCCACAGCGACACGTTCATCGGTGGAGTCCAAGCTCAACCCGGTGTCCGCTTCGACTGCGACCACGAGGCCCGGCCCCTTTTTAGTCCCGGAGACTCCGGCGGTTTCAACCGCATCCTCCGGGGATTCGTTTGAGCGAAAAGCATTTCAGCTTGAGTTGGAAAACGCGCGCTTGCGCGGTCGGTTGGATGACATGCTGAATTGGATTTTGGAAAATGTTCGTGGCACCTTTCCACTGCCCGAGGAGCAGATGGCCAATCTGAGGGTGGTGCCCGTGGATACGAACATGGCGGTGAGTGATGATTTGGCTCAAGTGCTACGCCTCAACGATGAGGAAATCGAACGGTTGGATGTTGCCTTTTCCGGATCCAAGGCCCTGTTGCAAGACCTCGAGGCAGAAAATATTTCGGTAGAAATTCCCTCGGAGAGCCAAGTGGTGTTGAGCATTCCTCCGTTTGCGGAGGATGGGGAACTGGTGAGAGAAGAGCTGTATGATGCGCTGAAAGAAACATTGGGCGCTGCGCGCTTTGATCGCTTTCTTCAAGTCGCAGAGACGGGGCTCGAGGAAAAATTTGAATATTTTGGAGAGTCCGACCGCACTCTTCAGTTTGAAGAAGTGTTGGATGCGGCTACGGGTGGTTCCCAGTTGTTTGTGCGCGATGAGCGGGTGGTGCCCAACCGGGATGATCCGATGCGGCAGGACATTCTGGCCTCCGAACGGCTTGTGACCGAACTGCCCCAGGAGTACTATGCCTATTGGAATTGGCTGCCGGAAATTGTCACCCGTTTTGGCAAGAGTAATTGATGGATCCGCGCTCTCCCAGCGATGAGTTCATGAAGGCGGCGGCGGCGCGGGCCACGTTGCGAGATCGGGCGGAGCAGCAACGCGCCGAAGTCCGGAGGAGCCGCGTCCGGTGGGTGATTTGGATTGTGGCCTCGCTGTTGCTCATCGCGCTGATTGCCGACTTGCGCAACATTTCGCGCCATTTGACGGAATTTCAGAGCACGGGGGCGGTCTCGCGCGATGGTGATGCCACGGATATTGCGGGCGGACTCGACGGTGCGCGCTATGTGGACCCCAGCGGCCTGTTCAGTTTGGTTCCGCCGCGCCACTGGGTGCGGGTGGCCAAACCGGTGAATTCCTTTTTCAACGTGGTGTTCCAAGGTCCGTACGGAATGGACATGAGCATTCAGGTGGTCGCCACCAATGGCGTCACGTTCGACAAATTGGTGGATACATTGCGTCAAGTGGAGAGAAGTCTGGCTGCCGACACCCACATCGATTTTGCCTATGTGGGGCCTTATCGCGCCGTGAAGCGCTCTGCCCAGCTTTTTAAAACCAAGTTACTGATGATTGATTTTGTGACGGGGGACTTGTCGCACCATGTTCAATTCAGCGTGCCTCCCACGCTCTACGATGAGTACGAACCCGTTTTTCTACGCTTGATGCAAACGTATGAGCCCGGGCAAATCCTGCCCGCGCAATCGATGCCGACCCCGCCTTAAGTTTCTACGGTCGGGACGGGGCCCGACCCTCCAAAAATCAGCCAAAACGTCTTATTGACGCCAGTGGAGGGACGACCTCCGTGTCGTCCGGGTTCGTTTTGCAAGAATCTCAGGGGGCTTCTTTTTTTACGAACCGGAAGCCGAGCGGATCGAAGGGCGCATCGGGAGAAGCCCGGTCACCGGCGATGGGCATCAGCTTGAGCAGTTGCTTGGCGGCTTCGTCGGGTTCCATGTCACGGGCCAGAATCAGGTCGAGATAAAGAAACTCGGTGGCGGCGCTGGCCCCCCAGTCAACGGCGGTGGCATAGCCCGACATGGGGAAGGAGGTGCCTTTGGGGAGGGCCTTGGCCAGTTCGGAGGGGACGGTTCCGGCCATGACGCTACAGGCGGAAAAATGGAGCAACTTCACATTGTGGGCGCGTGCGAAACAGTCGGCTAGTGTGCCGGCACCGATGGTGTGCCCGGAAGTGGAAATGCCTTCTTCGGAGCCGTGTGAGGCGATGACGACAACGACGGGTTCCGGCAAAAAGGGAATTTCGGAGCAGGCGCGTACCAAACTGTCGGCATCATCGAAAAAGCGGTGGCGACATTCCACGTTGGGTGCGCGGGCGAAGTAGGCTTCCAGCATGTTGCCATAGGCATATTCGCGTTCGGTGAGCGATTCTTCCCAGCGGGCTTCCAGCACCACGAGCCAGACGCGCCCGGGCTTGGGGGCTAGCCGTGCGCCCGTCCATTGGCCCGTCGTGCCGTCGGTGGTTTTCCAGGTGCCAGAAAAGGAGTCGCCATCGGGATCGAGCGCGAAGGCTCCGGTGCCTTTCACGCCGCACTCGTCGTAGGAAAAGGCAAGTCCTGTTTCGGTGACGGTGCCGCTCACGTCCGCAAAGCGTCCATCGGCCATGCGGTAGAATCCGTGCACGGTGTTTCCTTCTTGGTGGAGCTGAAGGGGTCCATAGGTGCTGTTCCAGATTCCATCAAAGCGACTGGTTTTGGACTGACCGCTGGTGCCGGTCCAGCGGATCCATTCGGTTTCTCCTTTTTCGCGCCAGCGGCCATCGAAGGAATGACCATCGGCGGACAGTTCAAACCAGCCTTCGCCGGAGGCGCTGGGTTCGCGGTAGGTGAAGGTCAGTTTTCGCCCGCCGACCGTTCCTTCGACGAGGCCCGCAGTGTTCTCCAGTTGGTATTGGCCGACCACGCGCATATCGGTTTGTTTGAGGGTCATCGGGCCGTAGGTCGTGGACCATGTGCCGGAAAAATCAGCTTGTTCGGCGGCCAGAGCGAACGGGGTCAGAAGGGCAAGGAAGAGGGCGATCCATGAATGCATTGAAACAACCTTTCTAGTTAGGAGCGGTGGGCGATGCGGGCCACGTGCTTGGGATACCATGTCGTGATGAACATCGCGCCCAGCATGCAGGAGTATTGGGCAACGGCGAACATCCATTTGGGGGCATCGGGATGATTCATCTGAATCCAGGCATTCAGTACGCTTCCGAGGAAGGCCACGCCCCAGACGCACGTGAGGATGTAGTTGGTGCGGATGAACAGGGGCGAATTCCACACGGAGGGCGATGTGTGCTCGCGGGCGTATTCCAGCGTGAACGGTTTACGGATGGCGACGGTGAACCACGTGCCCGCCGCCAAGGTGCCGTTGGCCAAAATGCCCATGTGTTCAATGGACCACAGGTTGGTTTTCCACACCACGGCCACGAGCGCATACAGAAAAAAGGCTGCGCTGGCCCAGAGAATGACGCCACGATTGAGTTTGGCGATTCCGGTGGCCACCACAAGAAGGGCGGCCACGACAATGCCCACTTTCAGTCGGACCATGGAATGTCCAGAGGCGATGATCAGGAACGAAATCCACGGTGCAAACGACAGCAACAATTTGAAAAACGACATATCGATCTCTTTCATCACCGGCAGGGTTGGATGCCAAGTTGCAATGTATTGTTGCATTTTTCCACACTATGGAAAAACTTTTTCCACACTGTGGAAAACGGTGCGGGGAGGCAGGGTTTGACCCTATGGCGGGGGTTTAGGTTCGCGCGTAGTGTCTTTTTAGAGCGGGAGAATTTCCGCAGGTGAAAGGAACCAGTTATGTTAGGAACAATTCTGTTGATCTTGTTGGTGTTGATGTTGATCGGGGCCGTCCCCACATGGCCGCACAGTCGGGATTGGGGATACATCCCCAGCGGCGGAGTGACCGTGATTCTGCTGGTTGTGCTGGTGATGATGCTCTTGGGCCGAATTTGAGATAGGGGCTGTTGGAGGGCTCGATGAAAGCGGCTTACGAGGCGGATTCGGGCGATGCGGAACAGGCACTGGAGGCATCCGAATTACGCTATCGTCGACTCTTTGAGACGGCCAAGGATGGAATCCTGATTCTCGATGCCGATTCGGGCATGGTGGTGGATGTGAATCCATTTCTGATTCACCTGCTGGGATATTCTCATGAGCAGTTTGTCGGAAAGGCTATTTGGGAATTGGGATTCTTTCGAGATGTGGTGGCCAATCGGGAGAAGTTCTTTGAATTGCAGCAGCAGGAGTATGTGCGATACGAAGATCTGCCGCTGGAAACGGCTGCGGGGCGGCGAATCGAGGTGGAATTCGTCAGCAACGTGTATTTGGCGGGATCGAAGAAGGTCATTCAGTGCAATATTCGCGACATCACCGAACGGGTGAGCACAGAAGCCGATCGATCGCTGCTCGCCACGGCAGTGGAACAGTCCGCCGAGACGATTGTGATTACCGATGCGTCGGGCACGATTTTGTATGCCAACCCGTCCTTTGAAAAAACGTCGGGATACGCCCGTGCAGAGGCGATGGGGAAGAATCCACGCATTCTGAAAAGCGGCAGGCAGAACGCAGAATTTTATCGCCGCATGTGGGCGGTGTTGGTGCGTGGGGAGGTGTGGACCGGGCACTTCATCAATCAGAAAAAAGACGGTACGCTCTACGAGGAAGAAGCTTCGATTTCTCCGGTGCGGGATGCAAAGGGAATCATCGTCAACTATGTGGCTGCCAAGCGCGATGTCACGCATGAGGCTCATCTGGAGGATCAGCTTCGCCAATCTCAGAAGATGGAAGCGGTGGGGCGATTGGCCGGAGGTGTCGCGCATGATTTTAACAATTTGCTCACAGCCATCATGGGCTACGCCGATTTGTGCCTACTCAAGATCGAGCCCGGGCATCCGATTCAGGAATGGCTGGAGGAGATTAAGGTCGAAGTCAAGCGATCGGCCGAGATCACTCGCCAGTTGTTGGCGTTTGCCCGCAAGCAAACCATCGCGCCAAAAGTTTTGGATCTCAACGATGCCGTGGCGAGCATGCTCAAGCTGATGCGGAGGCTGATTGGCGAGGACATTCGTCTGGCTTGGTTGCCGGGGGCCGCGCTGTGGCCCATTCGGATGGATCCCTCGCAACTGGATCAAGTATTGGCCAATTTATGCGTCAATGCCCGGGACGCCATGGCGGCCACGGGTAGCATTCACGTGTCCACCGAAAATGTGGTGCTGAATGACAAATATGCCGTTGGGCAACCGGATGTGATGCCCGGCGAGTATGTGCTTCTGATCGTCCGGGATGACGGCTGCGGGATGGACAAGGAGACGTTGGCGCAGATTTTTGAGCCCTTTTTCACGACCAAGGGGTTGGGGAAAGGAACGGGGTTGGGGCTGGCCACGGTGTATGGCATCGTCAAGCAGAACAATGGCCACATCCATGTGTACAGCGAACCGGGCAAAGGAACGATCTTCAGAATCTATTTTCCCCGTGTGGAAACGGGCGTCGTGGCCGTGGAAAAGTACCAAACCGTCGACCCGCCCCGGGGAGATGGAGAAACTCTTTTGCTGGTGGAAGATGAGAAATCACTACGCGTGACGTGTGGACAGTTCTTGAGCGACCTTGGATATCGAGTGCAAACAGCCGAGACGCCGGGAGAGGCATTGCAGTTTGCAAGAAAACATGGGGACGAAATCCGGTTGCTGTTGACGGATGTGATCATGCCTGGAATGGATGGCAAGCAATTGGCGCGGCGGATTTGCGAGCTGAATCCGAACATCCGCGTGTTGTTTATGTCGGGCTACACGGCGGATGTGATCGCCCAGCGCGGGGTGCTGGAGAAAAATACAAATTTTCTCGCAAAGCCGTTCACGCGCGTGGATCTGGCGATCAAGATTCACGAAATTTTGAAGAGTTCACAGACGACAGGATGAATACGAATTCAAAAAAAACAAAACGGAGAAAATGACCATGAAGAAGATCCTTGCAGTTTTTGTACTTTCCCTTGCCGCAAGTGGTTCGCTGGCATTCGGCAATCCGCCCATTCAGATCAGCATCACGCCCGATATCGCGATCGTTGGTCGAGGCGAGCGGATCGAAGGATTGTGCTTGAGCCTTTGGGGCGAGAACCCGCAGACGGCGTTGGCGCTGGGTGTGGTCAATGGCTCCACAGGAGATAGCGCGGGCCTGAGCTGGGCGCTGATCCTCAACTATGCCGACAACTACACCGGCATTCAGTGGGCGCCCATCAACTACACGAAAGGCGACTTTCTGGGGTGGCAAGGAGGTTTCGTGAATTACACCGGCGGTGAGATGAAGGGCTTGCAAAGTGGCATGGTGAACTATGCGGGGCATCTGACCGGATTGCAATTCGGCTGGGTCAATTATGCGGCCTCGTCGAAGAGCGGCGTGCAAATTGGCTTGGTGAATATCATGCCCGGCAATCGATGGTTCACGGGATTGCCCAACGAATTGGCCCCCGCCATGGTCTTCGTCAACTGGCGGATATAAATAACAAATGAGCCTCTTGCAAAACTCCGGCCAAAACGGTCGGGACGGAGCCCGACCCTCCAAAAATCAGCCAATACGGCTTGTTTTCACCATTGGAGGGACGACCTCCGTGTCGTCCGCGATCGTTTTGCAAGAGCATCAAATATGTATCATTCTATAAATATCATTACAAAATTGGCATTCAATCACGAAAGAAGAACAAAGACGAAGTTTGGCTGAAATTGTTCTATTTTACATCCAATCAATGGGTTGCGTATCTCCTTGATAAAAAGGGTGAGGTGTTTGGCACGTCTCTTGCACTAGGGACGAAGAACATAAAAACCCGGGCGATGGTTTTGTCCGACAAAGCGTTGCCTATCAAACAAGGAGAAAGCGAATGAAACGAAGCGGATGGATGCGAAGTGGACGGGTGTGTGGGCTGATCGTTGGATGCGTATGGGCGACCAGCGCCGTTGCGCAAGAGGAGTCCACGGTGAGTGTGGGAGTCGATGTGCCGGTGTTGTCGTCGTATGTCTGGCGCGGCCAAGTGTTGAATGATGATGTCGTTGTGCAACCGGGCTTGACGGCGGGCAAGGCCGGGTTTGTGGTCAATGCGTGGTCGAGCATGAATGTGAACGACACGGAAACCGATGGCGAGTTCACGGAGATGGATTGGACCGTTTCGTATTCCGCCATGGTCGGACCCGTGAGTTTGGGCGCGGGCGTGGTGCAGTACACCTTCCCGAATTCCTCGCTGGAGCAGGACGATGGCACGGTGGTGGCCTATCCGGGCACGTATGAAGTGTTCGCCACCGCTGGACTTCCGGATATGTTGCTTTCGCCGACACTGACGGTGTATCGCGATCTGGACGAGATTGACGGATTTTATGGTGTGTTGGCGGTGGCTCACTCGTTCTCGCTCGCCGAGAAGGTGGGGTTGAAGCTTTCCGCCTCGTTGGGCGCGGGCGATTCCGACTACAACAGTGGGTACTTCGGGCATGACGATGCGGCGCTGAATGATTTGGTGGTGGGCGCGGCCCTGCCGATCAGCGTGATCGAAAATCTGAGTATAACGCCGTCGATCAGCTATATGTTCCTGCCGGATTCGGACCTGGGCGATGCCGCCGAGGAAGCCTATGGCGAGAAGGACAGCGTGTACGGCGGTGTGACGTTAAGCTACGCGTTCTGATTCGCGGGCTTGGCGGGGTGGGGAATGCGCGGACTTGTCCGCGCATTTTTTCTGCAACAAACTGCAGGCTGGCGCTCTTTTGAAATCTTCGGCACAGTGGGTGGGTGTAAAGAACATGACAACCGCAGCGCACATTTTGCTGTTGATCAGCTTGGCCTACATGGCGCTGCTGGGCTATGCCTTTTCGCGCCCGCGCAATGCGGCGACATTCTGGTTCATGATCATGCTGGCCTGCAGCACGGCGTGGGCAGTCAGCTATTATTTCGAGCTGACGACGCCGACTTTCGACGCCAAAGTGACGGTGAAACTGGCGCGTTTTCTTTTCCTTCCGTGGCTCCCCATGGCGTGGCTGCTGATGACGGCCCGGTTGTTCAACATCGGCACGTGGATTCCGCGGTGGTTCTGGTGGGGGGTATCGGTTCTCAACGTGGGCTCTATGGGGCTGGCCCTTACGGCGAATCTCCATCCGTATTTTTTAGTGCACACGGGCGTTCATGAGTATGGATCGATGGGGATTTTGACGTTTGAGCAGGGAGCGTTATACGTCCTGAACACGGCATATTTGAACCTACTGGCGCTCTTCGGTCTCCTGCTCATGGTGGTGGCGTGGGTGAAGGCGCGGGGCGCGCGGCGGCGGAATTTGGGGCTGATGATTTTGGGGTTCACGGGACCCTTGGCAACGAACATTATGTTTGCCTTAGGAAAATCCCCCGTTGCCCACATCAATCCGGCCCCGTTCACGATGGCGCTGTCCATCACCGTCTATGCGTGGGAAGTGCTGCGCCACCGCATGCTGGATCTGGTCCCGCTGGCCCGAAACACGTTGTTGGACCATTTGCCGGATCCGGTGCTGGTGACGAATCTGCGCGGGCGTGTGGCGGATCTGAACGAGGCGTTTTCCAAGGCCACCGGAAACTGCGTTGCGGGGGGGCAGGGGTTGGATTTGCTTGCTTCGCCGTGGAGAGAATCGCTGGATATGGAATCGGGCACCGTGAAGGCGGAGATCAATGGCCAGCCGCAGTGGTTTGACGTGTCCCGTCTGAACATCCGGAGTGCGGAGGGGCATGAAATCGTGGGGCAGCTCCATGTGTGGAGAAACGTGACCCAGCGTCACCAGGCCGAGGTGGATCGGCTGGAATTGGAGCGGATTCGGGCGGATGCGCGGCTGGTGAACCAGCAGAAGCGGTTGTTGCGTGACATGCACGACGGACTGGGCGGCATTGCTGCCAACATCAGCTTGCTGGCCAATCTGGGACTACAGGAGACGGAGTTGCCCGCCAAGAATGGTGTGCTGGAAAAAATCGAAACGCTGGCCGCCGAAGGCAACGCGGAAATTCGCAGTCTGATGAATGCGATGGAAAACCGGGAATTCGTTTGGACGGACTGGTTGCTGGAAATCCGCAAATTTGGTCAAGCGGCGTGTGCGGGCCGTTCGATGGAGTTTACGTCTTCCATTGAAGGCGCGCCGCCGGAAGATCCTCTTTCGCTGATGGCGGGCATCTCCCTGTTCCGAATGCTCAAGGAAGCGGTGACGAACGCGGTGAAGCACTCCGGCGCGAGCCGTTTGGACATGAGGTTGGGCTTTTCGCCGCACGGATTTGAGGCGGTGGTTCAGGACAACGGGAAAGGATTCGATTCGGAAAAGATACGCCCCGGGCGCGGTCTGTCTAGCATTCGCAAGCGGGCGGAGGAACTGGGAGGCGAAATGAATTGTTCGGGCGTGGGAGGAACCCGTTGCCGTTTTTGGATTCCCGTACCCATAAAATACCCAGTTGACGAGATTGAAGGATCTAGTCGCCCTCCTTCATGCTGACTCCCATGAACCTTTGCATCGTCGAAGATAATGCTGCGTTGTTGAAATCGCTGGCCGCGCGGCTGTCGCGCGAGTCCGACATCCGTGTGCTGAGCGCCAACGCTTCCGCGGAAGACGCGCTGGAACAGTGCCCTTGGGGCGAAATCGATATTCTGCTGGCCGACATTGATTTGCCCGGCATGTCCGGCATCGAGCTGATTCGGCGCGTGCGGGAGAACATACCGACGGTATTGGCTATGGCGTTCACGATCTGCGAGGACCGGGCCACGGTGTTTGCCGCACTCAAGGCCGGGGCGTATGGCTACGTTCTGAAAGGCGATTCCCCGCAGGATTTGCTGGAATCCCTGCGGGAGCTTTCGCGCGGAGGCTCGCCGATGAGTCCGTCCATTGCGCGACAGGTCATTCGAGAGTTTCATCCGACTGGCGAAGGCGAAGAAGCGCTGACACCTCGCGAACAGGCTGTTCTGAATTTGGTGGCGGAGGGCCGTCTCTACAAAGAAATCGCCGAAGCGTTTGGTTTGAGCGCCCATACGGTTCACACGCATATCAAACACATCTACGGCAAGCTACACGCCCACGGGCGTACGGATGCTGTGCAAAAAGCCCGAGAGGCGGGACTGTTGGCCCGTTGATTTGATATCAAAATCCATCTCTCACAGAGGTCACGGAGGTTCACGGAGAGAGGCCGATCCAACACCCTTCTTCAATTTTTCTCTATGAATGCTGTGAGGAAATTTTTCACTCCTGCAGGGGCCTACAAGGTTAGAGAAGCGAGACAAATTATTAATTTATGAAACTGCCCCCTTGTTGGACTGATCCGTAAAATCCCTCGAGCAAATCGCTATCAGCTTACCCCAAAAGGCAGGAAAGTGGTTGCCGCCGTCTTGGCCGCGTCATCTGCTAATACAGAACAACTTATGAATATGGCCTCTTGAAAAACGTGCACAAAATAGACGATGTGGGCGGATAGTAGTACGGAGGGATTCGGTATTCCTCTGTGTGAACTCTGTGGGCTCTGTGAGAGGATTATTCGAATTTTCCAGCGGTGGAAAATTTCTAAACAACCACGAAACTTGACTGGCGGGCAAGGGGTGGTAGGATGGGCGCGTTATTGAAATTTGGTCGCTAGGGGTGTCCTCGATGGAGAGGGCTGAGAGTTCCCGTAATCCGGGATAACCCTTGGAACCTGTTGGATCATTCCAGCGCAGGGACAGCGGATCGCTTGAGAAAAGCCGTGGTTTCTTCGATGGGACCTCGGCTTTTTGTTTGCCTGAGACAGGTTCCCCTTGGCGTCCCATGAAGGAGCGTGAACCATGTCGATGAATGCACCGGTGGATGGCAACGAGCGAAATTTGAACGAACGGGATTTCTTTCTGCTTTGGGCGGGGGCGGCGATTTCTTTGTCGGAGATTTGGGCAGGCGGATTGTTGGTTTCGTTTGGCTGGATGGTGGGACTTTTCATCATTGTGTTGGGGCATGCGATTGGGAATGTGCCGATGGCCATGGGCGGGCTGATCGGCAGTCGCCATGGGGTTCCTTCCATAGTGGGGACGCGCGGGGCGTTGGGCAATCGCGGTTCCGTATTGCCAGCCATCCTGAACGTGATTCAACTGGTCGGGTGGACGGCCGTGATGCTCTGGATTGGCGGTCAGGCGGCGTCCGGACTGGCGGGCGGCGCGAGCTCGGGGCGCTGGTGGACAATTGCGTTGGGAGCGCTAACGACACTGTGGGCGTTGGTGGGGAACCGTCTGTGGAAACTGATTCAGAAAATTGGAGTGGTGCTTCTCTTGCTGTTGTCGCTCGTGATGACGGTTCTGATTTTGCGCACCTATGGTTGGCGCGAACTGATGTCGGTTTCGTCCGCCCCGTCGATGCCGTTCATGCTGGGGCTGGACCTGGTGATTGC
>CAZYGH010000045.1:0-37482 GCA_964647595.1 uncultured Verrucomicrobiota bacterium
GCCCACTCCCCGATCTTCAATCCGCAGAAAGGTACCAGTCCCGTAATCTAGTAATTATCGAGAACTCTCCCATTCGTTTCGCGAGGCATTGGTCATGGTTTTCTTCAATTATTTTGAGCATGTATTCTGTTGCAACGTGTTCGCGCTAACCAGAAATAGCACCCCTTATCTTATTGTTTCTCCAATGAAAATGCTTGGCAGGGACCGTCTCGCACCGATGGCGAAACCAGAACACTCTCCGCATCTCTTCGCCTCTGCAGGAGAAAGAATCGAGAATGTGGGATTTGATAACCGTATATTTCGCGCAGAGGAGCGGAAAAGTTTTCGTGGGGAAATGTAGCGGAAGGCCTTCAAGATACAGATCGCTGAAGGTTTGAATGAGACAGGAATGTTCTGCTACATCCCGTCCAAGCCCCCCCCACCCTCGCTCACTCCACAACTTATGCCATCGCATATTCCTATGGAATCAAGAAGTCTGAATTAAAAAATTGCCCTACCCCATGCCATTTTCAGACCCACCGTTACCCGATGGCGCAACAAAGATTATCCCTTAAAAACAAAAAACTTTCTCATGACGTAGTTGATCGCCAGCGAGCTCAGAATGTTGATGCCGAAGGCATAGGTCGTCTCGATGCCAAAACGCTGAATCAACACGCCCATCAGCGTCGTTCCTACCGCCATACTGACGGCGGACACACCCAAAAAGAGCGAAAATTCAATAACGATAGGATGGCGGCCCGGACGAAAGACGAACAGGCGGTTGATGATGTAGCACACGGTGTTGGAGACAAAAAACGCGCTGATATTTGAAAATACGGCGTTTTTCGCACGAAGGGCTTCATCCACAGCCGGGGCCACCAACCCGAACAACTTCACCAAGGGATCACTTTCCGCAACGCAAGGAAACAACAAAAATCCCGCCAGAAAGAACATCAAGACATGGGTGACCGTCGCAATGCCGCCGGCCATCCCATACTTAATGAACTGAACGAACGGAGGGGCGTCATGGGAAAGGTAGAGGTTGAATCGTTCCTTCAAATTCATCTCACTTCACCCATTCCTGAATCTCGGCAGGTAGCTCTTCGATGGCCTCTAACACGCATTCTACTTCGGCGCCATCTTCTGCGGGAACCATCACCGTATCGCCCGGCTTCTTGCCAACCAGCGCCTTGGCCATTCGCGTGTTGGAGGAAATGATGTTCTTTTCGGGTAGCTGATCCCACTCGCCCAAAATATGGAAGTGATCGGCATGCCCATCGGGATATTTTAACACCACGGTTGATCCCACACCGGCCACACCACGAGGCGCTTCCGAAAAATCGGTGGGACGCACACGAGACATCATGGATTCCAACTCCGCCCGCCGGGCCATCAGCACAGACTGCATCTCCTTGGCGGCCTTGTATTCGAAGTTTTCGCGCAAATCGCCATAACTACGCGCAATGGCAATTTCCTTGGCGTTGCCCGGAATGTCCACATTGATTAATTTTTCAAGTTGCTCTTGCCGCTCCCGATAGGTGCGGTGAGAGGTCACGGCTCCATAGCTGGCCACGGCGGCGTTGTCTGTCTGGCCCGTGATGACACTCTGCAAATGAGGATACAGCTTTAAAATTTTGGCTTGGAGCACTTGGCGATCGAGTCCCGGCCACGCGGGTGACAGATTCAACCGCTTGAAGAAATCTTTTTGGCGCCCCGATGTCATGCCATCAAAGATAGCGCGAAGCCAATCGGTTTCCTCAAATTTCTCACGCAACATTTTCTGCGTCTTGAGGCGATCGCCCATGTAGTCTTGTTCCAGCTCCTCCACCACCAGCGGCGCCAATACGGGTGGCAACGGAAGATCCCACGCCTCGCGGCGATCCGGATTCTTCAAAATCCACAAGAGCATTTCTTCGCGGATCAAATGCGTGGCACACGCCCCCGCATAGATCTGCCGGCATTCTTCGCTATTCCCCTGTTTCAGCAAGATGTCCATGGCCTCTTGCAGGGCGCTGAAATGGAAGTGCTTGAGCTGATCCAGCAACGCCGCCCGCGTTTCTTCTGCGGCATGCGACCACAGGAATTCCAGCGCGGGATTCAATTCGCGAACGGGCAAATCGTGCAACAAGTGAAGAATGGCCCCCTCTCTCAAAAATTCACGAATGCTGGACGGCCAATCGCATTCGGAAGCCGCCAGATTCAGGCGGGCCGCCAGCATGGCCCCCATCATCTTCAGCCCCGGCTGTCGGCTCGTGGCACCCTTGAGCACAAAGGTCATACGGTTGGCCAACACCTGTTTTTGGGAAGGCTGAATCGCCGCCAGACTCGCGGAATTGTCCGCCAATTCCCTCGCGCGATCCAATACCGTTTTGATGTCGCGCTCATTGGCCAAGCGATTAAACCACGATTCATCATAGCCAAATGCCTGATCCAGCAAGCGAATGGGCTCTGTCCGCTTCGTCGGAATGTCCACCATCGGATCGGCCTTGAGCACCTTGCGGGCAGAATCCCAAAAACGCTTCCAATCGTTCTCGGCCACCACACCCGTCTGAAGCAACTTCTCCTGCAAGGCACTCGAAGTCAGCGGACCAAAACTGGACAACGCCAACCGCACAATGTCCGCCGGTGCATCTTTCACCATCTGCTGCATGGCATCGCGATCCCGGTGAACGCGGGAGAGCAAATGCTCATCGCCCAACACTTCCAACTTTTCGGCCGCCACCTTCATGGCCAGCCCGTGTCCCGGACGCCCACGGAAATTAATGTCGATCCTCTTGTAGAGCGTATCCGCCTTTTGAACGACGCCAAATCCCCACGTGGGATGAAAACAAAGCGCGCCCGGCTTCAGGCTCTGGAGCAAACGAAAGCGCCGGACACATTCGCGCGCCGCCAACCGTTGGCCAAAACCCGCTTCCTGAATCAACGCCAGCAAGTGAGGGTTTGAGCCCGCAACCAAATCGGCAGCCTTGATCCAATCTTTGGAACTCATCTGCTCCATCGGCGTGTTTTCCGCACGCCATTTCAGTAATTCGATTCCCCCTTCGACATCGCCCGCCCGAGCCAACCCCTCCTGCGCCATGGCGGCCCATTCGCGAGTGGCAGAAGCAACGCCACGGGATCGGCCTTCCTCCAACGCTGCCATCCAACCGCTCGCCTTGGCTTTTTCGTTTTCCATCAACGCCAAGATGCGATTTTCCAACTCTGTCTGCCCAACGGGATCGCTCATAGTTCCTTCTTCCTTAGCAAATGCGCACCGCAGAAAAACAAATCGGACGAATAAATGCAAGCCGCACGCGTTTTTCGCTTGCCGACTCTCTCCCATGCCGCTACTTTTCCCCGTCTTCCGGAAAACATGGCCATCGGCTCCCTCGGGGAATCAGGCGACGGAAAATGAACGATCCATTGGAAAGGAAACAAGACACGCATGAAGACGAAAAACACAAAGTTGCTGAACTGGGTTCAGGAAACAGCCGCCCTCTGCAAGCCCGACGCCATTCATTGGTGCGATGGCTCTCAAGAAGAATACGACCGCCTCTGTGCCGAACTGGTGAAAGGCGGAACATTCACCCGTCTCAACGATGCCAAGCGCCCGAACTCCTTCCTCTGCTTCTCCGATCCGGCCGACGTCGCCCGCGTGGAAGACCGCACGTTCGTCTGCACCACCGATCCGCGCGAAGCCGGCCCCAACAACAATTGGCGCGACCCCGTCGAGATGAAAGACACCCTGCGCAAGCTCTATGACGGTTGCATGCGCGGCCGCACGCTGTACGTCATCCCCTTCAGCATGGGCCCCATTGGCTCGCCCATTGCCCACATCGGCATCGAAATCACCGACTCCGCCTATGTCGTCGTCAACATGCGCATCATGACCCGCATCGGCGATGCCGTGTTGAATGCGCTCGGCGACACCGGCGAATTTGTCGAATGCCTTCACTCTGTCGGAGCGCCTCTGGCTCCCGGACAACAAGACGTGCCCTGGCCCTGCAACGCCAGCAACAAGTATATTTCCCACTTCCCCGAAGATCCTGCCATCTGGTCCTTCGGCTCCGGCTACGGCGGCAACGCTCTTCTCGGCAAAAAGTGTTTTGCCCTTCGCATCGCCTCCACCCTCGCCCGCAAGCAAGGCTGGCTGGCCGAGCACATGCTGATTCTGGGCCTCACCAACCCCGCTGGCAAAAAAATCTACGTCGCTGCCGCCTTCCCCAGTGCCTGCGGCAAGACCAATCTCGCCATGCTCGAACCCACCCTCCCCGGATGGAAAGCCGAATGCGTGGGCGATGACATTTGCTGGATGAAGTTCGATCCGAACGGTCAGCTCCGCGCCATCAATCCCGAAGCCGGCTTCTTCGGTGTCGCCCCCGGCACCTCCATGAAGTCCAACCCCAACGCCATGCGCACCCTTCGAGCCAACTCCATCTATACCAACTGCGCCCTTGCCCCCGATGGCGATGTCTGGTGGGAAGACATGACGGATGAACTCCCCGCCGCGCTCACCTCCTGGAAGCGCGAGAAGTGGGCGCCCGGTTGCGGTGCCAAAGCCGCCCACCCCAACGCGCGCTATACCACGCCCGCCTGCCAATGCCCCGTGATCGATCCCGCGTGGGAAGATCCCGCGGGAGTGCCCATCTCCGCCATTCTCTTTGGCGGACGCCGCCCCAGCACCGTTCCGTTATGCTTTGAAGCCCCCACCTGGCAGTACGCCACGTTCCTCGGCTCCATCCAAGCCAGCGAAACCACCGCCGCCCAAGCCGGCAACGTCGGAGTCCTGCGCTACGACCCCATGGCCATGCTGCCCTTCTGCGGCTACAACATGGGTGACTACTTCGCCCACTGGCTATCCATGCCCGACCGCGTTCCCAATGCCAAGATGCCGCGCGTCTTCTACGTCAACTGGTTCCGCCTCGCCGACGACGGCCGTTGGCTCTGGCCCGGCTTCGGAGAAAACTCCCGCGTACTGAAGTGGATCTTCGAACGCGTGGAAGGAACCGCCCAAGCCGTTGAAAGTCCCATTGGGCTCCTCCCCGCCGCCGGTGCCATCGACACCAACGGACTCCAAGTGGATGCCGACGACATGCGCGAACTTCTCTCCGTGGATGCCGCCGCTTGGCTCAAGGATATCCCCGCCATCCGCGCTCACTACGCGAAGTTTGGCGAGGCCATCCCCGCCGCCCTTCAAACCGAACTCAATGCCCTGGAGGCACGCTTGAAAGCCGCGAAGTAAACAGCTCCCCTAAGCAAAATCCGCGATCCTTCCAACGGATCGCGGATTTTTTTGCTGTGGATCATGACCGACTCCACCATTGAATCCGCCCCTGTTTTATGTCAAAAATCCCCCGTTGACACCGTTGAACCCACCGTGATAGATTGTTGAACGTTCGTTCAGAAACAACCACAGGAGTATAGCCATGGCCCCCAAGACACCCGCCGCTGCGAAAAAAGATCCCAACAGCAATCTACCCCCCGCCCTGAGCGCCGTTCTGGCCCAAATTCAAAAGGAATTCGGCGAAGGCGCCATCATGCGCCTCGGCAGCGAAGGCACGTTCTCCAAGATCCCCTTCATCTCCACCAGCGCCCTCACCCTCGACATGGCCCTCGGCATCGGTGGCGTTCCCCGCGGCCGCATCATCGAGCTCTTCGGCCCCGAATCTTCCGGCAAGACCACCCTTGTTCTCCACATCATCGCCGAAGCCCAAAAAAATGGCGGCGTCTGCGCCTTCATCGATACCGAGCACGCCCTCGACCCCGGCTATGCCAAAAAAATCGGTGTGGACATCGACAACCTACTCGTTTCGCAGCCGGACTCCGGCGAAGAAGCCCTCATCATTGCCGACCAACTCATCCGCTCCAATTCTCTCGATGTGATCGTCGTCGACTCCGTTGCCGCCCTCGCCCCTCGCGCCGAGCTCGAAGGCCAGATTGGCGACTCCCACGTCGGCCTCCAAGCCCGCCTCATGAGCCAAGCCATGCGTAAAATGACCAGTATTCTCGATAAGTCCAAAACCTGCTTCATTTTCACCAACCAGATTCGCGAAAAAATCGGCGTCATGTTTGGAAACCCCGAAACCACCCCCGGTGGACGCGCCCTCAAGTTCTACTCCTCCGTCCGCCTCGACATCCGCCGCATTGCCGCCATCAAGACGGGCGATGGCAAAGTCGTCGGCAACCGTACCCGCGTCAAAGTCGTGAAAAACAAGGTCGCCCCCCCCTTCACCGAAGCCGAATTCGACATTCTCTACGCCGAAGGCATCTCCAAAGAGGGCGCCGTCATCGACGCCGCCAATGAGTTGGGCCTTCTCGATAAACGTGGCACATGGCTCTCCTACGAAGGCCAGCAGGTGGGTCAAGGCCGTGACTCCGCACGTGATAATCTCCGTCAGGACCCCGTGCTCCTCGCCAAAATCCGCGACGCCGTCATCGCAAAACACGCCCTCCACGGCGCCAAACCCTCCGGCAAGGAAATCGGCACCAAAACCACCGTAGCCGCCCCCATCGCCGAAGAATAAAGAAGTTTTGCCACTCAAAAGAGGCTCTTGCAAAACACGTTTTGCAAGAGCCGTATTCAGCATGAACCGCCACAGAACCCGCTTTTTGCGGCCGGGCGATCATATTCAGAATTCTGGATAGGGAATTCTGAATACTTCTTGGTTCATCCGTGGTTTAGTCTGAACTACAACCCTTCACGTCCCATCTCAAACAACAAGCCAGAAAGACGGTTAAGATAGCATAGAGCCGGTGCCGTCACGCGCAACGGGTAAGCTTCCTGGACACGAACCAACTCGCGTTCCGCACGCCTGCAACTCGTTCTTGCCCAGTGAGAAAACCCAGATTGAATCGTATCTCCCGGCAAAACAAAATCGTTCAAAGGAGCCAATGACCCTTTTCTTCCTTCGGTCTCACGCTCCAGATCCTTCATTCGTTGGGAATCCAAATGCGGCTTCTCGGTGGCTAACTCATGGCCTATTTTCAGCAAATCGCCCTGAATCGACCGAATCAAATCCGCATCTCCCTTTTTCACGGTCTGAGCCCGCAAAAGACCCAGGGCCGCACTCAACTCATCCAAACTTCCCATCGCACAAATCAAATCGTCCGACTTGCGAACGCGCAATCCGCCAGGAAGAAATGTATATCCGTCATCATTCATACAACCATCATTCCCAAAAAACACCTTCCACATGCAAGCTCAGAGCTTCATGTCGGCCAGCGTTGATTTCTTCCTCACGTTCCATCGCAACCATTTTTTAGCTAACGATTTCTCACTCCTGTTTCCCTGTGTTTCCTGTTTTCCTGCTTACCCGACTTCTCTCTTTTCATGAGTTCATGAGTTCCGATTCATTCGGTTATGGCTCTGTTGCGCTGTGGATTTCCTCTTTCAGGCAAGGACTTGGTTGCGTATCATACGCGGAATGAAAGACACGATGCAGGCAATTCAGGCTTGGGATGCGGCCGGACTCAGGAGCGCGGAGGCCATCTTAGTCGGCGTCCAGCATTCTTCACCCCGGCAACCCGGCGCGCGGTTGGCCGTGAACGAAAAAGGAGAAAGGATCGGCGCCGTCTCCATGGGTTGTGTGGAAAGCGATTTGCGCGAACATCTATTGAACTTACTGCACGGGGAGGGCACGGCTCGTATGCTCCATTACGGAGCCTCCTTCGGCTCAGCCCTAGAAGTGGGTCTCTCTTGCGGAGGAGAAATTGATGTCTGGATTCGGCGGCATGACCCAACCTCCACCGCGTGGAATAAACTGTCCGCGTTGCAACCCCATTCTACCGCATTGCTTCTCACGCGTCTGAACGCACATTCTTCGCAACTCCTGCTGTTTCCCGGAGATTCCCCACCCACTCAGGAAATGGAAGAGGCGTTGGAACTCGTTTGGGTACGCGGAGGAACCAAATTATTCACCGCCAACGAACAACTTTGGTTCGCCGAAAGGATCGCACCCGCCCCACGCTTGCTGATTGTGGGCGCCTCGCCCATTGCCGTGGCCCTGTGCGATCTGGCTTCGCGCACCGGTTTTCGCGTATTCATCATCGACCCGCGCCGGGAGTTCGCGCGCGCAACCCTGTTTCCCACCGCCGAGCAAGTCATTCATGCGTGGCCGGAAGAAGGCTTGGCAGAGGCCGGTATGGATGAGCATAGTTTCGTAGCCGTCCTAGCTCACGACCCCAAATTGGATCTGCCTGCCCTGAAAGCGGCTCTTCGAACTCCATGCCGCTATGTCGGCCTGCTGGGAAGCAAAGGAACCCAAGCCAAACGAACCGAAATGCTGGCAGAGGACGGCATCTCCCCAGAGAAAATCGCCACCATTCACGGCCCCATCGGAATCAAAAGTTTGGGCGCGCTGGAACCCACGGAAATCGCCGTTTCGATCTTAGCCGAACTCATTATGGTGCGCAGAGGAGCCAAAGCATGAGAGAAAGCCCGTTTGAGTGTCCTTCCTGTAATGCTGAATTGCCATTGGCAGACGTTAATGTGGGTTCCGATGTTGCCTTATGCCGAGTGTGCGGCAGAAAAGGCCCGTTTTTGGGTGCCAGTTCGATTCCCAAACTGACAGATGAGGAGTTGGCGCGCCCCCCCAAACGAATTCGCCTGAAACGCGATTTTGGAGATACCCTCCTCCTTACCTGCCAACCCAAAAAAACCGCCCTTTGGTTTCTGATTCCCTTCACGGCGTTTTGGTCGGGAATCTCCATGGGCGGCATCTATGGGCAGCAAATCGCGCGCGGACAGTTTGATTGGAAGGCCAGCCTCTTTGGATTGCCGTTTTTAATCGGCACCATCGGATTGGTGACAGCCATTTTATTCAACTTTTTTGGCCACTCTCAGGTCACACTTTCCAAAGGGCACGTCAAAGTGTTCGTGGGCCTCTTCGGAATCGGACGCACCCGACAATTGGATTGCGGCAAAGATACAATCGTGTCCCTTCATACCTCCGGCTACCGCGTGAACAATGTTCCTCAACTCGAAATTGTTCTGACAAGCGGCGGAAAAGAAATCCGCTTTGGGGCCACGGTGCTTTCGACCGAAGAGAAAAAATATGTGGCGGCAGTGTTGCGACGAGCAAGCGGTGGGGGGTAGGATGCGCGAAATGGCAACCATTTTTGAAAATCTCAAATCCGTGCAAGCTCGCATCGGTGTGGCGTGTGCTCAGGCCGGGCGTACGACCGATTCCGTGCACCTGCTGGCGGTGTCCAAGACCCACGGCCCCGAGGCCGTGCGCGAAGCCGCCGATTGCGGGCAAGTTCTCTTCGCAGAAAACCGAGCACAAGAGGCCGCCGCTAAAATTCCGGAATGCCCCGGACATCTGCAATGGCATTTGATCGGACACCTCCAAAGCAACAAGGCCGCACTGGCGGCCCAACTCTTCGATTGGGTGCATTCGGTCGATTCGGTCAAACTCTTGGAAGCGCTGGATCGTCAGGCCGCCGAGACCGGCCGCACGTTGCAGGTGCTGGTGCAGGTGAATGTCTCGGGCGAACGGTCGAAATCCGGCTTGCCCCCCGATGCCGTGCTCGCGGTTCTGGAACAGGGAAATCACCTGCATCATGTTCAAATTCGTGGCCTCATGACCATCCCCCCTCTCGCAGAGGATGTAGAAAAGGCTCGCCCCTATTTTCGAAAGCTGAGAGAACTGCGCGATTCTTGGGCCCATCAAACCGGTCTGGACTTGGCCGAACTGTCGATGGGCATGACCCACGACATGGCCGTGGCCATCCAGGAGGGCGCAACTTTCGTGCGCGTCGGCACAGGAATTTTTGGTGTGCGGGAAGTTCCCGCCACAGGAGTGAACGAGACATGAGAAGCGAACGTATTGCATTTTTGGGCGGCGGCAACATGGCCGAGGCCATTTTGGGCGGCCTGCTGGAGGGCGACGTCTCTCCCGCTAAGAATTTGGTGGTTTCCGATGTGGCCGTGGACCGACGCGAACATTTGATGAATCGCTATGGCATTGATGTCACCGCCGACAACACCGAAGCCATACGCGATGCCGATGTCGTGCTTCTAGCAGTGAAACCCCAACAAGTGGCCGAAGCCCTCACTTCTGCCAAGAGCGTTTTTTCAAACAAACATCTCTTGGTCTCCATCTGCGCCGGAATCCCCACCTCGGCAATGGAAGCCCTGTGCCCCGCACGGGTGGTTCGGGTGATGCCCAATTTGCCCTCGCTGGTTCGTCGTAGCGTGTCCGCCATCTGCGCCGGTTCGCGCTCAACAACGGATGATTTAGATGTTGTGGAGGCCCTGTTTGCCGCCGTTGGCGTCGTGGTGCGACTACCCGAAAGCAAAATGAACGAAGTGACCGCGCTGAGCGGCAGCGGCCCCGGTTACGTCTTCGCCTTCATGGAGGCCCTAGAAGCCACCGGAATCGCCATGGGCATCGAGGCTTCGCTCGCCCGGAAAATGGCGATCGAAACCGTGCGCGGCGCAGCCGAACTCGCCGCCATTACCGGCGAGGATCCAGCGGAACTGCGCCGTCGAGTCAGTTCCAAGGGCGGCACCACCTTGGCAGGCTTGGCCGCTATGGAAGCCAATGGATTTTCAGCCGCCGTGGCCGCCGGCATGAAAGCCGCGCGGGACCGCGCAGCAGAATTGGCAAGGTAATCCCATGTGGATGAAGAAAAATTCCAAGGGTACCCCTCCCCCTCGTCCCGTTTCGGGAGGACGCGCCTTGTGGTCGTTGCTCTGGAAGGTGGCCTTGGTGGCCCTGCTGGTCTACGGCGCTCTTCAACTTTTTGTGCGTACCAATTACTTCCGACTGCGCGTAGAAGCGGAACTCTCCCGCATGACCGGAATGGAAATGCGCGTAGGCCGTATCCGCGCAACCGAATCGCTGAATCTGAAATTGCGCGATGTCATCAGCGTTTCCAACGATGCCGGCTTGGAAGCCCGCACCGTACGTATTCGCTGGCGCTTCTTCCGCCCCGAAGGCGTTTCCATGCTAGAATCCTTGCGCGTGGACGGATTGGCTCTGACCTTTGCACCGGACGAAAAGGGCGTGATTCAACCCGCCTTCCTCGGCCGCATGTCGCGCATGATTCTGGACTCCTCTGGCACGAGTCTGAAGGATGTCCAACGCGAAGCCACCGTTCCAGAACCCAAGAAAAATGCAGAGGAGGAGGATTCCGTCGCTGCCTCTTGGATGAGCGGCCCCGTCGAAATTCGCTGGGCATCCGCGCGGTGGCAAGATGCGGCGGGGAATATGCTGGCCTCGGCTTCCAATATGGAGCTGGCTTGGATGTCGATGGCCCTGCCCAACGGCGGACAAGTCTCTCACGTGGATTGCCAAGCCGGAGAAGTGAAACTCGCCAATGGCTCGCGAATCACTGGCCTGCATGTGGAACTCATCGACGCCGGCGATCGCCAATTCCTTGTGAACCTCGATGCCTCCGACTGGGGAACCGCCCAAAAACCCCGCTCCCCCGAGACCGAATTCCGCGAGTTAATGGACGCCATGGATGCCCCAAAATAGCCGGAGGGGCCACCCCTATTTCTTTTCCCGGTCGAACAAATTTCGCTCCCGTGTTGTGCGCGGGGAAATTCATTGGCCGAAATCCCCTTTGGTGTAAGGTTTTCTGGCTAGAATTCAGGAAACGGCGCGAGGCATCGCGTCAAAATGCCCTGCAAATACGCAATCAGAACACCGAAGTTGACGATGGGAATTCCCGCCTCCAAAGCCTGTTGAATGCGCCAATGCATTTCGCGCCGATTCAACATGCAGGCTCCACAATGAACCAACAATCCATAGTTTTTCAAGTCGGCCGGATATTTCATTCCGCTGGTGTGTTCAAAAATCAATTCCTTCCCCGTGTGATTTCTCAACCACCGCGGAATTTTCACCGTGCCAATGTCGTCGGATTGACGATGGTGCGTACAGCCTTCTGCAATCAACACACGGTCGCCATCTTTCAGGCGCTCCACCGCCTGCGCACCACGTACCAGCTCGGACAAATCCCCCTTGTAGCGCGCGAACAAAATAGAAAACGAGGTCAGCCCCACATCGGGGGGCACATCCGCGGAAACCTTGGCAAACACCTGCGAGTCGGTCACCACCAAACGCGGTTTCTTTCCCAACCCGTCCAGCGTTTCGCGTAGCTCAAACTCCTTCGTCACAATGGCAATGGCATCGGCTTCCAAAATATCGCGAATGGTCTGCTGTTGCGGTAAAATCAATCGCCCCTTGGGCGCGGCCAAATCAATCGGCGTCACCAACACCACAAAATCCGACGGCTTTAACAAATCGCCCACAATCCGAAATTTTCCTTCATCCTCCGGTACCACGCGCGCCAGCGCCAGCTTCAACTCCTCCACGCCCACGCCTGTCGTGGACGAAACCACGTGAACCGGCGCCTTTTCTTTTTCCTCGGCTTCTTTTCTCATCGCCTCCGAGGGCATCGCCACATCCGCCTTATTGAAAACGATCACCAGCGGAATTTTTTTGGAACGCACCACTGAGATCAGCGACTGCTCCACTTCGCCAAGACCCATGTCCGCTTCGGTGACCAGAATCGCCACATCGGTCTGGTTCAACACCTCGCGCGTACGTTGAACGCGCAACTCGCCCAACGCACCTTCGTCATCCAGTCCGGGCGTATCGATAATGACAATGGGGCCCAGCGGCAACAACTCCATCGCCTTGCGAACCGGATCCGTGGTGGTGCCCTTCACCTCGGAGACAATGGAAACCGCTTGCCCCGTCAGGGCATTGATCAAACTCGATTTGCCCACATTACGACGACCAAAAATGGCAATATGCGTTCGCTCGCCTTGGGGTGTGGCATTGAGGCTCATAAACGGACTCCTGAAAAGAGCCGATCGATTTGCTCCATCGGCAAGAGTTGTTTTTCCATGACCAACTGGCGAATGCTTTTTCCGGTTTGCAAACAATCTTTCGCCAAGGTAGCGGCGGCATCATAGCCCAGTAGCGGAACCAGCAAAAGCGCAGGTGCCGTGGATGCATTCAGATGGCGTGCGCAAGCGGCGGCATCCGCCACCAGCGTGTCTACGCACAATTCGCGGAGGCGGGTAACCGCATCGCGCAACAGAACCAACGCATCGATCAAAGAATCGGCGATCAGCGGCATAAATGCGTTCAACTCCAACTGCCCGCTGGCCGCCGCCATCGTGATCGCCGTGTCGTGAGCCATCACTTTCATCGCGATCTGAGCGACATGTTCCGGAATCACGGGGTTGACCTTGTCAGGCATCAGCGAAGACCCCACCTGTCGCGCCTCCAGATGAATCTCCCCCAGTCCACCGCGCGGACCCGAATTCAACAGCCGAAGATCGCCCGAAATTTTGATCAAATTCACCGCGCACGCCTTGAGCAAGCCGGATACCTCCACAAACACATCGTTGTTTTGCGTCAGATCCATCGCGTCTTCCGCATGGGCCAACCCCAACCCCGTCAGCTCTCGCAAAATTTCGATCACACGAAACACATATCGTTTATCCGCAGCCGCACCCGTCCCCACCGCCGTCCCACCCAGATTAATTTGCCTCAGCCGTTCCTCAACCTTGTAGATGCGCCACCGATCGCGAGCAATCGCCTGCGCCCATGCCCCGAATTCCTGCCCGAGCGTGATGGGGGCCGCATCCATGAGCTGCGTGCGCCCCAGCTTGGGAATATTCGCAAATTCTTTTTCTTTCTTTTGAAGCGAATCTTGAAACTGGGAAAGAGCCTTCGCCAATTCCCTCACCAAATAGATCGCCGCCACACGCAACGCAGAAGGAATCACATCGTTGGTCGACTGCCCCCGATTCACATGATCCAGCGGATGCACTTTCGTATAATCGCCCAACGCCCCGCCCAATTTCACGATCGCCAAATTGGCGAGCACCTCATTGACGTTCATGTTCGTCGACGTGCCCGCGCCCCCCTGAAGAGCCGCCGTGACAAAGGCATCTACAGGCTCCGTTGACAAAATCTCGTCGCACGCCGCCACAAGAGCATCGGCCACCTCCGGCGACAACGCTCCCAATTCTTTATGTGTCAAGGCACACGCTTTTTTCACAACGACAATCGCCCGAATCAGCTCGGTCTTCACCCGTGGCCCATTCGCCCCAAAATTTTCCAAAGCGCGCTGCGTATGAATCCCGTAGAGGGCTCCCTCCGGGACCTCCTTGGCACCCAATGTGTCGTGTTCCGTTCGCATGGGGTGAATGATAGCACAACCCGACCGCCATTGGTTGAAATGTTTGAATTTCAAACCCAGACCTGACTAAAATGGGGAAGTACAAGATGTGAAACCTCCCCGCTGACCCCACGCTGAATGGATTCGGCGCTTGCACCCTTTGCATTGGCTGGCTCGAAGGATTTGGATGAGTTTTCCCCCGTCCGTTTTCCCGCTGACTTTTCCGACCCGTTTGTTTATCCTGCCTCGCAGATTCGGCATTGCATTCCCACCCATTAAGGAGTCCCCCATGAAGGCGATCACGCTCGCGGTATTGTTTCTGGGCCTTTCAACCTACCAGTCCGTCGCCAACGAAAACTCCGCAGTCTTCGACGCGCATGCCACCGCGTTTAAGTATTTCTTCCAGGACGGCGACATGGATTTCCACTTCGGCAATCTTGTTGTCGGCTCCGCCGCCAACGGCGGCGCCGAAATCGGCGAAGCTTTCTATGCTGCCTCCCAAATCGAAGACGGCAATGCCGCCAGTTGGCAACAGCGTTGGACCGAACTGGCCCGGCGAGTCGACGCGCGCGGGGACCAATCGCTCGCCAATGGCCATGCCGTCAGCGCACGAAGCCAGTTCCTACGCGCAGCCTACTACTACCGCGTCTCCGTCATCTCCATGCTCCCCGGCAATCCCTCCTTCAAGGAAAACGGCCAAAAGGCCCGCCAAGTTCTCCGCAAGGCCGGCGCCCTCTTTTCCCCTGCGGTGGAATATTTCGAGATTCCCTTCGAGGACACCGTGCTTCCCGGCTACTTCTGGAAAGCCGCCTCCGACACCCAACCCGCCAAAACCCTCCTCATGATCGGCGGCGGCGAAACCTTTGCCGAAGATCTGTTCTACTATATCGCCCGCCAATCGCACGACCGCGGCTACAACTTCGCCACCGTCGACCTGCCCGGCCAAGGGCTCCTCCCGCTCGAAGGAATGGTCTTCCGCACCAACACCCACGTGGCCATGAAGGCCGTCGTCGACCATTTGCTCTCCCGGCCGGAGGTCGACCCCAACGGCCTCGCCGCCTACGGATTTAGCGGCGGCGGCCTCTTCGTCCCCCAGGCAGCCATGCACGACCCGCGCATCAAGGCCGTCGCCATGAACTCCGCCGTGGTCGACGCCCATGCCCTCTTTGCAACCATGCCCGCCGCCTTGGATTCCCCCGAAGCCCGCGCCCAATGGTCTTCCTTCCACGCCGGTGTGGTCGGCAGCATCTGCTGGCGCTACGGCGTGCCTTCCGACCAGCCCGAAAAACTCGTCGACGCCAACGACGGCAACACCTTCGACCCCGCCCAGATCGCTGCGCCGGCCCTCATCATCGTCGGCGAAGGCGAATACCGCAGCCTCGAAGTTCAGCGCCAGCAGAAAATCGCGATCGACAACTTCCCCCATCCCGCCAAGAAAATGGTTATCACCCCCGCCAACGAAGGCGCCAGCAACCATTGTGTAATGGAAAACCGTAGCCTCATCGGCCAAGTCCTCTTCGACTGGCTCGACGAAGTCCTGCCATAGCCACCGCCCTCCCCGTACACGCCTCTATCCCCATTTTCATCTTGGCTCGTGGGATCGGCGCTTGCGTCGAAAGTGCCTCGAACATTCGCAACCCAAGTCAAGAACACCCCCCCTCTTCCGCTATCGTACACCCCAAATTCGGAGCCCCCCCATGATCCCAAACCCTGACTTCATCCAAATCCGCGGCGCCCGCACCCACAACCTGCAGGGAATCGACCTCGACATTCCAAAAAACCAGCTCGTCGCCGTCACCGGCGTCTCCGGCTCCGGCAAATCCTCCCTCGTCTTCGACACCCTCCATACCGAAGCCCAGCGCCAATGGATCGAAACCTTCAGCTCCTTCGCCCGCCGATTCCTCCCCAAGCTATCCCGCCCCGACGTCGACGACATTCTCCACCTCGCCCCCTCCATCGTCATCGACCAAGCCACCATGGGCCGCACCCTCCGTTCCACCGTCGGCACCGCCACCGAAGTCGCCACCTACCTGCGCATGCTCTTCTCCCGCCTCGGCGAGCCGCAAATCGGCCCCTCGTTCTATTTTTCCTTCAACGTTCCCTCCGGCATGTGCCCCGCCTGCCAAGGCCTCGGCCGCCAAATCGCCATCGACAACGCCAAGCTCATCAACCCCGCCCTCTCCCTCCGCGAAGGCGCCATCACCCACCCCTACTGCAAAGTCGGCAGCTACCTCTGGCTCGAAATCGCCAACTCCGGCCTCTTCGACGTCGACCAAAAACTCGCCGACTATCCCCCCGAACTCCTCGACCTCCTCCTCCACGCCGAAAAGCGCACCATCGAACACACCACCGCCGGCGTCGCCCATCGCAAAACCTTCGAAGGCATCGCCGCCCGTCTCAACCGCTACTCCCAAAACAAAGCCGACGACGAAGCCCCCGAAGACGAACGCACCGTCTACGAAAACTACCTCGTTTACCGCGACTGCCCCGAATGCTCCGGCTCCCGCCTCAATCCCCGCGCCCGCTCCGTCCGCCTCCTCGGGAAAACCCTCCCCGAATATTCCGACATGGAACTCCGCGATCTCCTCACCGCCCTCGACGGCATCCAAGATCCCGTCGCCGCCCCCGCCCTCCGCAAAATGCGCAGCCTCCTCGGCCATCTCGTCGACGTCGGCGTCGGCTATCTCTCCCTCTCCCGCTCCGTCGCCTCCCTCTCCGGCGGCGAAAGCCAGCGCGTCAAACTCGCCCGCCAGCTCGACTGCGACCTCGCCGGCCTCCTCTACGTCCTCGACGAACCCTCCATCGGCCTCCATCCCCGCGACACCGTCAACCTCATCCGCATTCTTCGCCAGCTCCGCGACAAGGGCAACACCGTCCTCGTCGTCGAACACGATCTCGACGTCATCCGCGCCGCCGACCACGTCGTCGAAATCGGCCCCGCCGCCGGCCGTGCCGGCGGCCACCTCTGCTTCTCTGGCTCCATCGCCGATCTCGCCGCCGCCGACACCCCCACCGGACGCGCCCTCCGCGCCGGAACCGCCCACGCCCGGCGACCCCGCCGCCTCTGGTCCGAGGCCTACGAAATCCGCAACGCCACCATCCACAACCTCAAGAACATCGACGCCTCCATTCCCAAGCGCGTCCTCGTCTGCGTCACCGGCGTCGCCGGCTCCGGCAAAAGCTCCCTCATCCACGAAGTCTTCGCCAAGCAACACCCCGACTGCGTCCTCGTCGACCAGCAATCCATCGGCCGCAACAGCCGCTCCAATCCCGCCACCTGGCTCGGCATCTTCGACGCCATCCGCAAGGAATTCGCCGCCGCCACCGCTTCTCCCCCCGCCCTCTTCAGCTTCAACTCCAAAGGCGCCTGCCCCGAATGCAAAGGCCAAGGCTTCCAGCGCGTCGAAATGAACTTCATGGACGACGTCCGCGTCGAATGCCCCGCCTGCCAAGGCCTCCGCTACACCCCCGAAGCCCTCGCCCCCCGCCACCGCGGCAAGAACATCGCCGACGTCCTCGAAATGACCGCCCGCGAAGCCGCCGACTTTTTCTCCAACCGCGACGTCCGCCGCAAACTCGACCTCCTCGAACGCGTCGGCCTCGGCTACCTCCACCTCGGCCAATCCCTCTCCACCCTCTCCGGCGGCGAATGCCAGCGCCTCAAGCTCGCCCTCGAACTCTCCAGCGAAGGCTCCCTCTTCATCCTCGACGAACCCACCACCGGTCTCCACCCCGCCGACGTCGACGTCCTCATGCGCATCCTCGACGACCTCGTCGACCGCGGCAACTCCGTCGTCGTCATCGAACACAACCTCGACGTCATGGCCCGCGCCGACTGGATCCTCGATCTCGGCCCCGAAGGCGGCACCGGCGGCGGCCAGCTCGTCGCCAGCGGCACTCCCGAGCAAGTCGCCCAACACCCCGCCAGCCACACCGCCCGCCATCTCCGCCCCCTCCTCGCCTGACCACCATCAAACCCCAACAAAATTTCTTATTTTCCGGCTTGCACCCGTGCCACGCCTCGGGCATCGTACGTTTCTAGAGAAAGAAACAAATCCAAGGAGAAGTCTTCATGATCCGACGCACCCTGTCCACTTGTCTTTCGGCCCTTGCCGCCGCGTTCATCGCCTCTTCCGCCCTCGCCTACGACCAACCCGCCGTCAACCTTGGATTCACCAGCTTCATCGATGGCATCCCCCCCGCCGGCCCCGGCTGGTACTTCGCCCAATATATCCAATATTATTCCGCCGACACCCTTCCCGACCTCCCCTTCCCCGGCGATCCCGAACTCGAAGCTTGGATCAGCCTCACCCAACTCATTTATCAACACCCCAAGTCCCTTCTCGGCGGGGCCAACCTCGGCCTTGACCTCATCCTCCCCGCCGTCGCCTTCGACCTCACCCCGGACGGCACTCCCCTCACCGCCCGCGATGGCATCGGCGACCTACTCGTCGGCCCCTACCTCCAATGGGCACCCATCATGGGAGCCAACGGCCCCGTCTTCGTCCACCGCATTGAACTTCAGACCATCCTCCCCACAGGCGAGTACGACGAAACTCGTTCCATCAACCCTGGCGCCAACGTCATCAGCTTCAATCCCTACTGGGCTGCCACGTGGTTTATCACCCCCAAATGGACCCTCTCCGGCCGCTTCCACTATCTATGGAACGCCGAAAACAGCGACCCCAACTCTCCGGACCCAATCGTCGAAGACACGCAAGCCGGACAAGCCGTCCACGCCAACTTCGCCACCGAATACGAAGTCGTTGAAAAACATCTCCGCGTCGGCATCAATGGGTATGCCTTCCGCCAAATCACCGACAGCAAAGTCAACGGCGATGACACCACCGGCGGCAAAGAACAAGTCGTCGCCCTCGGTCCCGGTGCCCTGTGGAGCTTCTCTCCCAATAACCACCTT
This sequence comes from uncultured Verrucomicrobiota bacterium, assembly GCA_964647595.1. GTDB lineage: Bacteria > Verrucomicrobiota > Kiritimatiellia > CAIQIC01 > Lenti-01 > Lenti-01. The sequence goes on from CAZYGH010000045.1 coordinate 19,022, forward strand.
TTCGCCAACCTGTACTTCGAAATGGACGCCGAAAACCGCCCCGAAGGCAATCGCGTCACTCTTCGCTACGTGCACCACTTCTAGCACTCGCCAACCTCCACACACCCGTGTGACACCCCCGACGCCCTCGTCGGGGGTTTTTATTCCCCCCCCCAACCAAGCCTCCCCCCGCCCCCCCGCACAGAGCACAAATCAAAATGGCTATTGTTTTATAAAACTATATCCAAATCTCCCCCCCCCTCTCCCTCCCGTGCGCATTGGGTTGCGGTATCCGCCCGATTCCTTTTTCTTCCACACGATGGAAAAATCGCGCTATGGTTTTCCACACTGTGGAAAAATATTTTCCACACTGTGGAAAACTTTTTGATGCGCCACACAATAAACCCGGCCCCTCATCCGTTGTCTGTCTTGTAAGCCACACTGGAAAAGAAACCAAACATGGACAACGAAGATGCAAAATTCCTTTCAGCCTACCGCAAAGGCGACGTCGAAGCCCTCGGGCATCTCGTCGAAAAATACAAGCGGCCGCTGTTTGGTTTTCTCGCCCGTTTCGCGTCCAGCCCCGGCGAGGCCGATGAGTGGTTTCAAGAAACCTGGGTTCGGGCCATTCAACACATGAACATCTTTCGTCAAAATAACTTATTGAGCTGGCTGTTCCGCATCGCGCACAATCTCATCATCGATCAGTCGCGCCGCAAAAAACCCGACTGTTCCCTCGACGCCCCCCACCCCGAAACCGGCCTGCCCCTCTCCGACCACGTTCCGTCCGAAAACCTTTCCCCCGCTCTTGAAGCCGCCGGGCGCGATCTCGGCCGCCACATCGAAGCCGCCGCCAACACGCTCCCCGTCGAACAGCGCGAAGTCTTCTGGCTCCGCATGGCCGCCGACCTCCCCTTCAAGGAAATCGCCCGCATCCAAGGCTGCTCGATCAACACCGCCCTCGCCCGCATGCAATACGCTCTCGAAAAACTTCGCACCACCCTTGGCCCCGCCTATCGCGAAATCCAGGAGATTGGAACATGAACCCGAAACAACTCGAACACCTCCTCCTCCTCGAACAGTCCGGAGAGCTTTCTCCCAAGCAACGTCGCACCCTCGATGCCGAGCTCGCCGCTCATCCTTCGACGCGCCAACTTCGCAAGGAACTCCGAGGCCTCACCGCTTTGATTCCTTCCCCCGCCGCACCACCTTCATCCCAATCCACTGCAGCCATTCACGCGCGTTTGAACTCACCTGCAAAAACCACAAGCGCCTTTCGCCCCGCGTGGAAGCCCGCCCTCGCGGCCGTTGCAGCGCTCTCGCTTCTACTCGGTATTCATACCTACCACACCAAGACCCCGAGTTCTTTTCCACCCGTCGTTGCATCCACGACGACGCAGGAAGAAGAGTGGACCGATCCGCTCGATTCTGAATTCACAGAATTGGAAAGCCTGATCGCCACCATTTCCACCGACTCCACATTTGAAATATCCGAAATCTAAAACAACACAACCCAAAGGAAACAAAATGAAAACATGCACCCTGATGATTCTGATGGCCGCCCTTGCGGTCGGCAGCGCCTATGCGGAACAAGACTCGTGCGAGCCCAAACACCCGAAAGGTGGCAAGGCGTGGAACCGCGACGGCGACAACCAAGACCATCGCGGCCCGATGGATCCCGAGATGATGGAAGCGATGAAGGCCAACCACAAGGCCATCCGCGAACTCGGTCAGGCCGCGCGCGCGGAAACCGATCCCGCCAAGAAGGAAGAACTGGTTGCACAGCTCCGCACCAAGCTCGGCGAGGTCGGCGATCTGATGCAAAAGAAGTGGGAAGAGCGTCTCTCCCAAGCCGAAGAACGCATCTCGGACCTCAAGGAAAAAGTGGAATACTCCAAGGCCAATCGCGATGCCCTCATCGAAGAGCATGTGCAGAGAATACTCTCCGGTGAGCGCCCCCAACGGCCCGATCGCTTCAAAGACTTTCCCAACGCCAAGGGCGGACACCGGCCTCCGCCGCCTCCTCCCGGCGCTGAGATGGAAGACGATATGCCACCGCCACCCGAAGAATAAGTTCCAACCCTGACACAAAAGACCCCGCCACCCGGCGGGGTCTTTTTTTATACCGATCTCTCCTCCGGCCCCATCTCAATCCAAAATCTCCAGCCCCTTTTCCTTTTCAAAACGCGCCAACTGACTCGGCAACACGCGGCCCACATACGCTTTGGCGCCTTCCAAATGCTCCGTCTTTCCCTCTTTGTGATACGTATGTAGCAAATGCCTCCACGCATCCGGAAACGTCGGATTCAAATCCACGGCCTTCAGAAACGCACGTCTCGCCTCCCGGAAGTTTCGGTTCTTCAGTTGCACAAAGCCCAAGCTATCCCACACATATTCTCTCTCGGGAACCAGCTCTACGGCACGCCGACAATAGTGAAGAGCCTCGATCGTATGCCCCACGCTGGCAAGAAGAAAACCAATGTTGTTCAACAGGTTTGGATTGTTTGGATCCGCCTTCTCCAGTTTTCGAAATGTAGCCAACGCCTCCTTGCAACGGCCCACTTTGCTCAGTGCCACTCCAACCTCCGTCTGCGCAACCAAATTTAATGAACCGCACTCCATGCACTCCTCATACAGATGGACAGCCAACACAAAATCGCCTTGGCCAAACGCCACACTGGCATAGCGAAGCAGCAGATTCGGGTCCCACGGATTCATTCCCCACAAGCGTTTCAAGTGCCACTCTGCCAAGGACCAGTTTTTGATCTGCATGGCACAATCCACCGCCAACCGATCGAAATTTAAACAATCCGGGAATTGCTTCTGCGCGCGTCGAATCATCCCTAGTGCCCGCGTGGGGTTGTTCTGCCAGATGGAACTCTTGACCAGATTCCAATAGCTTCGCCACGCTCTTGGCTCCTGAACAATTATGTCCTCCAGAAGCGCCTCCCCTTCCTCGTATTGCTCCTCCATCAGACAATCCAACGCGCGTTCCTGCTGCTGAGCGATCTCCTCCTTGGGCTTCCGAAGATCCAACCCCATCTTGTCCAGATCCATCGAACCACGGAACTCGGAAAAGAGTCGCTCTTCATCCGGATAAATCGATTCCAACCACGCCGCGCTCGGTTCATCGGCCAGATAGATTCCGCATTGGTTTGCGGGCAGGTCTCTCAAGTCTTCCCAAATGGGCACAAACAGAGGCGAAAGTTCCGCCAATTTTTTTAGCGTGTGTCGAGTCCAAATCAGCACCATTTCGGTCCCGAAATAGCGCCCTTGAGTTCGCATGGGCACCCCTGTTTTCCAGCACTCGAAGTTAATTAACTGTAGATTTTCCCATACCTTCCGAATCGAGGCCAGATGCCCCGACATCGCAACCGCTTTCGGAAACAGCACAAATATCGCCGGAGAGGGATCCATCTTTCGGCAATCTTTTTGGAGCAGTTCGACGGTTTTTCGAAGCCCTCGGCCCGCCCGCTCTTTGACCTGATTCTTCCACATCTGGCGCGTCCGCTTCGGCCAACCATACGGCAATTCTGTCGGGTCGTATTCGCGCCTCAATTCAAACCATTTTCCCTCATTCATCGTCTTTCCCTCCCCGGCTCACAGACCGTCACCCATCCACCTTCTCGGATTCCTTGGGTTCAACCAACCCACACCCCACTGTCTACACGATGGCCTGCACAAAATCAATCTACCATAAGAAAAGGGCTGTCCACCGCTGGACAGCCCTTTGCGTTCGCTCGTAGACGGCGAATTAGAACGTGTACTTCATCGAGATTTGTACGCGATCATTCGTCGCATCGTCCCGATCCAGATACGCCGTCGTCATCTGACTGTATTCCGCAATACCCATGAGGGCGGCGGTGAACTTATATGCACCGTAGACCCAGATGCTCTCATTCTTACAACGCATGCCAGCGTTGAGATCTTCATCCTTCGGATCATCAATCGAGTAGCCAAGTCCCAGTGAAATCTTGTCCGTCGGATCGATGAGCAATTGCGCCCAGCCACCAATAGCTTCGATTTCTTCGCCCAAGGTCATGTTGATGCCTTGTCCAATGGCACCGTAATAGGTGTCCAAATTCGCACCTTGCCAGACATTTCCCTGCACCGCCATGCACTTGGTCACCGGCAGGAAAATCGATCCCTGCACCGACCACGTGTCGTAATCCGTCGCATCCACGGAGGTGATCGCGTTGCTGACGGTGGCATCCAACGTCTCCTGACCATAGTGACCAGAGAAGGCAATGCGCGCGGGCTTCTCCGCCCAGAGCTTTTGATGCAACGCCACGTTGAATTGGACAGAGGGCACATCGGCATCGGAGCCATCGTCAAACCCCGCTCCATCCAAATCTTCACCCACGGTCTGCGCCACGGCAGCCTTGAGCACGAACTTGGTGTTGTCGCTCAGTTTCAATTCCTGCGTCACGCGCGCTTGCGGGCGGCGAAGGCCGAGGGCCCCCGCATCCGCCAAGGCACCGAAGTTGTTGATTCGAGCCATCACTTCTGTGAACGTATCCCAATCTTGTCCCATGCGAATCGACAACCCTGAAGAATGGGCCGCATCCACATAGGCCAACCGAAGGCGCGGGTTATACGAATTGGCATTTCCACCGCCGTAGAAATCCATTTCGATTTTGCCCGTCGTTTTCCACGCTTCCGTATCCGGACCAAACAGGCTCAAGCCAAATCGACTTTCACGCGCGGCCAGCCGCGTCTGACCATCCTTCTCGCCATTCACTTCAGGAAGAACATAAAACACAAAGTCACCGCTCTTCGGCGCCGTGTGATGGGTATCGTGCGACAGATCGGCTTTGATATAGCCATAGACCTGAAGACGCAAATTACCCGCATCTTTCAGGGTAACTTCCATTGCACCGGCGGAACCAGCGCAACAGAGGGCAAGGGCGAGGGGAATCAGACTCTTTCTCATGCGGAATCTCCTTGGGTTTGTTTCTTATGATCTATTTGCCAATTCTTTCAGATAAATCAAGCAGGGGTCAATTCCCATTCTTCCGAACACTCATCTTTTTTTGCGCGGCGAGTGGCGCTTTGCCCCATCCTGTGCTACATTGGCACGGCAACCCAAACAGGAGAAAGATATGTCTGAATTCAGTAGCACCATCCAGCAAGCCGATTGGAAAGTCGAAAAACACGCCCCCGTCATCGAAGCCCCGGAATCCGTCAAGGCCGGTGAATTTTTCACTGTGACGGCCGGCTTGGGCAAGGCCGTCGCCCACCCCAACACCGTCCAGCATCACATTAGCTGGATTTCCCTCTACTTCTTGCCCGAAGGCGCCAAACTGGCCATCCAACTCGCCCATGCCGAATTCAGCGCACACGGCGATTCCACCACCGATCAGCCCGGCCCCGCGCTGACCAACCCCAACATGACCGCCAGCCTCAAGTTGTCCAAATCCGGCGTATTGCAGGCCGTTTCTTATTGCAATATTCACGGCGTTTGGCAGTCCTCTCAGGCCATTCAAGTCCAAGCGTAAGTCAACAACACTTCGCAGGCGGATGGGAATTTCTTCCCGTCCGCCTTTTCTTTTGCTAGGAGTCTGCCCCATGGAACACATCCGCATTTTCGATTCTTCCTTTTTGGGTCAGCTCGCCCGCGAGGCCGCTGAAACCCCACGGCGCCGCAAAAACGCCAACCTGCATCTCGCAAATGAATATCCGTGTCATCGCCTCTTCAATGCCCTCCAACCCGACACCTATATCCAACCCCATTGCCACTCCGCTCCCTCCAAGGACGAAACCGTCGTCATGCTGCGCGGTAAACTCGGTCTCGTGGAGTTCGACGAAAAAGGCCAAGTCGTGTCCGTTTCCACCGTCCTCCCCGGCATGACCGTCGACATTCCGCACGGAACCTTCCACGGCTGGTGCTGCCTTGAAGAAAATTCCATTTTCTTTGAAACCAAGTCCGGCCCCTATGCCGCCCTAGAACCTTCCGAAAAAGCCGCCTTTGCCCCGGCCGAAGGCGATCCGCGCGCACCCGACTATCTCGCTTGGCTCAAAAACCTCTGTTCAAACCACTAAATGGACATTCCACCCCCTTCCCCCGCCATCTTTATGGAACAACAAAACCCACACGCCACGCCCGACTGGGCCAAGGATGCCGTCTGGTATCAAATTTTTCCGGAGCGCTTCCGCAACGGTGCGCCTCAATCCGACCCACGCCCCGAAGATTTTGGCGGCGAAAAAATCCCCGGCTGGCACGTCTCCCCGTGGAGCATGGAGTGGTATGCCCGCGATGACTGGGAACTTTCCAAAAAAGACAATTTCTGGGGCACCGTCTTCGATCGCCGTTTTGGCGGCGACCTCGTCGGCCTTCGCGAAAAACTCCCCTATCTCCAACAACTCGGCATCAACGCCATTTATCTCAACCCCATTTTCTGGGCCGCCTCCCTCCACAAGTACGACGCCACCGCCTACCACCACATCGACCCCACCTTCGGCCCCGACCGAGAGGACGACCTTCGCGCCTTGGCCGACGCCAACGAAACCGAAGACCCCTCCACTTGGATTTGGACCTCCGCCGACCGCTTCTTTCTCGACCTCGTTGCCGATATTCATTCGCGCGGCATGCGCATCATTCTCGATGGCGTCTTCAATCACTCCGGAACCCGCTTCTTCGCTTTTCAAGACCTCAAGAAAAACGGCCAAGCCTCCAAATACGCCGGCTGGCATCAGGGATCTTGGCGGGCCGATGGCTCCTTTGACGCCGCCAGTTGGGACGGAACCGGTAGCCTCCCCAATTTCGGACGCACCAACGAAACCTTGAATTCTGGCATCAAGCAATACATCTTCGACTCCACCCGCCGCTGGATGGATCCCTCCGGACAAGGCCGCCCCTCCGAAGGCATCGATGGCTGGCGACTCGACGTGGCCTACTGCCTGCCCCACGGCTTCTGGCGCGAGTGGCACGCCCACGTTCGCTCCATCAACCCCGACGCCTACACTACCGGCGAAATCGTCGGCCCCGCCCACGATTGGATCCAGCCCGACGAATTTTCCGCCGTGATGAATTACGAATGGACGTTTCCCACCCTCGCTTTCTTCACCACCAACACCGCCTTCATCGGCGCTGCCGAATTTCGCAAGCGCATGGATGTCCTCTATGCTCGCCACTCCCCCGGCACCGCGCTCATCATGCAAAATCTGCTCGACTCGCACGACACCGGCCGCGTCTTGACCCTGCTGGAAAGCGCCGCGCCGCCGTTCACCGAATGGAACCCCTATTTCAACTGGCCCAAGGCCGCCGACAACCCCGAACTCAAAACTCACAAGCCCGGCACCTACGCCAAGCAAGCGCTAAAAATGGCCGCCGTTTGGCAGTTCGTCGGCCCCGGCGCGCCCATGCTCTACTACGGAACCGAAGTCGGAATGTGGGGCGGCAACGACCCCTGCGACCGCCAGCCCATGTTCTGGAGCGACCTCGCCTACGACGACGAAACACAAGGCTTCCGCGGCCCCCTCGCCTCTTCGAATTCGCGCGCACCGGACATGGAACTCTTCGCCTTCTACCAAAAACTCATCGCCCTCCGGCATGACCACCCCGCCCTCCGGCGCGGCTCCTTCCGCTGGTGCCCCTCGCCCGATGACGCCACCCTCGTCTTCGAGCGCGAACTCAACGGCATTAAAATTCTCTGCGCCATCCATAAAGGCAACGAAGAAGTCGCCGTTGATTTGCCCCAATCCGCCCGCGACCTCTGGACCGGCGACGAAATCCCCGCCGGCCCCCTCCTCATTCCCCCCAACGGATTCCGCCTCATCAAGCTTTAGAGCCTGTTGGGTTTTGCTGCCGTTCGCTCCCGTCTCATGCGCCGCATCCCCGTTTCGTTGACTGGCTTGTGGGTTCACGCCCCCTGCCGTCTTGCACGGCAGGAGCGGAAGGTGGGCTGGCAACGCGTGCCCCCCTCCTGATTCACCCGCAACACAAGGTCGCGGGGGTCTTGGAGTGGCGGTGGCTATAAGGGATCGGAGTCTGTCCACGAGTCCGAATTTTTGCAATTTTTCCTATTGATCATCGCCATGCCATCCACGATAATGCGTCCCAGTGAAAGCGCAGTTCCCCTTTGAGAAGTGTAGGTTGTGACGCTGAAGGAAGTCTGCGCCTTTCCAAACGCATAACGGAGAAAATCATGAAAGCTCGCTTGGTTCGCGTGGGTTGGATTGCCTCGATTCTGTTCGCTTGCTTGCCCTTGCTGGCCGCACACGCCGCAAAAGCAACGCCCAAGGCCGAAACTCCCGACCCCGTCCAAGCCGCCTCTCCCGAATGGCCCTCCGCAGAACTCACCTTCGGCATCCAGGCCCGCGATTCCGAAACCGAAGGCATCGGCGACCTGCTGATCCCCCTCTGGAATCCAGGAGGCAATGGCCTGCTCTTCCTCAACCCGCGCACCGCCATCACCGACCGCGATGCAGAAGAAGTCAACCTCGGCATCGGCTACCGCCAACTCCTACCCAACCAAAACATCATTCTCGGCGCCAACGCCTACTATGACTACCGCGACCTCGACTACGGCAACTACGACCAATGGGGAGTCGGCATAGAATTTCTCTCCTCTTGGATCGACGCCCGCGCAAACTACTACAACCCCGAAAACAAAAAACTCGTCGTCGATACCCAAACCGAAACCTCCTCCAGCCAATCCGCCCGCACCTCCTCCTCCTGGTCCGACGTCTATCCGGAAGACTACGGCTTCTATCAGGACTACGTCGTCACCCGCACTCTCACCACCGAAACCATCACCCGCACCTTCGAGCAATACCAGCAAGCCCTCGGCGGCTTCGACCTCGAACTGGGCACGCGCCTCCCTCTGCCTATCCAGTCCGAAACCCTCGAGGCCAAAATCTTCGGCGGTTACTATGACTTCGACCGCGATTTCGGCGACGATGCCAAAGGCTGGAAGGCCCGCGCCGAAATCCGCCTGCTCTCCTCCCTCTTCCTCGATGCCGGCGTCTACGAAAACGCCGATCTCACCGGTAGCGACTGGTTCGCTGGCGCCCGCTTTAGTGTTCCTCTCGATCTCGCCGCCATTTCCAAAGGCCGCAATCCCTTCGCCGATGTCCGCTCCCGCATGAACCGCGAACCGCGCGATTTCTCCGCCCGCCTCACCGAAATGGTCCAGCGCGATCCTCAAATCCGCCTCGAAACTTCCAAGTTCATCGAAAACAAATCCCTCTCTTCCACCACCACCGAAAGCCAATCCACCCGCTACCGCCAACCGCTCAGCATCCTGCCCGACGTCGTCTTCGTCTACGGCGACGCAACCAGCCCCGGCAACGGCTCCGCCGAACACCCCTTCTCCACCGTCCAGCAAGGCGTCGACTCCGCCTTCGGTTTGCGCAACGTCTACGTCCACGCCTTCTCCGGCCCCTACAACGAAAACGTCGTCCTCTCCCCCAACACCGTCCTGCTCGGCAGCGGCTACCCCATCGTCGGCCTCGGTGGAATGGCTTTTGCTGGCGGTTCCGCCCCCATCGTCGATGGCTTAAACCTTGGCCCCACCATCACCATGGCCAACAATACCCGCGTCAGCGGCTTCCACATCCGCAATACCGGACCTTCGTATGCAGCCTATGGGGCCTCCCGGAATGACTCCAGCGACCGGGCGCTGCCCGGCCATCTCCCGCGCATCGGCATTTTCGCCGAAGGCGATTTGGGCAATCTCACCATTACCCACAACCTGATCGAAGGCTGCACCTACGGAACCCTCGTGGAAGCCCAAGGCAACTTCTCCCTCTTGTTCGAAAACAATATCGTCCGCAACAATGAACGCGACGGCATCCGCATTTCCGGTTACGGTTCCGAACTCATCGATGCCAGGTCCGCCCTCCCCGATGGCCTGAGCACCTTCGACGTCCTCTTGAACAACAACGTCTTCTCCGGCAATGCAGGCTACGGTGCCGCCGTCCGCGCAACCGCCTACGACGTCGCCACGACCGGCCTGAACAACAACGAATTCTCATCCAATGGCCGTTCCGGCGCCTACCTCGGCCACCGCGAATCCATCCTCTCCATGATCTATGCCACCGGCGGAAGCGCGTTTGCCAACGAGGGCAACGGCTTCTCAACCGACCAGATCGACAACAGCATCTCCCTCCTCAACCTCTCCGGCCTCTCCGCCAACAACAACGGCGAGTCCGGAATCAGCATCCTGCAGGATTCCGAATTTCTTTCCGCCGCCGTCGTCGGCATGCCGCAGGGCCTCGGCTACCACATCATCGACCTCACGGACATGCCTGATGAATTGGGAGGTTTCTTACAAGCCTCCGGCGGCGTCTCCGCCAGCGACAACGAGGTCGACGGCGTTTACGCCGAAATCGATGCCGATATGCTCGGCCTCGGCGCGTTCTTCGATGTCACCGCCAACCGCAACGACGGCATCGGCGTCCAATCCCTCGTCAGTTCCGATGAAGGCATCGCCGTCGCTCTCGCGGGCTCCTCGCAGAATCTCTCCGACCTCGCCCGACTCAGTACGGATATCCTCGGCGCCTTCGATGTCAACCATCCGTACTCCATCAATCAGACCGGCCAGTTCCAGGCCAACGACAACGGCGAAGCTGGCCTCTCTCTCGATGCCGATGCCGGCACCTTCGCTCTTGCCGGCATTCTCGGCGCCGAAACCAGCGGCAACGAAGGCTCAGGAACCATGCTCATCAGTTCTTCCGACAACAGTTCCGCCGCCTTGGTCACCCGCCTCGTCGCCACCCACAACGGCCAGAACGGTCTGGATCTCATTTCTCTCGCCGATAACGTGTCCTTGGGTCTCCTCGCGGATGTCAACGCCTCCTTCAACGGAGAAAACGGCATCTCCGCCACCATCACCGCCAACAACATCGCCGCCCTGCTCGCCTTCTCCACCGATGCCCTCCGCCCCCTCGCCTCCTATTACGGCGAGCAGGTTCTCGGTGAACCCTACGACCTCCCCGGCGCCTCCTTCGGCCCCGTCGTCGCCAGCGGAAACACCAGCCACGGCATCACCTCCCTCGTCACAGCCGAAGACATGGCCCTCTCCGCCTTCCTCGACGTCCACGCCAACGACAACGGCGCATTCGGCTTCGACGTCTCGACCCTCTCCACCGACGGCACCGCCGTTTCCGCCTTCCTGTCCAGCGACTTCCTCTACGACATCGCCGACGACCTTATCGGCTTGCCCGAAGAAATCGCTCGCCCCGAACTCGGCGGCATCCAGGCCAACAACAACCACTTCGGCGGCATCCTCTCCACCACCATCGGCTATGACTCCGCCAGCGCCCTCTTCGCCGGCGTCCAAGCCAACGGAAATAGTTTCTTCCCGACCCTCCGCAGCGGCGCCTACGGCGATGGCATCTTCGCCAGCCTGACTTCAGAAGACGGCAGCGCCAACGCCTACTTCATCGACATCGAAGCCAACCAAAACGGCTTAAATGGCCTTTCTCTGGACGCCGAAAGTTTGTTCGACGTCGACGCCATCGCCCTCTATGTCTCTGCCAATGACAACCTCCGCGATGGCTTGCTCCTCAACGTGCAAAGCCAATCCGAAGACGCCTTCGTCCTGATCGCCGGCACCGAAACCATCGAAAATGGTGACGATGGCATCTCCATCAACGCCAACGCGGACGATGACGCCTCCGTCGGCATTTCCGACACCGTCGCATCCGACAATGACGGCGATGGCATCTACGCCAACGTTCAGGGCGGTGCCTATGCCGACTTCTTCGTCGGCGACCTCGCCGTCGATGACCTCGACGAAATCTATGACTTCATCGACGACATCGGCCCCTTGGCCGACCTCATCCCGCAGGGCGAAGTCATCGCTTCCGGCAACGGCGAAAACGGCATCCACGCCGTTCTCGTCTCCGGCACCGACGACGCCACCTTCGTCGCTTCCGGAACCACCGCCGACGACAACACCGGCAACGGCTTCGACTTCACTCTCAACTCCTCCGCCGGCCCCGGCGACGCCCTCGCCTTCCTCTTCGCCACCCAGAGCCTCGGCAACGGCAATACGGACATCGACGGCTCCGTCGAATCGGATTCCGGCGACGCCATCATCTTCGGCACCAACCTCGTCTATTCCGGCTACTCCCTGTCCGCCTCAGCGAACACCGGAATTGCCGATATCAACATCGATCCCTAGACCATTCCATCACCCCCGTTTTCCACAGTATGGAAAAATGTTTCGCGATTTTTCCACACAATGGAAAGAATGTTTCCACACTGTGGAAAACGGTTGTTCGCACACTCAATCCATTCCGGTTCTCTCCGGTGATGCGTGATCTTTCACCTTCACCGGGGGATTGGCGTTCAACCACTCCATCGCATCGTGACATCGAGGACAAATCGCATTCAAATGCACCCAAAACCGATGGCTGTGGTTCATTACCTTGGTGTGCACCAATTCGTGGAGAATGACATATTCCGCCACATATTTCGGTGCCCATATCAATCGCCAGTTCAGGGAGATATTGCCTTTCACGGAACAGGTTCCCCATTTTGTGCGTTGTGAACGGATGAAACTGCGCTTAAACGGCAGGCCATGAGACATACTCAACTCCACTAGACGTTGCCTCAAAACCGTATTCGCCCAAGTTCTATACCAGCGGCTTCGTTCCGCCTTACATGCGAGGTCGCGGCCTGTACGAATCTCTTTTGTCGCTTCGTCGACGACAACGTTTCGGCCCAGTTCCGGAATCCGCACAAAACGGAAGGCTTCGCCATGCAACGAAATTTCGTCCGCCCCAAACACCCGCCGGTCGGCCACCCGATCGCGGAAAAACTGCTGATGGCGCGCGATCCAAGTCGCCTTCTTCAGAAGCAAACTGTCGATCAGCGATTGTTCGAAGCCATTGGGAACGATCAATTGCACGGAGCTGTCTTCCCGCACGCGCAACCGCGCGTGCTTCACGGGACGACGGATGATGGTCAGCGGCGCCATCATGCGCTCAATCGATCCCATAATGCTGCACCAAGCGGCTAAGCAGCGTCTCCACCAGATCCGCCTTTTCGCTGATCCCGAGCGTGGCAAACTCGTCGCCATCCGCCAGCGTCTTGACGTCGGTGACAATGGCATTGAGCTTCAAGGTGCTTTCCTGCCAGCCGACATACAGGACCTTGGACAGACCCGCCACCAATACGTCGACGAATTGCCGGACCTTGGCTTCGTCAAACGCCGGACCGAGGGCATGCTTGATTTCCAGAAACAGGTCGTAGCGCCCGCGATCTTCGAACCCCATGCGCTGCGGCAAAAGCCCCACTTGCTCGACGTCGCCATACAGCCCTTCCAAATCAAGCAGGATTTGCTCGATGTCCGCATTCAAGTCTTTCTTCCGCTCGATCAGCTCCTGCAAGCGCACGTCCAAATCCACGTAGGCTGGATTGCGCGCCTCCTCGCGCCGGATGATCGTCTCGATGTCGCGAATGATTTTTTCCGCCTTGTCGGCGCTGGACATTTGGCTGAACCGCAGGTTCTCCAGATAGCGCTCGTTGATCTCGATTTCCGGCAAATGCCCCAGAAAGCTCTTGAGCTTGGAGCATTCGCGGATGAGCTTCCGGGTCTTGGCCGCATACAGCTCGGCGTCGAAGTCCGACCGCTTGAATTCGGCAAGATAGACCTGATAGATCGTGAGCAACCATTCATAGCCGTCACGAACCTCTTTCTGTGCAAGAACCGCATGCGGCGACAGCGCTTCGTAGTTCTGCACCACGTCGCGGAAATCCTTCTCCAACTGCGTCTGGTCGATCTTCTGCAGCCGCCGGACGATTTCAATGGAGCACTCGTAGCTGTCCTCCAGCGGGATGCCCTCGAACGGCTTCATGGCCTTTTCGATCAAGCCGGGGAACAAGGCCGCGATTTCGTCGGTGCTCTTGAACTCCGGCAAATCGTCCGGTTCGTAGGTCAGGGCTTCCTGATAATTCTTGAACACGCCGACATAATCCACGAGCCGCCCGAATTCCTTGCTGACGGCCGTCACCGGATCGTCGTACGGCCGATTGGTGCGCGCAATGGCCTGCAGCAGGTTGTGGTCGCGCAACGGACTGTCGAGATACATCGTCTGCAGGATGGGCGCGTCGAATCCGGTCAAGAGCATGTTGCAGACAATCAACACCTTCAGGTTGTTGCCCAGCTCCTGCTCCTCCGGCGTGATGCGCTTCTTGAAGCGTTTGAGGAGGGCTTTCAGCTCGCCATCCTCCATGTTGTAGTCCTTGAGCTTGTCGTAAAGCCCCTTCCCCGCTTCCTTGCCGGTGCCGGAAATCACGACCGCGATTTCCGACGCGTCGAAATACTTCAGCAGCTCCTTGTGGTAGAACTGGCAGGCCTCTTTGTCCACCGTGACGACCATCGCCTTGCCTCCCGTCGGCTCCACCACCTCGCGGAAATCCTTGGCGATGTCGGCGGCCAAGGCCGCGATCCGGGTATCCGCCTTCAGAAACTCCTTCCACGGCTGGACCTTCTTCTCGACGCTTTGCTTCTGCTCATCGTCCAGTTCGTCCGTGATCTCCGCGTAGCCCGCTTTCAGCTTCTCGCGGTCGAGGAACATTTCCGACGGACCGAACGCATAGCGCACCGGCTTCGTCGCGCCGTCCTGGATGGCGTCGTCGATGCTGTAGCGGTCCAGATACGCCTCGACCTTGCCCGCCTTGACCGCGCCGAATTCCTTCTGCGTCTTCGGAATCGGCGTCCCGGTGAAGGCGAACCGCTTCGCGTTCGGAAATGCCGCCTTCAGCACGGAATGGAACTGCCCGTATTGCGTCCGGTGCGCCTCGTCGATCAGGATGATGACCTTCTCCCGGTCGTCGGGCTTCACGTTGCCGTCCTTGCCAAAGTCCATCTCCTGGAACTTCTGGATCGTGGTGATGATGACCTCGGCGGGGCGGCTGTTGATCTTGTCCTTGAGCTGGCCGATGTTCAGCGGCTTGACCGTGTTCGGAAACAGGCAATCCTCGAACGTGTCCCCGAGCTGCTGCTTCAGATCCTTGCGGTCCACGACGATGTATACCGTGGGATCGCCCAGCGCCGCATGCCCGCGCAGCTTGTAGGCGGTGAACAGCATCGACAGGCTCTTGCCGGAGCCCTGCGTGTGCCAGGCGACGCCCTGCCCCAGATCGGTCCCGACGACGCGCTCGACGATCTTGTTCGCCACGCGGAGCTGCTGGTAGCGCGCCACCTTCTTGATCACCCCGTCCGGCGTCCGCTCGAAAACAATGTAGTTCCGCAACATGTCCAGCACCCGCGCCGGCTGGAGCAGCCCCACGATGGTCTGCTTCATCTTCTCCACGCCGTCGATCTGGCAGGTCGGAACGCCATCCTTGCCGGGCGCGACCGGGCAGAGCGTTTGGTCGGGTTTCAGAAGCGGGTTGCCCGGCGTCAGATCCACGGACAAATCCCGCCAGTCGGAAAAGTAGGACGAGGAACTGCCGGGAATGCCGTACTTCGCCAGACGCCCGTTGCACGCCACGCCGAACAGGTTGCAAACCACCATGCGCGGGATCTTCGACTCGTAGAGCGACAGGTCGTTGACGCCTTTCAGCCAGTTCGAGTTTTGCTGGGCGCGCTGCTTGGCCTCGAACGGAATCAACGGAATGCCGTTCACCAGGCACACGAGATCCGGCCGCACCAGATCCGTGCCTTGGACGTTGTACTGCCGCGTCACGGTAAAATCGTTGTCCCACACGTGGTCGAAATCGATCAGCTTCAGCGTCCGGTCCTCCCCCGCAACCGTCAGGTTCACCCCCGTGCGGAGCAGGCCCAGGAATTGCTCGTTGGCGGTGAGGACCGACGGATTCGAAAACGTACGCTTCAGGATGTCCACCGCGCGCTTGGCGTCGGCCAACGCCACGCCGTTGAAGGCCGCCACCTTCTCGATCAGGATGCCGTCGAGCAACGGATTGGAAAGCGGACGGTTATACACCTTGAGGTCGGCGCTGGCCCGCGGCGTCCACCCCATCTGCCCCAGCCACCCGCAAACCGGAATTTCCACGCCCTTGCCTTCGCTCAGTTTGCTCACGGCTTTTTCCTTCCGCGTTTGCCGGCCTCGATTTGCTTCGTCTTCCGGATCGCCTCGTTGAACGCCGCCTCCACCCGACTCGGCTTGGCGTCTTCGAGCGCGCGGTATTTCTCATACTCCGCCTCGGCCTTCGCGAGCGCCGCCTCGTGCGACACCTGGCCCGCGTGGTCCAGCAATTCGCGCCCGGAAAGTTTCAGGAAGTCGTCCAGCTTCGCGATCCAGTCGCGCATCGTCATCGTCCGCCGATTCAGCGCCTGCAGCTCGGCGAATTCCAGATAGGCGTTCACGATGCGGTTCAGCGCCTGCAATTCCTCCGCCGTCAGGTAGTTCTTGGCGACCGCCACGTCCGCCCGCCGCACGATGCCGCCGGGCCGCGCGGTCGTCAGCCCCATCGCCGGCTTGCCCGCGTCCGCCCGCGCATGGATCACCTCCGCCGCCGTCTGCCCGTGCGTGGCCCAGTGCATCTTGTTTTGCACCGTGGCGAAAAACCGCTGCGACACCTCCGCGTCCGGCGTGTAGTCCACGCTCGTCGCATAGATATCCAACACCTTCTGGTAGAACCGCCGCTCGGACGAGCGGATGTCCCGAATCCGCTCCAACTGCTCGTCGAAATAGTCTTTCTGCCCCGGACCCGGCGGGTTCTTCAACCGCTCGTCGTCCATCGTAAAACCCTTCAACAGATACTCGCCCAGCCGCCCCGTCGCCCACTGGCGGAACTGCGTGCCCCGATGGCTCCGCACCCGGTAGCCCACCGCCAGAATCACGTCGAGGTTGTAATGTCGCGTCCTGTAGTTCTTCCCGTCTGCGGCAGTGGTTAAGAAATCCTTAACAACTGAATCGGCCCGCAACTCGCCTTCCTTCAACACATTGCGAATGTGCATGCTGATGTTCGGCACGGAGGTCTGGAACAGCTCCGCGATCAGCGCCTGCGTCAGCCAGACGTTCTCGTTCTCGAACCGACACTGGATGCGCGTCCGCCCATCCTCCGTCTGGTACAAAATCAATTCCGATCCCGCCTTCGCCCCGCTCATCGCCCCCCCCTCTCTACCCCACATCCCACCGGCAACCGTATCCGCCCCGTCAGCAGATTTTGCATCAACGATTTTTTCAAACGCTGGAGGGCGAAAATCTTCTGCTGCTTTGCCTCAATGAGCTGGGTGAACATGCTGAGCCTTCCAACTATTTCCACCTGCTCTTGCTCGTCACTTGGAATAATGAATTTAAGCTTTCTCACATCGCCAAGCGAAAGATTGCATCGTGCCGTTTCAACCTGACTTGACAGAAGCCGATTTTGTGTGGCGTTAAGGCGAAGATAATACCCTAGGTATTTACTCACTACGCCGGCCTTTGGGCGGAACACGCAGACCGCTTGGTTTACGTTTGCCGGATGGTGCCCAGATTCATAAATACAACTTCGGCCGATTGAAGCTCCAACAAGATTTATTAGCACATCGCCAACACGCAACTCGCTTCCCTTAATCTTTTCATTAAACCCTATTGGCAGATACTTTGGCTCGCCTAAATCTAGAAACCCATCGCGAACATTTTCACTTGTGACAAATAGCATCCCAGAAGATGTATAGTCAAAGCCCTGCCATTTTGGGGATTGTCCTTTCGTAATTTTGTCGGCAAGTTGCCAGCCCTTTTTGACAATCCATCCGCTCGGGATTAGTCCCAATTTAGGTTCAACCCAAAACTCATCAGGTTTACGCGGCGTTCCATCCGGCCTGATCCGCCCCGTGAGCAGTTGCTGCATCAGCCCCTTTTGCAGCCGCTCCGCCTTCGCTATGCTCTCGAGGGCTGCTGCAATCGCTACATCAACCGTTCCAATTGATTTTGCTATAGCAGACTGCTCCCTCGGGTCAATCGGGCGTAACACTTGAAGTTTCTTAAAGGCTCCACGCCCGATCTCGTTGAATGTTGTTCCCGCCGCCAAGCGCAATAATTCGCGTTTGTTCTGTCGGAGCCAATAAAGCAGAAACACGTTATTCATCCGCTCATTGCAAACGACATTTACAAATCCCTGGTTCGTACAAATCTCCCGGCCAAATATGATGCAGTCTCCGACTGTCGCACGTGAGGAAACTGCAACTGTTTCAGCTGGCAGCAAGCGTGTTGAGCAAGAGTCATATCCGTCTTGTGTGAGGCGATTCTCCGTATTGTAGAGATAGGCATCACATTCTTGCATTCCAGATATTTCCGATGGGACAAGCCAGCGAATATTGCCGCCCCAAAGCGTTGGGTCGGCGGTCGATGGCGTACTACCACCAAAGAATTCGCCTAGCTCTTTCATTTTTGAAAGTACCCAGCCGGTTGGAATTGAACTCTGGGTTATCACGTGATCTTATCCAAGAGCGTCAAAATGTTTGCAGCAAGGTCTCGCTCTTTGTTAAGCGCATTCTTAAGCTCTTCCGCCGCTGATGTCAGATCAATCTCCTCCTCCGGCTCGAACGTGTCCACATAGCGCGGGATATTCAGGTTGA
>CAZYGH010000046.1:0-31220 GCA_964647595.1 uncultured Verrucomicrobiota bacterium
CAGCGAGGGCATTTTTCGGACGGATGCGGATCGCGAATGCTTTCTGTCGACACTGGGGGAAGTTTGCGAACGCACCGGCTGGAAAATCCACGCCTATGTGCTGATGGGCAATCACTACCACCTGCTACTGGAGACTCCCGAACCGAATTTGGTGGTGGGAATGCAATGGCTCCAGGGCACCTATACCAAGCGCTTCAACGCCGCACACCGGGTGTGGGGGCATCTGTTTTCCGGACGATACAAAGCGATTCCCGTGGATCCGGCACCGAACTACTTTCTTGCTGTCGCCGACTACATCCATTTGAATCCGGTTCGCGTGAAGGGATACGATTTCGATTCCGCGAAATTGCCGAACCATGTTTGGAGTAGCTATCCCGGTTATATAACGCCGGGAAAACGCCCCGGCTGGTTGTGCGTGCAGCGCGTCATGGGAGAACTCGGGTTGAAGGATTCTCGGAGTGGCCGGACGCGCTTTGCGGAGCAGATGGAGTCCCGAGTCCAGGGCATTCGCAAGACCGACAAGCCATGGGAGGCCGATGACCAGTGGAAACTGATTCGGCGCGGCTGGCATTTGGGGGGCGAGTCTTTCAAGTCCGAGATGCTGGAGCGGATTGGGAGCGTTCTGGCCGGCGACACAGGAACCCCATTCGGTGGCGATGTCATTCAGGCGCACGATGAGCACCGCGCGGAACAATTGCTGAAAGACGGCATGGCCAAGTTAAAAATTGATAATTCCGACTTGGCGGTCTTGCCCGGCTGCAGTCCGGAAAAATATGCACTCGCATGGCTGGTGCGCCGAAAAACCAGCGTTAAGGTGGAATGGATCAAGCAACGCTTACAAATGGGGCGCGCCACCGACTTCTCGGCCTGGCTTAAAAAGCTGGAATCTTCCCGATCCGGCGAATGGGGACATGGCACCCTCAACAAAATTAATAACATTATTTAATGAAGCTGACCCCTTCTCAACCCCACCCAGTTCGGACCCAATGAAGATTTCGCCGCCTATCCTCGCACCTTTGAAGCCGACCGCGCCCTGTGCGAACAAGAACACGTCGACATGGTGTTTTGCCCCGCCGTACCGGACATGTATCCCGACGGGACCAGCATTGCCGTAACAGAAAATGCCCTCTCGCGCACACTTTGTGGCGCCTCCCGACCCGGCCACTTTGACGGCGTCTGCACCATCGTCGCCAAACTCTTCAACGTCGTGCTCCCGCACATTGCCGTCTTGGGAGAAAAAGACGCTCAGCAACTTCGCATTCTCCGACGCATGGTTCGAGATCTGCTCTTCCCCGTCGACATCCTCCCCGGCCCCACCGTTCGCGAATCCGACGGACTCGCCATGTCCTCACGCAACCAATATCTGACACCCGAACAGCGCCCTCAAGCCATTTGCCTCCGCCGCGCCCTCGACGAAGCCGAACGCCTGTTCACCGCTGGCGAACGCAATCCCGTCACCTTGATGACCGCCATGCGTACCTTCATCGAACGCTTCCCCGAAGCCAGAATCGACTACGTCTCGATTGTCGATGATGAAACGCTACAGCCCCTCGACGGCCCCATCGTGCGCCCCGTCCTCGTCGCCCTCGCCGTCTGGGTCGGCAAGCCCCGCCTCATCGATAACACCACTCTGAGCCCCGCTTGATTTATTTTCAGGCGACTATCACTTATAATTATAAGTGATAGCTCATACAGAAACCGTCTGCGCGGGCCCAACCAAGCCGAAACACAGTTATTTTTGCAACGGCGGAATCACCAGCACCGGGCAAGCCGCTTTCTGCACCACACGCTCCGTCACATTTCCAAACAGAATCTTGCCAACCGCACCCGCCCCCTGACGGCCCACAATGATCAAATCCGCATCCTGTTCCTGTGCATATTCCAAAATCTGATGCCCCGCCTCGCCAATGCGCATGGAGATCACCCACTTCACTCCTTCGGGAACACGCGGGCGGTAGATCGCGGCAATCTTCTCATCAATCTCACGCTTGGCACGAGCATCCACATCTTCGTCCACCTCGTAGATGTATCCCTTCCAGAACTGCGCCGGCGGTTCGGGAATGACATGCAACAGATGCAACTCGCAACCCGTGTTGCGCACCGCAGAATTCACCGCAAACACAAAAGCCCGATCCGAGTTCTCCGAAAAGTCCGTGCAAAATAGGATTTTCTTGAAGTTTTCATGCCGAATGCCTTCGCCCATGCGTTGCCTCCTTCTGTTCCCTATTTCACCCAACCGGCCAACCCTGTCGCAATCTGAGGAAAGGCCAGCAACAACAACGCCGACACCATCAGCGCCGCTAAAAACGGCAACGCCCCCTTGAACACGCTCTGCAGGGGAATCGCACGATCCATGCCGCTGACCACGTACACGTTCACGCCCACCGGCGGCGAAATCACGCCCATCTGCGTCACCAGCACAATCATCACGCCAAACCAAATCGGATCAAATCCGAGGTTCACCACCACCGGATAGAAGATGGGAATGGTCAACAACACCAGCGCCAAGGCGTCGAGAAAAGCCCCCGCCACCAAATAGAACAGAATAATCAGCAACATAATGACAGCAGCCGGCAACGGCAACCCCGCCAGCCACGTAGCCAGTTCCATGGGCACGTTCGTGATCTGCAAAAAATGCCCGAACACCGTCGCGCCTGCCACAATCACCATCACCATGCACGAGGTGCGCAAGGTCTCTCCCAAGGCCGTGGCCAACATTCGGAAACTACATTTGCGCGCCAACACAGCAATGCCAATACTGCCCGCCGCACCCACGGCCGCCGCCTCGGTCGGCGTGAACCAACCTGCAAACATTCCACCCATCACCAACGCAAACAGCGCCATAATTTCAAGCGTCCCCGAGAGAGAGCGAAATCTCTCTCTCCAAGAGACCGCCGCCACTGGGGGGGCCAACTCCGGTCGCCACTTGCACAACAGCCAAATCGTCAGCATGAACAACAAAGACACCATCAACCCCGGCACAATTCCAGCAATAAACAACTTGCCGATGCTCTGCTCCGTCATGACGCCGTAGACAATAAACACCACGCTGGGCGGAATCATCATGCCAATACTACCGCCGGCAGCCACAGTTCCTGCAGCAAACCCCGGATCATATTTGTAACGCTTCATCTCCGGCAACGCCACCGCCGCCATCGTGGCCGCCGTCGCCGGCCCCGAACCACAAATCGCGCCAAAAGCCGTACATGCGCCCACCGTCGACATGGCCAATCCACCCCGCAACCACCCGAACCAGCAATGCGCGGCGTCAAATAATTTTTTA
Organism: uncultured Verrucomicrobiota bacterium; assembly: GCA_964647595.1. Classification (GTDB taxonomy): domain Bacteria; phylum Verrucomicrobiota; class Kiritimatiellia; order CAIQIC01; family Lenti-01; genus Lenti-01. The sequence continues at coordinate 3,284 of CAZYGH010000046.1, forward strand.
CTAATGCCCGTGTGGAACGCCACCTGCCCCATAAACACAAACAACGGAATCACCGTGAGCCCATAGTTGGAAAAGGTGTCGTACCAATCCGTCACCAGCACATGCAAAGCCGCCTGCCCATTCACTACAACTGCAAATCCAAGGGTGCCCACCAACGTCATCGCAAAGGCCACCGGCATGCTCGAAGCCAACAGCAAAAATAAAAACGCCATGCCCAACAGACCGATCTGGAGTTCCGTCATGACTTGGGCCTCATCATGGAACGCCCCGGATGCACCAAATGCCACAGCGTAATTCCGGCCGTCACGAAACATGCCAACGCCGCCAGCCAAGGCACCCAGAACATGGGCATGTGCAACGTGGCAGTCACTTCGCCGCTTTCCAAAAAATTCATTCCCTGAAGAATAAACTCCCACGTCAGCAGTCCGAACAGTGCCAGCAAAACCAAGCGCATCAGCGTATCCGTGACCGCTCGGCCTCGTCGGCCCATTTTCTGAAAGAAATATTCGATAGCAATATGCCCCTTCACCGCTTTCGTCAGCGGCAACGCACACCCCATCGCAACCGCCCCCAGCACCCGCACAAGGTCATAGGCTCCCTTCACAGGAAAACCGAATCGGCGGCCGACCACGTCGGCCACCGTCAGCACCATCATTCCCATGACGGCCAACCCACCCACAATGGCCAACACGTGGATGAGTCCTCGGAGAAACCCCGTCCGGGCGCTACTTCCCGAAAGTGGGCTCATGGCTGTTGGGCGCGTGCCTCCCCGATCATCGCCTGCACATCTGCCACAAATTCCGCACCGGGCAACCCCTTCTCTGCCGTCTGCGTGAGATAGGTTGCCAAAATGGGGCCCACCTGCGCTTTCCACAAATTTTCTTCTTCCGGCGACAGCGTAATGAACTCGCGATTCATCCCTCGCACAAATTCCAACCCCTCCTCATCCGCCTGATTCCACGCCTGCCCGTGCTTGTCCACATACTCCGCGCTAACATCCAACAGAATCTGTTGAAGATCCGCCGGAATCGAATCCCACGCCTTCTGATTCATCGCCACGAACATCGCCGTCGTATAACCAATCGCCTTGGTGTCGGTGATGAATTCAATGACCTCTCCCTGCTTCCAACCCTTGAGCGTCTCGACCGGGCAAAACGTTCCTTCCACCACCCCTTTTTGGAGTGCATCGTAGGTCTCCGGCTGCGGCATGCCCACCGCCGTACCGCCCAAGGCTGTGACAATCCCCGCCGAAAGGCCCGTGCCACGGATTTTCATATTCTTCAGGTCTTCCAACGAACGGACCGCCTTTTTCGTGGCCAGAATTCCTGGTCCATGGCCATGCACATACAACAGTTTGACACCCTGAATTTCAGTTGGGTTATATTTCGCGGCCAACGCAGTGGCCACCCGCGTAGCCGTCAGTCCATCCGGCCAACCCAACGGCAAATCCAACCCCGCCAACAACGGAAAACGCCCCGGTGTATACGCAAAACAACTCATGCCCAAATCCGACACGCCGCTCACGACGCCCTGCCAGCATTGATCGGCCTTGGTCAAAGACCCGCCCGGATGCACGGTAATCTGAATGCGGCCTTCCGACCGTTTCTCAATTTCCTTCGCCCACTCCATCGCCGTTTTGGCCTGAATGTGCATCGGCGGGAAAAACACACTATAGGTCAATTTCACGGTTTTGGGCGCTTCTTCGCCCGCGCTCTTTTCCTTGCTCCCGCATCCCGCAACAAAGGCGAGACCCACAACCGCTACCAACAACCCCGCCCATCGATTCCAATTTTTCATATGCACTCCTTGGGTTTTCAAATCGAAGTCCAAATCTTATCCCTCCCCCACCCCCTTGCGCAATCTTTTCCCCCATCCGTTTGTCATTAAAGCAACGGCGACAACAGCCCGCAGGCGTTTTCGAGATAGCGATGCAGGACCGGGCGATTCTTGAATGCCGCCAAATTCACCTCGCGACTCGCATGCAAATCCTCGCTCATCATTAATTTTAAGTGCATCACGAACTGCGTGTCATATACGGCCATACTCGTTTCATAGTTGGAGTACAAACTCCGAATGTCCCAGTTCGACGACCCCACAATTGCCATCCGGTCATCCACCGTCATCGCCTTGGCATGAATAAACGGCGGAGCCCTCTCAAAAATACGCACGCCCGATTCCAACAAATCTTCATACATCGCCCGCCCCGCCCACGTCGTGTACCAATGGTTGCTCTTCTCCGGAACCACCAGATAGACTCGCACACCTCGAAGCGCCGCCAGTCGCAACGCGCGCAACAAATCTTCCGACGGTAAAAAATACGGCGTGATGATGAACACCTGCTTGCGCGCCGCATTCACCGCATTAAAAAACACGTCCACCGCCACACGCAAATCCGACGAAGGTCCGCTATTGACTAACCGGGCCAACGCCACCCCCTCCGGAGCCAACCTCCGGAAATGTTGCGCGCTCAGCAACTGGACGGGATCTTCTTCGGTCATCACATGCCAATCCCGAAGAAACGAATATTGCAACTCCTGCACAATGGGCCCGTTCAGTTGGAAGTGATAATCCTGAATCGCCGGAATCCCCTTCTGACTGCGAGAGTACCCATTGAGATTCACCCCACCCATGAAACCCACCTCGCCATCCACCACCAACACCTTGCGATGATTACGCAAATTCAAATGCATCTGCTTGCGGAACACGTTGGACTGCGTCCACCCCGCAATCGACAAGTTGGGCACATGATGATAGTTCCGAAACAGACCTCCCCACAACGCGTGCGACGAACCAAAGCGATCATAGAGCACCCGCACCCGCACCCCCGCACGAGCCCGCTCCGCCACCGCTTCCAAAAATTCCATCCCCACATCATCATTTCCAATGATGAAAGATTGCAGATGAATATGATGTTGCGCCGAACGAATAGCCCCCAGCATTTTGGGAAACGCATCATCGCCCGTCAACAACGGAACAATGCGGTTTCCATCCAACAGGGGGAACGTTTCTGAAAGCGCCGCCAGCGGCCGGTCCAGTTCTCTCTCCCATTCTTCCTTGGGCGTAACCGGCGCCCCTCCCACCGAACGCCAATACGCTTCCGGTAGCACATCATCCGTAAGCGCCTGCCTCGCACCCTCCAAACGAATATGACGTTGCACACTCCGATGCCACCGCTCTTTGGGCACTCGGTCCACCCCGAACATGGCATAGAGCAGCGCACCCACCAGCGGCAAGGACCACGTGATGAAAAGCCAGAGCAGAGTCGAATCGGCACGCCGACGATGTCTCAATACATGCAACACCACCGCCGTGAACAGCAACACATGGATGGCCGCGCCCCAAGACAACCATGGCGCGCCCCGAAAATAAACCATCCACGCCGTTCCGCTCATCTGAATCCAGTGCCCTTACGGCAACATGCGACGAAACTCCAGCGCCCGCGCATCCAGCTCCGCTCGCGTGATCTGGCGCAGGCGGTCCACGCTGAACGCCTCGCACGTATAGGCCGCCGTCACCGTCGCGTTCACCAGCGCCTGGTGCAAGTTTTTGCGGTTCACTTCGCCCAATCCCGCCAGCGTTCCGATCAAACCGCCCGCAAAGGTGTCTCCCGCCCCAGTCGGATCCACCACTTCCACCAACGGCCAAGCTGGAATGATGAGAATATCGTCTTTCGACATCAGAAACGCCCCGTGCTCGCCCTTCTTGATTAATGCATACTGGGGCCCCATGTCCAAAATCTTTTTGGCCGCCTTCAACAAGGAGCCTTTTCCCGTCAGATGCCGCGCCTCGTGCTCGTTCACCGTCAACAAATCCACACGCGCAATCACCTTCATCAAATCTTCGCGCGTCGTGTTGATCCACAAATCCATCGTGTCCAGCACCGTGAATTTGGGTTTCTCCATCTGGTCCAGCACATGGTTCTGCAACGCCGGTGCAATGTTCTCCAGACAAAGAAACGGGCTCGTGCGATAAGACTCCGGAATCACTGGATTAAAATTGGCAAACACATTCAGGTCGGTGCAATTCGTCCGCCGATTGTTCATGTTGTCTTCGTACACCCCACTCCAGTGGAAGGTTTTTCCCTTCTCCCGCTGAAGCCCCTGCATGTCAACTCCCGCCTTCTCAAAAATATCAAAATATTCTTTGGGAAAATCTTCTCCCACCACGCCCACCACACCCGTCTTGGCAAACAAGGCCGACGCCACACTCGTATAGCTCGCCGATCCCCCCAACAGTTTTTCGTGCGCCGCCTTGGGCGTCTGCACACTGTCAAAAGCCACCGAACCGACCACCACCACATCTGGAGTTTTCATTTTACTCATGGATATTCCTGTTCTCTTGAATGTTGTTTTCCCCATCCCCCACCCGTCATAAACCCATCTATTCCGCCATCTTTTCTTCAATGATTTGGCACAGCGCATGAATGATCAGAATGTGCCCTTCCTGAATGCGAGCCGTCATGCTCGAACTCGCCACACACAGCACCTCATCCGCCAACGTTGCCAGCATGCCGCCCTTGCCACCACACAACGCAACGGTCCACACCCCTGCCGCCTTCGCCGATTCCACCGCACGGCAAACGTTCGCCGCATTGCCGCTCGTCGAAATCGCCAAGAGCACATCCCCCTTGCGCCCTAGCGCCTCCACCTGCTTCGAAAACACTTGCGCAAACTCATAGTCGTTCCCAATCGACGTCAGCACCGAACTGTCCGTCGTCAGCGCCAGTCCCGCATACGGTCGCCGCTCTCGCATGAATCGGTTGATTAGCTCCGCCGCGAAATGCTGTGCATCCGCCGCGCTCCCACCATTGCCGCAGGCCATCACTTTGCCCCCCTGATGAATCTGCTCGGCCATTCCCGCCGCCACCGCTTCGATCGCCGGCCGCATCGAGGTCAATACCTCATGCGCCACATCCAAATGCCCCTCTGCAAAAACATCCCAATCCATAACGCTCTCCCGCCTAGGCTGACTCGTCGCTCGAAGCGGCCTTCCGCGACCGGATCTCATTGACTTCCACCGACACGCCGCTCAGGTCGCAGGTGCCCAAATGCTCCTCCAACAGTTCCTTCACCCTCGCCTGAATCAATTTGCACAACTCCGGAATCTGTGTTCCATCCTTCACGCCTACCACCAATCCGACTCCCAGTGCGCCCCTCGCCACCTCCAACTGCGTCTTCATCCAAATCACGGCCGCAAACTCGCCCTTCAACGTATTCAGATACGACTGCACCGCCGACGTGCTCACACTCACCGTACCATTGGCATTTTCAAACGTGATGAACGCGCCCTTCTTCTTTCTCGACAGCCCCGTCAGCAAGTACACAAACACGTAAATCAATACACCCACACCCGCCGCCACCCGCATCCACGCCGGCAGCCCATGCACGGCCCCCTGCGCAATCTGGATAAAATCCGGATATTGCATCGAAACCACCAAGGCCAATCCGACCACCACGATGGCCGTATACAACGCCAGACCCAACAGAAAATGAATTACCTTCATTCGTTTCTCCTTACGCTCGTCATTCTATACCCCACCCCCCATCCCCTTGCCCACAAAAAAACCAACCTCATACCTTCCAATTCTTAATTCTCAATTCTTAATTCTTAATTCCCTCCCCCTCCCTCCCCCCCGCCACCACGTCATATCCATACGCAATCGTTTCCGCGATCACATCCCTCACCCCCTCCGAACAACTCCACCAATCCGTGCGATCATATTCCACCGGCGTCAGCGCCCAACATCCCACCTCCACTCCATCGCCAAAGATCCCCTGAAACGAACGCCAACTCCTTCGCATATGCGGCCCCTCACTAATCAAATTGAAGGACCCCCGCTCCATCCCCATCGCCGCCTTCAACGCCCGTGCCGAAGCCCGGGTCCGCCCGCGCCGCACTTTCTCTGCCGGCACGGCCACAATTTCAAACTTCTCACCAAACCCTTTTTTCTCCAGCCGCACCTTCGACAACTCGGCATAGCTCTTCCATTCTGCCAGCCAACTCCCCAACTCGATCGGTCCACCCGTCGTAAAGATTTTCTTCACCCCGTTCGACTCCGCCCAACCGGCCGCCTGCACCAACAAATCATCTTTCATCCACCCCTCGATCACCACCACATCCGACACCACTGGCACCTGCCTCGCCAAAAACGGATACAACATCCCCCACGTCATTCCCACCAAGAAAATCGCCAACACCAGCCCAAAGCCGCACCCCCTACCCCGCCGCCCACTCACAGTTGAACCCTCGGCGCCTTAACCTTGGGCAACCGCTTCGGCGGCATATCCCCCGGCGCATTTTTCAGATCCGGCACCTGCATCCTCTTGCCACACGTGGGACACTCCACCAGCTCCCCAAACAGTTCCCGCCCCGCATCCATCTTCTGTCCACAATCCGGACAGCAAAACTTCAGCGCAATCACATCTTTTCTCGAAATTCTAAACGGTTTCATGCTTCCTATTCTGCCCTTGCCAACCCCCTCTTGGCAAGCGCACAGGTTCAATGGTTCACGGTTCAGGTTCACACTTTTCGGCGAAGCCCAATCGCCTCCCCCCCCCCTTTCGCACCTTCCGCGCCCTTCGTCGTTTCACCTCCCCGTCCTCAGCTTATCTGCCCCTTGGGTCAACGGACAAAGTCAGTGGGCCCTTGGCGAAGTTAATTCGCCAGAATTGCGTTTCGTCTGCCAAACGAGGGACTTCAAATAGCCCGATCTCTCGGCGCATCGTCATTGACAAAACGCCCCCGGTTCCGTTGAATACGCACGATTTTTGTCCTTCGGGAGAAACACCATCCATGAAAAAAATTTTGTTCCCCATTCTTGCTTTGATTCTGTTGGCGACCCTGTGCCACTCCGCTTCCGCACAAGACATGAGCCTATATGTCGATAAATCCTTCAAACCGGCCATGAAAGAACTGCTTCCGTTGTTCAAGGTTCAAACAGGGTTTGAAATTAAGCTCGTCCTCCGTACAACCCCCGCTCTGGTCAAGCGCATTCTGGAAAGCGGATCCGCCGATCTGTTCTTCCCGGCCAGCGAAGAAGCCATGCGCCAAGTCATGGAAAAGGGCCTCGTGGATGTCGCCCTCAAACGCAATATCGTTCTTTTGCCTTCCACCGAACCCGCTGAAGAAGGGGTCGCTCATCCCCCCCAATACATCGCAGCCGCCGTCTTGTTGAATGCCCCTCACCGCCTGCAAGCCATGGCGTTTCTGGAATTCTTAACTTCCGAAGAATCCCGCAACGTCTTCTCTCGACTCGGATATTCTCTTCCCTAACGCCCTTGGGCCCGCGCCTCCGCCTCCGCAGCCTCCGCCCTTCGCCCCTGCCCTTGAAGGCAAACCGCCAAATTCTGCCACCCCGCCTTCCCTTCGGGCTGAACCTCCACCGCGCGCCGAAGCAACCGTTCCGATTCCTCCAAGCGCCCCGCCTTACCCTCTAAAACTCCCCAGTTGACCCATGCCGATGCGGCTTGTGGATTCGCCGCAACGGCCGCCTCATAAAACGCACGCGCCCCCTCTGAATCGCCCGCCTCTTCGCGCAACAACCCCAACCACGTCGACGCAGTGGCACTATTCGAATTTTGAAAATATGCCGCCGTCCACAACTTCTCCGCCGACTCCCACTGCCCCAGACGCATTCCCAGCAGCAGCGCATACAACGCCGCCAACGCCGCCAGCCCAAACCCGCGCCCCGCGCGAGTTTGATGCGACAGCACCCACGCCGCCACCAACGCAAATCCCGGCACAATCGGATACAAATAGCGATCTGCCACCGGATGCAACAACGGCCACAAATTCGACACCGGCACAAAGAAAATCGCCATCCACGCCAACCCCAGCGAAACCACCGGCGAAGACCGATGCGCCACCCACGCCCCCCATCCGCAAATTCCCATCCACACCAACCCCAACAAAACGGATATGGATAATAGCGACGTCACCGGCTCAAAGGCCGGCGTCACATTCAACGGCCACGGCACCAGCAACAACCGAACCGTACGCGTCCACAACGAAGGAATCGAAAACACCGTTTCCGGAAAACGCAGCGATTCCCCGTTCCACGCTCCGCCCGCCGCCTGTAAATCGGTCGGCAACAGCGCCCACAACCCGAAGAACCCCACCGCCACTCCACTGAAAATCGCCAACATCAAAAAGCGTGCCCGTCGTTCCTCCGGAAAAGCCCCTGGAAATAAAAACATCAACGCCCCCAGCAAAACGGGAACCACCACCGCCGTCTCCTTCGACAACAACGCCAGCGCCAAAAAAAGCACACCCCCGGCGCGTTTGCCAGCCCCATGAGCCTTTGTCCCGATGCACAAATGCAACGACGCCAGCCCAAACAAAAAACACAGCACATCTGCCCGGAATCCCGGCGCATGAACCGCCTCCGACACCACCGGATGCAGCCCAAACAAAATCCCCGCCGCCGCAACCAAAAATTTCTGATGCGTCAGCCTCCACAGCAACCCCATCAGCAACGCTACACAGCCCACATGCAGCACCAAATTGGTCGCGCGAAATCCCGCAGGCCGCAACCCGTACCACGCCCGATCCAAAAAATACGTCGCCAACACCGCCGGCCGCCGCCCATTGATGACATTCGGTTTCGCCAACGTCTGCCCCGTCAGCACCTGCCCCACGTTCGCTGGATTTTCCAAAAATGTGTTTTCAGCAATCATCCCCACGTCGTCGTACAAAAACGGATACGACAACCCCACCAGCCACGGAGCCGCCACCACCGCCAGCAACATAATCCATTTCCATGCATTTTTCATACCCCGCATTGAAAGCGGCCTCCGAGAGCTTGTCAACGCCTCCTTTTTTTCTTCCCCCCCGATGCGCCCTTCCCCTACACTTCCACTGTGAAAAAGAACCCTTCCATTCTCCATGTCCTTGTCCTTGCCGTCCTGCTCCTTTCGCTCCTAGCACCCCGCGATGCCATCGCCGCCAAAAAGTGGCGCGAATATACCGATTGTCAAATGATCCCCAGCTCCGCCAATGATGGCGACAGCTTCCACGTCAAAGCCGGCAACATCAAATCCAAGACCTACCTCTTCCGACTGTACTTCACCGATACACCAGAATCCGAATCTTCGCTTCCAGAGCGGTTGAAAGAACAAGCTGACTATTTCGGCATCTCCGATCCGGCCAACGTCATCAAAGCCGGAAAAGAGGCCGCTAAGTTCACCGCCGACTTCCTCAAAAATGGATTCACCGTTCACTCCCGCCTCTCCGATGCGTTGGGGCGCTCTGCCAAAGACCGCGACTACGGAATGGTCATGGTCGGCAACCAAGACCTCGGCGTCGAACTCGTTCGCAACGGCCTCGCCCGCGTCTACGGCAGCGGAACAGATCTGAGCGAGCTGGAACCCTACGGCAAGTCAGAAGACTTTTGGTGGAAACGCCTTCGCGGTGCCGAATTGGAAGCCAAACAAGCCAAACGCGGCGCTTGGGCCTATTCCGGCGCACCCGCCTCCCGCATGGATTCGCTTTTTGCCCCACGCCAAGTGGCCGAGCAAGATGTCGTCCTTTCTCGCCCCATCTATCTCTATCCCCTCGATCCGCGCAACGTTCAGCCCCTCGGCCAACTCAAGGCCGGCCTCACCGTCCGCGTACTCAAGGGTGCCACCCCCGACAAAGCTCACGTGCGCTTCACCTCTTCCTCGGGGCAGGTCTATGAAGGTCTGGCCCGCTTCATCGATCTCGGCATCTAAAAATCGCTCATGCCGTTCAACCTCTCCACCTATCTGACCAATGGCGCACGCTGGATCGAAGAATCACTCGATCGCCTTGTTCCACCCGCCACCACACGCCCCGCCACGCTTCACGCCGCCATGCGCCACAGCCTGTTTGCAGGCGGAAAACGCATCCGCCCTCTTCTCTGCGCGGCCTGCGCCGAAGCCTGTGGTGCGTCCCGCGACATTGCACTCTTTCCCGCCGCCGCCATCGAATGCCTTCACACCTACACCCTCATCCATGACGATCTGCCCTGCATGGATGACGACGACCTGCGCCGCGGCATCCCCACCTGCCACAAAGTGTTTGGCGAAGCCATCGCTCTTCTCGCCGGCGATGCCCTCCAAGCTCTCGCCTTTGAGCTCGCCGCCCAAACCCTCGAAAACCCACTCCCCATCGTTCGCGAACTCGCCCGCGCCTCTGGCTCCACCGGCGTCGTCGGCGGCCAAGTCGAAGATATGCTCGGCGAACATCTCCCCCCCGATGAGGATCGACTTCGCTACATCCAACAACACAAAACCGGCGATTTAATCGTGTGCGCCTGCCGCATGGGAGTCCTCGCCGCCGGTGGCTCCGCCGCCGCATGGGACGCCGCCACACGCTATGGTGCCGCCATCGGCGAAGCCTTCCAAATCGCCGATGACTTGCTCAATGCCACCTCCACGGCCGAGCAACTGGGCAAAGCCGTCGGCACCGATGCCGCACGTGAAAAAACCACCGCCCTCTCCGTCTACGGTATGGAAGACGCCCAAAAACGCCTTCAAGTCTTAATCCACACCGCACTGGAATCCCTGTCCCCATTTCCCGGCGAGTCCTCCCCCCTCTGTGCCCTCGCCCAACACATCGCCACCCGCAAAAACTGATTGCTCCCCTTTCATGCTTTCATGAATTCAGATTCATCCTCATCTCCACCAACGCCCAAAGAAGAGTTTCAAAGCTCCTTGGCATTCCGATGGAAAATGAAAACCCGAATTTCCCCCGGCACCAAACCCTGCGTGTGGAAATTCATCAGTCGTTGCCTCAGCGTATCGCTGACTTCCTGATTTTTTTGCACCACCAACATGCCCGCCTTGGTCCGGATATCCTCCGCCAAAATCATCCCTGCACGAAGCTGGTTCACTTTCGCCACCAACTCGGTCTTCTCCAATTCTGGCACCATGACGGAGGACAATGCCTCCAGAATCGCCGTCGGATATCGATCGCGGCGTTGAACCATGGTTCCCTTCGCCTTTTCGGGCGTCAGCCCGCGTGCAAGCAACAAGTCAAAGTCACCGATCGCCCGTAAAATGTGAACGCCGACCTCCTGCAAAAACGCAGGATCGTTTCGCTCCGGCAAGTCCAGTTTGGAACCCGCCGTCAATTGGTGTGCCACCATATGCGCCACCTTTTCCATGCGCGGAATGTGAACGATCATTTTTTCGCCCACCTGCGGATAAGCTTCGAACATCGCGGTTTCCTGCGACGTCAGGGGCTCTCCGGCAAACGCTTTTTCCATCACTTCAACCGGAAGCGTCACACACCCCACTTGCGAAAGCATGGCGGCCACTTCGATTTGCCAGACATCGGGCAGCTTCAGACTTCCCGCCATCTGAACGGCATAGTGTCGCAACCGCATGGCGCGGCTAAAGGCCACTGGATTCGCCAGCGACAAAATGTCCGCCATGGCTTGAATACTGCCTTTCAGCGTTTTTTCGAGCAACTCCCGCTCCGCCGTAATCAGCCGGTATTGCGCCAGACCCGCTTCCAACGCCAAGGCCAACGTCTCACTCGGACAGGGCTTCGCTAAAAAGCGAAAGATGTTTCCATCGTTGACCGCCGTGAGTGCCGTCTGAAAATCGGCTGCTCCCGTCAACATGATGCGCACCGTGTCAGGAGCCAATTCCCGAACCTTGGAAAGCAACTGCACGCCATTCATGCCGGGCATATTCATATCCGCCACAATGACCGCAAAGGGACCTTTATTTCGCACCAGATCCAACGCCGCCGCGCCGCTAATCGCGACATCCAACGCATAGTGCTTGCGCAGTTGCCGCTGAAAGGCATCTAGAATGTTTTGATCGTCATCAACGCACAGAATCGTTTCCATCCGCTTCCTTTTCTTGTTCCATGTTGGCTTCGCAAACGGCCGTCCACTCAGGCACGCAGTCCACGCAACCGATTCTCTCCATATACGCCAGATCCAAGCGGGTGTTTTGCGCTCCCAGATGGGAGGGCCGAAGTCCATTCACCCAAACATTGGCCACGTGAACCGCCGTCAAGACGGTGAAGGTTTTTCCCAGGCTATCGCTGGGCCGATGATGAAAGCCAGCCGCCTCGATCAGCGAATCCGAAAATCCCCATAAGCCCAACAGATAGGCGCCCACTTCTTCATGTGTGCCACCCAACACTTGCCGCTCCGCTTCCAGCATATCCACCCGATGAACCTCATTCAACGTCATGACTTCTTTATACTTTTCTGGCAGATTGGCCGCGAGGACCAACTTGCCCAGATCGTGAAAAAGACCCGCCATGAACGCATCATCCACCGATTTTTTATCCACCTGGACGTGCTTGGCCATCAACTGCGAACCGCGCGCCACCCGCAGACTGTGATCCCACAGAGATTCCAGCGACCACCCCTCCGGCAGCGCCTGATTCATTTGGCTGAACACCTGCATCATCAGAACAACCGATTTCAGAATATCGAGCCCTAACAGAGAGGCCGCTTGGGCCGGGTCGTTCACTCGTCGACGCAACCCGAAAAAGGCGGAGTTCACCAACTGGAGCAGCTTGGCGCTCATGCCGATGTCTTTCGTAATGATCTGCCCCACGCGCTGCGTGGAGGCATTCGGCGATTTCAATTCCTCGACCACCTGCAAATACAGGTCCGGAAGGCACGGAATACTTTTGATCTGCGTCACCAGCCGCTTGAGGCTGTCCTTCTTCAAATAGTCACGCACCGCAAAGGCCCGCTCAATCGAATGAATGAGGACGGTCGTTTCACAGGGCTTCGACAAAAATTGATGTGTCGAACCAATGGACTTCAAGATCAATTCTTGATCTGCAAAACCCGACAAAATGAAGCGGATGGTGTCCGGATATTTCACCATGACGATCGCCAGCAGTTGAGTTCCATCCATGATCGGCATACGCATGTCGGAAACCACCAGATCGAAGGGGCGCTCTTCCATCCGCTGCAACGCTTCTGGCCCGCTACAGGCAAACGCCAGGTCCCACTCCACTCGCTTCCCTCGCAACATGCGCTGAATCCCATCCAAAATGTTGGGCTCATCATCCACAAACAAAATACTTTTCTTCATGATGTAGACTCCGAAGGAGACGAAACGTCGAGGGGGATGCGCACAAAAAACGTTGTGCCCTCTCCCGGCTTCGACTCGAACCAAATGGAACCGCCATGTTTTTTCACGATGACGTTGTAGGCCATCGCCAACCCTTGCCCCGTCCCCTTCCCCACTTCCTTGGTGGTGAAAAAGGGCGTGAAAATGTGAGGCTGAACCTTTTCGGGAATGCCCGCGCCATTGTCGGCCACGCGAATTTCAACGAACTCTTTGCCCTGCACGGTGGTGATGGAGATGCGCCCCTTGTCGCCTCCCTCCCCCCGTTTGGCCTCCCGAATGGCATGAGCGGCATTGACGATCAAATTCAACAACACTTGATTGATATCCCCGGGCCAACAAGACACCGGCGGCAACCCGGCATCGAAATGGGTCTCCACCTCCGCCACATATTTCCATTCGTTACGCGCAATGGTCAGGGTGGTCTCGATGGCGCAGTTGAGATCCGCCATCGACTGATTCGCAACGCCGGGATGAGAAAACTCTTTCATGGCTCTCACAATTTCCGACACGCGCCGGATACCATCCTTTGACTGCGCCAAGGCCTTGGGAACCTCCGTTCGCAAATACTCCACATCGGACGCCATCTCCGGCGGTGACGAGAAACGCTCCAGCATCGAGAAGAGTTCTCCAAAGCTATCTTGCAGGAAACTCAAATTATCCCCAACAAACTGGATGGGCGTGTTGATTTCGTGCGCAATGCCCGCCGCCAAATGGCCCACGGATTCCATCTTCTGCATATGCGCCATTTGATGTTCTAATTTCTTTCGCTCGGTCAGATCTGTGAGAATCAAACTGAAGCCCACCACCTCAAAGTGATCGTTGATCGTTGGGGATCCGCGTAACAGGACGGGAAACACCGTCCCATTTGTTGATTTCATCTGCACCTCTCCCGCCCAAGGGACACTGGCCAACAGAGCGGAAAGAATGTCCTTCCCCTGTTGTGGATCCACAAACAGGTCTTCCAGATGAATGTGTTCCATCGCTTCCGGCAAAATGTCAAAATGACATCCAAGAGCCATGTTGATGTAGGTGGGCCGCCCTTTTTCGTCCGCCAATAGAACTCCGTCGGAATATCCATTCACGGCGGAAAAAATCCGGCTCATTTTTTCCGTCGTCCGTTTTACTTCGGTGTCGTCAATGATGGCCCCCACCAACCCTTGCGTTTTGCCCTCCGCATTTGCAAACGTAGCTTTGTGAAAAACAAGATGGTGCGCGACTCCCTCTGCATCCATCAGGGTGGCCTCAAAAACATGGGTGCCGGCGCGTTGAAACAGTTCCAAGTCTCGAGCATACAAGAATTCGGCCGTTGCCAGAGGGGCAAGGTCAAAAAGCGTTTTGCCCACCCCCTCGCCGGGCGCAAGACCATACATTTTTTCAAAGGCGACGTTCATTCCCATATACCGACCTTTGGTGTCTTTGTAAAACACGGGCAACGGTATCGCGGTAATAAAGGTGTTCAAAAAGGTGGTTTTCTCCTGAAGCTGTTCGGTTCGAGCCTCCACCAACTGTTGAATGCGAATCTCCCGCAGGGACACCCGATAGAGGATATATCCCACCAAAACAGTCAATCCCCACCCGCCACCCAACACAAACCACGTTTTCACGATCGGATTCTCTTTGAAAAATCCAGGGGCGGGGCTACACCGGACGTTCAAATCCACATCCAAAAATCGGGTCGTCGTCTCGTATCGATAGGCCGCGTTGTTCAATAACTGCGAAATGTGTCCTTTGGGGGAAGAACGCGTTCGAGCAAACCACACATACAAGTTTTTCATCTGCCCGTCTGTTCCTATGTCGATCACGCAATCCACACTCTGTTTCGGGGTGAGCGAAATGGCTTTGTTGATCAAGACGGACACGTCGTAGACCGCCAACACATATCCCATCAAATTGTTTCGTCGGTCGGCCTCAGAAAAGGGATACCCGGCTTTCGAGTGCACCGGCGCAACCATACAAATGCAGTTGGTAGATGCGCCGGGCTGTAGCCATTTGGGATGGATCCGCGCGGAAAGCTGATTTTGATCGCATGCCTCCTGCAAAATCTCACGGATCACGGGGTCTGAAGCCATGTCCAATCCCAACAAATCATCATGTCCCCAAAAAGGTTCCACATAAAAGAGAGGAAATGAAATCGGGGAAGAAAGAGGAGCCCCCCCCCCTTCCACAAAACGCGGCAGGGGCTTGATCTGGTAGCGTTCCAACCCCTCGGCTCGACCGTGAGATTCATGAAGAGGAACCACCACATCGAAAACGGCAGGCATCCATGCAAAATAGCCAACCCCAAAATTTTGTTCGATATACGTTTGAGCGAAAATAGAAAATTCATCCCGAGAGACGGTTGAAGAAGCATTAAAAAACGCTTGAATCGAACGAAGGGGCACGATCAGCTCGGACCACACAGAGGAAACAACCATCACACGAGATTGCGCGCGCTCCTGAAACTCGTCGCGACGATGGCGTTCCTCCACCCGGTACGTCCATTCCGTAGCCAAGAGAGTCAGACACACCCCCGCAAACAGGACCCCTCCAATCCATTTTGAAATGTTTTGGGATTGAATTTTCATTTCAGCTTGTCTGCATCGTTGGCGGAATACCTACTCATGAATGACCAAGTCGGTGGTTTGAATCACATCGTCCGGCACGACAATGCCCAAGCGGCGGGCTGTTTTAAGATTGACGATGGACTGCCCTTCTTTGGAAACAAGAATGGGTATGTCCGCCGGCCGTTCCCCCTGCAATATTCGACGAGCCATTTTCCCGGCTTCCCGGCCCTGCTCGACACCGGATTCCGCATAACCACACAACGCGCCATCGTCCATGGTCAAGACCAGAGAACCAATCAGGGGAACCGTTGAATTTTTTAAGGTCCATTCCATCACCTCGGAAGCGGGTACGCTGGTCGATTGCTCCCTATTTTTAAGGGTATGATAGGTGTACACGGCAATGACATCGGCCTGAGTCTGGCATTCCTGAATCGCCGCTTTCCATTCATCCATGGTGGACGGAGTTTTCTGGCTCACCAGCCTCATTCCCTCAGGAACCTCCTTCATATAGTTCAACGCACCACGAGAGGTCTCGGAGTCATCCGTCACGATGGCAATGCGCGACGCCGAGGGCAAGATGCGCCGCACATAGTCTAAACTTTGCTTGAAATGAGGACGTTCCATAATCCCCGTCACATTCTTGGCTGGATACCCATAATCTTCCAGCTCGTTGTTCACGCCACAGAAAACAATGGGGACTCGCTCGTCGCCAACATATTGCTTGGCGAAATACGCCTGCGCATTGTCATCGGCCGCAATCACAACCGCTGGCTTCCAGTCGGAAACAATACAACGGGCCTCCGCCCCCGCCTTTTGCTTCCATTCCTCGTCTGGATGGCGCTTGGTGTCCATGTAGAAAACTTCCAAGTTCACTTCGCTCAGAGGAAGCGCCATGCGCACCCCCCGTGTGATGGAGTCGACCCATTCATATCCAGTGTGATAGCTCTGCACCAACAAAACTCGCTGTTTTTCTGTCGTCGAATCGCAACGGCCGGACGCTGGAAGGGCAGACTCCGACGCAGGTCGACATCCTGCGACGAATGCAAGACTCAGCAGAATCAACGCCAAAACAACACGATGATCATGCCGACTCATGATTGTCCACCCGGATAGGCAATCGAACAATGAACGTGGTTCCTTGACCCACTTGAGTTTCAAAGGTGAGGCTTCCTCCATGTTGCTTCACCACCGCTTGGTAGGCCATCGCCAACCCCTGTCCGGTCCCCTTGCCCACGGATTTGGTCGTAAAAAATGGCTTAAACACACGGGATCGGTTTTTTTCCTCAATACCCGTTCCCGTGTCGGACACCCGAATCTCCGCCCAGTTGTCAATCAAGCGGGTGGAGATGTCAATAAGCCCCCGCTCAATCCCGTCTCCCTTCTTTTCGCCAATGGCATGCGCGGCATTAACGATCAAGTTGAGAAAAACCTGATTGATGACTCCCGAATAGCCATCCACCATCGGCAACTCTGGATCCAGATGGGTGCTCAATTCCGCCACATATTTCCACTCGTTGCGCGCAATGATAATCGTACTCTCCAGCGCCCGATTGATATCGACCGTCCCCTTCTCTTCTCCACGCTCCGGATGCGAGAATTCCTTCAGTGCGTGCACAATCTTTGAAACACGCCGAATGCCTTCCTCCGACTGCTCCAGCGCCTTGGGAACCTCGCCTTTCAGATAGTTCACATCGGATTCTTCCATCGCTGTCTGGACCAGACGAACCCATTCTTCCACCGTCGAAGGAGGCGAATGAATCAGATCCCCGCAACGCCCAATCATGTTTTGCAAATTTGCAAAGGCATCCTTCAGGAATCCGAGGTTGTCTCCCACAAACTGGATGGGCGTGTTGATTTCGTGAGCAATACCCGCCGCAAGCTGGCCGATGGATTCCATCATGTGAACATGGTGAAGTTGCGACCTCAACTGCTCCTGCTCCGCCTCGGCCTTTTTCCGCTCCGTCACATCTTCCGAAATGCCCAGTAAAAATTGGGGCTCCCCCTCCTTGTTCACGATCGGAACTTTTCGCGTGTGGAGAATTCGCAGTCCGTTGTGCACGCTTTGCAACGGCTCTTCTTCAACCTCGGTGCCGTTCTTTTGTAGCAGTGTTTCGCGATCTTTTTGAACAAAGAAATCAGCCTGCTCCTTCGGGAACAAATCGTAATCATTTTTGCCCAGCAAATCGTCGCGTTGAAATCCCGTAATTTGCTCGCCCGCGCGGTTGAAACGCACAAAGCGGAGATTCTGGGCTTCCTTCAGAAACAACATGGTCGGAATGTTTTCAATGATCGAATCCAGAAAAGCATTCGTTGTTTTGAGCTGCTCCTCGGCTTCGAGACGCTGCAGAGCGCCGCCAATATGGGCGGCCACCCCCTCGAGTGCTTCGATGCTCGCCCGCGTGAATAAATCTTGGGTCCGTCCGTTGAGTTGCAAAATCCCCACAATGCCGTTCTTTGTGCGGATCGGAACCAAGGCCACAGACGCGTATCCCTCGTGTATGCACCGGTTGCGCGGATGAAGCCGCGGGTCCTCGCTGGCAGGCACATCCAGAAACGGAAAAGAATTGTTCGTCCACGCACTTCCCCCCGGCGTGAACAACGGGTTCTGGGAATCCGTCTGGCCTGTCAACACCAGTCCGCACGTGCATTCATAGCGCGGCGTCCCATCTGCATTGCGACACACATCGCCCTTTTCGTCGCGCGAAAGGAGTGAATTTTCCGCCAGGACAAACCCGCAAGAAAACCCGTCCTCCTCCAAATATGGAAAATCTTCTCCGTTGCGCAAGCGCATACCCACCGCATCACACCCCGTGGCATGCTTGATCGCACCCAGCACTTCACGTATGCCATCCTTGAACGTGAGCGCCGAATTGAGCGCGGCCACCACCGTACCAGAAAGTGGCCGATAGGCCTCGGCATGCTGGCGCGCCGTGATATCCTGAAAAGACCCGTGGATTTTGGTGATCTTTCCGGTGGAATCTCGAGCCGCTTCCCCAATGGTTCGAACCCAACGCCGGCGCCCCTTGGCCGTCACAATCTCCATGATCTCGTCGTAGGGAATCCCCTGTGTGACGCATTTTCCAAACACTTCCTTAATTTTTTCGTGCCACTCCGGGGCATAAAAGGAAATGCCCTCTTCCACCAACGGGGAATAGCCAGCCGGCATGTCGTGAATGTCGGCCACTTCGTCGGACCAAACCACTCGGTTTTCCGTCAAATTCACAAGCCAGCCTCCCAGCAAGGCTGACTTGCCCGCCATACGCAACAAGGCGTAATTGTTGCCCAACTCTTCTTCCGCCTTCTTTCGTTGGGCTTCCAGCCGAAACGCATTCAGGCGGTATTCCAACCGGCGGGCGCACAGTGCATAATTTCGGCGGGTCCGGTCATCAATCCGCTGATCCTGCTCCAGAAATACAATATCCTGATCGTCTGTGCCTTCGTTGAAAATCAACAGGAACTGACGGTCTGAATCCGTACGCTCAGACAGCCGCGACAACACCTCGCCAACAGATTGAAATCCAAAATCAACAACCATCCTCTGCCGCTCGCCCCGTCCCGACAGCACGGCAAAATATCGGGGGCCAAACAGACGAGTCACCTTTTCGACAGAATTCCGGGCCAACTCCTCTTCCGTCTGGGCAAAGGCCAGCTCAGAAAACTCGTGAAGCGCAATCAGCTCTGCAATCTTTTCCGCATCGGGAATCGTTGCCCTGTTGTTCATCAGCGATTCCTCCACCATCAGCTCCGGGCGGTTCATGATCGGCTCATCTCCTGCCCCTGTCTTGCCTTACTACTCAGGCAAACCCAACGGCTGAATCCAGTTTCACTCTGCCCTATTCTTGCAAATGCCCCCCCCCCTCAACAAGCCGAATGAATCATCTTCCGAATGTTGAGGCAAACCGCACTCTTACTTCGCAGGAACGTCGCCCTGCGTCCGTCGCAGCGTGTTGATCACCTTCACCATCATGAACACCGCCACGGCCACAATCAGAAAATCCACCACGTTTTGAATAAACATTCCATACTTCAACGTCACCGCCTCCGCTGTTTCCACACCCGCCGCATCTACGGTAGCCGCCTTGAGCGTCAGGGCCAAATCCTTGAAATCCACCTGCCCCATCAACACGCCCAGCGGCGGCATAATCACATCATTCACAAGCGATGTCACAATCTTCCCGAACGCCCCACCCACAATGATGCCCACCGCCATGTCCACCATGTTGCCCTTCACCGCAAATTCACGAAACTCGTTCACAATACTCACGTGCTGTCTCCTTATTGTTTTTGACTCGGTGAAAAAACTACGCTCAAACCCTCATTTGTCAATTTCTGTCCTCCCCCCCCCCTGTGGAATCATATGACCCGCTTCTTCATCTGAATCGCTTGGGCGCATCCCCGTTTCATTGACTTTTAATCTTCAATATCCAATATCGAATATCCAAGTGGGACAGAACGGGAAGATAGGATGCGACTAGGGGGCGCACCCCGCCCCAGCGGTTCTGCTGCCCTCCGCCTCCATACTTGAAACTTGGATATTGAACTTTGGATATTGGATATTCCTCCATCTGTGAATGGTGCGTGACAGCCGCTTTAGGTCAATGAAACGGGGATGCGCCTGAATCGCTTCCCCTCCTCAATTTTCTCTTTCCTCCCGCCGCGGGGCAACCTACTCTATGCCCCATAGGAGAAACCGCCCATGTCCAGCACCTTCGGAACTCTTTTTCGCGTCACCACCTTCGGCGAATCCCATGGCCGCGCCATCGGGTGTATCGTCGATGGCTGCCCCTCGCGCATTCCGCTCTCCACCTCCGACATCCAGCCCCAACTCGACCGCCGCCGCCCCGGATCCTCCGCCCTGACCACCCCTCGCAACGAAACCGACACCGTTTCCATCCTCTCCGGCCTCGAGCGCGGCCTCACCTTGGGTACCCCCATCGGCCTCTCCATCCCCAATGCCGACACCAAACCCGGCGACTACGCCGAAATGGAAACCGTTCCCCGTCCCTCCCACGCTGATTTCACCTATGCCGAAAAATATGGCCTTCGCGCCCGTTCCGGCGGCGGCCGCGCCTCCGCACGAGAAACCGCCGCCCGCGTGGCCGCCGGGGCCGTGGCCGAAAAAATGCTCGCCACCTATCTCCCCGTGCAGGTGGTCGCCTGGGTCGAAAGCGTGGGCTCCATCCAAGCCCAACGCCCCAACCTCGAAACCATTTCCCGCGCGGAGGTCGATGCCTCCCTCATCCGCTGCCCCGACACAACCACCTCCCCCCGCATGATTACCGCCATCGAAGCCGCTCGCGATGCCGGCGATTCCATCGGCGGCGTCATCGCCTGCGTTTGCCGCGGCGTACCCCCCGGCTGGGGTGAACCCGTCTTCGATAAACTCCACGCCCTCTTAGCCCATGCCATGATGTCGATTCCGGCCACTCGCGGCTTTGAAATTGGCGAAGGCTTCGGCGCCACCTTGATGCGCGGATCCCAGCACAACGACCCGTTCGTCGCCAAATCCGGCGGTGGCATCCGCCCGGCCTCCAACCGCTGCGGAGGAATCCAAGGTGGCATTTCCAACGGCGAACCCATTCTGTTCCGCGTAGCCTTCAAACCCGTCTCCACGATTTCGCTTCCCCAACCTACCGCCGCCTTCGATGGATCCCCCGTCATCTTTGAAGCCAAAGGTCGCCACGACCCCTGCGTCCTTCCTCGCGCCATCCCCATCGTGGAATCCATGGCCGCGCTCGTTCTGGCCGATGCCTTCTTGCAACAACAGGTCCAGCAAATCCCACACCCCACCGCTCCAAGAAATTGAGGATGTTCATGAAAATCGCCTGTTGGATCCCCCTCTTTCTCCTCCCCTTAGCCGCCGTTGCCGCTCATCCGCGCTCCATTGCGCTGACCATTCAGGATAACGGCAACGCCCAGATTTCGGAAACCCAAGATGTCACCCCCCCCGGCGCCGATGGCCTCCTGCGCGTGTCCCCTCTACCCGAAACGCTTTGGCCCGCTTCCGTGACGGCCACGCCCGTCGAGAGTCGCGAAAACTTCACCGTTCTCTCCCAATATTTCGCCTATGACCTGCAAGACAACACCTCCCTCTTCCGCGCCTATCGCGGCGAATCCATCACCTGCCGCAACGGCCCGGATACGTTCTCCGGACGCCTCGCCTCCCTGCCCGACTTTTCTTCTCCATCCCCCTCCTTGGTGCTCGATACTGACGGTCAGGCCGTCCGCATGGTTCCTAATATTTTGACTCTCGATTCCATCGAATTTCCCGATCGTCCCACCCTAACCCGCATCCCCACCCTCGTTTGGCGAACCCCCGCCAACCAATCTGTGCCCGGCTCCATCCAACTCAACTATGCCGCCGCCGGCCTCTCCTGGAAGGCCTTTCACGAAGCCATCCTCTCGGAAGACGCCCGATCCATGTCCCTTTCCTCCCGAATTCACCTCAAAAATGCCACCTCCCGCACCTTCTCCAATGCCCGAATCCGCTTGGCTCTCACCGATAAAGGCCAATTCGCCCCCCTCGTGCCCGAGGCCAGCGACCTGCGCGCCTCCAAGCCGATGGCCCTGCGATTTTCCACCGATGGAAAAACATGGATTCCAGAACGCTCTGCCGCAACCGCCTCCATCGTCTCCACCTATGACCTCCCCATCGCCACAACGCTCCCCGCCGATAGCGATGCCCTCGTTGTGTTGGCCTCCACCCCCTCCCTCGCCGTCGAAACCCGCTATCTTTACGACGGCGTCCGCTTCGACCGATTTCAGCGCAATCGTCGTACCGATTGGAACCTCGGCACCGAGTATTCTTCCGCCATCGAAACCTCTCTCACTTTTTCCGCCCCCAAGAGTACACCCCTACCTCCGGGCGAATTCCGCCTCCTGAAAGGCCAAGCTGAACAAGCCCTCGAATGGATTGGAACCGCTTGGGTTCCCGCCCTCAAGGCTGGCGAATCCACCACCCTCCAACTCGGCCCTGCCGCCGGCCTTTCCGCCCGCCGCATCCGTACCGGCTTCACCGAAGTCGTCCCCCTCAAAGTGTCCGAGGAATCGTTCGAAATTGCGATGGACAACCAAACGACCGCCGATAAAACCATCACCGTGATCGAACACCTCTATCGTGGCGAAACCCACGAAATCACGACCTCCAGCTCCACCCCCACGCCCGTGGAAGGCGATCCCAACGCCATCCAATTCAGCGTTCCCGTCAAAGCCAACTCACAAAAATCCTTCACCTACACCGTCCGCTACACCTGGTGACCCCCCCCTCCCTATCCGAATCCTCCCCCCCTCCCGCCTCAGGCCCCCGCATTCTGCTCTGCAGCCTCAACTGGCTCGGCGATGCCATTCTCTCCATGCCCGCCATTCAAGCCCTTCGCGACCACCATGCCCATGCCGACCTCACCCTCCTGACCAAGCCCTCCCTATTCCCCCTCTGGGCCATGCACGCCGCCCCCAATCGCGTTTTATCCCTTCCCCCAAGCGGAAAAAGTCTCCGCCCCCTCCTTCAAGATCTCAAACAACAAGAATTTGAGGTTTCATACATCCTCCCCCACTCTTTTCGGTCAGCCATTCCACCCTTCTTGGCCCGTATTCCTAAAAGAATTGGCCTCCCCGGCCATTTTCCGCGCGATTTTCTCCTCACCGAGACCCGCCCCCCCTCTTTCGGCCCCGGCCGTACCCACCAAGTCTTCGAAATGCTTGATTTATTTTTCCCCGGCGAAAATCGGCGAACCTTCACCTCTCCCCAACTCACCGTTCCTCCCGCCATTTTAGATCGCATGCGCACCCAGCTTTCCGCCCTCCCCCGCCCCTGGATTTCCATCCTTCCCGGTGCCGCCCGAGGTCCCTCCAAACAGTGGCCCGTCGAGCGCTATGCCGAAACCGCCGCCTCCCTCGTCGCCCACACCGGCGGCTCCATCCTCACCCTCGGCACCGCTTCAGAAAAAAACATCTGCCAGCAAGTCGCCGCCGCGTCCGCCCCCAACGGTTTAAACCTCGCCGGCTCCACCACACTGGAAGAGCTATCCGCCGTCCTCTCCCTCTCCTCCGTCGTACTCTGTAACGACAGCGGCGGCATGCACCTCGCCGCCGCCCTCGGCACCCCCCTCGTCGCCATCTTCGGCATCACCAACCCCGAACAAACCGGCCCCCTCGGCAAATCCATCCGGATCCTCCAACACTCTGACCATCGCACCCGCGATCTCCCCCGCCATTCCCCCGCCGCCCAAAAAGCCCTCCACGCCATTTCCGTCGACGAAGCCACCCAAGCCGCCCTCTCCCTCCTCCATTAATTCTTCATTCTTAATTCTTAATTTTGAATCGGATTGCCTTCCCCCCCCGTTTGCGCTAGAAGGAGCACCATGAATCAGGAATTTGCAGGCTACTCCATCACGCGCTCGATGTCCGGCGGCGGAATGACCAAACTCTATGTGGCCATCGATGCCCAACAGGAGCGTTTTGTCATTCGCGTCCTCGATGCCATTCAAGCCAAGGACAGTCGCGCCAAAAAACGCTTCTTCTATGGCGGAGAAGTTATCACGCGCCTCCATACTCCCAAGCCCCATCCCAACATCGTCACGTTCGTCAAAGCCGGCTATGAAGGCAAAATTCCTTACATGGTTCTCGAATATGTCGAATCACGTACCCTGCGCGACCTGATCCTCTATCGTGATCCCATGCTGACCGAAAACGTCATGATTTTCATCCGTCAGCTCGCCAACGTCATCCAATACATTCATTCGCGCGGCTTCCTCCATCTGGACATTAAGCCAGAAAACATTTTGATTCGCCCCGATGGCCGCATGATTCTCATCGATTTTGATTTGGCCCTCCCCCGCAAACGTTTTTTCAAAAAACTCGCCGTCGTCTCTGGCACTACGGCCTATGTCCCCCCCGAAACCCTGCTGAACCGTACCGCCGATGATCGCGCCGACATCTATGCGTTCGGCATCTGCTGCTACGAAATGCTCACCTTCCACAAACCCTACGAAGGCGAAAAAATTGAGCAAGTTCGCGCCGCCCAAATCGATCCCAAGACCCCACCCACACCCATCCGCCAGCACAATCCCGCCATCCCCGTCGGCGTGGCCAACCTCGTCATGAAGTGCCTCGCCAAGAACCCGGACGACCGCTACCCCGACATGGTTCTGGTCCTGCGCGATCTCAACAACTTGATTTAAGCCCCCTCCTTTTTCCCCATCATGCAACAGCCCAATTCCGCCCCCGACATCTATCTCATGAAGCGCGAAAAATCCCGCGCCGGTTGCATGACGCTCCTCATCGTCACCGTGCTCGTGCTCGCGCTTGCCGCCGTGTTCACCTTGGTCCACATGTTGCGCAACCGGAACGTCGAACCCGCCCCGCCCGTCGAGTTTCCCGACGCCCCCATCCAAGCCGAGATTCCGCCCGTACAGATTCCAGACATTCCCCTGCCCGTGCCCATTCAGCCCGCCCCCCTCCCCGCCCCGGTGCCCCTTCAAAACGTCCCGCCCCCCGACTCTGTCACCACCGTTTCCCCACCCGCCCCCGCACCCACCGGCGATGCCTCCCAACTTCTCTCCCAAGCCCGCGAACGCCTTCAAGCCGGCGACCACCAAGCCGCCCGCCAAGCCGCCCTCGACGCCCTAGCCGCTAGCCCCGGCAACCCCGAAATTGAGGCCTTGTTGAACGAATTGGCCATCCCCCTCCTCGCCTCCCAACGCCCCATGCCCGAAAAAGTCGACTACATCATTCAAAAAGGCGACTACCTCGGCAAACTCGCCGCCAAATACAATACCCCCGTCCCCCTCATCGCCAAAGCCAACAACATTCAAGGCGCCAATATCCATCTGGGCGACTCCCTTCGCCTCTTTGATGGCAACCAGCACGCCTTCGCCCTCGCCGTCAGCAAATCCCGCAACGATCTCCTCGTCACCCTCGACGGAAAATTCTTCAAACGCTACCGCGTCAGCACCGGCGAACACGCCAAGACTCCTGTCGGCACCTTCAAAATTATCGATAAAATCGCCCAACCCCCGTGGCATAAGCCTGGCGGGAAAGCCATCCCCTACGGCGATCCCGAAAATTTGCTGGGCACCCACTGGCTCGCCCTCGACCTGCCCGGCTACGGCATCCACGGCACCTGGGATCCCGCCTCCATCGGCACCCAAAGTAGCGCCGGATGCGTTCGATTGCTGAATTCCGATGTCGAAGAATTGTACACGATCCTCCCCAAAGGAACGCTCGTCACCATCTCAGAATAGAAGGTCCACCCGTGGCTGCATACACCCTCCCATTTGAAAAACCCCTCCTCGAAATCCAAAACAAAATCGATGAACTCCGCCAGTTTTCGAAGGACAAAGGCATCGAAACACCCCAAGATGTCGCCCAACTGGAAAAGGAATTGACCGATGCCCGCCGCGGCATCTATGCCAACCTCACCCCTTGGCAAAAAGTCATGGTGGCCCGCCACCCCCGCCGCCCCTACACCCGCGACTACATCGCCGCCTGCATCTCCAACTTTTCCGAACTCCACGGCGACCGCCTCTTGGCCGACGACCAATCCATCGTCGGCGGCCTCGGCTGGATCGGCGATGAACGAGTCATGGTCATCGGCACCCAAAAAGGCCGCGACACCAAAAGCAATCTCGCCTGCAACTTCGGTTGCCCCTTCCCCGAAGGCTATCGCAAAGCCCTTCGCCTCATGCGCCTCGCCGCCAAATTCAATGTCCCCATCGTCTGCTTCATCGACACCCCCGGCGCCTTCCCCGGCATCGATGGCGAACAGCGCCACGTTGCCGAAGCCATTGCCGTCAACCTCCGCGAAATGTTCCGCTTCCCCGTCCCCATCCTCGCCATCGTCATTGGCGAAGGCGGCTCCGGCGGCGCCCTCGGCATCGGCGTGGCCAACCGCATCCTGATCCTCGAATACTCGTACTACTCCGTCATCTCCCCCGAAGGCTGCGCCGCCATCCTCTGGAAAAATCGCTCCCACGCCGACACCGCCGCCACCGCCCTCAAACTCACCGCCACCGACCTCATCGAACTGGGCATCGCCGACGAAATCGTCCCCGAACCCGCCGGCGGCGCCCACGCCAACCCCGAGGCTGCCGCCGCATCTGTTCGCGACACTCTTCTCAAGAATCTCGCCGAGCTCAAAAAACTCTCCCCCCGTCAACTGCTCGATCAACGCTACGACAAATTCCGCTCCATGGGCGTCTTCAAAGAAGGCCCTGTTCCAGCCTTGACACCCCCCCCCCTTCCATCAGAAAGTGTCTAACTATTGCGCAATACGGGGCTGTTGCCCCTTAACCCCCATAGGAGAACCCATGAAGAGCATCAAAGGAACACGCACCGAAAAGAACCTGCTCGCCTCGTTTGCCGGCGAGTCTCAAGCCCGCAACCGCTACACCTACTTCGCCTCTGTGGCCAAGAAGGAAGGCCTCGTCCAAATCTCCAAGATTTTTGAAGAAACCGCCGATCAGGAAAAAGAGCACGCCAAGCGCTTCTTCAGCTTCCTCGAAGGCGGCATGGTCGAAATCACCGCCGCCTATCCCGCCGGAACCGTCGCCACCACCCTCGATAACCTCAAAGCCGCCTCCGAAGGCGAACATGAGGAGTGGACCCTCCTCTATCCCGAATTTGCCCGCATCGCCCGCGAAGAAGGCTTTGAACAAATCGCCGTCCTCTGGGACAAAGTTTGCAACGCCGAAAAGCAGCACGACAAGCGCTATACCGACCTCTGGAAAAACCTCTCCGAAGGCCGCGTCTTCAAGCGCGATGGCGTCGTCGTCTGGCGTTGCATCAACTGTGGCTATCTCCATGAGGCCACGGAAGCCCCCAAACTCTGCCCCGCCTGCCTCCACCCCCAAGCCTACTTCGAACTCCTCGGTGAAAACTGGTAAATCGCCCCTTTCAAAAAATAAACATCCAACAAAAAGGAACATCCCATGAACGCAAAAGTTGACGCTGGAACCTGCACCGGTTGTACCCTCTGCACCGATATCGCCCCCGATGTCTTCGCCATGGGCGATGATGGCCTCGCCCACACCAAGGCCGATGTCGTCCCCGCCGCCGCCGAAGCCACCGCCAAAGAAGCGGCCGATAGCTGCCCCGTCTCCGCCATCACCGTCGGCTAATCCCCACGCGTGACCCACGGCCGCCGCCCCCCCCTCGGACGGCGGCCCTTTTCTTTCCCCCTTCTTGATTTCTCCTCTACACCCCTCTGCACTCTCTGTGGCCAGCTCTCTTTTCCCCCCTTCTCAATTCTCAATTCTCAATTCCCAATTCTTAATTCTTAATTTTTCATTCTTAATTCTTAATTCCCCCTCCCCCCCACCCACCCTT
>CAZYGH010000046.1:31386-36145 GCA_964647595.1 uncultured Verrucomicrobiota bacterium
GCATCGGCAACCCCCGCCACGGCGATGACGCCCTAGGCCCCCTCTTCGCCCGCGCCTTTCGCCACCCCCAGTGGCGCTGCATCAACGCCTCCACCGCCCCCGAAAATTTCACCGGCCTCATCCGCCGCCTCCACCCCGATCTTCTTGTTCTTCTCGATGCCGCCGACATGAATCTCCCCCCCGGCACCCTTCGCCGCATCGATCCCACCACCATCCACGGCCGCGACTTCGGAACCCACGCCCCCTCCCTCGGCCAACTCACCGCCTTTTTGTCCGACTGCGCCAACGAAATCATTCTCCTCGGCATCCAACCCACCTCCACCACCCCCGGCACCCGCCTCTCCCCACCCGTTCGCGCCACCCTCCGCTCTCTCGCCCAAACCCTCGCCCAAGTCGAAAAGAATAACGAAAAATTTCCGAACGTCATCCAAGGCCCGTGAGCCATGCCGTCAGGCATGGCACGTAGCTCTGCCACATGCCTTCAGAGGCGCGGATCAGAGATCCAACGCCACAGAACGTCACGGTTCACCCTCGCGCCGCTTGCGGCGCGTAGGGGTGCAACCGCTTGTTGAGAATCCTATTGTTTATGGCTTTGAAAACGGCGGCGTAAATAGCAGAGCGAAGGCAGGCCAAGCATTAATAGCGAGAGCGTCCCCGGCTCGGGAATGCCGGAGATTACTTCCCATTGAACGTTATCGATGGCAAATTCGGAATTGCCATACGGTCGTTGAAACCCAAACTGAGAAATGCTGGCATTAGAATCCAGTGCCTGACCGGTGATAACCTGATTTCCATTGAAATAGAAATCGTAGGTATCCGAATCCAGATTCAACAACGTTTCAAATTGATAAATTTCTCCAAGCGCCCAAGTGCCGATGATGGTGTCGGGACTGTTGCCAGAATATATGCGAATATTTCCTCCGCTTAAAAATGAGCAGCTTACGACATTGTCAATCGATTGGGCGATGACCGATGTATTTGGATCCATTGTGAGCATGGAAGCCAACCAACTGATGCGATGCACCCCCGACGTAAAGCTTGGACTTTGGTAAAAATTGATAAATGCATTTCCTCCACCGGATAACACCGCTGCTTGACCGCTGAACCCTGCAACGCCAGCGCGGACTGTGGCCCCCTGAACCTCTCCAGGACGGTCCGGGGATGTACCCGACAGATCGGTTGCAGGGGCGCTCCCCGCCGAATGGGGTGGATCATTCCACGCGACATCGAAAAGCATGAATGCATGTGCCACAGATACATGCACTAATAGGGACAAGATTATAATCAGTATTTTCATGGCTTTCTCCTTATGGCAACGCACTCAATGGGACATAGACGCGATAACATTTTGCGGTGGCGGTCAAGCTGGCGAGCCCATCTGCAGTGGTGGTAACATCATAGGCGGAATCTCGGGTGTAAGCATCTCGAAGTGTCGTGCTCAACCATGGCGTAGCCACCGTGGTTGAACGTGAAGACGTAGCGTCGTTCAGCATAAGCATACCGCCTGATTTGAAGCCCCCTCCATCTCGGATGGCGACATATAGATCGCTCTGAATGGACGAATTGGTGACCACATAGGTCGGTTGGCCTGACAGAAACTGTTTACGAATCCAGATTCCTTTGTCGATTTGCGGTTTCAGAGGTGACCCAAAGTAGCCGGTTGGCCATCCGCGAGTTGAATCACTCGGGTCAGGTGTTCCGTTGTGATAGGGCTGCAAATAATAGTCGTGGTAATAGACCATTGGGAGCCCGTTTTGGAATAGGATGTAGGCATAGGCAAGCATCTTGTCCTGAAGAATGCCGCGCTCGCTCAAGCTTTTCATAGGCGCATAGGTGTCATGGCTTTCCACAAATGTGACAGTGTAATCCGGCTCCAAGCCCAACAGGGAAGGATGATCGAGGGTCTTCATATTGAAGGTCCCGTTGGACTCACACATCGCCTTTAGCATCTTCTGAAGATTCCAGTCGAACACTGCGGCCGCATGGCCGGTCAAATCAAGCCACTCTTGCTGTTCGCGCCCGCTGGCTAATGCCCAGTACTCCATTGCGGCGAAGCTGCCGCGCATCGAACCGTAGTGCATCCACTCCCATAGATACCATGGTTCCATGCGGAAAGTGAGGTCGAACCGGTAGGCTTTGTAGCCCACCGTGTTGGCTAGCCAATTTCCCCATCGTTTAAGACCAAGCCGCATGTTGGGTGCGAGCTGATCAATGTCAAAATAATCGGACCCAAATTCCGTCGTCTTGTGATAAGGCAGCATTTCATCGTTGTGGCCTAAGATCGACGGATGGAAATCGTTTGTCGTTTTGCTGAATTGGGGAGCATTGGTGTGGGTGACATAGTTGAATGTTTTCGAGACTGGATTTTGCTGTCGCATGTGATTCATCACGATGTCTACGATCGGAACCAGCCCATTTGTGTTGATTACGTTTACCAGACTGACCAGATCAGCCATGGGACCAAAGCGGGTTGAAATCGATTTTTGGTTATAATTACCCAAATCATATTGATCGTAGGGATCGTACCCCATAGACCATCTGCCTCCTTCGCCCTTCTGCGGAGGAGGCAGATAGATATGGGTGAATCCAGAGGTGGCCATATCCAACACCTGAGTATTCAGGGTTTGGTACCACACCATATTGCCTTCTTTTGTTGGGTCTTCTCCTGGGGACCCCGCGTTCCAGAAAAAGGCCTGAAAGATGACATCCTCCTCGGTGTATCTCGGATATGCCACATTGGGAAGGGACTGGGCGGCGGTGGAAAGCTGGACGGGAGCACCGACGAGGTTGACGGGATCGTAGCCCCAGTTGGGGTTGATGCTGGCGCTTTTACCGTAGGCTTCCGTTGAGGCCCAGCGACTGATGCCGTTTGAGGCCCCGCCAATAAACACGGCAGCGACTTTGATCGTGCTGGTCGCGGAACATCCGAGGGAGGAAAGGGAGAGGGCGATTTCACATCCACCGCGTGGGGTCTGGTTTGTGCCACTCGTTTTGCTCCATTGGGATAGCGCCCCTCCGCCGGAGGTGCGGCTGAATCCGGTGAAATCGCCTATACTTGAACTGGAAGAAATCGCATAGATGCCTTGACCAAAGGAGGTTCCGCCAATGGCTTTGGCAGGATCATTGCGTCCGTCTATGCTATTATCGCCTAAAATTATCGCCACATTTGGAGTAAAGTTGGTGGCGTTAAAACTAAAGTTCTTGGCTTGGCCTAGTGCGTAAGGTTGACCTGAAAGGTGGGCCAGATTGGTCACGCCTCCCTCATTCGAGTCAATGAACATGACAAAAGCATTGTCCGACAACCGGTCCAGACCGCTGACGCCAATGTAAAGATTGGTGTCGTCGTTGTTGAAGAAGATGCCACCGCTGTGCGCATCGCCATAGATGCTGCCGAAGCCGTCGGAGGCATTGGAAGCGAGGCCCAGCGGCCGTCCGCCGCCGTGGAAGTCGAAACGTTCGGTGCCGTCGTCAGGGTTGGGGGTGTTGGTGTTGACGACAACCGTGTGATAGATGCTGTGGATGAGGGTTTTTTCGGAAACCAGCGGGGAATATCCGAAATAGAGCTCTTCGCTGTTGTCGAGGCCGTCGCCATCGTTGTCGCCAGTCGGTGTATTCGTGGTCAGACTTCCCCAGTATTTGATCTCCCACCAGTCGGGCAACCCGTTGGAGTTCACATCTTTTTCTTCGATCTTGTAGCGGAAGAACCGATTTGAGACACCGCCTCCGTCCGCATAGGTCATGTTGGTGTTGTTCCCGGTCAGCCATGCGGTAGCGCTGCTCCAGCTTCCGGTGAGCATATCCGGGGATTGTTCCACTCGGTAATTGCGGTTGCTGGGAGCGGGCCAAACTACGCTGACATTGCCGTTGCTGGTGATGGCCTTCGTGAACCCCGCATAACTGCCGGGATCGTATGGATCGGTGCCCCAGCGGATTTCATCGCGGTTGCTGATTCCGTCGCCGTCGGAGTCCTCCAACGCTTCTGGATCGGCGGAGTTGGGTTCTCCGCATAGAAAGGTTTCGTTGTAGAGGAATGCGTAAAGGTTCGTGTGGCGGAACAGTTCCACTTCGAGGATCATTCGCGACGGAGAGTATTCCGCTTCAATGTAGGCGACTTCGTCCGTATCGAATCCGCCGCCGTATAAGTTGGGATAAGCATTGGTGACATAGCGGTTGGTGTCGGAATAGACCGTTGGCATGGTGTAAAGCAGGTTCTGCCCCGCGAAAAACTGCACTTGGTGGGAAGTTGGGTTTTCTTGAATGCGGATGGGATAGGCCACAACGCCTAAATCAGTGGTGGCAATCAATCCGCTAGTGAAAGCGCTGGGCAACGCACTCCACAACATCGGAACTTCAGGCGGATAGGCAACGGCTGACCACGTGTCTGTGCCCGGCATGACTAGGCTTGTCATCCACTGGTCATGGTGGGCGACGAAAAAGGATTCCATATCCGACATGGCATCCATCAGATAGTTGTTCGTTCGATAGGTATTCTCGCCAGAGGCCACGGCCGCGACATAGCCGGTATAATCTTCATAGGCAAATGCCGCGTGGCATAAGACGCATGACGTAAGCAAAACTAACAGTAGCCGTTTAATCTTCATCGTGTTCACCTTCATAATAGCGGTAAGCATAGTATTTGCAATCTTCCCTCTCAACAGCAGGTTTAGTTGATCCATTCGGTTAACCCTCCCGCTCCATCGCCTCTTTTAACGGAAGTTCCTTAACCACCCTACGGTTGATTGTAGCATAACCTAATGCC